>JAEWVC010000017.1 GCA_023459275.1 Bacillota bacterium | reverse complement strand
CGGGGAAGGGCTGTTTGGACTTGCGGGGAAGGAAATTTTTGTAAAAATTCCCCTCCCCGCAAAATCCCCCGTCCCCCTTGCTTTCCCCCCGTTCTTATGCCATAATGAAAACAAATGTTTGCATGAGGTGTGGCATGGGGGAGCGCAGGGTATCGGTGCGGGAGCTGGTGGAATTCTCCATCCACGGGGAGGACATCCTGCCCGCAGCCGGAAAGCAGGATATGCTGGCGGGGTCCCGGGGCCACAGAGCGCGGCAATGCGCCTTGGAGGAAGGCTGGCAGGCGGAGGTCCCCCTGAGCCTTGCGGCGGAGGCCGGTTCCACGGCCTTCCTGGTCTCCGGGCGGATGGACGCGTTTTTAGACGGCGAGGTTCCCGTGGTCGAGGAACTGAAGCTGTGCGGGGTGCATCCGCCGGAAGCGGCCCTCCCTGCCCACCGTGCCCAGGCCGTGGTATACGGCCACATGGTATGCGCGCTCATGGGCAAAAGTGCTGTGCGACTCCGGGTGGTCTACATCAGCGAGGCGGGGGCTTTGCGCGCCTCCTTTGCGGAGGAGCTTTCGGCGCAGGCTCTGGCGGCGGAATTTTCCGCGCTGCTTTCGGCCTATGCCCAGTGGGAGGCGGTCTTAAGCGCCCACCGGGCACGGCGGGATACAAGCATCGCTGCCTTGCCCTTCCCCTTTGAGAGTTACCGGCCCGGCCAACGGGAAATGGCTGTGCAGGTCTTTACCGCTATCCATTCAAAAAAGCGGCTGTTTGCCAGCATGCCCACAGGCACGGGCAAATCCGCCGCGGTGCTGTATCCCGCGGTGAAGGCCTTGGGCCAGGGGCTGACAGGGCAGCTATTCTACCTCACCGCACGCACCACCGCCAGGCAGGCGGCGCTTGCGGCCATGGGCCTCATGCGGGAAAAGGGGCTGCATGCCTGGTCATTGACCCTCAACGCCAAGGAAAAGCAATGCCCCGGCTTTCCCCGCTGCCACCCGGACGACTGTCCCCGGGCCAAGGGGCATTTCCTGCGGCTTCCCGCCGCGCTGGACGAAATGCTGGAAACCTGCGACTGGAACGGCCAGGCGGTGATCGGCATGGCGGACAGGCACCAAGTGTGCCCCTTCGAGTTCGCGCTCTCCCTGGCCGAGATCGCCGATGTGGTAATCTGCGATTACAACTACGCCTTCGATCCCGTAGCCAGGATCAAGCGCGTCTTCGAATGGCGGACGGATGTCACCCTTTTGGCGGACGAGAGCCACAACCTGGCTTCCCGCGTCCGGGAGATGCTCTCCGGGTTTGCCGACGGAAGCCAAATAAAGGCTTACAGGACGCTGCTCAACAAGGCTGGCCGGCGCAAAAGCCGTCTGTATAAGGCGCTGACAAAGGCTCTCTCTCTCCTGCGGGCCATCCCCCTGGCGGAGGGGTGGGAGGAGACGGAACTGGACGCATTGCCGGAGGGCCTTGCCCCCGCCATGGAGGAAGTGCTGGACCAGGTGATGGAGGCCTTTTCCGACCCACCCCCGGGTGAGGCGGGCAGGCTGCTGGGGGACCTCTATCAAATGGCAGCGGGCTTTACCGCGGCCGTCAAACGGGGGCTTTCCAATTATGCGCCGCTGTGCGTAAGGCAGGGCCGGGAGCGCCTGGTGCGGCTGCTGGCGCTTTCTGTGTCGGAGCACCTGGACAAGGCCACCAGGCGGCTGTGTGGGACGGTGTATTTTTCCGCCACGCTCTCGCCCCTTTCCGCCATGCTCCGCCTGTTGGGCGGCGGGGAAGAAGACGCCTGCTTTGCGCTCCCCTCCCCCTTCCCCAGGGAAAATTTGCTGGTGGTCCGCCACGGGGTAGATACCCGCTACGCCCTGCGCCGCCAAACCGCGCCCCGGGTGGCGGAGGCTATCCTTGCCGCCTTTTCCGCCCGGCCCGGCAAATACATCGCCTTTTTCCCCAGCTATGCTTACCTGCGCCTGGTGGGGGCCGAACTCTTGAAACTTGATCCCGGCCTGCCCCTGCTTGTCCAGGAAGGGAACATGGAGGAGTCCCAAAGAGAAGTGTTTTTAAGAAACTTTTCCCTGGACGGCGCGCCGCTGCTGGGGATGTGCGTATTGGGCGGCATTTTTGCCGAGGGCATCGACCTGCCGGGGGAACGCCTGCTTGGCGTGATGATCGTAGGCGTGGGCCTGCCCATGGTCTGCCTGGAGCAGGAGGCACTGCGGCGGCATTATGAAAACACCCTGGATGACGGCTTCGGCTTTGCCTACCGCTATCCGGGCATGCACAAGGTGCTCCAGGCCGCCGGCCGGGTGATCCGCTCCGAAACTGACCGCGGCGTGGTGCTTTTGATCGACAACCGGTATTTTCAGCAGGAATACCTGCGTTTGTGCCCACCCCACTGGCGGTTTGAGGCGGAGAGCCTGGAAAGGTTCTGGCTCAGGGGTGCCGCCCCTGAGAACCCCGCCAAAGGGATCTAATCCCTTTGGAATCCCCTCATTTTAATTTTGCGCGGCCATCGTGCAGTGCAGTAAGAGAAAAGCACTACAAAGCTGCAAGGCTGCTTTGCAGGCCACCCAAAGGGTATGGCCTCTTTGGAATCGCCTTTTTCCATCTTCCGTTTGAGCACATGTATTTTTGGAACAAAATCATTCCCATAAAATATAATGATGGTGATGGGACGATGCGCACGCCGGGGGCAGCAGGCGTAAAACCCATCAAATAAGCTGAAGAATACAGGTGAACTTATGAGCACAACCCTTTGTGCCAACTACAGAGAGCAGCTTGAAGAATCCATCCAGGACGAGATATGCGACGCCGGTTTTTACGCGCAAATTGCCAACGAAGCGCCCAACAATATCTATCGTGAGCTGGTTACGAGCATCGTCGGCGACGAATACGGCCATGCCCGGCTCCAGGCCTCTCTCCTGGGCATTTGTCCCCCGCCGGTATCCTGCCCTCCGGACTGCCCGAGTGCAACCGGAAATTTCAGTGCCGACGTGGAGACCGCTATTCAAGGGGAACTGGGTGCTATCCGGCGCTACTCGGAGCTTGCCATGTGCGCGCCCACCCTTGATGTCCGGTATTTGCTGACCTCCATCCTTGGCGATGAATATGCCCACGCACGGATCTGGACCGCCATGCTGCAGGCCGGCAGCCTATGCCAAAATCATTGCTGCTACCGGTAATGCTCCTTTTCTGCTGATTCAATCAGAAACCGCCGTTTTGTGGAGAATTCTCCCGCACGGCGGCTTCTTGCATTTCCTACGCTTCCCACTTCCAGATGCTCTTCCTGCCCAAAATATCCACGATCTCCACCGCCAGCTGCCCGGTGAGCATGGGCACCTCCAACTGGGGCGGAAGCTCCGGGGTCTGCCGGAGCCTGGCGGCGTGGGCGTGGGACACGAATACGCCCTCTTTCAAATATCCGGCCGACCACTGGTCCACCGCGCCCAGGGGGCCTAAGGGAAAGCCGGCCGGGATTTTTTTCAGACTTGCCTCCACCTTCTTTTCCAGGGTGAAGGCTTTCAGCGCCACCTCATAAAATCCCAGCGCCGGACGCACGTCCGCATCAAAGACGGCGTCTGTGTCCAGGCAGGGCCACTCCAGCAAAAAGTCCTCCCCCAGCAGCCGTTTCCTCGTAATAGCCACGGCATTGACCTCCCGGTCGATGCCCAAAAACCGGCGGCCATGCTTGGCCGCGGCCACCAGGGTGGTGCCCGTGCCGCACATCAGGTCCGCAGCAAGATCGCCGGGCTTTGTGGTGGTAAGCAGAACCCTTTCCAGCAGCCGGATGGGCTTCTGGGTGTCATAACCGGTCCGCTGGGGGTCCTTCTGCTGCAAGTGGCTCACGTCCGTCCACACGTCGCTTGGATAGGCCGGCTCGTCATCATAATAGACATATTCCTTGCCGTTGGTCCTAATGGAGCGGTAAGGCCTCCCCTGCTCGTCCACCCGGCGGCGCATATGGTTGTCCCGGCATTCGGCCCGGCTGATGGGGGCCTTGGTGATATCAAAAAAACTTTCCCCGCTTTTTGCGTAAAACAGGATGATATCGTGCTTGCGGCTGAAATGCTTCGTGGCCCGGCCTCCGGTTTGATATACCCACACGATCTCGTTGAGAAAATTCTTCTCCCCGAAAATCTCGTCGCACAAAAGCTTTAAATAAGCGTGCATTCTGTAATCGATATGCAAAAAGAAAACCCCGGAATCCCGCAGCAAGCCGTGGGCCAGGGTCAGCGTTTCCCGCATGAAGGCAAGGTACTCCTCCCGGGAAGAAAATCTGTCCGCGTATGCGGGCAGCAGAATTTGATGCCTGCCCGTGCGCCAGCCTTCCTCCCCTACGCGCATGCGGTGCTGGAACACATCCCCCGTGAAAAAGGGCGGATCAATGTACATGCATTGCACCTGGGAAGAAAACTCAGCCAGCAGGCGCGTACGCTGCCGGGGGGCGTCGCCCCAAAGCAGAAGCCCGCCCTCGCCCGTACCGTGGCTCTCCACCCAGGCATTCCCCTTGCGCCACATGCTCATACCCTCCCGGATAGAAAAGACTGCTTCATCCGTCGATAGGCATCCAGTTCCCGCGAAAGATTTTCAAGAAACGCCAGGTTCTCATTCTCCGTCAGCAATACCGCGGCCGCCCGCTCCGCCGCCTCCACAAAGGATGGCTTCAGTCCCCTTTTGCCGCTTCGCATCAGGGGGCACACAGGCCAGGCACGCACATCTGTTACAATATTCGCCTTTACGGCTCCCGCCTCCTGCCTTGTAAGGCGGATCGCCAGGGGAAATATGCGGCAGGCCAAGGGCCGCTCCTCCCTTTTGCAGGAACCCTTGCAGATCAGCTTGAGGCCCAGCCTGTCCGGAATGACCCGCGCCCATCCGCAGTTCTCATACAGCCGCTCCTCCCCCGGGAAAAGCAGCATCCCGTCCTGCTCCCCACCCTGGCAGCAGGCTGCCCCGCAGCATTTGCCGCAGTCAAAGGCCAGGGGCGTTTCCTCCGCAAGAATGGCCCGGGCCGTCATCAGCGCATCCAAGCAGCATCCCTCCCTTTGCGAAATTTCCCTTTAATTTGAAAACATTGTAACAAAAAAAAGCAACCCCCGCAAGCCTGTGCCGCCGGGGATCTGCTTCTTGCTTTTACCCTTTCAATGCCGGAGGGGGTTGGCCACCGCCGCATCGGAGTACAGCCTCTCCTGAGTGGTCGACCCGGCAATGCCGTCCACAGCCAGCCCGTTGTACTGTTGGAAGGATTTCAAGGCCGCAAAGGTGGCATCGTCAAATGTGCCGGTAACATTGCCGTCCAGGTAGCCGAGATCCACCAGGGTGGCTTGCAGCTGCACCACTTCGTCGCCCTCGCTGCCCTTTTGCAGCGTCACATACGTGCCGGTCACGCTGGTTACCGATTTGGCACCACTGGAGAAAAGCAGATTCAGGGTGGCATTGCCTGCCACCCCGTCTACCGTCAGCCCGTTGATCATCTGGAATTCCCGCACAGCGTTGTAGGTGCTGTCCCCGTAGATGCCACTGATGGCATCCTGGAAATACCCCAGCTCATACAGCGCATACTGCAGGTCGCGCACGCCGCTGCTCTCGTCATACAGCTTCAAAGAGCCGGAGATTGTGTTGCTGGTGGAGCTGTCCCCGTACAGCCGCTGCTGGGTGGCGGGGCCGGCCACGCCGTCCGCCGTCAGCCCGTTCACCGCCTGGAAGGAGGTCACTGCCGTCACTGTGCCGCTGCCGTACTTGCCATCCACCGAACCTGTGTAGTAGCCCAGCTTCTTGAGCTCCGTCTGCAGCTTCTTCACCGCGTCGCCGCTGTCACCCTCCCGAAGCGTTGTATACGTCGAGGTGCCGGCGGCTGGCGCGGCTGTGGCCGTGGCACCTGTGCCGGTGCCGTCGGATTTAACGACATCCGCCGCAAAGAGCTTGTTTTGGGTGCTGGTGCCGGCAATGCCATCCGCTGTCAGCCCGTTCTTCTGCTGGAAAGCGGTCACGGCGGTCTTGGTGCCCGCGCCGTAATCTCCGTCAATGGCCCCAGCGTAGTAACCCAATTCCTTCAAGCGCCGCTGCAGCGCCCGCACCTCGTCGCCGTCCATCCCTTCCTTCAGGGACAGGCCGACGGTCGCCACCATGCTGGAGGCCTTGGGCGCGCTGGAACTGTACAGCTTGGAAAGAGTATCCTGCCCGGCAACGCCGTCCGTCCAGACGCCGGCTTTCTTTTGGAAAGCCTTCAATGCCGCTTCCGTGGACTCTCCAAAGCTGCTGTCCGCCGTACCGCCCAGGTAGCCCAGGGTGATCAGGCGGGCCTGCATCTGCCGGACGCCGCTGCCGGTGTTGCCCAGCCGCAAGTAGGTATTGCTGTTGAAGTAGGGGGTAGCCGTGGGCCTTCCCGTCGCGGTGACCCTGGGAGTGGCGGTCGCGCTGCTCTTGGATTTGGCGATGGCGTAGTAGCTGTACAGCGCTTCCTGGGTTTTGCCGCCTGCGATGCCATCGGTATACAGGCCGTTCACCTGCTGGAATTCCTTCACCGCGTTGGCGGTGCCCGCGCCATAGGCGCCGTCTACCGAGCCGGTATAGTAGCCCAGCTCTTTCAATTTCTGCTGGAGCTGCTTTACCGCGTCACCCGTGCTGCCCGTCTTTAGCACGCTGTCATCCTGCTGGGGCGCCTGCGTTTTGGTGGATGGCGGCGTGGTGGGCACAGGGGGCGAGGTAGGGCTTATGTTGTTTTGGTAAGGGGTGGCCGTGGGCACAGTGGTGCTGCCCCAGCCCTCCGGCAACTGGAACTGGTCCACACCGCCCGTGGCGGGCGTGGAGGTAGGCGTTGGGGTGGGCGTCGGCGTGACATCCATGGTGGCAAAGGGAATGCTGTCGCTGCCCCCCAGCGGCAAATTCGAACCGTCGGTGATATCCCCCGAAGACATGTAGCAGCTGGACACTGTCAGCGCCGTCACCAAAAGCAGCGCCACCAGCGCGGCCTTGCGTTTCCGTTGCGTATTCATGGCTGCCTTCCCTCCTTGCGCGGGGCGGACAGGAAAGCCTGTCCCCGCGCCTCCTCCCTTTTATTGTATAGATTCACAAGTACCTTGGCAAGCACTATTTCTGATGGATACTGTCGGATCGGGACGCATATCCCGGCTGGGATCAGCCCGTCCACACATAGGACGTACAAGCCGCGCGCTTTGTTCCCATGAAATGGTTGGAAAGACGGATTTCAGGATCATTTGCCCTGCTGCCCCGCGCGGCGCATGAGAACCAGAAAGAACACGCCGCCCACCAGGGAAGTCAATACGCCCACCGGCATCTCCAGCGGGGAGGCCGCGGTGCGGGCCAGGGTATCCATGGCGCACAAAAACAGCCCGCCTGTCAGGAACGACAGGGGCAGCAGCCCCCGGTAATCGCCGCCCATCAGCAGCCTGGCCACATGGGGCACCACCAGCCCCACAAAGCCGATGATGCCGCTTACCGACACCGCCGCCGCCGTAAGCAGCGTGGAGGCCAGCAGCATCAGCCGCCGCGCGCTTTCCACCGGGATGCCCAGGCTCCCCGCGGGCTCATCCCCCAGGGCCAGGGCGTTGAGGATCTTTCCCGTAAAGGAAAGCAAAAACGACAGCGGCAGGATGAAGGCCGCCGCGGCGATCACCTTTTCCCAGGTGGCGCTGGCAAAGCTGCCCATGGTCCACTGCACGATGCGCTCGATCTTGTCCCGCCGAAAGATCATCATGGCGGAAATCGCCGCCGACAAAAGCGATGTCATGGCAATGCCCGAAAGCAGCAGCCTGCCCGGGGAGGCCTTGCCCCTTTGGGCCGAGAGCATATGCACCAGGAGCACCGCCCCCGTGCCCCCGGCAAAGGCCAGCATGGATGTCAGACCCAGCCCGAGCACCCCGGCCCCCGCCCCCAGCAGCAGCGATAGGGAGGCCCCCAGCGCCGCCCCGGAAGACACGCCCAGCAGATGCGGGTCGGCCATGGGGTTTTGAAAAATCCCCTGCATCACCGCCCCGCACACGGAAAGCCCCGCCCCCACCAAATAGGACAAAAGCGCCCTGGGCAGGCGGATGTTGAAAAGGATCAGCGCGTACGTCTCGTTCAGCGGCGCAAGCCCATTCAGCCTGCGCCACGCCTCCCGGGCCGCGTCCCCAAGGGGAATGGCCGCGCTGCCCACAGTGCACGTCAAAAGCACCGCTACGGGTGCCAAAAGTGCCAGCGCCGCCGCCGCCAGGGCTACCTGCCGCTTTCTATCGATGAAGGGCCTTGCCTGTCTCATCCTTTGTTCCTCCGGAAGCATCCGCATTTCATCGCTGTGCCATTTTGCAATTCAGGCGGTCCGCATGCTTCCATCATACCTTATACTGGAAACCGATGCAATCCCGCGCCCTCCAAAATATAGGGCATCGCTTTCCCCGCACTATTCCTCCTGCCAAACAACGTTTCCGCTGTGATCGATGTAGGCCCTTTTGCCATCCTTCACCACCCAGGCCAGGCCGTTTCCAAAATTCTCGGCATAGTCCCATACAAAGGGGATGGCTTCGTTCCCCTTTTCGTCAAGGAAGCCGTACTTGCCGTCCTTTATCAATACCTGCAGGCCTTCTTTGAAATATATATCATAACCGTAATCGTAGCTTTCGTCAAAATAATATCCGGTTTCCAACGGGACCAGGATATTCCCGTTCCCATCCATAACGCCGCAGAGGCCATCGGCATTTTGATACCCTTCAAAGAAAAGCGTTACCTCACCGCTGCCCAGCCTTATATGATAGCGGTCCTCCCCTGGCGGGTCTGCCAACCGCCCCGCCGTGTCGATGTAGCGGGTTTCGCCATTTAGCCGCACCTTAGCGATGCCTTTGTAAAAGGATTCCTCCTCCTCATATTTAGCGGGGATAACCAATTTCCCGGCGGTATCAGCATAGCCGAACAGCCCCGTTTTTGTATCCTTTACAACCAGTAATCCTTCCGAAAACGAAGGATGCTCCAGGGGAATAATCCCCTTTGGCAGCGGCAGGGCCTCGTTTTGCTCGTTAATGATCAAGGGCGTGAGGATTTCGGTTTTGGGATCGTACCGCTCCACGTAGGCGAAGCCTTCATCAAAATGGGTCCCTTCCACCATAGCGTATTGATAGGGAATTACCAGCTTGCCTGTGGTCCTGTCGGCAAAGCCTACGCAGTTCCACCATTCGCTTTCTTCATAGGGTGAAAGAACGGTGATCAGACGTTCACCGTTCACCCAGCAAAAATAGGTATTATTCATCTTCCCGGAAAAGCAGCCGCTGGCTACATCAAAAAAGCCGTCCGGCTCGTTTTCGCAATCAAGCCATATGACGCCCGTATCCTTGCCCCCGAAGTAATACCCGTCTTGGCCTTCTGAACAGAGATATTCGGGCTTCACCACATAGGCGCCCGTCCTGTCGATGATGCCGTCCAGGTAGATGCTTTCTTCCGCCTCATCGTCCATCCATTTTACGGCCACCGCGTATCCCGCGCCCCGGAATGCTCCGGCGGAGGCCCATTGGGGTTCAAGCACGGTTTCGCCCCGGTAGTTCATGTACCCCCATTTCCCGTTCTCCCTTATGGGATACAGGCAGTCTTCATATTGTATCTCTGTGTCCGCGTATTGGAGGGCATCCTTTTCCACGAAGCCCCGTGCTTTTACGCCATCTATCTCCGTTTCCACATACGCCCAGATGCCCATTTTTGCAAGGCGGGTGACAGCGGTTCCTTCTTTTAAGAATGCCAATTCTGCCTGTTTCCCCAGGGAATCGTCAGTAAGGGGACGCTCCCACCGGATGGTGGCGGGCACCCGTTCAAAGGCCAGCTCTTTGGCTGCCGCTTCTCCCTTGATCCAGCCGAAGCGGTATTGATCATTCCCCACCTGATAGGCAATCAGCGTCCAGCCGTCCTCCGTGCCAAAGGTAAGCACCCAGCCCTTGGCCGATACCGTAGCCTTCCCGTCCGCCGGGCGCAGATAGGTTTCTCCCGGCCCGGCGTACACGTCGTACTTCCCCTCGCCCGGCAGGGCCGCGCCCGCGGGGGCAAGATCACCTGGCGGAATCCGGGGCGGTTCATCCTCGGCAAACGCAGGCAATGCAAAGACCATCAGCAGCAAAGCCAGCAGGCAGGCAGCGACCCTTTTCATGCCTTTGTACATTCAATTTCTCATCCTTCCAGATTCTCATGCCATACAAACGAAGGGCGGTGGGAAAAGCATCCATCCCGGGCCGTAATGCGGAAAAAGGGCAGCGGTGCCGGTTGCCAAGCATCGGGTCCATTTCACAGGCCATGCCTCTGCGTGCTTCATTTGCATGCGTCGGGCATGAAAAAGGACATTTTAACATACGCTTCTTGAAGATTTCACAAAAGTGCGCTATGCTGATGCTGGATTTTCTTCACCATACCCGTAAGTACCGGCCAAACGCCGTGAGGAGGGATTTCCCGTGTATCTTCCCTTTTTCTTTTCGCCCTACGACTGGCTGTTCATCCTGCCGGGGCTTTTGCTGGGCCTGTGGGCGCAGGCCAGGGTAAAAGGCGCCTATGCCAAGTATTCCAAGGTCCCGTCCCAAAGCGGCCTGCCCGCCAGCCAGGTGGCCAAGGGCATCCTGACGGAAAACAGGAACGGCGGCGTCCGCGTGGAGCAGACCGGCGGCATGCTCACCGACCATTACGACCCCCGCACGGAGGTATTGCGCCTGTCCGAGGGCGTGTACAATTCCAGCAGTCTGGCCGCCCTGGGCATTGCGGCCCACGAGGCCGGCCACGCCATGCAGCAGTTGGAGGAATACGGCCCCATGAAGCTGCGCAACGCCGTGGTGCCCGTAGTCTCCTTCTCCAGCCAACTGTATTTCCCGCTGTTTTTGGTCGGCCTCATCGCCAATTGGGGACCGCTGATGTTCGCGGGGATCATCGTTTTTGCCCTGACGGTGCTGTTCTCCTTCATCACCCTGCCGGTGGAATTCGACGCCTCCCGCCGGGCCATCGCCATGCTGGAGGCCGGCGGCCACATCACCAGGGAGGAATCCCCCAAGGTGAAGGCGGTTTTGAACGCCGCCGCCCTGACCTACGTGGCCGCCGCCATTACCGCGCTTTTGCAGCTTTTGCGGCTTTTGATGCTGTCAAGGAGAAGGAACTGACATCAGCCTGTTTCCGGCCTAGTGAAACCCGTCCCATATTCCCGTTTCCGCACCGTAGTTTTTAGAACTTTCGGTGTGGAATTTTTTTGGCCCCCGTGACTGGGCCATCGTAGCGTCGATGATGACCCATTTTCCGTCCAGATATACCTCGTTCCAGGCATGGCTGTTTCCGGTACGCAGGTTTTTGCCGTACACATGCTTGCAGGGAACGTTCACCGCTCTAAGCCCCACCGCCAGAAAGGCCGCGTAGTCGCAGCAGATGCCCTTTTCCCCCCGGATGAAGGCGTCGGAATCCGGGATTTCGCTGAACTGGATGGTTTTGGCCAGCGCTTTGTCATAGGAGGCGTGGGCCATCAGCCAGTCCCACAGGAGCGTTACCTTTTGAAGATCGGTTTCGGCGTTCCGGCACAGGGATTTCGCCAGCGCAACGGTGACGAAATTGGCCTGCATGTTGGTATGCAGGGAGGAATAAAGCGCCAGCACCGTATCGCCGGGCACGCTGACGGCTGTAAAGGAGGTTTCGTACAAAAGCCGCACAGGGGCGTCGTTCAGCCCCGCCTCGTACACCTTCAGTCCGTACTCCCCCGCCCCCAGGGAAAGCAGCACAGGCTGCCATTCCCCGTCGTTGGGCAGCAACAGCAGGTGGTGCTTTTCCCCCTGCGACAAGTCCATCAGCAGAGGGGTCTCCCCCTTCGCGGCAAGGTACACATACCCCAGATGCGCGGTGCCCAAATATGCCTTAAGCATCGGCCGGTTATCCGCGGGCAGCACTTCCGTCAGTCCGGCCTGTACATACCCCGTGCCGCCGGGCAGCGCCACCTTGTGCCAGGTTTCCCCCTGGGCATACGCCTCCGCCCTAAGCGCAAAGCGCCGCCAGGTATACGCAACCTTTGCGCCGGCCTTGGGCTGCGCCCGCACGGACACGGCCGCATCCCCCTTATGGATCAGGTATACGTCCGTTTCCTCCCCCAAAGGCGTAAAGGAAATGCCCTCCGGAGGATACGTCATGGTTTCCCAGGATGCTTCCGCCAGCGCCCCGGCTGCAAAAACCAGAAGCAAAACAAGGCCCATCAGCAGTGCAGACAAGCTCTTTTTCAACATTTGCATTCTTCCTTTCCATAGTTGCATTTTAGGATTGTTTTATTGATGTTTTTCTCACAATTTCAAAAAAAATTGCAACTTGCATTTTGAAAAATATTATGCAGGATTTCTTGCAAAAACCCTTCCCTTTTGGCCTGACTTGCGGTATAATCTGGCTGCAGACAAAGGGGTTTGCACACCGCGTGGACGCGCAATGAGGAGGAAACGAACATGGCAATCTTGTTTTTTCTGGCGCTGGCGTTTATCCTGCTGATGATCAACGATCACAGCCGTCAGGCGCAATTGGAGCAGGGGATGGCGGAATATATGAACATCGAGTACCGCCACATGTACCCCGTGGGCGACTGAACAGCATCAACCAAACGACCTGCCGGCCAATAGGCCGGCTTTTTTATGCGCCCAGCTTCTTTAACAGTGTATCACATCCCGCCGCAAGGGAAAAGGATATCCGAAAGCGCGATCAGGGCATGTGCCCCATTTTACAGATACCATTATCTACCCATTTTTCATTATAAGGTTTTTGAAGGATGGGTGCGGGAAGGGAAATTTTTTCAAAAATTTCTCTTCCCGCCATCCCTTCCGGGGACTTGCCTTTGCTTCCATCCCGCATCATCCCGCGCCCGGCGGGGAAACCTATTCCAAACAAAAACGGAGGTGCGCCATGGAAAGCTCCAATACTTACAACAAACAGGCCCCGAAAACTCCTACGGGTTTTCCGCCCCAGCATCAGGCGGATCATCCTGGCAGCCAGCAGCAGATGACGCCCGCACCCGTAGTGGACAACCCCAACTACAAAGGTTCGGGGAAAATGGCAGGCCGCGCGGCCATTGTCACAGGGGGCGACAGCGGCATCGGCCAGGCGGTATGCATCGCCTTTGCCAAAGAAGGCGCGGATGTGGCCGTACTGTACCTGAATGAAGACCGGGATGCGCAGGAAACGCAGAAGCTGGTGGAGAGCCTTGGCCGCCACTGCCTGCTGGTCCCCTGCGATTTAAAGAGCGAACAGTCCGCCCAGGAGGCGGTGGACAAGGTGATGCGTGCCTTCCACCGGATCGACGTGCTGGTGAACAACGCGGCGGTGCAGTATCCGCAAAACAGCCTGGAGGATATCAGCGTCCAGCAGCTTGGCATCACCTTCGGCACCAACGTGCTGGGCTACTTCCACATGGCCAAGGCGTGCCTCAAGCATATGAAGCCCGGCAGCCAGATCATCAATACCGCGTCGGTGGCGGCTTACGAGGGCAGCAAAACGCTCATCGACTATTCGGCCACCAAGGGCGCCATCGTCTCCTTTACCAAGTCCCTGTCCCTGTCCCTTTCCGGCCGAGGCGTCCGGGTCAACGCCGTGGCCCCGGGCCCGGTATGGACGCCGCTCATCCCCGCCAGCTTCTCCCCCCAGGAGGTGGAGCAGTTTGGCAAGGATACGCCCATGGGCCGCGCCGCCCAGCCTTTCGAGCTGGCCCCCACCTATGTGTACCTGGCTTGCGATGACAGCGCCTATGTCTCCGGGCAGGTGCTGCACGTAAACGGCGGCAAGATCATGTAGGCCACGGCGTGGGAAAACCACATAAAATCAATATGCCGCACCGGAGGGATATCCGGTGCGGCATCAGACTGTCAAAAAACCTTAGGAGATCCACGCTATCCGTTGGACCTGCTGGCGGTGATGATTATCACCTCGCCCGTGGCGGCGTTGATTTCCACCTGTATGGTGAATACACCCTCCCCGGTACTGCTTTCCATGAGGTGAATGGTCCACATGCGCTTGACCGGCCCGTTCACCTGATCCCAGAAACCGACAGATGCCTTGAGGGTATTCAGGAAATCCGCGCCCATGATGGCATCGTATTCCCTGTGAGTGGTTTCCCAGGCCAGTTTGAGGGCGGCCTCCTCGGTGATATCCCCTTCCCCGGGCAGGGCGGGGAACATGGCGGCACCGCTCATGTCCGTGTGCCAAAGCTGCCAGATAATGTTTTGCTTCAGCGGCCAGAAGAAGGGGTCTTCCCCATAGGCCGCGGCCCACTCCCGCTCCATTTGGGCGGCGGTATCGGCGGTATAGCCCACCGCGTCCAGCGCCTGCCAGAAGGAGGCGGGTGCCCGGTCGGAATACCACAGGGCGGGCCTGCCGTCCGGGCGCAGGGTGGCCGTAGGCACGGGGGCGGCCGCTTCCGTCGCCGTTTGCGCCCAGGAAGCATCCTCAACCGCGCCGGTCACGGCGTCAAGGGCGGCGTACCCCTCCACGGTGCTGCCCGTACCGCTGAGGCTCACAAACCGTATCAGCCATTGCCTGTCCCCCATTTTGGGGGTGTTGAAGGTGAAGGATGCGGCGGCCTTCAGGCTGTCCAGCCATTCCTTGGAACGGGAGGCCTCCGCCTGGCGGAAGGCGTCTTGAGCCAGCGCCACCGCCTCCTCCCGGGAAATATCCCCCTGGGCCGGCAGGCCGGGCAAAACCGTTGCGTTTGGGCCAAGGTTATGCCAGATGGCGTCGATGGCCTGGGCCTCCAAAGGCCAGAACATTGTATCCGTGCCGTATTCGCTGATCCATCCGTTCATCAGCTTGCCGGCGGTATCTGCGTTGTACCCAACGGCGTCCAGCGCCTCCCAGTAATAGGCCGGGGCGGCACCAGAGTACCAGAGCTTGGGTTTGCCGTCGGGCCGGGCCGTTGTTTGCGCGGCTTCCGTCTGTGCCTGCCAGGTGCCCACAGCCGGATTGCCGCTTAACAGATAGGCGTCGGCCCAGGAATTCCGGGGCTGGTCAAGGGCAGTATAACGCGCTTGCCCGGTATGGGCGTCCATCTCCACGGTATCAAAGACAGGTTTGCCATCCTCCGCCTGATGCTGAAAGGACACCTTCCACAAGGGCCCCTCCTCCCGGGTAAAATACACGGCGGAGACCGTGTTCTGTTCAAGCAGCACCTTTTCATCGCCTCCGCTCTGGGATGCGATCATCTGGGCGGCGGCTTTTACCGCCTCCTCCCTGGGGATGGCCTTGCTATCGGGCAGGGCATAGCTTTGCTTGATGAGGCTGCGGACCCTTTCGGACAGCGCGCCTGGATTCGCCTGCGCGGCCTGCGCCGCCTCCTTCTGGAAGGCCAGCCAGGTTTCCATGGTCCAGGTGTCATGGGCCCCATAGGTGTCCCTGTACAGGTCCAGCACCTGGTTGGCGTCAAGCGCCGGCCGGCCTTCCTCCGCAAGGCCCATCTCCCGGTTCGCCTCCTTCACGGTGCCGTCCGACAGCACGGTGAAGGAATACCTGCTGTGGGCGCTGTCCAGGGGTTCATAACCGATATACCATTGTCTGCCTTTTTGATAGGGGTTGTCGCTGTAGGACACATATTGCAGGTGCCTGCGGTACAGCGCGGTATCCGTGACCGTGGTGTTTGCGTCGAAATGCTCCTTGATGTAGCCAAGGACAATCTCCATCGCCCGCTGCTGGGTAATTTCGTCCCCCTCCGGCACGAACAGCTCCCGTGTTTCCTTCAGGCCGCTGTCCACCAGCATCTGGTCGTACCAGGCCTGGTCCTCAATGCTCCAGGTGCTGGGGTAGAACCCCAACTGCGCCTTGGCGAACAGGCGCATGACCTCCTCCTTGTACTGGGCCCCTTTCCCCTGAATCCGTTTGAGCGCCTCCCGGTCCAGGGCAACGCCGCTGTCCGCGGTGCGAAGGATATCGTCCATCTCCTGTTGGCTCCAGCTGTCCGAGGTGTTCTCCAGCGCTTTGGGGGACAGCACATTGTTCACAAAATCCTTGTTGGTCAAAATCACGGCGGCCAGCGCGCCGATCACGATCAGCGTGAGCGCCAGCGCCAGCACAAGCCCCAGCGATACCTTCTTTTTCATGGGTTTCCCTCCACGCACTTTATCCAAAATGGCGGCGCGGCTTGCGTCGGACGCATGCAGGCAGGAAAGATGCGCGTCCATGGCACGCTTGATGTTATTCCTCATCTTCATCCCTCCCGGTGAGCGAAGTCCGTAAAAGCCCGAGGGCTTTTTTAAGCCTGCCGTGGGCGGCGGAGCGGCTGATGGAAAGCACCTTCGCAGTTTCTGCCAGGGTCATCTCCTGATAGTAGTACAGCAGGACCACCTGTTTATATTTTTCCGGAAGCCGCAGGATGTCCATAAACAGCGCCCTGTCCTTTGACGGGACGGTCTGGTATGATGCCGGCAGCATGGCAAGCTCCCGGGACATATCCACATGCCGGAACCATCTTGTGCGCTTATAGCCGTGGCACACGTTGATGGCGATGCGGATCAGCCACGTTTTTTCGCTGCAGCCGTTGCGCCCCTCAAACGAATCCATGGCGTTCCACGCCTTCAAAAAGGTATCCTGCATGGCGTCCTCCGCCAGGGCGGCATCCGAAAGATACACAAAGCATACCCTGAGCACCGCGTCCGCGTATGCGCTGATCCATTGGTTCAGCCGCTGCTCACGGTCTGCGCCCGGTACCTGGGCGCTAACCATGGTCATCACCCCCTCGCTGTAATAGACGCAATAGGCACAAGCAATTTCCTGCACAGGGAAAAATTTTCAGCAGGCCTTTCACTTTATCCTGCATTGTAAGCCGCGCCGCACAAGCGCGTATGGGCTTACGGCATATGCGGGAAAACTGGCGGCAAATGATACCATCAAAGAGGCAGTCGCAATAAATATAGAAGAAGTTTTTAAGGGATGGGCGCGGGAGGCTCCGAAGTCGGGCCCCCGCCTGTGGCGGAAACGGGCCAGACGGAGGAGGCCGGCGAAACAAGCGTTGCGAGCAGTAGCGAAGCGACGCGACGATTGAGCCGGTCGGTCAACTTTTTTCAAAAAGCCCCCTTTCCGCAAGCTTCCATTCTGCCGGTTCTCCTCCTCCCCGCGCCTTTACATTGGTGCCAAAACCCGCTACAATAGGGTAGGGTTTCACCCGGAGAGGATATATACATGGGCAAGATTATTGCTGTAACCAATCAAAAGGGCGGCGTGGGCAAGACCACCACGGCCATCAACCTGTCCGCCTGCCTTGCGGAGATTGGGCAACGGGTGCTGGCGGCGGACATGGACCCCCAGGGCAACCTTACCAGCGGCCTGGGGCAGAAGGCAGGGGGCAAAAGCGCCTATGAGGCGCTTACGGGCCAGGCGGAGCTTGCCTCCTGCATCGTATCCACCCGCGTCAAGGGCCTGGACCTGCTCCCGGCCGATATCCGCCTGGCCGGGGCGGAGGTGGAGCTGGCCAACATGAAAAGCGGCCGTGAATATATGCTCAAAAATATGCTGGGCGGTATTTCCGCCCGGTACGACTTTATTTTTATCGACTGCCCTCCCTCCCTGGGGCTTTTGACCGTCAACGCGCTGGCGGCGGCCAGCCGTGTGCTGGTGCCCATCCAATGCGAGTATTTTGCCCTGGAGGGCGTCACCTCGCTGATGAACACCGTCAGCCGCGTCAACCGCACCATCAACCCCACGCTGGACATTGAGGGTGTGCTGCTGACCATGCTGGACGGCCGCACCAACCTTTCGCTGCAGGTGGTGGACCAGGTGAAGCGCAGGTTCAAAAGCAAGGTGTATGCCACCGCCATCCCCCGCAACGTGCGCCTGGGGGAGGCGCCCAGCCACGGGCTGCCCATCCACCTGTACGACGGGCGCAGCGCCGGGGCAGAGGCCTACCGGGCGCTGGCCAAGGAGGTCCTTGCCCGCAACCAGGGGCGCTAATTTGATTCGGGAAGTGTTTGCATGAAGAAAACAGGTTTGGGCCGCGGTCTGGACGAGCTGCTGCCTATTGGCGATGAATTGCTGGGGAGCGCCGTCAAGGAGATCCCCATCGGCGATATCGACCCCAACGAGGCGCAGCCCCGCCGCGCCTTTTCGGAGGAGAGCCTGAATCAGTTGGCCCAGAGCATCAGGGAGGCCGGGGTTCTCCAGCCCATTTTGGTGGTGGAAACAGGCAGCCGCTACCGAATTGTGGCCGGGGAGCGCCGCTGGCGCGCCGCGCGCATGGCGGGTCTTTTAACCGTGCCCTGCCTGTTGAAGGACATGGACCGCCGCCAGCAGATGGAGGCCGCCCTCATTGAAAACCTTCAAAGGGAGGACCTGAACCCCATGGAGGAGGCCGCGGCCGTCCGCGCCCTGATGCAGCAGTGCGGCTACACCCAGGAGGCCGCCGCCAAGCGCCTGGGCAAGAGCCGCCCCGCCATCGCCAACCTGCTGCGCCTTTTGTCCCTGCCCCAGGAAGTCACCGAAATGGTACGCAAGGGCACGCTTTCCGCCGGCCATGCCAGGGTGCTGGCGGGCCTTGAGGAGGAGGGCCGGCAAATCGACCTGGCGCGGCAGGCCGTGCTTTCCGCATTGAGCGTGCGCCAACTGGAGCAGCTTGCCGCCAAACCGCCGGAGGCCCCCGCGGTAAAGCCCCGGCCCAAGCCGCTGTCCCCGGAGCTTCATGAGCTTCAAAACCGCATTTTGGAAACTCTGGGCGTGCGCACCACCTTCACAGGGTCCCTGAAGCGGGGCCGCATCATATTGCAATACTACTCCGCCGATGAACTGGAGCGCCTTTACGAGGCATTGGCAAAGCTGGCGGGGAACGCGGAATAAATTTACCGGAAGAAATGCGGGGGAGGGCTCCTTTTGAAAAAGGAACCCTCCCCCGTACCCTCTCCAGGAAAACTTCATATAGGGTTGATCAAGAGAAAACGCCCCCGCCTGTACACATTCCCCATTTGGGGATTCCAAAGGGATTCTATCCCTTTGGTAGGGGTCCAGGGGCTCCGTAGCCTGGCCCCCGCCTGTGGCGGAAAAGGGCCAGGTGGAGGAGGCTTGCGAAACGAGCCATGCGAGCGGCAGCGAAGCAGGGCGACGATTGAGCAAGTTGGAAAGAGCCCCCTGGTCAGTAAGCCTTGGCGAAATACATCACCTTGCTGGCGGGCTTGCCGCACACGGCGCAAACATCGCCCACGGAGGTCTGGTCAAAGGGCATGTTGCGGCTGGTGGCGTTGAGTTCGGCCTTCACCTTGTCCTCGCACTCCCGGCAGCCGCACCACATGGCCTTGGCGAAGCCTGTCTGCACGGCATCGGCCAGTTCCTCCATGGTGTGGGCCTCGCGGGTGCGCGCATCCCGGAAGGCCTTGGCCTGGGCAAAAAGAGTATCCTGAATGTCCTGCAGGACCCCGGGGATTTTTTCCATGAGGCCGTCCATGGGCAGTTCAAATTTCTCGAAGGTATCCCGGCGGCAGGCCATGACCTGCCCCTTTTCCAGGTCGCGGGGCCCCACTTCCAGGCGAAGGGGCACGCCCCGCAGCTCCCAGTGGTTGAACTTGTAGCCCGGGCTGTAGGTATCCCGGTCGTCCAGCTCTACCCGGAGCCCGGCGGCCTTCAAATCGGCGCCCAGCTTTTGGCAGGCTTCATTCACGCCCCCCTTGTGGGCGGCGATGGGGACGATAACCACCTGGATGGGTGCGATGCGGGGCGGCATGCGCAGCCCGCGCTCGTCGCCGTGGGCCATGATGATGGCGCCGATCAAACGGGTGGAGGAGCCCCAGCTTGTTTCATGGACGTAGGTCAATTGACCGTCCTTGGAAAGGTATTGAATGTTGAACGCCTCGGCGAAGTTTGTGCCAAAGTTGTGGCTGGTACCGGCCTGCAGGGCTTTTCCGTCCTGCATCATGGCCTCCATGGAATAGGTGGCCTGGGCGCCGGCAAACTTTTCCTTGTCGCTCTTGCGGCCCACGTACACGGGCAGGGCCAGTTCGGTTTCGGCCACTTCCCGGTAGACCTCCAGCATTTGAAGGGTTTCCTCTTGGGCCTCCTCCGCTGTGGCGTGTACGGTATGGCCCTCCTGCCACCAAAATTCACTGGTGCGCAGGAAGGGGCGGGTGCTCTTTTCCCAGCGCATCACGGAGCACCACTGGTTATACTTCATGGGCAGGTCGCGCCAGGACTGCACCCATTTGGAGTACATGGCGCAGAAAATGGTCTCGCTGGTGGGGCGGATGGCCAGGCGCTCGGTCAATTGCTCATTGCCCCCCTGGGTGACCCAAGCCACCTCCGGGGCGAAGCCCTCCACGTGCTCGGCCTCCTTGAGAAGCAGGCTTTCGGGGATGAGCATGGGCATCATCACATTTTGATGCCCGGTTGCCTTGAAACGGGCGTCCATCTCCTGCTGGATGCGCTCCCAGATGGCGCTTCCGTAAGGCCGTACCACCATACAGCCCCGCACCGGGGCGTAGTCCACCAATTCCGACTGCAGGATCACGTCCGTATACCATTGGGAAAAATCCACGTCCCTGGGCGTGATATGGGTAACAAATTCCTGGTTCTTTTCCTTGGCCATGGGATGCCCTCCTTCTCCGGCAGGGTATAAAAAAGCCCCGCCGCATGAAAATGCGCAGGGACGAAGCAAGCTTCGCGGTACCACCCGGCTTGGCGCATGGCGCCCACCTTATAGGCCCTGTATCGGGGGCAGGCCGGCGGGGGTTGATCCGCACGCTCGAGGCCGGGAAACCCATCCCCGCCTGCGCGCCTCACACCCCCGGCACGCTCTCTTCAAGGCGGAAAAACGGGCGGCTGCCCTTCATCGCGCTGTGGAGCCATTATACAACAGCTCTTGGGGAAATGCAATCCCGAAGCGGGAATACGGGCGGGAACGAAACTGCGGAAGAAAGCACAATGGTATGGCGGGCACGGCCCTGCCAGCGGCTGTTGGCAAAGGCTGTTTTTCCGGCAGAGCCGGCCCGTCCCACCCCTTTGGAGAATCCCTATTCCTTATCCTTCCCCTCCGCATGCTCCCGCATGCGGACAAGCTCTTCCCGGATGCTGTAAAGCACGAAAAGCCCTTCAACGATCAGCCGGAATACCAGCGGCGTAAGCACAAGCAAACTGATCCCGGCCAAAAAGTTGACCGCGAACATCATGTACAGACCGCCGATGACGGCATAGCAGAAAACCAGAAGGTAAATAAAGCGGATCAGCGAGGGCAGCCAGAATTTTTCAAAGCGGAGAAATTCATATAATCCTTTGGCAAACCCGGTGTACGAACCCTTTTTAGCCTTGGGAAGGAATACCGCGGCAAGAATGACCGCTGCGATCAGCGCCAGAACAAAGACCACTGCCATGCCGCCTCCGCTGAAGATGACCATGGGGTTGCTGTAGCCGTAATAATTGTACATTTCCCATCCTCCATTCTTGTCTGGCCCGCCATATATGCCGCCATATCTATTTTACCATATTTTACTTGCCCTGAAAATCCCCGGTCCAGCCTGTCCCTCGAAATCAGTTTTTCTATGGAGGCAGGAGCATATACCTGTAAATGTTTTATTCGTGACACACTTCGACAAAAGCTCCCTCCTTTCGCTGTTGCAATGCGGCGAAATACAGGTTATGCTGTATATGCACAAAACATCTACTATATATTGTGTACAGGGCTCCATTAATACATAGAGGAGGGAAGCGAATGGACAAGGCGGATATCAAAGAACGGGAGAAGCAATTGCGATGGGAACTGGAATGCTGTTACTTGCAGGGAAAAATGGCGGAAGCCATCCGGCTCGGGCGGAAATTGGACGAGATGCAATGCCGTCTGCTGAGGAAGGAGAGCCTGCCGAAAAAGGCCGCAGTCTAAATGGGGCCGCGTTGACACCACCTCCCTTTTGCCGTATGATAAGGGCAAAAGGGAGGATTTGTTTCATGCCCCTCACCTATGTGCTCTGGGACTGGAACGGCACGCTGCTTGACGATGTGCAGGCCGCGGTGGATGTGAACAACGAGGTCTTTCCCCGTTTCGGTTTTCCGCCCCCCGGAGGCGTGGAGAACTACCACCGCCTGTTCCGCTTTCCCGTGCGGGAATACTACCGGGACCTGGGCGTAACGGACGCGCTTTTCCCCGCCGTGGCCAACGCCTGGTCGGAAGGCTATATGGAAAAAAGCCGGGACCTGAAGCTCCACGCCTATGCGGTGGAGGCGCTAGAGGCATTCCGGCAGGCCGGCCTCCAGCAGGTCATCCTGTCGGCCTCCAAGGAAACATACCTGCATCAGCAGCTTGCGCAGTACCCCATCGGCCCCTACTTTCAGGCCGCGCTGGGGCTTGACCATATCTATGCCACCAGCAAGGTGGACCTGGCAAAGGATTTCCTGAAGAACCATGGCGTGGACCCAAAACAGGCGGTGTTTCTGGGGGATACGCTCCACGACGCAGAGGTGGCCGAAGCCATCGGCTGCGGCTGCGTGCTCATCGCCGGGGGACACCAGCCCCTTTCTACGCTTTTCAAGGCCCATGTACCTGTGTTTCACAACCTGCGCGCCGCCAAGGAATACGTCTTGCGCATCCATGGAAAGGAGGAGGAGCCGTGACCCCCACCCCTGTCCCTCCGTCTTTGATGGACAGCATGAACGATACCCTGGAGACCGCCGGCCAGGCCGCCGGGCAGTTCATCAGCGACCTGCCCATGTGGCTGAGCAAGCTGCTTCTGGCCGGGGTTGTCATCCTGCTGGGGGCGCTGCTCATCCGGCTGGGCCGCCATATCATCAAAAAGTCCATCAGGGCAAAGGGAGGCCGCGCCCCCGGCCAGCGGGACACGCTGCGCTCCCTGGTAACCAGCATCTTCAACTATATCATGTATTTTCTCATCGCCACCATCGCGCTGAGCATGTTCGGGGTCAACGTATCCTCCATGATCGCGGTGGCGGGGGTGGGCGGCGTTGCCATCGGCTTTGGCGCCCAGACGCTGGTGAAGGATGTGATCTCCGGCATCTTTTTATGGGCGGAGGGGAACATCACCGTGGGTGACATTGTGGAGGTGAACGGCCTTTCCGGCACGGTGGAGACCATTGCCCTGCGCACCACCTCCATCCGCCACTACGCCGGCAGCCTGTACGTGATCCCCAACGGCGACATCCGCACCGTAACCAACATGACAAGAACTTTCCAAATGGGCATTGTAGACGTGCGCCTTCCCTACGACATGGAATATCAGAAGCTGCTTGCGGTCTTAACAGACGAGATGCAAACAGCGGCAAAGGAAATGCCCATCCTTACGGAGCCTCCCCAGGTCATGGGGATCATTTCCTTTGATCCGGACTGCATGATCCTGCGCATTGGCGCAAAATGCCCCATCCGGGAAAACTGGGGCGTGGAGCGGGAACTGCGCCAGCGGGTGAAGAACCGTTTCGACCGGGAGGGCATTCAAATGCCCCATGTCCAGAAGGTTACCGTGCAATAGGCCGGGCTTTTTCTTCGGCCGCCGCTCCCTGTCCCCCTGCCACGGGTTCATATCCGTACAGAATGCCCTCCGCCGAAACGAAAAAGCGGTGGGCATCCTCTTTTTGAAGATGCAGCACGGGCTGTCCGGTACTCTCCGCCATGCGGACCAGCGCCGCGCTGTCCCCAAGGGGCAGGTACACCGTGTATTTGTCCCTGGGATCATCCCCAACGCGCACCAGGCTGCCCCTGCATTTTTGCAGGATGGATTTCAGCTCCGCCGCGGCAGGGTCGGGCGGCAGCGGCCCCAGGAACAGCACCGTCGCGGCAAAGAGCAGCAGCAGCACTACGGCTGCCAGCAGGTAAGCCAGCGTGCCGATATGCGGCTCTTGGGCGGCCGTGGACGCCGCAGCGGGCAGGTCGAACTCCTGGGTGTCGGAGGGGGTGCCGGTAATCTGAAAAACGTTGCTGTCCAGGGGAATGCTCAGCGGCAGGGAAAGGGTTTCGCTGTATCTTTCGCCGCCGGTTTCCAGGGTGGCATCCATGCTGACGCGCAGTTCCAGCCGGGAGGATACGTCCACCCGGTAAGCGCTTTGAAAGCTGTCGATTACATAGGAGTAGGACGTCAGGGCAAGGTCAAAGGGCTGGTCCGCGGCATTGCCGGAGCCGTCAAGCGTCACCGTCCCGGCGGCCAGCTTGGGGTATTCCTGCCTCAGCAGCAAACCGCCGCCGCTGGCCTTGTAGTTGGCCAGCAGCGTGCCGTCCACCTGATAAGCGATAACCGCCGCGGCATCCTCCGGTGCCCCGTCAAGGGCCAGGTTCAGCCGGAAAGCCACCTGGTCCACCAGATCCATGATGAAGGCATAATCGCCGCCCAGCTCCCTCCCAGCGTAAAACGGGTTGTCCTTCAGCCGCACCTTCCAATCAATGCCGGCGGTGACGGTGCCCAGGCTCCCGGCTTCGGGCGCCGTTTCCTCCTGCCTCCCGCCGGCGTAGGCCAGGTAGAGGGCGGCGATCATCAACATCAGGGGCAGCGCGGATACGGCGCGGTAGAGCCAAACGGGGAGCCTTTTCTTTTTCATGGGCGCATCTCCTTGCTTTTGTTATGTTCCGGTCTCCACCGGCACGTCCGCGGGCGTACCCGCGCCGTGTACGGCCAGGGGCAGCAGTCCCGCGTAGGGAATCACCTGCACCACTTTTCCACTGACCTGGGCGGGCAGAACGGGGTTCATATCCGGGGACTCGTTGTTGTCTCCCTTGAGGACAAAGCTGATCCCCTCCCCGCCGGAGACAACCTGCACCACACGGTGCACAATTTGGAGTCCCTCCAGCTGGTAGGCGATCACGTCCCCCTCCTTCAGGGCCGCGGCATCGGCGTTGGCCAGGATCACCATATCCCCCGGCCGGATGGCGGGCAGCATGCTCCCTGTGGCGATCACCATGGGTCTTATCGGCATCAGGCCCAGGAAAAAGGCAAACGTCAGCCCCATAAACGCCGCCAAGCCCACCCAGGCTTCCGGCTTGCTCCGCCGCCGCTTCCGCCTTCCGCTCCGCCTGTGCATGCCCGGTTCCAGCCGCTCCAGGATCAGCAGGGCGAATATGGGAAACGCCGCGTTGATCAGCATATTGGTCTGCCAGTCAGATTTGGGAAAGGCCGGCAGCAGCCACTGGGCCGCCTCGGGGAGAAGGCGCCACAGCAGCGGCGGCAGGAACCCGGCGGACCTGGACAGCCATGTCAAAAAAACCGCCGCGCAGACTGCCGGCAGCAGCACGCCCCCCAGAAACGAAAAGAACGCGCTCCAGTTGGCAAGCGCGTCCCGCACATATACGCCGTTCATACCATATGCAAAAAAGGTCCAGCCGGCAAACACGGCCATCCGCCGGCTGCCGGAGCCGCAGGACAGCGCGTATGCCCGCAGCCATTCCTGGGCCGCAATGATCCCGCCGAAAAGCACCGCGTTTTTCAAAATGCCCGCCGCCGTGCGCAGGTAGGGGGAGCTTCCAAAGCCGCCGATATACCCGCTTCCCCACCAGAGGATCAGATACGCGCCCAGGAAAAGCAGCACATACAAAACCGTGCTTTCCCAAAGCCGGCGCTCCGGGGAAATATATGCGCGACGGAACAAAAAAGCCGCCAGCGCAAGCGCGATCCAAAACGCAAGCTCATACCAGCCGGGAGAGACAACCTGGTTTGCCACCGTCATGACGTTGACGGCCAACAGCAACAGCCATGCCATTTTTTGGGGAGTATCCATAAACGCTCTCTTTTGCAGCAAAATTTTTAGGATGCATGCGGCCTGCGGCCCGCGCTTGGTGGGCATGCCTTTGCCCGCCAAGCGCGCTGCTTTCCGGAAGCTTGGGGCTGCGCCCCCCTCCATGGCAGATCAGGATAGGGCCGCGAAGCCCGGCAGGCCCTGGCAATGCTTGCGCCGCATTACTCCTGTTCCTGATCCGGGATGGGTGTTTCCGTCAGTTCCAGGGTATCCGCAGGCGTTTTGGTGAGCGTTGCCTCCGGCGTATTCACAGGTGTTGTACCGGGCGTTGCCGTAAGTTCCGGCGCGGATGCCGTTTCTGTCACCGCGGGCTCCGGGGTATCCGCAGGCAAAGGTGCCGGAGCAGGCGTTGCTTCCGGCGTTTCCGTGGGGATGGGCGTCCCCGTTGGCGTTGCCGCAGGTAAAGGGGTCGGCGCAGGTGTTGCCGCAGGTTCCGTGGCGGATACCGTTTTCGCTGTCATTGTTGGTGCCGGGGCATCCGTGGGAATGGGCGTCCCTGTCGGCGTTGGCTCCGGCGTATCCGTTGGCACCGGTGTCACCGTAGGCGTTATTTCCGGCGTATCCGCAGGCAATGGCGCCGGTGTCGGTGTTGGTGTTGGTGTTATCTCCGGCGTTGCCGTGGGGGCCGGGGTATTCGTAGGTGCCGTCTCCAGCGCAGGGGTGGCTGTGGGCTCATATGCGGCTTCAGGCGTTGCTTCCGGTGTGGACACTGCCTCCGGGGCAGGCGATGCCGTCGGATTCGCGTCTTCCTCCGGCGGTGCCGCTGTCTCCAAAGGCTGGGGCGCTTCCTCCGGAGCCCGTGTTTTGATGGAAATCACCAGCAGCAGCGCGCAGGTGCGGCTTTCCCCCGTGACCACGTTTTCCGCCCTGAATACCGCCTTGAAATCTCTGGCGCAGGTCATACCCGGCAGGTTTTCCAAATCGAGCTCCCCGCCGCTAAGATCCCATCCACGCTTCAAATAGGCGGATACCACCCCCGCCTGGCCCGGTGCCAGCCGCAGCGAGTCCCCCGCTTTGCCGTTTTCCCCCGCAAAGGTCTGCTCCAGGCCGGCGGAGGCCGACAGGGGTGTCAGCAGCCATTCATCCTCCGTAGCGTTGTAAAAGCGCACGGCCGCCCCCATCTCAATGCGCATCTCCATAAGGATCGGAGTCCCCGGCAGATCATCCTGGTCTACAAAGAGCCCGGTGTAGGCCACCAGCGTGTTGTTTTCCCAATGGCAAACCGGCTTCTCGCCGGAGGTGACCCGGTTTCCTGAGCGGAGGGTATACGAGTAGGTAAAGAAAGGCGCGGCGTCCCCGGCGGCATTTCCGTCTGCCGTGAAAAGCTTCTTCGAAATGGACGCTTCAGGCGACAGTGTCTGGGGAATTGGCGACGCTTCCGGCTCCGCGGTTGCTTCCGGCTCCATAGTCGCTTCCGGCTCTGCGGTTGCTTCCGGCTCCGCAGCCGCTTCCGGCTCCGCAGCCGCTTTCGGCTCCACGGTTGCTTCCGGCTCCGCAGACGCTTCCGGCTCCACGGTTGCTTCCGGCTCCGCAGACGCTTCCGGCTCTGCGGTTGCTTCCGGCTCCGCAGACGCTTCCGGCTCCGCGGCCGCTTCCGGCCCCGCGGTTGCCCCGGGTTCTTCCAAATCCTCTATCGGATCAGTTTCATCCGGGATATCCCCGCCGGTCTGGGCCAGGGCGTCCCCGTCTCCTGGAAATTCCTCCGCTGCCGTTTGCTCGGTCAGTACGATGGCTTCCAGGCCCAACGGTTCCTCCGGCGCAGCGGCAGGTACATATCCGGTAACACTGCCCCGTACCGCCAGCGAATCGGAAAACGCGCCGTACCCGATGGTAGCGTACAGCAGAAAAAGAACCGCAGTCATGATTGCGGCAAGAAAACAGCGTATTCCTTTCATCATGCGGTCCCTCTCCCTTCGCACTCTCTCCCGGGTTCACGGCGGGCACAGGAACGCCGTCTGTCCGGCGTCCCTGTGCCATCCTCCATACAGAAAGCCGCGTCCGGGCTACTGGCGGTATGCGAACTGGATTTTGAAGTTCTCCTCGTAGTCCCCGGTATCCACGCCATCGAAATCATCGATGTCGCTATTCATCGTGACCGTGAGGGTGAACGCCCCTTCGCCGCCATTGGGGTCAAGCACATCCGGCAGCACAAGATCCACCTTATAGTTGCTGGGCTCCGCACCAAGGAAGAGCCAATCGTCGTCTTCATTATAGGCATGGACCGTTCCTTTGTTGATCAGCGTGCCCGTCAGGGAGCAGGACTCGCCGGGCACCAGGTTGGTGACCTTCACGTCAATCACATCAGGATTGTTATTGCCGCCGGGCCAGCCGCCGCCGCCAGGACCGCCGGGCCAACCCATGGTCATAGCCGCTGCTTCAAGCAGGCGGTTTTCGCTTTCATATGCAGCCGACAGGCCATTGGCATATTCTTTGAACTGCACGTCAAATTTGGCGTTGTTCGCCGTGCCGTTGATCAGCAGACTGTCGCTGAAATAGGCATAGCCGACTGCGGTTACCATCATCATGACCACCAGCGAAACAACCGCGAGCTTTCTCTTGCTGTTCATCTTGTTTTCTCCTTTTCTTTCCCTATGTTGTTGCGAGCCGGGTGCAATTGCCCTCCCGGGCCCCGCGCGAACGCGCCTCCCCCGCCTCCCGCCACCGTGCACTGCGGCCGGATGCCGGCTTGTGCTTTCCGCCCGGACTGCTCTCAAAGGGTATCTTTCCCGTATTCGGCGCGAGTATACTACATTCTCCCAATTCTGTAAATACTGAAAATCCCTTTTCATCCATTTAATTCCTTTTTCGACAAACGTTCTTACGATATGCTCCGGATGGTTCCACCCTTCGACGATCCGCCAAAAATCACGGCTTTTATCCGCCGCAAACCACGATCCGCCCGCGAATACCGCCTATTTGACAACGCATCTGCCCTGTGCTACCATTACACTGCTTTTTTGCTTTTTCCATCTTTGCCGTTAGGAGGCCCAGCCATGCGTCCTACCCTGCCCGACCTGCCCGAATGGAAGGGGCCTTTGTCCCATCCTTTTTACAGCCATGTGGTGAAGCGCGTATTGGATTTTTTGCTGGCGCTGATCCTGCTTCCCTTCGGCCTGGCATTGATGCTTCCCATCGCCCTGGCGGTCCGGCTGGATTCCCCCGGCCCGGTGTTCTACCGCGCGCCCAGGGGCGGTTATCACAACAAAACCTTCATGATCTTCAAGTTCCGCACCATGGTGAGGGACGCGGACAAGACCGGGGGCACCACGGCGCTGAACGACGCCCGGGTCACAAGGGTGGGGCGCATCCTGCGAAAAACAAAGCTGGACGAGATTCCGCAGCTGCTGAACATCCTCACGGGCGAGATGAGTTTCATCGGCCCCAGGCCGGAGCTTTTGCGCTATACCACCAGGTACGGCAAGGATCAGGAATGCATCCTGTGGGTGCGCCCGGGTATCAGTGACGAAAGCTCCCTTGTCTACATCAGCCAGGACGAGCTGGTGGGTGCGGAAAATCCTGTGGAAAACTATGAAAAATATATTTTGGACAATAAAAATGCGTTGCGGGTGAAATACGCGCTCCACCAGAGCTTCGCCCTGGATACGAAGCTGTTTGCCCGGACCGTCGCGGGAGTGTTCAAAAAGGCCCGCCGGGTGGTGCGCGAGGAGGCCGTGAAGCCAGCCCCCGGAAAGGAGCGCGCATGACCGCTTCCCCAAGCGAAAACCTAGCCTACAGGATCAAGCGCCACGGTTTGGAGATGACGCGCCTGTCCCACGGCTCCCATATCGGAGCCATTCTGTCCGTGGCGGATATCATCGCCGTGCTGTATACAAATGTGCTCCGGGTAAAGAGCGAAGATCCCCGCTGGGCAGACCGGGACCGGCTGATCCTGAGCAAGGGCCATGCCGGGGCCGCGGTATACGCCGCGCTGGCGGAGCGCGGTTTTTTCGACCCGGCGCTTTTAGCCACCCACTATCAGGACGGCAGCCTCCTGTCCGGCCATGTTTCCCACAAGGGCATCCCGGGCATCGAGTTCTCCACCGGCTCCCTGGGCCACGGCCTGCCGGTGGGCACCGGCATGGCGCTGGCCGCCCAGCGGGGCGGCAAGGATTGGCGGGTATACGTGGTGCTGGGCGACGGGGAGTGCGACGAGGGCAGCGTGTGGGAAAGTGCGCTGATCGCCCATCACCTGAACCTTGACAACCTGACAGCCGTCGTCGACTATAACAAAATGCAGAGCCTGGACTTCTGCGAACGCACCATCCGGCTGGAGCCCTTTGCGGACAAGTGGCGTTCCTTCGGCTGGCAGGTGATCGAGGCGGAGGGCCATAGCCATCCGTCGCTTTTGCGTGCCTTCCGGGAGGCCGCGGCAACAAAGGGCAAGCCCGCGGTGGTCATCGCCCATACCGTAAAGGGCAAGGGCATCTCCTTTATGGAAAACAACATCCTCTGGCACTACCGCAGCCCTCAGGGAGAGGAATACGAAGCGGCGCTTCGGGAACTGGAGGCGCAAAAGCCATGAGGGACGCCTTTACCGCCGCGCTGAACGACCTGGCAAAAAAGGACCCCAACCTGTTTCTGCTCACCGGCGACCTGGGGTTCGGCGTTTTGAAACCCTTCTGGGAAACGTACCCCGCCCAGTTCGTAAACGCCGGCATCAGCGAGCAGGCCATGACCGGCATGGCCGCGGGTATGGCGCTGTCGGGCAGAACGGTGTTTACCTATTCCATCGGCAACTTCCCCACCCTGCGGTGTCTGGAGCAGATCCGCAACGACTGCGCCTACCACCACGCCAACGTGAAGATCGTATGCGTAGGCGGCGGGTTCGTGTACGGCGCGCTGGGCATGAGCCACCACGCCACCGAGGATATGGCCATCCTGCGGGCGCTGCCGGATGTAACGGTGTTCACCCCCGGCGACCCCATGGAGGTCCGGGCCGTGATGCCTGTTTTGACCTACCATCCCGGCACCTGCTACCTGCGCCTGGGCAGGGGCGGGGAACCCACGCTGCATGAAAAGCCCATTGAAAACTATCAGCTGGGAAAGGCATTATGCCTTCGGGAAGGCGGCGACGCGGCGCTTTTAAGCGCCGGGGGCATCCTGTCCCAGACCGTGGCCGCCGCGGACCTTTTGGAAAAGCAGGGGATCCATGCGGGGGTGTACAGCTTTCCCACCATCAAGCCGTTGGATCAGAAACTTGTAACCCGCCTGTCCCGGGAGCTTCCCCTGCTTGTCACCGTGGAGGAGCATACCGTCCTGGGCGGCCTGGGCGGCGCGGTGGCCGAAACCGTGGCGGATCTTTCCGGCCTCCGGGCGCGGGTCTTGCGTATAGGCATGCAGGACGCCTATTCCGCCATCGTGGGCAGCCAGCAATACCTTCGGGAGCAATACGGGCTTGACGCCCGTTCCATCGCCTACAAAGCAGCGCAGGCGCTAAAGGAGCTGAAACCGTGAGCGCACCACGCAGTCTGGACCTGATCCACAAAGAGCTTTTGGCCCAGATGGAGGACATCGTAAAAGTCTGCTCCGCCCACGGCATCCCCTATGCCATGATGTGCGGCTCCCTGCTGGGCGCGGTGCGCCACAGGGGTTTCATCCCCTGGGATGACGATATCGACCTCATCATGACCAGGGACGCCTTCACGCGGTTTGAGGCCGTGTATCCCAAGGAGTGCGGCGAGCGGTTTTTGCTTTCCCGGGTAAACACCTGGACGCCCCGGGTGATGAGCAAGGATCCCCTGGTGGCCGATGCCTTCACCGACCTGTTCATCATGGACTATCTCCCGGACGGCAAATTCGCCCGCCGGGTCCGCCTGACGCTGCTGCGGCTTCTGCAGGGCATGCTCAAGAAAAATGTGGACTACAGCCGCTTCTCCCTCCCGCAAAAAACGGCGCTGTTTATTACCCATGTGCTGGGCCTGCCCTTCTCCACGCGCCTTAAAACCAGCTGGTACCAGCGCCTTTCCAGCCGCACAAAGCATGGCCGGGAGGTGCACATGTCCAACGGCGCCTTCGGCCTTCTTTCCATGACCTGGAATCCCGCGCTCTTTGACGATTTGACGGAAGCTCCCTTCGAGCATCTTACCGTTCTCATCCCCCGGAATTTCCCCACCGTGCTTACAAAGCTATTCGGCCCGGATTACATGACCCCGCCCCCCGAGCATGAGCGCGTGGCCAAGCACCTGGACCTATGACCAGGGGCTCCGCCCCTGGACCCCGCCAAAGGGCTCCGCAGCCGAAGCCGCCCCCTGTGGGGGCAAGGGGCAAGGCGGAGGAGGCTGGCGAAACAAGCAGTACGAGCGGCAGCGAGTAATGCGACGATTGAGCCAGATGGGAAAAATCCCTTTGGAATCCCCCTCTTTTTTCTTATGTCTTCCATTGAAGTTTTTAAGGGATGGGTGCGGGAAGGGGATTTTTTCAAAAACTCCCCTTCCTCCGTATCTCCATTGACACATCCGCTCCTTCATGGTAATATTTTCATACAGGTGAAGGAGAATTGTTTTGTCATACGTATGTATAGCGGACGGTCCGGTCCGTCTGGCAGTCATATCCTTATCTATGCGCAAGGAGGAACAGGGAATGAAAAACAGGCTTGTATCCTTGGCACTGGCCATGCTTCTGCTTCTGCCGCTGCTGTTGCCCGCGCCGGCCGCAGCCTCCAACTTTTACCTCATCCCGGACAGCGATACCCGCTATCTGACGGAAGCGGAGCTTTGGGAATGGCAGTATACCGCCCTGGGCTTTGTCCTCAACGAGATTTTTGCACGCCACGGCTTCCCCTTTGACCCGGACGGCAATTATTACGCCTATTTCAACGCCCAGTCCTGGTACCATGAGGACGCCAACTTCACCTACAGCCGTGTCAACAGCGTGGAATGGTACAACGAGCGGCTGGTGAAGCAGGTCCGCCAGCAGATGCGGGATATGGACACCAAAAACCCTGGCGGCAAGCCTCTGCCTAGCATCGAGCCCACGCTGTACAACATCCCCGACGAGTTTTCGGAATACGTGTTCGCCCCCGGCCAGAAGCTGAACGTGTACTCCGGTCCCGGCACCGGTTATGTGCGCGGCGCCAACGGCAAGGCGCTGGTCAGCACCAATGGAACGGTGTACGTGTGCGGCTGGGAAAACGGCTGGCTGCTGCTGCTCTACAGGATCAATAATGGCGGCGCCCGCATCGGCTATGCGGACGGGGCCAGGATCAAAGGCGACGTATATGCCGACTATCTCACCTTTGCCTACCAGGATGCTGAGATCACCAGGAATTGCGCCATCACCGACGACCCCGTCAGCGCCTACACGCCCCTTGCCACGCTGCGCGCCGGCAGCCGGGTAACGTATCTGACCACGCTGCACAATGACAGGGACTGGGCTTATGTGGAGGCGGACACCTCCTCGGGACTTGTGCGGGGCTGCGTGCCCCTGGATGCCGTGGATACCGGTTCTATGGCGGGGGGAAGCTGATACCGGCACAGACAGGCGGGGCTTGCGTATGAACTGCGCTCATGTGTAAGCCAAAGGGGCGGGATGCCTTGACAAAAGCGTGCATCCCGCCCATGCTTTGCAAGCAAAACGGTTCAAACGTTTGCATTAATAGAAAGGAAGCATGGATATGGGCTTTGTTGTAAGCCCCTGGCAGGTGGTGGAACAGCGCTGGGACCCGCAGCATATGCGGCTGGGGGAAAGCCTCTGTTCCTTGGGCAACGGCTACATGGGCCTCCGGGGAAACTTTGAGGAGCAGTATTCAGGCGATACCCACCGGGGCACCTACCTGGCGGGCGTCTGGTTTCCGGACAAGACCCGGGTGGGCTGGTGGAAGAACGGCTATCCGCAGTATTTCGGCAAGATGATCAACGCGGTAAACCTTATCGGCATTGATGTGACGGTGGATGGGGAACCGCTGGATCTGAACCGCTATCCCGTGGTGAAATTCCTGCGGGAGGTGGATATGCGGCGGGGTGTTCTGCATAGGGTGGCGCTGGTGGAAATGCCCAAGGGCACCGTGCGGATCGAAGCCCAGCGGTTTGTTTCCGTCAAACAAAAGGAACTGCTGGCTATCCGCTACACGGTAACGCCCTCCTTCCCGGCCCACATCGCCATGAAGCCGTACCTGGATGCCAATGTAAAGAACCTGGACGCCAACTATGACGAAATTTTCTGGGAAATGCTAAAGGAAGAGCAGCAAGGCTGCGCATCGGGGCTTCTGACCCGCACCAGGGAGAACCCCTTCGGCGCGCCCAGATTTACCGTGGCCGCGGCCATGGCGGTAAACGCCCCGGAAATGGCTTGCACCCGGCAGGCCACCTCCTCCGGCCGCTGCGCGGCGGTGTACGGGCAGATGGCCATGGCCGGCCAGGCGGTGACCATGGACAAGTTTTCCCTGGTCACCACCAGCCGGGACCACGGGGAGGAGGAGCTTTTGCCCCTGGCACTTTCCATGGCGCAGGAAGCCGCGCAGGCGGGGTTCGACGCGGCTCTTTCGGCCCACGAGGCGGGATGGCTTCGCCGCTGGGAGATGGCGGATGTGCGCATCGACGGCGACGAGGAGGCCCAGCAGGGCATCCGCTTCAATCTGTTCCATCTGCTCTCCACCTATTCGGGGGAGGACGCCCGCCTGAACATCGGCCCCAAGGGCTTCACCGGCGAAAAATACGGCGGCGCCACCTACTGGGATACGGAAGCCTACTGCCTGCCCGTGTACATGGCCGTGGCCGGAGAGCGGGTGGCGAAGCAGCTTCTGCTCTATCGCCACGGGCAGCTCCCCGGCGCGTACCACAACGCGCGGATGCAGGGTCTGCCCGGCGCGCTGTTCCCCATGGTCACCTTTACCGGTGTGGAGTGCCACAACGAATGGGAGATCACCTTTGAGGAAATCCACCGCAACGGGGCCGTGGCCCATGCCATCTTCAACTATGTCACCTACACCGGGGACACGGATTATCTCACGCATGAGGGCCTGGACGTGCTGGCCGGGATCGGAAAGTTCTGGGCGGGACGCGTGCATTTCTCCAAGCGTGCCGGCAAGTACATGATCCACGGCGTCACCGGCCCCAACGAGTATGAGAACAACGTCAGCAACAACTGGTACACCAACCGCATCGCGGCCTGGTGCCTCTCCTATCTGCTGGAGGCCGCCGCGCTGGCTGGGCCCGAACGGACGGAGGAGGCCGGGCTTGACCAGGCTGAGCTAGACCTCATGCGCCGGATCGCTGAGGGCATATATTATCCCGAGGATGCGCAATTGGGCATCTTTGTGCAGCACGACACCTTTCTGGATAAGGACATCCGGCCCGCCGCGGATATCCCGCCCGGGGACAGGCCCATCAACCAGCACTGGTCCTGGGACCGCATCCTGCGCTCCTGCTACATCAAGCAGGCCGATGTCCTGCAGGGCCTGTACTTCCTGGGCCACCTTTATGACAGGGAAACCAAAAAGCGGAATTTCGATTTCTACGAGCCTTTGACCGTCCACGAGAGTAGCCTTTCCCCCTGCGTGCACAGCGTCCTGGCCGCGGAGATCGGCTATCCCGAAAAAGCCGCGGAAATGTACCGCCGCACCGCCAGGCTGGACCTGGACAACATCAACCACGATACCGGGGACGGCCTGCACGTGACCAGCATGGCGGGAAGCTGGCTGTCCATCGCCCAGGGCTTCGCCGGCATGCGCACGTCAAGCGGCCTTTCCTTCGCGCCCTTCCTGCCGGACAGCTGGCAGGGTTATTCCTTCCATGTCAATTACCGGGGCAGGCTGGTGGGCATCGCGGTGGACAAGTCCGGGGTCACCCTCACCCTCCGGGAGGGCGGAGTCCTGCCGCTTTCCCTTTATGGTAAGTCCCTTACCCTGGAAACCGAGGTCCGCGTACCCTTCCCGGGGTGAAAGGTGGCGGATGTTTTTGCGGGGGAGGGCCTTTCTAGCAAGGCCCTCCCCCGCGCCCCTTCTTCGAAAACATTCTATCTTTGGAGGCAGTCCTCATGCAGGGATATAATCTGATCATCGTATATACGCCCGACGCCAGCCGTCTTTTGATGTGCAAGCGCAAAAAAGACCCGTACAAGGGTCTTGCTAACCTGGTGGGCGGCAAAATAGAACCCGGCGAGAACGGCTTTGACGCCGCCTACCGGGAACTGTATGAAGAAACGGGCATCGCAAGGGAAGATATCCTTCTTACCCACCTGATGGATTTCACCTACTACAACCAGGGCTGCTATGTGGAGGTCTACGCCGGAAAGCTATTAAGGAATGTGCCTGTGATCGGCGACGAAAACGACCTGTACTGGTCGGACCTTAACCACAACTTTTTCGATATGTCCCTGTACGCCGGCGAGGGCAACATTGGCCACATGCTGGAGCAGGTAAAGCAGAGCGGCATCCTCGATCAGTAAGTTCTTTTAAAATAATAGTCCCCAATGAAGTTTTTCAAGGATGGGTGTGGGAAGGGAAATTTTTACAAAAATTTCCCTTCCCGCTTTTTCTCTCCGCCTCTCCGCACACCTTCCCCGCCCCGTCATAGGATGCAGCATAACGCGGCGGGAGGAAGGCAGCATGCGCGTATGCGTGATAGGCGGGGACGGACGCCTGCGGCTTCTGGCGGAGCTACTTCAAAAGGCCGGCCATGAAACAAGTACATGGGGCCAGGGCGGCGAGGATGATCCCCAGGCGCTGCTCAAGGCCAGGGCTGCGGTGCTGCCCTTCCCCCGGGCGGCGGCGGACGGCTTTGTCCCCGCGCCCTTTGGGAAAAAGCCCGTCCCGGTGTACGAGGTAGCCTCCCTCCTGGGGGAGGATGTGTTCCTGCTGTCCGGCACGCTTGATGGGGCGCTGGCCGAAACGGCCAAAAAGAAGGGCTGGCATGTCCTGCTGCCCGGCGCCGATTCCGCCTTCGAGGCACAAAATGCCATGCCCTCCGCGGAGGGAGCCGTCTTTGCCGCCATGCGCAAGGCGGACTTCACCCTGTGCGGCAGCGTGTGCCTGGTCATCGGCCCGGGCCGCATCGGCAAAGAACTGGCCAGGATGCTCCTTGGCATCGGCGCAAAGGTGCTCATGGCCGCCCGGCGGGAGGAGGCGCTTCAGTCCGCGGCGCAGATGGGCTGCGTACCCGTATCCATGGAATCGCTGCCCGAAGCCGCCGGGCAGGCGGACATCCTGTTCAATACCGCGCCCTCGCCCGTGGCTGGGGAAGCGGTGATGGCCGCCATGCATCAGGGTGCCTTGGCCATCGACCTGGCCAGCGCCCCCTATGGCATCGATCTGGAGGCGGCCGGGCGCCACGGCATCGAAGCCTGGCGGGAGGGGGGCATCCCCGGCAAATATGCGCCGCGGACCGCCGCGCGGCTGCTGTTTGACTATTTTCAAACCCACATAAGGAGTGATTCCCTATGAATACCACCCGTGTGGGCTTTGCCCTGACGGGTTCCTTCTGCACCTTTGAAAAGGTGTTTGAGCAGATCAAAGAACTGGTGAACCGCGGATACGACGTGGTCCCCATCCTCTCCTACAACGCGGGGCGGGAGGAGAACAGATTTTTCACACAGGAAGCGATTCATCAAACCTTGGAAGAGATAACCGGCAAAAAGCCCCTGACCACCCTTCACGAGGTGGAACCCATCGGCCCCAAAAAAACGTTGGACGTCTACGTGCTGGCACCGGCCACGGGCAATTCCCTGGGCAAGCTGGCCAACGGCGTATATGACACCCCGGCGCTTTTGGGCGCCAAATCCCACCTGCGCAACGGCCGGCCCGTGGTGGTCGCCGTCTCCACCAACGACGGCCTGGCCTTGAGCGCCTCCAACATCGGAAAGCTTCTGGCCACGGACAACGTCTATTTTGTGCCCTACGGCCAGGATGACCCCTACAACAAGCCCCGTTCCCTGGTGGCCCATTTCGACAGGATCCCGCAAACCGTGGCCGCCGCCCTGGCCGGCATTCAAATCCAGCCCATGCTGCTGATGGCGGAGGCCTGATCCCCACTCACCCGATCCTTGCCGCCTGCATCTGGGCGCGGACGCAAAGCTCCGCGGCCTTAAAGGCGTGGGTCTGGGTCATGGCGTTTTCGGTGCGGTTCAGGCAGTCCAATATCAGCTGTCCAAAGAAGGGGAATCCCACCTGCCCGGAAACGTCAAAGCGTTTTTCCCCCTCGCCGTTGACCAAAAGCACATGGTCGCCCGCGGCGTCCGGCGTGCAGATGTCAACGTATTTGCGGATCTCAATGTATCCTTCCGTGCCCAGGATGATGGTGCGCCCATCCCCCCAGGTACGCAGCCCGTCCGGGGTGAACCAGTCCACCCGGAAATAATTGGTGCAGCCGTTGTCCGCCCTGAGCGCCGCATCCCCGAAATCCTCCAGCTCCGGATATTCCGGGTGGGCATAGTTGGCAATTTGGCTGCTGACCACCGTGGCGTCCTCCGCCCCGGCATAATACAAAAACTGCTCTATTTGATGGCTGCCGATATCGCACAGGATGCCCCCGTACTTTTCCTTCTCAAAAAACCACGGCGGGCGGCTGGGCGCGTTCAGCCTGTGGGGCCCCAGGCCGATAACCTGGATCACCCGGCCGATGGCCCCCCGGTCGATCAGCTGCCCGGCATAGACGGCCCCCTCCACGTGCAGCCGCTCGCTGTAGTAAACCATATACTTTTTGCCGGTGGCTTTCACCTTTTCCTTGGCCTGCGCAAGCTGTGCAAGCGTGGTCAGGGGCGCCTTGTCGGTAAAATAATCCTTCCCCGCGTCCATCACCTCAAGCCCCAGGGGGCACCTTTGGCTTGTGACGGCGGCGGAGGCCACCAGCCGCGTTTCCCTGTCCGACAGCACCTGGTCTTTGGATGCGGCGGCCTTAGCGCAAGGAAAAGCCTTCAAAAAGTCCTTCACTTTTTGGGGATCAGGGTCGTACACGTATTTCAGGGTACCACCCGCCTCCGTCAGCCCGTTGCACATGCCGTAAATGTGGCCATGGTCCAAAGCAATCACCGAAAAAACAAACTCGCCGGGCTTCACCACGGGGCTGGGCTTTCCCACGGGGGCATAACGCATCCCATCCGCCTGCATCAGTAAGCGCCTCCTTGCAAAAAAATGCGAACCGAATCTTAGCTATGGCCGTACACTTCTTTGGATCATGTCCCGTCTCCTGCAAGCGCCGCAAAAAATGCGTACGGGGCTTGACGCGCCTTGGAATCTTTGTTATACTATTTTCTGCACAAAGAAGAAGCTGCCCGCTTCTCACCCTGCGAACCTGTTTTGCATGGGTCATGGCAATCCGCGAAGGCGGTTTGGTGTGTGTTTCAGCGGCGGGTGGCGTACCCGCCGCTTTTTTGCGCGTATCCGGGGCGGGGCTGTTTCGGAAAAATGACCGGGAGGTGTATGGACATCGACACAGAGCTGATGATCAATGAGGAGATTCGCGACAGGGAAGTACGCCTGATCGACCAGAACGGCGTGCAGTTGGGCATTATGCCCACCCGCAGGGCAATGGAGCTGGCGGAGGAGGCGCAGCTGGATCTGGTGAAGATCGTTCCCAACGCGCAGCCGCCTGTATGCAAGCTGATCGACTACGACAAGCACCGTTTTGAGCAGGCCAAGCGCGAACGCGAGCTTCGCAAGAATCAAAAGATCGTCTCCCTGAAGGAAGTGCAGCTTTCCGCCACCATCGAGGAAAACGATGTGCAGGTGAAGGCGAAAAATGCCATCCGCTTCCTGGAGGATGGGGACAAGGTGAAGGTGTCGATCCGTTTCCGGGGCCGTCAAATCACCCATTCCGAAATCGGCATGAAGGTTATGGCAGATTTTATCGAGCGCACCAAGGAGTATTGCACGGTGGAGCGCCGCCCGCTTCTGGATGGCCGCCACATGATCATGATCCTTGCGCCCAAGGCGGAAAAGCAGAGCTTTGCGGAGCGCAAAGCCCAGGCCGCCAGCCAGGCAAACCAATAAACCTTTGGAGAGGAGGATCACCATGCCCAAGCAAAAAACCCACCGTGGCGCCGCCAAGCGTTTCTCCATCACCAAGAACGGTATCGTCCGGCACAAGCAGCAGAACGCCAACCATCAGGTGCATTTGAAGACCACCAAGCGCACCCGCCACCTGCGCGCCGCCGGCGTTGTGGACAACAATGCGGAGGCCCGCACCATCAAGACGCTGCTGCCGTACAAATAAGCCGTTCCGGCTGAAGGAGGAAACACCATGGCACGTATCAAGAGAGCCGTCAGCTCCCTTAAAAATCGCCGCAAAGTGATGAAGCTGGCCAAAGGTTATTTTGGCGCCAAGTCCAAGCAATACCATGCCGCAAGTGAACAGGTCGCCCGTTCCCTGCGCTATGCCTTTACCGGCCGCAAACTGCGCAAGCGGGATTTCCGCCGCCTGTGGATCACCCGCATCAACGCCGCCGCTCGCCTGAGCGGTATGAGCTACTCCACCTTTATCTCCGGCCTCAAAAAGAAGAACGTGGAAGTCAACCGCAAGATGCTGGCCGATCTGGCCGTGAACGATGCCCCGGGCTTCGCCCAGCTCGTGGAACTGGCCAAGAACGCTTGAGGATGCCGCATACATAAAAACCAGCCCGTCCCGGTGGGGAGGGCTGGTTTTTTGATGCCTCCTACGAACGGGAAATAGGATTGCGTCCTGTGCGCCGGGGGATCAGCAATCCAGCCTGTACTTCCCGTTCTCCCCGCCGTTTATGTCCGGGGATGGTCAAAGTGCGGCGGCCTATGGTATAATCAGGAAAGTCAAAGGTGAAATTTTCATGGATGGCCCGGATCTCCTGGACACCATGCTTCCGGGGCCGGATCATACGCCGTATTTTCATAAACCGCGAAGCGTTCCCGCCCCGGCGGGCGGCCGGATGCCGCAAGTTTTGGGGATCCGTTCATTGAGCGCACTCCCGGAAGCATGAGCTGGCCGGCGGCACGGCGGAAGACCGGCAGGCAGGCCCTTTGCACACCGCGGGACAAGGGAAGGAGCGTTGATCCTATGATCAGGAGGGTACGCCGCTTTGCGCGTTCCCCGGCCGCCCTTATACTGGCTTTTGCGCTGCTTTGGGGTACGCCCCCCGCCCTGGCCCTTCACGGCAACCTGCTGGCCAACGGCGATTTTTCCAAAGGGAATGCGGGCTGGGGCGTATATACGGAGTCTGGCGGTACCGGCGCTTTCAGCGCCGCGGACGGGAAAGGCGTGCTTACTGTTACGCAGTCCAGCAACCTGGATTACGCGGTACAGCTGTATTGCGGCGGGTTCAAGCTGGAAGCCGGCGGCAAATACCGCCTGGCTTTTGCGGTAACCTCCTCCCTTTCAAGGCGGATCACGGCCCGCATCCAGCTAAACGGGGGCGACTACCGGGGCTACTGCCAACAGGAGATCACCCTGCCCGCAGGGGAACGGACCGCTGTGCAAATTGATTTCACCATGACGGAAAAAAGCGATCCGGCCCCCAGGCTGTGCTTCAACTGCGGCACGCCTGCGGGAGTGGCGCCGCTTGCAACCCATACCCTGACCTTTGAAAACGTGGAGGTGTTTTTGATGGACGGCACAGGCATCGTCAAGCAGGAAACCGGGCGGCATGCGCCCGCTATCCTGGTCAACCAGGTAGGCTATCTGCCGGGCGCGCAAAAAACGGCCGTCTTCCGGGACGGCGCCCTTAGCGGCACATTTACCGTGGCGGACGAAACCGGCAAAACCGTGTTTTCGGGAACCATGACGCAGGCCGCCTATGACGCTCCCTCCGGCGATACCGTGGCCACCGGGGATTTTACGGCCCTTTCCGCTCCCGGTGTCTACCGGGTCCGGGCAGGCGGGCAGGAGTCCTTCCCCTTTGCCGTGGACGGGGAGGTGTACGGCGGCTGCTTCCTTGATGTATTCCGCTTCTTCTATTACCAGCGGTGCGGCACCGCGCTTTCATCCCACCTGGCCGGGGCTTTCGCCCACGGGGCCTGCCATACGGGCCTGGCCGCGGTGTACGGCACCGGCGAAAAAAAGGAGGTGTCCGGCGGCTGGCACGATGCCGGGGACTATGGCCGGTATGTGGTGCCGGCGGCCAAGACGGCAGCGGACCTTCTGCTTTCGTATGAGGCGGCCCCCTCCCTCTTTGGCGATGATATGGACATCCCGGAGAGCGGGAATGGCATTCCCGATGTGCTGGACGAGGTGAGGTTCGAGCTTGACTGGATGCTGAAAATGCAGGAGGAAGCTACCGGCGGCGTGTACCACAAGGTCACCTGCGCAAATTTCCCCGGCACGGTGATGCCGGAATACGAAACGGCGCCCCTGATTTTGACCCCCGTCTCATTAACCGCCACGGGGGATTTTGCCGCGGCCATGGCCCTGGCGGCCCGGGTCTATCAAACGGTGGATGTAGGCTTTTCCGGCACCTGCCTCGCCGCGGCGGAAAAGGCTTGGGCCTACCTTGCCGGGCATCAAAACGCCCCCGGCGGCTTCAAGAACCCGGACGGCATCGTGACCGGGGAGTATGGCGACGGAAGCGACCTGGACGAGCGCTACTGGGCGGCCTGCGAGCTGTTCCGGGCCACCGGAAAAGCGGAATACCAAACTTATGCGGACGGCGTCCTTTCCTCCCACCATTTGTCCGGGCTGGGCTGGGCGGACGTGGGCACCTACGGCCACCTGGCCTATATGGGCTGCGGGGAGAAGGCCACCCCCGCCTCCACACAAAAAATCCGCGCCCAGTTTTTGAAGGAGGCCGAAGCGCTGCTTCAAAGCGCCGACGGCTACGGAAACACCTTGGGAATGGACTATCCCTGGGGTAGCAGCATGAGCATGGCCAACAACGCCATGCGCCTCCTCTTCGCCGCGGACCTTTTCCCCGAAAGGGCGGCGGAATTCCGGGCCGCGGCGGGGCGCCACCTTGACTACCTGATGGGCGCAAACCCCACGGGGTACTGCTACATCACAGGCCAGGGCACACTGTTTACGGATCATCCCCACCACCGGCCCAGCCAGGCGGCAAAGCAAACGGTGCCGGGCATGCTGGCGGGCGGCCCGGATGCCGGGCTTCACGACCCCTACGCCGCAAACGTTTTGAAGGGCCTGTCCCCCGCCAAGTGCTACGTGGACAACGACCAGAGCTACTCCACCAACGAGGTGGCCATCTATTGGAACTCCCCGCTTCTCTATCTCCTGTCCCGTATGCTCACCCAATGAAATTTTTCGTTGCGGTGCCCGGGGAGGGTCCCTTTTTCAGGAAGGAAACCTTCTCCGGTTTTATTTTCCCGTTTCTCCCAGCTCTACTTTCTGGTATAATAAGAACGTTAGGTTTTCCAAAACAACATGAAAAGAGGTCCTCGGTGCTTGAAGCTTGACTACAAGGAAGTAGCGCTCGGCGATAGGGAGTGGATGGACCGGCTGTTTGCCATGGGCGACCGCGGCGCGCTGGAATACAGCTTTACCACCAGCTTTCTGTGGCGGCACATCTACCATTTCCGGGTCGCCCGGATGGATGATTACCTGATCCTGAAATCCGAACCGAAAAACCCCACGTACCTGTTCCCTCCCGGCCAGGGGCCGCTCAAACCGGTGATCGACGCCCTGATAGAGGACGCAAGGGAGGCCGGTGTCCCCCTGTTTTTCAACACGGTGCTTCCCGAAGCCAAACAAAAGCTGGAGGAACTGTATCCCGGCCGGTTTGAGTTCACCTACTACAGGGACGGGGCGGACTATATCTATGACACCCAAAGCCTGGCTACGCTTGCCGGCAAAAAACTGGCCGCCAAGCGCAACCACATCCACAGGTTTCTGGATAACCATCCCTCCTGGGAATACGAACTGCTCAACGAAAAGAACAGGGATGAAGCCCGGCAGATGAACATGGCCTGGTGCCTTCAAATGGGTTGCAAAGACGACGCGTCCCTGAGCGATGAATACTGCGCGGTGGAACAGGCGATCCGGCATTTTGATGAGCTGAGGCTTTCCGGCGGCCTGCTTCGGGCGGAGGGCCGGGTGGTCGCCTTCTCCATCGGCGACCCTTTGAGTGAGGACACCTTTCTGGTGCATTTTGAGAAAGCCTTTGCGGACATCCAGGGGGCTTATCCCATGATCAACCAGCAATTTGTCCAGCACCATTGCCTGGACTTCCCCTATGTCAACCGCGAGGAGGACGCCGGTGTGGAGGGGCTGCGCAAGGCCAAGCTGTCTTACAACCCGCTCCGGCTGGTGGAGAAATACTACGCAGTGATGAAGGAGTCCTGACAAGCGATGATCCGGTATGCGGCAAAGATAGACCATCCCTACCTGAAGGCCCTGTGGCAGGAGGTGTTTGGCGACCCCAAGGAAGCGGTGGACGCCTATTTTGCCCTGCGCCACAAGGATGAAAACATGCTGGTGGAGGTCTTTGAGGGTACCGTTGCGGGCATGCTGACCATGCTGCCCGTAACGCTGTCCTCCAGCCGGGGGGATTTTCCCGCCCGGTACATCTACGCCGTGGCCACGGCGCCGGCCTTCAGAAACCGCGGGATCAGCACCCGCCTGCTGGACTATGCCCATTTGGAGATGCAAAAAAAAGGCGAGGCCGCAGCCATATTGGTGCCGGCCACCCCAAGCCTTTTTGATTTTTACGGCAAGCGGGGGTATCAAACAGCCTTCGCCCTTAATATCCTCCATCTATCCGCCGCGTCTTTGCCGCCTTTTCCCGAAAATAGCCGGATTGAACCGTGTTCTTCCGGGGAATACGCCCGCCTCCGGGACGCCGCCTTTGTAAAAAGCCGCCTGTACGCCCGCTGGAACACAAGCGATATTCGCTATGCCATGGAAACCTTCGGGGAGGCGGGCGGTGTCACAAAGCTTTCCCTTGGGCGCGGCGAGGGCTGTGCCGCCTGGGAAAGGCAAGGAGATGGCGTGCTCATCCGGGAACTGGCCCTTGCAGGCATGGATATACCTACGGCGGTTTCCCTGCTTCATGGGCAGCTTGGCGCATCCGGATACACCCTGCGCCTCATGGAAGGCAGTTTTGCCGGTGCGGAAACGCAGCCCTTCGGCATGATCCGCTGGCTGATTGCGGAACCGGAGCTGGCCGGCGCGCCGCCCTACCTTTCCCTGGCCCTGGACTGAGGCTCTCCCAACCCCGAAGGAGGGTAACGCCCATGGACACCTCGCGCCTCCAGCGGGAAATCTATCCCATGCCGGAGGATGTGCTTCTCCGGCTTTCGCAAAACGGGCTGCTGGATGCCTATCACAGCCGCCCGCCTTACCAGCAGAACGACTACATCGGCTGGATCACACGGGCCAGGCGCCCGGAAACCCGTGAAAAGCGCCTCCGGCAGATGCTTTCCGAGCTTGCCGCCGGCGGTGTCTATATGAACATGGCCTGGCGCGGAAAATAACCGCCCAGGCCATGGCTGTATTTGCCGGCGCCGGAATTATGCAATGGCTCTTTTCTCCCCCTCGCGGGGATTTTTTTGTGTCAGGGGATTGACATCCGCCGGGGCAGTGATATAATGCTCTTAATTCATAGTAAACATATATGAATTAAGAGATTAAAGGAGGCGCTTCTCATGACGGATTCCCATTCCCCCTGGAAATTCGAAACCCTGCAGGTCCACGCCGGCCAGGAGATGCCTGATTCCGCCACCGGCGCCCGGGCAGTGCCCATCTACCAGACCACTTCTTATGTTTTCCCCGGCGCAGACAGCGCGGAGGCCCGTTTCAGCCTGCAGGAAGGCGGCAACATCTACACCCGGATCATGAACCCCACCGTGGACGTGCTGGAAAAGCGCGTCGCAGCACTGGAAGGGGGCGCCGCGGCGCTGGCCACGGCCTCCGGCGCGGCGGCCACCACCTACGCGATTTTGAACATCGCCTTTGCCGGGGATCATATCGTGTCTGCCACCACCGTCTACGGGGGCACCTACAACCTGTTTGCCCATACCCTTTTGGACTACGGCATCGAAACCACCTTCGTAGACCCGTACGAGGACGGTATTGCGGGGTTTGAGAGCGCCATCCGCGAAAATACAAAAGCCCTCTTCATCGAGTCCCTGGGCAACCCCAATTCCAGCATTATGGATGTGGACGCCTATGCCGCCCTGGCCCATAAATACGGCATTCCGCTGATTGTGGACAACACCTTCGCCACGCCCTACCTGTTCAGGCCCTTGGAGCACGGCGCGGATATCGTGGTGCACTCCGCCACCAAGTTCATCGGCGGCCACGGCACCACCATCGGGGGTGTCATCGTAGACGGCGGAAGGTTTGACTGGGCGGCCTCCGGCAAGTTTCCCAAGTTTACCACCCCCGATCCCAGCTACCACGGACTGAAGCTGTGGGAGGCGGTGGGCAACCTTGCCTACATCATCCGCGCACGGGTCATCCTTTTGCGGGATACCGGCGCCGCCCTGGCACCCCTGAACGCCTTCCTGCTGTTGCAGGGATTGGAAACGCTGTCCCTTCGGGTGGAGCGCCACGTGGGAAACGCCTTGAAGATTGTTGACTTTTTGAATAGCCATCCCAGGGTGGCAAGGGTCAATCATCCCTCCCTCCCGGACAGCGGCTCCAAAGCGCTGTATGACAAATATTTTCCCAAGGGGGCCGGCTCCATTTTCACCTTTGAGCTTTCCGGCGGCGCGAAGGAGGCCAAGGCCTTCATCGACCGGCTGCAGATCTTTTCCCTACTGGCCAATGTGGCGGACGCCAAATCCCTGGTGATCCACCCCGCCAGCACCACCCACTCCCAATTGAGCGGGGAGGAACTTTTCCGCAGCGGCATCAGGCCCGGCACCATCCGCCTGTCCGTGGGCATCGAGCATATCGACGACCTCATCGCCGACCTCCGGCAGGCGCTGGAGGGAGGAGAATAAGGCGGAAAGCAGGCGAGAGGGGGCGTTTTTCAAAAACGCCCCCTCCCCCAAAAGCCTTCACTGACGGATATTGAAGCGGCTACGCCAGTGTTTCCTTGTATTCCAGGTATTCATCGAAGCTCTCCCTGCGGTCGATGATCCCGCCGGGGATCAGCTCAATCACGCGGTTGGCCGCCGTCTGGTTCACTTGATGGTCCCGGGAAGCAAAAAGCATCGTGCCCTTGTACTCCGTCATCCCTTCGTTTAGCGCGGTGATGGCCTCCAAATCCAGGTGGTTGGTGGGCTCATCCATGATCAGGACATTCGCGCCGGAAACCATCATCCGGGTCAGCATGCAGCGCACCCGCTCGCCGCCGGACAGCACCTTGGCCTGCTTGAGCGCCTCGTCCCCCGAAAAGAGCATGCGCCCCAGCCAGCCGCGGATGGTCACCTCATGCTTATCCTCGCAGTACTGCCTTAACCAATCCACCAGCGAAAGATCCACCCCGCTGAAATACGCGCTGCTGTCGGCTGGAAAATACGCCTGCGTGGTGGTGACGCCCCACTTGTATTCCCCTTCGTCCGGCTCAAGCTCCCCCGCCAGGATCTGAAACAGCGTGGTGCGCGCCAGCTCGTCCTTCCCCGCGAAGGCGATCTTGTCCCCGGGCCTTGCCATAAAGCTCACGCCGTCCAGCACCTTGCGGCCGGCCACCGTTTTGCTGATGTTAGTAACCGTGAGCACGTCGTTGCCCACCGGCCGGGCCTGTTCAAAGCGGATGAAAGGATACCGCCGGGAGGACGGCACAAAGTTTCCCATGTCAAGGTTGTCCAGCAGCTTCTTGCGGGAGGTGGCCTGGCGGGATTTGGAGGCGTTGGCGCTGAAACGGCGGATGAACTCCTCCAGTTCCTTGGCCTTCTCCTCGTTGCGCCGGCGCTGGTCCCGCTGCTGCCTGGCGGCCAGCTGCGTATACTCGTACCAAAAATCATAGTTGCCCACATACGTCTGGATTTTGCCAAAATCAATGTCCACGATGTGGGTGCACACATGGTTCAGAAAATGCCTGTCGTGGGACACCACAATCACCGTGTTGGGGAATTCCGTCAAAAAGTCCTCCAGCCACTTGATGGCGTGCAGGTCCAGGTCGTTGGTGGGCTCGTCCATCAGCAGAATGTCCGGAGTGGCAAACAGCGCCTGGGCCAGAAGCACCTTCACCTTTTGCGCGCCGTTAAGCTCCCGCATCAAAAGCGGATGGTATTCGCCGGTAATTCCTAAACCGTTCAGCAGCGCCTGGGCGTTGGGCTCGGCGTTCCAGCCGTCCATCTCCGCGAACTCCCCTTCCAGCGCCGCAAGCTCCAATCCGTCCGCGTCACTGAAATCGGCCTTCGCGTACAGCCGCTCTTTTTCGGTCATGATTTCATGCAGCCGCGGGTGCCCCATCAGCACGGTATCAAGTACCGTATGATCGTCAAAGGCAAAGTGGTCCTGCCGCAAAACGGCGATCCGCTCCCCGGGCTTTTTGGTTACCTCGCCCCTTGTGGGTTCCAGATCCCCCGCCAAAATTTTTAAAAAGGTGGACTTCCCCGTCCCGTTGGCCCCGATGAGGCCATAGCAGTTGCCCGGGGTGAACTGCACGCTCACCTCCTTGAACAGCTCCCGCCCGCCGTATTGCAACGATATTCCCTGTGCGCTGATCATGCTTTGTCCAATTCCCCTCCTGATAAATAACCTGATGAGTATACCACATCCCGCCTGGGGTGTCGATAAAACGGCGGAAAGCTTTTGGTTATTGCTCTGCCAAACAAAAATTGCGCCAAAACGGCGGAAGATTTTTGCGCAGAGCAAGGAGCAGAACCGAAGGAATAGCAGCGCTATTTCAAGGTTCAGCGACGCGGCTATGCGTGAAAAGATCCGCCGCGACGCGCAAGATATAGGTGGCAGAGCAATAATATAGCGGGAGGGCACATTTTTCAAAATGTGCCCTCCCGCAAAACCTTAATTTCTATTGTTTCATAAAATTCCAAGCGGCGCGGCAACAGTTTGTTCATAACTGTCTGCTATCATCAAACCCATAGGCTATCCCTTTGAAAGGCGAAAGGAGCGGTGCAATGAACCCAACCACCGTGGAAAAAAAGCTTTCTGTGAGCGGCATGACATGCGCGGGCTGCGAAGCAAGCATTGAAAGCGGTCTTAGGAAGCTTCCCGGCGTCGTGAAGGCAAAGGCCAGCGCGCCGGCCGGGACTGTAAGCGTTATCTTTGATCCTGAAAAAGCAAAGCCGTCTTCCTTTGAGGAAACCATCGCGGCCCTTGGGTATACAGTGGAAGCGGCACCAGCAGGCGCGGTGCAAAAGCCCGGCTACCTAAAGGCCGCCGGGACGCTGGCCGCATTGCTGCTGCTGCTCCTGTTGGGCTCGCGCTTTGGCTGGTTTCAGATATTCAACCTCTTTCCCCTGGCGCGGACAGACATGGCCTATGGGATGCTTTTTGTCATCGGCCTGCTGACCTCCGTCCATTGCACGGCCATGTGCGGGGGCATCAACCTATCCCAGAGCCTGAAGAAAACGGAGAATCAGGGCAGATTTGCCGGAGTCCTCCCCAGCCTTCAGTACAACCTGGGCCGGGTCACCGCCTATACGGTGATCGGCGGGATCGTAGGCGCCGCGGGCTCCGTTATCCAGCTTTCCGGCGCGATGAAGGGCATATTTCAAGTCCTGGCAGGCGTCTTTATGGTGCTGATGGGCCTCCATCTCTCCGGACTGTTTCCCTTCCTTGGCCGCCTGGTCCCGCGTCTGCCCAAAGCCCTGGGCCGGAGGATCTCCCGTGAAAAATTCCGGGGCAGCAGCCCGCTGTACGTAGGCCTGCTCAACGGCCTCATGCCTTGCGGCCCCCTGCAGGCCATGCAATTGTACGCCCTCTCCACCGGCAGCGCATGGGGCGGCGCCTTATCGATGCTGCTGTTCAGCCTGGGCACGGTGCCCCTGATGTTTGCCCTGGGTGCTTTATCTTCCCTTTTGAGCCGCAAATTTGTTAAGGGCATGGCCATGGCGGGGGCGGCGCTGGTGGTGGTCATGGGACTGTCCATGCTTGGCAACGGGTGGGCGCTCTCCGGCGCCGGCAGCATCGCGGCAAAAAGCACCCCCGCGGCAACCGCCCAAACGGCCAAGGCCACTCCGCAGGCGCAGGAAAACGCCAAAGCCAGCCCGCAGCCCCTCCAGCAGATACAGGAGATTGCCTCCAAGCTCACGCCCTACGGCTATCCTGCCATCACCGTAAAGGCGGGCATCCCCGTCAAGTGGACCATCAGCGCCGGCAAAAGCAGCCTTAACGGCTGCAACTCCGCGCTGCAGATCCCGGAATACAAGATCGAAAAGGCGCTGGAGGTGGGCGACAACGTCATCGAGTTCACCCCGGAGCGCACCGGCACCTTCACCTATACCTGCTGGATGGGCATGATCCGAAGCACCATAACCGTGGTGACGGAGTGAGAAAATGGCGGGGAGGCCTCCTTTCGAAAAAGGAGGCCTCCCTCATTGATCCCGCTCCTTTAGCTGCTGGCGCTTTGATAATGCTTGAGTCCCCGGTTGAACAGAAAGCTTGTCAGAAACAGGAACAGGGACGGCCCCAGGATGCCCCACAGGGCATATAGAAGGTCCATTTTTTTGAGGATGAAAAGCGCCGGGAAGTTGGTGATCACGAAAATGGGTACCAGAAATACGCCGATCTGCTGGACCAGGCGGCTGTAGGTGCCCATGGGCATGTTGTTGAAATCCCAGGAAGAGTCCACCAATCCCGCCAGCCCGTTGGTTTTGATCAGGCGGAAGGCCAGCACCTGGGGCAGCAGGAACATGGCGTAGCCGATGAGCGACCCTGTGGCCATATACCCAAGATAGCCCAGCACATCAAGCACCCCCACCGGGACCGCCATGCGGACAAGGCCTACCGTCACCGCGGCGATGCCCAGCAGCACATCCGTGGTGAAAAGCGCCAGGTCGCTCCTTTTCAGCGTCAGGATAAACTGCAGCGACACGGGCTTGACCAGCAGCAGGTCCAGCTCCCCGGACTGCACCTGGCGGCCGATGGCGAACAGGTTCATCATATACAGCCCGGCATAGGGGCCGGTGGCGACCATGTAGGAGCCGAAAAACACCAGCACCTCATCCGGCGTAAGGCCGTTGATGGGCACGCCGGTCTTGTACACCACCACCATGTACACGATCTTGGCCAGAAAATACCCCAGCTCCATGGCGATGCCCGTAAAGAAATTTGCCCGGTACTCCAACTGGCTCATGAGGCTGTTCTTCATCAGCAGGCCCCACAGGGCCAGGTGCTTTTTGATTTCCCGCATATCATCAGCCCCCCGCCGCCAGGTATTTGGAAGAGCCCAGACGCCACAAAAACGCGCTGAGCAAAAGCATCAGGCCGATCCAGAGCGCCTGCGCCGCAAGCCCGGCAAGCACCGCGCTCCCTGCCGCCGCGCCGGTCAGCACATCCACCGGGAAGCCCACCGCCCAGGAAAAGGGCAGGCATTTCAATACGGTGCGCATGGCATTTCCGAAAATCTCCAGGGGGAAGATGCCTCCGCTCAATACCACGATCACGATGCGCACCGCCTCGAACAGGAACCCGATCTCCGACAGCCAGAAGGCCCACATCCCCACGCAGAAGAAGATTAAAAAGTTCAGCGCCAGCGCCAGCAAAAGCGCGGGGAGGAACAGCAAGACCCCGGACAGCGTCACCGGCGCCGTATGGAAGGCAAGCCCCACCAGGGAAAGCGCCAGCGCCATCAGCGTCAGCCCGCCCAGCAGCGTGCCGATCTTCTGCCCCAGAAAACAGCTCAGCCGGTAGGGCAGGTAGCCCACGGGCCGAATGACATACTTGCTCAGGCCCCCGTTTTTGATGTCCTCGTTGATGTCATACTCAAATCCTGTGCGCAAAAGCCGCCACAGGATGGCCGCGGATACGGAATAGGCCATCATCTGGGCATGGCCGCGGCCGAACAGCTCCGCCGTTTGGGCCCCCTTGTACAGCGCCTGCCACATAAAGACCTGGATCATGATGGGGAACGCCGCGCTTGAAAGCGTCATAAAGAAATCCGCCCGGTACATCATGGTTTCCTTGACGCCAAGACTCAGGGAATACAGGTACTTGCGGAAAATCATCCCCCGTTCCCCCTTGCGTACAGCCGGGCGATGCCCTCCTCCACGGGGATGTCGCCAATGTTGATGTCCGTCACAGGCAAGGTATCCAGCATGGCCCTGGTCACCGGCCGCACCTGATCCCGGTTTACCTCCACCTCCGCCGTAAGGCCCTCCTTCTGGCAGACGGTGCCAAAGCGCGCCAAGTCCGTCCGCGCCGCTTCCTCGGTTTCAAAGGTGACCTGGATGCGCTTGCGCTCCCCGAACATATCGTTGATCCGCTTCAACTCCCCATCATAGGCGATTTCCCCCTGGGCGATGACCACGGTGCGGCGGCACAGGTCCTCGATGTCGCTCAGGGAATGGCTTGTCAAAAGCACCGTGGTCTGTTTTTCCCGGTTGTACTGCCGGAGAAACGCCCGGATGCGTTTCTGGGAAAGGATGTCCAGGCCGATGGTGGGCTCGTCCAGAAACATCACCTCCGGCTTGTGCAGAAGGGAGGCGATGAGCTCCATCTTCATCCGCTCGCCCAGAGACAAACGCCGCACCTGCACGCCCATCAGGTCCTTTACGTCCATCAGCTCCGTCAATTCCCCCAGGGTCCTGCGGTACTCCGCCTCATCAATTTCATAGATATGCCTGTTCAGCGCAAAGGACTCCGAAGCCGGAAGATCCCACCACAGCTGGCTTTTTTGCCCCATAACGATGGCAAAGCGCATCTTGAAATCCTTTTTCCGTTCCCAAGGCACATAGCCCATGACCCGGGCTTCCCCGGAGGTGGGAAATAGGATGCCGGAGAGCATCTTCAACGTGGTGGTCTTGCCCGCGCCGTTGGGGCCCAGGAAGCCCACCATCTCCCCCTTTTCCAGGGAAAAGCCGATGCCCTTCACCGCCTGCTTGTACAGCTTCTCCCGGTGGAAGAGCGAACGGAGGGAGGCCTTCATGCCCTCCTCCTTTTTGGTGTATTCAAAGGTCTTGCATAGGTCCTTCACTTCAATCAACGGCATCGTCAAACCCCGCTCCCGCTGAAACAATCTTTTGGCATTATACCCTAGGAACACACAAATGTATATACCGGGCCGGGGGACCGAATGGCAATAGCAACGCGGTTATTGGGCAGGCCGGGCAGGGTGAGGGGAAATTTTAC
>JAEWVC010000016.1 GCA_023459275.1 Bacillota bacterium | reverse complement strand
GCCCGGAACAGGGCGGGCAACGGACAAAAGGAAAGCTACTCAATGGCCAGCATGGCATCGATGAAGGTGGACCAGTTTTCACCCTTGGCGCGGTATTCCGCCAGCATGGGCGCGCAGGCCTCCACCCACTTGTCCGCGTCGGTGAGCTCGTGTACCGTCACACCTTCCGCCTTCATGGCTTCCAGAGCATCGCCCTGGTCCACGTCGTCGATCTCGGCCTGGTAGGCGGCGGCTTCATCGGCGCATTCTTTCACAATGGCTTGCAGGTCTTCGGGCAGGGCATTGAACCACTTCTCATTGAAGAAATAGTAGACGCAGGCGATGATGTGGTTGGTAATGGTCAGGTTTTTCGCGTTGTCCTCAAACTTCATGGAGTGAATCATGGAAGGGGAGGCTTCCATGCCATCGATGGTCTTGTTTTGGAGGGCGGTGTAGATCTCGTTCCAGTCCATGGTGGTGCCGGCCGCGCCAAGGGAGTTGAACATGCTGATATACATGGCGTTGGGGCCGCGCATTTTCAAGTTCTGCAGGTCAGAAAGCTTTTCCACGGGCTTGACTGTCAGCATATGGCGCGCACCCTGGCTCTGGCCCGCCATGGCAATGAATCCATAGGGCTCCACGCGCTTGGTGACTTCCGTCTCCATGCCCTTGAGCATACGGCGGTATTGGGCGTTATCCTTGAAAAGGTACGGGAACTCGAAGAGCAGCAGTTCGGGCACCCAGGCGCCCGGGCCGGTACCGGGAGCGGCAACCACCATTTCCAGCGTACCAAGCTGGCACATTTCCACCTGCTCGGCCTGACTGCCCAGTTCACTGCCAAAATTGCAGACCGCTTCAATGCGGCCGGCAGCTTTTTCGTTGACCAGGTCCACAAATTTTTGCAGCCCGCGGCCTACCGTGCCGGTGGCGGCCAGGTTGGTGGATGTGCGCAATTGATATTCTGCCGCCAGGGAAGACCCCGCAGACAGCGCGATCAACAGCGCCAGGGTGAGTGCGACGATTTTCTTCATGTGGATTCTCCTTTTCCTTTTTTTATTATCAACATCCGCCGCTACTGGACGGATGTCAATGACGGCTGCGGAAGGGGGAGCGTCCTGCGGTAAACGATATCGGCCTTCACAGTGGCCACTGCCGGTGTCTTCATGCCCATGAGATGGCTTACCAAAAGCGCCACGGTCATGACGCACAGGGACTCGATGTTCTGATCGACACTGGTAAGCTCCGGCGTGGAAAAGAGCGCAAGCTTGGAGTTGGAGTAGCCGACCACACGAAGGGAGTCCGGCACGGAGATGCCGCTTGATGCGGCATATTTCAAAGCACCTACCGCCAATTCATCCTCGGTGGCGAACAAACCGTCGAATTTAAGGCCATTATTCGCCAAGTCTGCAATTTTTTTGCCCACCTCCCGGATATCGGTGGCGCATTCCTGGATGTACTCGTTTCTTAAAGGAAGGTTGCTGTCAGAAAGGGCCTTTTTGTACCCTTCTATTTTTTGGCGTTCTGAATAGGTGCTGGAGTAGTGAAGCATCAGCAAGTCACGGCTGCCGGAAGCGATCAGCGCCTTGGTGGCATTGTAAGCACCGTCAAAATCGTCGCAGCAGGAGCTGAACACATTGGGCACGTTGTCCAGGCGGCCGTTGATCAGCCAGACGGGCGTGGTTTGCGCCGCCTGCAATATACACAGGTTATTCTTTACATTGGACTCGATAAAAAAGGAGCCTATAATGATGATGGAGTCCACACGCCTGTCCAGCATTGCCTGGATGGACCGCTCTTTCTCCAGCATGTTATAACCCACACAGTACAAAAGGGAGTCAAAATTTTGCTTGCGCAGTTCCCGCTGCACGAAGCCTATGGCAAACTGAAGCGAGGGACAGGCCTCCGGGTCAGCCGGGTCCACACATAATATGCCGACGGTGCGCATGGTATCCAGCCCCAAACCTCTTGCAAAGGCATTGGGGGTGTAGTTTTTCTCACGGATTACGGCCATCACTTTTTCCCGCGTCTTCTCCGTCACGTTCGGGTTTCCGTTCAGCACCCGGGATACTGTGGCCACAGACACATTGGCCAGCTTGGAAATATCGTGGATCGTCACAGAAATCCCCCTTCCGGCATGACTTCAAAAAAGAGCGGCTGATTGCTTTGAAAAAAGTTTGTAACTAGTTACATTTCTGATAACCCGATTATAAAAGAGGTGTTCTTTTTTGTCAAGAGGGAAAAGAGGTTTTCATGAAATCCGTTTTATGTCTATGGAAATGTCTGTTGACGCTTCATTTTATTGATGTTACAATCGATTCGGCAGGGGAAGGGGGGAAGAGGCAGTGGATTTGAAGGAGATCATCTTGAGCCGCCTGTATGACGGAAGCTGGACGGATGCCGCGGAGACGGAGAATCAGCGGAATTTTCTGAAAATCCGGCGCCGGCTCAACAGGGGTTTTGCCGCCCGCTATGGCGAGAACAACGGTTATAAGGGCTGGTGGGTCGACGGCTTTGAGGTTTGGCGCGCCGATATGGGCGGCCGGGAATCCGCCCTTTTAAACCTGCATCTGAAAAAACAGGAGGAAAAGGAAAACATCCTGTTTTATGGGGTGGAAGATTTGCGCCTGAAAGGCGACCTGCAACCGCCCAAATCAAAATGGGCCGCCGAGGTGCTTTTGATGGCTTTTGAAGAACAAGGGAAAAAGCTGTATTGTGCCATTGTCTGCCGGGAGGGCTTCACGCTGAAGATGCGCTTTTCACAGGTGATCCCAACGGGCCGGCAGGAGGAAGCATAGGGATATACCATATGCAGCCGCGGCGGAGATTTTTTCCGCCGCGGCTGCTTTTCTCTTTTCAAGGAATTATGATGTTAGTCCGCTTCGCCGTTGAGCATACGGACCATGCCCGCGAGGACATCCCTGTTCATTTGCTCCCCCGCAAAGGACGCGATGGCGTGCAGCGGCATATCCCGCATCATGGCTGCCATCATATCACCGGAAACGGCGGAGCCGTCGCCGGCAGCTTCGGTAAAGGAACGCATCCCTTTGAAAATCTGCTCTGCTACCGCCTGCCCACTGGGCGAATCCATAACGTCGCCCAAGGTGGAATCGGCTGTGAAGCGGTGGGGAAGGGCGGGGGAGCCGGCCATCTCCAGCCGGCCCTTTACCCGGATGTCCTTTGAGGAAGCGCCGATGAGCAGATCATACGCGCCGTTTTCCACATGCCAGCCGGGAAGCGCGGTTTCATAGTAGGCGAAAGCCCGGCGGTCAAGGGTCATGGTCACCGTTTTGGTTTCCCCCGGCTGCAAAAACACCTTGGCAAAAGCCTTCAGTTCCTTCTCCGGCCGGGAGATGCCCTTATGGGCGCTGGAAACGTACAGCTGCACAATCTCCTTGCCCGCCACGGTGCCTGTGTTGCTGATGTCCACCGATACGGCAACCGTTTCATCCTCCGTGATTTGCTCCGCGCTTAAACGGAGATTGGCATACGCGAAGGAAGTGTAGCTCAGCCCGTGGCCAAAGGGGAAACGCACATCCATTTTCTTTTTTTCATAGTAGCGGTACCCCACATAGATCCCTTCCCGGTATTCCACCGTGTCCCCGTCGCCGGGGAAGTTCAAGTAGGAGGGATTATCCTCCAAGTGCAGCGGGAAGGTTTCCGCCAGTTTGCCGCAGGGGCTGGCCGCCCCAAACAGCAGATCCACCACGGCACCGCCCACGGCCTGGCCGCCAAGGTACGATTCGAGGATGGCCGGTACGCGGTCCGCCCAAGGCATTTCCACGGGGGAGCCGTTATGCAGTACCACCGCCACCCGGGGCTGGACCTTGAGCACTTCCTGAAGCAGCGCCAATTGGCAGTTGGGCAGGCGCATGTGCTCGCGGTCATACCCCTCCGACTCGAAGGCGTCCGGAAGCCCCAAAAAGAGCACCGCCATGTCCGCCGCCTTTGCTGCCTCCACCGCCTCGCTTACAAGCTCAGGCAGGACCGTATCCTCGTTTGTATCATATCCTTGGGCGTAGGCCACACCGCCGTGGACGCTGCGTACCGCCTGCCATGCGGACGTGACTTCGCTGGCGTTGATATGGGAACTGCCGCCGCCCTGAAACCTGGGTTCCTTGGCAAACTTGCCGATGAAGGCAATTTTTTTGTTGCCGCGGATGGGCAGCAGATTCCCCTCATTCTTGAGCAGCACCATGCTTTCCCTGGCGATGCGCCGCGCCAGGTGGTGGTGGATACCCCGGTCAAACACGGCGGCAGGATCACGGTGCCCAAGGTACCGCAAAATGATGGCCACGATCCGTTCCGCGGCGCGGTCCACCGCGGACTCGTCAAGCTTGCCTTCTTTAACCGCCTGGACCACCAGCCTGTCGCTGGCATCGCTTAGGGAGGGCATCTCCAGGTCCATCCCCGCCGCAACTCCCGCCACATGGTCGCTGCAGGCACCCCAATCGGTGACGGTAAACCCATCAAAGCCCCATTCCTCGCGCAATATATCGGTGAGCAGCTTTTTGTTTTCGCTGGCGTAGGTGCCGTTGACCTTATTATAGGAGCACATCACCGTATAGGGCTTAGCGTGTTTTACCGCCTTTTCGAAGCCGGCCAGATAGATCTCCCGCAGCGTCCGCTCGTCCACCACGGCGTTGACGCTCATGCGCCTGTGCTCCTGATTGTTGACGGCGTAATGCTTCAGGCTGACACCCACATGCTTGGACTGTACGCCTTTGATGTAGGAAGCGGCCAGTTCCCCTGTCAGACAGGGGTCTTCGGAAAAATACTCAAAATTGCGGCCGCACAGGGGCGAACGCTTGATGTTCACCGCCGGTCCAAGCAAGATGGCCACATCCTCCGCCTGACATTCCTCGCCCAATGCCTCGCCCAGCGTTTGCATAAGCTCCCTGTCAAAAGAGGAGGCAAGCCCCGCGGCACTGGGAAAGCATACGGCGGCAACGCTCTCGTTCAGGCCCAGATGGTCGCCGGCGGCAGCTTGCTTGCGCAGCCCGTGGGGGCCGTCGGAAACCATTACGGAGGGAAGTCCAAGCCGCTCCACGCCTTTGATATGCCAAAATCCTTTCCCCGAAAGGAGAGACGCCTTTTCTTCAAGCGTCATTTGGGAAACCAGTTGCTTTGCGTCCATATGTGTACCTCTCAATCAATCTATACATCTTCAACAATGAAGGCGGATTTTCCGCTGCGGTTTCAGACTATCAAACGGATGCAAAAATGTCAAGGAATCCCTGTCAAATAGGCATTTCCTGCAAACAAAAAAGGGGAACCTGTTCGCGGTTTCGGCGCGGACAGGATTCCCTTTTTGCAAAGCTCCTTCAAACATACCCGGAGCGGCGCTCGTGGAAACACATAAGAAGGCGGGAGAAACCTTTTCATACTATTTCTTCTTGCCGCCGCCGTGCGGATTGTTGTCCGGTTTTCCGCCGGACCCATTGTCCTTTGTTGATCCGCCGCCTTGAGAATGATCTGGCTTGTTTTCCGGTGCCTTACCGTTGTCCTGATCCTTGCCATTCTGGCTGCCGTTTCCATTGTTCTCCTGGTTCCCGGTACGGTTCGTGCCGGGTTTGTTTGCCTGAGCATGATAAACGAACTCCTGCAAAAAACCTTTCAGCTGATTTTGCGTGTTCAGTTCCTTGCGCAGGTGCCAGTTGAAGAAAGAATCCAGTAGATCCTGTGCAATACCGGCAGCCGTGACGGCCTCCAAAAAAACGGACTTGGCCGCAGCCACGGCCTCATCCCTTGTTTTCAGGGCGATGTTGTATTCCGCAAGCATTTGCTCCTTGAGGGAATCCAAAGCCGCCTGTATGGACGCTGCGTCCGCCTTCCGCTCGTCCTGCTTTACGGTATGAATCTTACTCCTGTATGCCGCCTTGATGCTTTGGAAAGCGTCGTGAAATACCTTTTCAGCGCTGGTAACGGCATCCTTTTGCAACGCGAAAGCTGCTTCCAGCGCGGCAAGCTGTTCGGGTGTGAGCAGGGTACTCAGATCCATTTCATCCTGCTGGGCTTCAAACATATACCCGGCATCCGGGAACTGGGTCAGGAGTTCGCCCAGGGAAAACCCGCCGTAAGCGTCGATCGCTTCTTCAATGGATATGCTTTCCGTCTCTGCAATGTATTTGATGAGAAGATACTGGCCGATAGGCAGAGAGTAAGAGGCGGCTTCGTTTTCCAGCTCCTCCGTGATCATGCCGGGCTGCACGTCCGGGTCCTTGCCAGGCTCGCTGTCTGCAAAAGCAGGCAGAAGGATGGATACACACATAACGGTAACCAAAAGAACGGAGATAAGTTTCCCTTTCATGGCTTGCACTCCCTTTCGACAACTGGCTGCCATTGGCTTATGCCAAAGGCCCTGTAGTTTTGCGTCGCAGCCTTTCGGCTGCTTTGCCTTTTTCCTGGGTTTATCCTTATGATATAGCAAGCATCCTGCTCTGTCAAGCGCGCAAGCCGCAGCATTCTGTACTTGGCCTTAAGAGCAACATGGGCGTTTACCTGCCGGCGCAGTTTTCAATGATGCGCCAGGCCAGCCTGGCTACCTCCTCCGGAGGTTCCCGCATGCCGTTTTCCAGCCATACCCGCAGAAGCCCGACACAGCCGGTGGCAATAAAAGCGTAATAGTATTCCCGGTCGATCTCCACGCCGTCACCCAAAAGGAGCTGCCATTCCTTGGGCGTCTTGGGGCGCCCATACTCCAGCATTTTGAACAGGAACACGACGCCGTCGGTTCTGAGGATGGCGATGCAGGCATCGGTGTTTTGCTTCAGAAAAAGCAGCGCTTCCTCCATCACGGCCAGGGTCCTGCCTCTCTCCGGATGGGTCTGCCTTCGGAGGATAATATTGAAATCCTCCACGATGCCGGCTTCTATCTGGTTGTACAGATCGCGGATATCCCTGTAATGCAGGTAGAAGGTGCCCCGGTTGATATCCGCCAGAGAAACAAGCTCCGTCACCGTAATCTCCTCCAGATCCTTGGAAAGGAGCAGACTGATGAGATGCTGCTTGAGCAGGTTTTGCGTTCTGCGCACACGCCTGTCCGCAGCCCCGATTTCCATGAAATTTACACCTCCAATCAACAGGATAATGATCTCTGTCAAGTATTGAACAGCATTGCGGCTGTTTGATCATTGTGATGGCACGCCTCTTTGATTATACTGAACAAATGGCGATAAATCAACATTTGTTCATTGAGGGGGTGGAGGAATGGAAAAATTTGCAGGAAGGATCATCGGGCACAAAAAAACCGTACTGTTTGTTACGGTTGGGATGCTGGCTGTTTGCCTTGCTTTGATGCTCGTGACAAAGGTCAATTATAATCTGGCGGATTATTTGCCAAAGGACGCGCCTTCCACCAAGGCTATCGCGCTTTATGAGAAGACTTTCGGCGGCGCGCTGCCCAACCTGAATGTATATGTGCCGGACATATCTGTGGCACAGGCGCTGAAAATAAAGGAAGCCCTGTCGGAGCTTCCCGGAATCACCGGCGTTACATGGCTGGACGATGTGGCGGATGTAAAGCAGCCGCTTTCAGTGTATGACCAGGAGACGGTTTCAGCCTGGTACAAGGACGGTGCGGCGCTTTTCCTCGCAACGGGAGACGAAGACCGGGGGGAGGAGATCATCAAAAGCGTCCGCGCGTTGTGCGGTGAGCGCAGCCTGCTTTCCGGAGAACTTGTAAACCTGGCCACGGTAAAGACGTCCATCATGAAAGAGATCGGGAAAATCATACTGTATGTGGTCCCGCTGGTCCTGCTGGTGTTGCTTTTAACCACCAGTTCCTGGCTGGAGCCGCTGCTGTTTGTAATCGCCATCGGCGTGGCTATCGTCATCAACGAGGGCACCAATGCATTTTTAGGCGAAATTTCCTTTGTTACCAGGGCTACCGGCGCGGTGCTGCAGCTTGCCGTTTCCATGGATTATGCGGTGTTTTTGCTACACAGGTTCGCAGAGTACCGCAAGCAGGGCCTGCAGGTGACGGAGGCGATGCGCAAGGCCATGGCAGCTTCCGCCTCCTCCATCGCGGCCAGTGCCATGACCACGGTGTTCGGCTTCCTGGCGCTGACACTGATGCGCTTCCGCCTGGGGCCGGATATGGGCTTTGTGCTGGCCAAGGGCACGCTGCTCAGCTTTATGAGCGTTATGTTCCTGCTGCCCGTGCTGGCTATCTATTTTTCAAGTCTCATGGACAGGACGCATCACCGTTCCTTTCTACCCTCCTTCAAACGGTTCGGCAGGGTTGCCGTACGGATTTGCGCGCCTCTGTCGGTTGTATTGCTGCTGGCATTTGTGCCAAGCTTTCTGGCCCAGCGTCAAAATTCCTTTCTTTTCGGTTCCGGCGGCATGTACAGCGAAACATCGCAGGTATACAAGGATACGGAGAAAATAGCGCAGGTTTTTGGCGAAAGCCAGCAAATGGCGCTGCTGATACCGGCCGGGAACCCGGGAAAGGAGGCGGAACTATCCCGCGCGCTGGCGTCCGCCAGGCATATTGCCTCCGTGATCTCCTATGAAACGCAGGTGGGCGCTGTGCCAAGGGAAATTTTGAGCAGAGCGCAGCTTTCCCAGTTTGAGACAAATGGATACAGCCGCCTGATTCTTGCGGCGGACACGGCTGCCGAGGGGGAGGAAGCTTTTCAAACGGTGGAAAATGTGCGGGCCATTGCCGCTTCCTATGCGGGTGATGATTACTATTTGCTGGGGCAGAGCGTGGTGAATACGGACCTGAAGCAGGTAATCACAGGGGACAATCTTCCGGTGATGCTGGCAGCCATGGTATCCATCGGGTTGATCTTGGCCCTCACCTTCAGGAGCGTTTTGATCCCGCTTGTTCTGCTTTTAACCATTGAGGGTGCCATATGGATCAATATGGCTGTCCCGTATTATATGGGGGATACCATCAATTACATCGGATATCAGATCGTGAGCGCCGTACAATTGGGCGCAACGGTGGATTACGGTATTTTACTGACGAAAAGATACCTGGAGCACCGGCGGGAAAACAGCAGAAAGGATTCCGCACGGTTTGCCGTATCCATGGCGGCGGGGTCCATTCTGACACCCGCTTGCATCCTGGTCATCGCCGGGTCAACACTGGGGTTTGTATCCAGCAACGGTGTCATCAGCCAAATGGGCCTGATCATTGCCAGGGGCACAGCCATCTCCGCCGGCATGGTTCTGCTGTTCCTTCCCGCGGCCCTGATGGCGGTGGACCGGTTCATTTCAAAAAGAGTGATCCGTAAAAAGGAGGAGTTCAACGTATGAAGCGTATGATTGCGGCTGTGTGCGCCGTCTTGATGATGGCGGCAGCGATTTCCGCGGCTGCGGGCGGCGCAGTCAAGGAAGAGGTGGTATACGGCCTGCTTGCGGCCGACGGCAAGCAGGAGAACGTGTATGTGGTGAACGCCTTCGAGCTTGCGGAAGCGGCGGAGGTGACGGACTATGGCACCTATGACAGCCTTGTCAATCTGACCAACGAGGCGCCCATTACGGCGGAGGGGGATACCGTGCGCTTCACCGCGGACGGGGGCCGATTTTACTATCAGGGCAGCCTGAACGCGGCGGTGCTGCCCTGGGCGGTTGAAATCGCCTATTCGCTAAACGGAACCCCGGTCACACCGCAGGAGTTGGGCGGAAAAAGCGGTCTGGTTTCCATTTCCATCAGCATCCATCCCACAGACAGCGCCTTCGCAAAGGCATTCGCGCTTCAGACCACCATCACCCTGGACGGAGAAAAATGCTTTGGCATCAGCGCGCCGGGCAGCGTCATCGCCGCTTCTGGCAGGGACAGGGTCATTTCCTTCACGCTGCTCCCGGGACGGGAGGCTTCCTATACGGTATCGGCAACGGCGGAAGATTTCTCCATGGAGAGCATACGCTTCGCAGGCATGCCCGTTAAGCTTGATGTCTCCCTGGATATGTCCGTCCTGTCCGGCCGTGTGGATGAACTGAAAGCCGGTACCGCCTCCCTGGCCGGGGGAGTGCAGGGGGTGGAAGCGGGCGTTGCCCAGCTATCGGACAGCCTGACCCAGTTGAAGACGGGCCTTGACGCCATCCAGGAGGGCGTGGCAAATTGGCAGGAAGGCGTTTCCGCCATGGCGGCCCAGCCGGCCTTCGCCCAGGTTGGAGCGGCGCTTTCCGGCGGCGCTCAAAGTGTCAAAGAGGGTCTTAATACCTGGGCGGCCGGTTTTTCAGCGGCAGTGGCCGGCGCTGCCTCCCTTGAGGAGGGCGCGGCGGCACTTAAAAAAGGTGCATCTGACTTGAACGGCGGCGTATCCCGGATGGACGTGGAAGCCATGGCAAAAGAGACGGCGGCGTCGCTTTTCCCCGAGCTGCCGGATGGGCTGTCTTTCGTATCCCCGGATAAAGGGGAGGCCGGCAGCGTGCAGTTTGTCCTCCTGGCCAAGGGGGTGGCCGCGCCGGCGAAGGAAGCTGCGGAGGCCCTGCCCACCAAGGAAGAAAGCTTCTGGGACCGGCTTACAGGCCTTTTTACAGGGAAATAGAGGCCTATGCCACCGTAACCTTATACTTTTCCATCCAATAATCCATCTGCAGGAAATAAGCCACAGTTTGGGGCCATGTCATCAACTGCCCGAACCAGGGCCAGGGCTGTGCCCCTCCCGCCAGCAGCTTTTGCAGGCTTTCCCGCTTCACGATCCGGAAGATGGGGGCATCCTCCCTTAAAAGCAGCTTTTCCAAAAGGCCTGATACGGCGGCGGTGTATGCCGGATGGTGGGTCTTGGGATAGGGGCTCTTCTTGCGCCAAAGGACTTCCCTGGGCAAAAGCCCTTCCATAGCCCTGCGCAGCAGGCTTTTTTCCACGCCGTTTTCATACTTCATCTCCCAGGGCACGGCATACAGGTATTCGGCGATCCGGTAGTCGCAATAGGGGACCCGCACCTCCAGGCCGCTGTACATGCTCATGCGGTCCTTCCTGTCCAGCAAAACCTGCATGAACCAATCAAGGTTCAGCTTCATCATTTCCTTCATCCGCGCCTCCATGGGGGAAAGCCCCGGCATTTTGGAGGCGCGGGCGCATGTGTTTTCATACCTCTCCGCCACGAACCGCTGCGCATCAAATCTTTTTAGAAAATCCTCCGTGAGAAAGCCCAGCCTGTAGGCGGTGGACTGAGACCAGGGGAAGCCGTCTTTTTCACGTACGGCGGGATCGGTATACCAGGGATAACCCCCGAAGATCTCGTCGGCACATTCTCCGGACAGGGCCACCGTGCCTTCCTTTTTGATCTCCCGGCAGAATAGCAGCAGCGATCCGTCCACATCCGCCATGCCGGGCAGGTCCCTGGCATCCACCGCCTCAAAAAGCGAAGAGACAAGTTCCCCGGTATCCACCACCACATCATGGTGCACGGCGTGCAGATGGTTATTCATCAGGCGGATGTAGCTTTCGTCACTGTTGGGCTGAAACTTTCCTGGAGTGAAATACCGCTCATTGTCTTTGTAGCGGATGGAGTAGGTGTGCAACGGCTGCCCATGTGCGAAGAAATGCCGGTCCGCTAGCGCGGAGATAACGCTGGAATCCAGGCCCCCGGAAAGAAAGGTGCATACGGGCACATCGGACACAAGCTGGCGCACAATGGCGTCGGTGACAAGCTCCCGCACCTTTTCCACGGTTTCAGACAATGTATCCGCGTGGGGATGGTCGGCAAGCTCCCAATAGGTGCGCAGGCGCAGCCCGTCCCTGGTAAGCAGTCCGCATTCCGCCGCCCTCAGTTCCTGTACATCCGCAAACACGCCGCATCCGGGCGTCCGGCCCGGCCCCAGAAGCAGAAGCTCCGCAATGCCGTTGTCCTCTATCCGTGGTTCCACCAAAGGATGGCAAAGCAGCGCCTTCAATTCGGAAGCAAACAGGAAGACGCCGTTTTTCCACCAATAGAAAAACGGCTTGACGCCCATGCGGTCCCTGGCGATAAACAATTGCTGTGCCTTTTCCTTGAAAATGGCGAAGGCGAAGATGCCGTTGAACCTGTCTACGCACCCTTCGCCCCAGGCAGCGTAGGCTTTCAAAAGCACTTCCGTGTCCGAATGGCCGGTAAAAGAATAGCCCATGGATGCAAGTTCGTCCCGTATCTCCTTCGTGTTATACAATTCTCCATTGTAGATCAGGACGAACGTCTCATCTCCCTGGGCAAAACGCATGGGCTGGCATCCGTTTTCAAGATCGATCACCGCCAGGCGCGTATGCGCAAAGCCCGCATGTTCCGACATGTACTGCCCGTCCTGGTCCGGCCCCCGTCTTTTCAGCGTGCCTCCCATGGCGCAAAGGACGGCTGCATCCTCCCTGACATCCCTTTCCCAACTGGCTTCTCCCGCGATTCCGCACATTGCCTTCACCTCAAAAAATAGCATTCCCCTCAAAAGAAACGCCCATGTTCCTTTTTAGCATATGCCGCGGGAAGCACGGCGTGTTTTCGACATTTTACAGCATGTGAAGCTTTGTCAAGCAACTGTTGCAAAATGTGAAGAAAGGCGTCATGTTTTGGCGCAATTCCGGCAAGAAGTGAATATAACTTGCATATGAACAGATTGTGAAGTATAATTTTCCCGAATGCTCTTGGAACATAATTGAAAGAAGGGAGGAAGCATCATCACAAAAGGTGTTGTTTGGATCACCGGCGCATCCAGCGGATTGGGCCTGCACACCGCGCTGGCTCTTCAAAGGGCCGGGTTTACCGTCGTCGCGGGGGCCAGGTCATTTTCCGGGGATCCGGCGCCGGGGGAGGACGGCATCTGGCGCTTGCCGCTTGATGTAACTGATAAGGAAAGCATTTTAAGCTTTGCACAAAGCGCCATGCATATTTCCCCAAAGGTGGACGCACTTGTCAACTGTGCCGGCATCCTGACGCTGGGCAGCTGCGAGGAGACATCCCGGGAAGAAAGCCAAGAGGTGATGCAGACCAATTTTTTCGGAACAGTGGCTATGATACAAACCGTATTGCCTATCATGCGCAGACAGCGGGCGGGAAGAATCATTAATTTTTCATCTATATTAGGAATTTTTGGCATCCCGTTCCAAAGCGCGTATACCGCCAGCAAGCATGCCATGGAAGGATATACGGAATCTCTGGCCCTGGAAGTGAAGCCTTTTGGCATACAGGTGTGCCTGGTGGAACCCGGGGATCATCGGGGCGGTTCCCAGGCGTACAGGCGCCATGCGGCGGCCCTGAAGGGATCCTCCCCCTACCGGGAGGCGTTTCAAAGAGGCACCGCCGTTATCGATCATGACGAACGGAACGGCAGTGACCCCGACAGGCTGGGGGAAAAGGTGGCCCACCTGCTTACGCGAAGCAGGATGCCTCTTCGAAAACTGATCGCCAAACCCGACCAGCGTCTCATTGTACATATTTATACCTTCCTGCCTGTGCGCGTGGCGCAAAGCATTCTTACGCACTACTATCTTGGAAAAGGAGAAACAGTGCATGATGAAAAAGAAGAATCTTATTCTGGAGCGCAGTGACGCGCTCCGCAGCGATATGACGCTTTCCAATCTGTTCCGGCTTACCTGTTCCTGGGAGGATACACCCGCGGCGCTGTATTTGGAGGACGGCCGGGAGGCTAGCATCACCTTCGCGCAGTACCGGCAGCAGACCATGGATTACGCGGCATATATCGTGGGGCGGTACGGCAGCGGCGGGAAGGAAAAATTTGCGGCCATCGCCATGGATACCTGCCCGGAATGGTTCCCGGCCTTTTGGGGCCTGATCCTGGCCGGGTATAACGCCGTTTTGCTGGACTTTTCACTGCCGGACGACCGGATGAGCTACATGATGGGGCAGGCAGGCGCATCGCTGCTGATCTCCAAAACGCTTCGCACCCTCCCCAAGGGCTTGCAGCTCGTTCCTTTGGCGGACCTGAAGGCAGCACCCCGGGCTCCCCGGGAATTTGTTCCCCTGTTTGCAGACAAGGTGGCGCTGTGCACCAGCGGAACCACCGCCACCAGCCGCATCTTTGTGTACGACGGCACGGCTGTTGCCCATCAGGTGCTATCCAGCGAGCTTTTGTACAGAGCCAACCGGCAGATCATCAACGAAGGCAACAGGCGTTCGCTGGCGTTCTTGCCTTTCCACCATGTGTTCGGCTTCATGGTGTGCATGATGTGGATCAGTTTTCTGGGATACGCCAACGTATTTTTGGAAAACCGCTCTCCCCAGACCATTGTGGATACGTCTACCCGTTTCAGGGTGCAGATCCTGTTGGCGGTGCCGCTTCTGGCCAATAACCTGGCGGTAGCGCTGGAAAAGAAGGTGGCCAAGGAGACGCGGGGGAAGCGCATCGCTTACCGCATGCTCAAGGGCACAAGCATCGGCCTTCAGCATATGGCGCCGCGTTTTGGGCAAAAGCTGGCGCGCAAGGCGCTGTTCCGTTCGGTACTGGGCAAGATGCTGGGCGGGGATATCGAGTGCATCATTCTGGGCGGCAGCCATACCCCCAGGGAGCACATGCGCACCTTGAGTGCTCTTGGTTACTATACCGTTTCCGGCTTTGGGATGACGGAAACGGCCATCACCTCCGTGGAAACCAGCAAAAAGCTTCGCACCAGGGTTTCCGGTTCCGTGGGCCGCCCGCTTTCCAACGTGACCTACCACGTGATCCCGGACGGCAGCCAGCTCAACCGGGGCGAGATGCTCATCAAGGGCCGGTCCATGCACGTGGGCCAGCTGGTGGACGGAAAGCTCCTTCCGCCGGCACTGGACAAGGAGGGCTGGTTCCATACGGGGGATGTGGTTCGCCTGGAAAAAGGCAGCCGCATGTATGTGGAAGGCCGCGTCAAGGATGTCATCATCAACGAATCCGGCGAGAACGTTTATCCGGATGAGGTGGAGGATGCCTTCGCCCTCACCGAGGGTATCGAGCAGATGTGCGTGCTGGGCGTGCCCTACGATCCGAAAAAACCCCTGTACCAGGAAATCACCCTGGTGCTGTATTTGGGGGACAAGGCGGAGGACGAGGTGTTTGTAAAAGGCCTTTCCGCCCGTCTGGCCCAGGTCAACGCCAAGCTGCCGGTCTTGAAGCAGGTGAGCCGGGTGCTTGTCTCCAAGGAGAAGCTTCCTCTGGTCAATGCCATCAAGGTCAAGCGCGTGGAACTTCGCAGGCTGATCAAGGAGTGCGGGGAAGGCTTCCGGGAGCTGGACCTGCGCGCCATCGCGTCCATGCCGGGCTACGCCGCGCTGAAGGCGGAGGGCAAGGTGGAAGTGATTGATCTGGAGATGCGCCGCATACAGGATACGGTGCGAAAAATCTATGCGGAAGTTTTGGAAATACCGGAAAAGCAGATCAAGGATGACGACCATTTCCTGGAGGACTTGCACGGGGACAGCCTGCAGGTGCTGAGCACCTCCATCAAAGTGGAGGAAGCCTTCGGCGTGATGATCAAGCCGGAGGAATTCGGCCTCTGTGTGACCGTGGAAGGCCTGAGCCGCCTGCTCTATGAAAAGCAGCACGGCTTCCAAGCCGCCGTGGTATCCTCCGAGCCTGTGACACCCATTTCCGATTTCAGGGACGCGCCGGAATTCCAGGCCTTTGACCAAAGGCAGAAGGCGCTGCTTTGCCATGGGGCGGCTAACCCTTACTTCGTCTGCCATGAATCGGCGCTGCGGGACGTGTCGCTGATGGATGGGAAAGAGGTATTGAACTTCGGTTCCTACAATTATGTGGGCATGTCTGGCCGGCCGGAGGTAATGGCCGCCGCCAAGGCCGCCATTGACAAGTATGGCACCAGTGCCAGCGGCAGCCGTCTGCTGGCAGGGGAAAAGAGCCTGTACCAGGAACTGGAACGGGAGATCGCCGACTGGAAGCATGCCGAGGATGCGCTGGTACTGGTGGGCGGCCACTCCACCAATGTGACCGTTGTGGGCAATTTCTGCGGTGCCAAGGATCTGATCGTATACGATTCCCTGGCCCACAACAGCATCGACCAGGGCTGCCGCTTGAGCCGCGCCGTAAGCAAGCCCTTCCCGCACAACGATGCGGCGGCGCTGGAAACAATCTTAAAAATGCAGCGCCACAAGTTTGAAAAAGTGCTCATCATCATTGAGGGCGCGTATTCCATGGACGGCGACATCGCCGATGTTCCCGCCTTTGTGGCGCTCAAGAAGAAATACGGCTGTTTCCTGATGGTGGATGAGGCCCACAGCGCCTGTGTCATTGGCAAAACCGGCGGCGGTGTGGACGAGTATTTCGGGCTGGACGGCAGGGATATCGACATCAAGATGGGCACGCTGTCCAAGGGCCTGGGCGCCTGCGGCGGGTATCTTGCCGGTTCCCGGGATCTGATTGAATATCTGCGCTACAACCTGCCCGGCTTTGTGTTCTCCGTAGGCATTTCGCCGCCCCTGGCCGCCGCTACGCTGACATCTATCCGCCTTTTGCGCAATGAGCCTGCCATTATGGCGAGGATGCGTGAAAATATCGCCGCCTTCATGGAGGAGGCGCGGGCGCGAAATTTGAACACCTGCCTGGCCAGCGAGACGGCTGTGATCCCCATCCTGGTAGGCCGTGACGAGGATGCGTTCCTTTTGAGCAACAAGCTTCGGGAAAATGGCGTGTTCGTTCCGCCGGCGGTCTTCCCGGCCGTGCCCAAGGGCAAGGCGCGCCTCCGCTTCTGCGTGATCAGCGAGCATCACAGGGATCAAATGGCCAGGGCGCTGGATCTGCTGGTTCAATTGGCGGCGCAGGAGGGCATCGCGCTTCCCCCTGCCAAACAGGAAGAGAAGGCGAAGGAAGAGCGCAGCGTTGCCACTTTTGCGTAATCCTTGTCTTTTTCGGCCATACACGGTATAATATTTCCGTATCCTTTTATTTAGCCGCTTATGGAGGATTGCTGATGTATAAACTGTTGCTGGCAACCGGACAGCGCGACATCCTCGATATGTTTTCCCAGTATACCGAGTGGGAAAGCATTGGCTTTCGCATGCCCAGGACAGCGGCCAACGCACAGGAAGCTGCCGCGTGCCTGGAAAAGCACCGCGTGGATGCCATCGCCTTCCGCTTGGACGCACAGGAGGAAAATAAGCTTTATCAAAAGCTTATGAAGAGCTATCCGGAGCTTCCCATCTTTCCGCTGGGCAGTACCATGGCCGAACAGATTACGATTCTCCATGATCTTCGCGTATTGCTGAACCGCACCCATGCGGATTTTTCCAACGAGGATTACGGCGTTGCCGACATGATGAAGCTGTGCCGCAACGATTTCATGCGCGCCTTGCTTTCCGGGGCCATCACGGATGGCAGAGAGATTAAAACCCGGGTGAAGCTTTTGCGCCTGAATATTGACGCGGACAAGCCCTGCGTGCTGCTGGATATGGAATTGCTCAAGGGAGAGGAATATCTGGCGGGCCGCTGGCATTACGGCAGCGAACGGCTTGAAGTGGCGCTGCGGAATTTCTTCGGCGCGGAAATGAACGGGCTGCTTATCAGCGTCGCGGTGGTCACGCCGCAGCTTGTGCGCCTGCTTGCCTGTCCCAAGGAAGGGCAGGGGGAAGGCGGGGAGTCTTCTACGGGCAAAGTGGTGGGCCACGTTCAGGAAGCGATTCGGGAGATTCGCGAATACCTGTCGCTGGAGGTTACCATGGGCCCCATCCGCGTGCTGAAAAACATCACGGATCTGTCCGTACGGCCATAGATTACTACAAAAGCCATTCATGGCGTAGGAGGCAGCAATGGGACTATTCAAGAATATCGTCAAGAGCCAGTTTATAGACGTCATTGAGTGGATCGACGAGTCCAGGGATGTAATGGTGCACCGCTATGACATGAACGGCAAGGAGATCATGATGGGCGCGCAGCTCACCGTGCGGGAGAGCCAGGTTGCCGTCTTCATGAATGAAGGGCAGATCGCCGATGTCTACACCCCCGGGCGGCACGAGCTGACCACCTCCAACATGCCCATCATGACCGCGTTGAAAAGCTGGAAATTCGGGTTCAATTCTCCCTTCAAGGCGGACGTGTACTTTGTGAACACGCGCCAGTTTCTGGATCTCAAATGGGGCACGGCCAATCCGGTGATGATGCGCGACGCAGAATTCGGCATGATCAGGCTGCGGGCCTTCGGCATCTATTCCTTCAAGGTCAAGGACCCGGTGGTCTTTTTGAAGGAAGTCTTTGGCACCAACAGCCTGTTCAGCGTCAGCGGCGTGGAAGGGCAGTTGAAGCGTGTGATGGTCTCCTCGTTGAGCGACGCCATCGCCGAAAGCAAGATCCCCGCCCTGGACCTGGCCGCCAACTATGAGGAGCTTGGCAGCTTCGCTTTGCAGTCCCTGCAGCCCAAGGCCGGCACCATGGGGCTGGAGCTGACCTCCTTCGTTATTGAGAATATCAGCCTGCCTGAGGAAGTGGAAAAGACCATGGACCGGCGCACCTCCATGGGTGTGTTGGGGGACATGGGAAAGTATACCCAGTACCAGGCGGCGGAGGCCATGCGGGAGGCCGCCAACAACCCCGGGGGCGGTTCCATGGCCGGCATGGGTGTCGGCATGGGCGCCGGCGCCGCGATGGGGCAGGTGTTTGCCCAGTCCATGCAGCAGAGCCAGCAGCCCGCGCAGCAGCCGCAAAACCAGCAAGTGAAGACGGCCTGTGTCAAATGCGGCGCTGCCATTGGTGCAAACGCGAAATTCTGCCCGGAATGCGGGGCCAGCCAGACGGAAGCAAAATGTGTTTCCTGCGGCACCACCTTGCCCCCGGGAACTAAATTCTGCCCGGAGTGCGGGGCAAAACAGTAAAATATACCGACAAACCGCCGCCGTTTAAAACGGCGGCGGTTTTATGTGTTGCAAAACCCAGCAATCACAATATGAGCGGCTACTTTTTGTTGATCAGCTGCCCTTTGCGTACAGTGACATGTTTTATGTCGATTGTCCCGCCCGACAAGACAAACCGGGATTTTGCCCCTTCTATTACGATGTCTGGATTATACCCCATATCTGTATAATAATTTGTTTGATAAACCTCCCCGCCCTTCATTTCAAAGGTGGAGGTTAGTTTGCTGATTGCGAATATAAGTATATTGGCGTTTGACATATAGTCGGTACCATACCGGTAATGGCAAAAGTACGAAACCCCAGGGTGGTTGTCGTAAATCTTTCCTCCCGTCATGGTGAAGACAGAATTCTTGCTTTGTACATTGCTGCTGCCGAATCCTATGGCGATTCCGCATCCAAGGCCTCCTGTAAAAAGATTATCAAACACTTCTCCGCCGCTCATAGCCAGTGTTCCGCCATCACAGGAGATAACAGGTGAATCTGTGCTGCCCGCTGCAGCAACATTGTGATAAATGCTTCCGCCATTTATTTCAGCTTTTGCGCCTGCGGAGACCGAAATCAAGCCCTGCTGGGTATCTGATTTCGCGTTATCGTGAATGGACCCTCCATCCATCACAAATGAGCCGGTTTTCCCAGTGATCCGAATCGCGCACCAATTGGCGATGTTATATGCGATCTCACCGCTGATGAAATGGACTTGACCCGTGCCATATTCGGATCCCTGGCTATTGACACTGATAACGCTGCCGGTATTGTGATGGATGTATGCGCCATCAATCACCAAGTCTGTGTTTTTAGAAACCGTGATTGCGTATTCGCACTTCGTTATTTCTACATTTTGTCCCAAGTTTATGCTCGATTTGCCTTTTGCAAAAACGCCGCCCGTTTTGTAACCGGCATCAATGATCAAATTCCCAAATTCCACAGTGCCATTGTCCAATTGAAATACATAATAGTAATTCTCGGAGCCAATATAGGACGAGTCTCTGTCGACATATACCTTGGGCAGTTTTCCCGGAAGACCTGTTATCTTGAGCTTTTTGTTTTTCACAAGAAAGCCGGGCTGCTGAATACGGATATCGCAAAGGATAACGATCGTATCCCCGTTCTGGGCATTGGCAATCGCGTCAAAAAGCTGCTGCGCATTGGCGGCAGGGTGCGTTTTGGCATCGGTTGGGGTATATACCGGTATAAACGGTTCTTCCGAAAAAGCGGGAATGAACCAGTTTTCCTTTGGCATCATCTCATACACACGACGCAAGTCCCCGACTGTTTTTGCCTTTGCAAAGAATTTTGTCAGATAAATATGATACGGAAAAAGAGAAACGTTTCCAGAGTAGGACACATATGATTTCTTTGTTAGGTCATGTTCGATGGATATATAGTAGTCCGGTATTTTTTTTGTGGAGTCCCTTGTTTCAAACAATTTACGGCCGCCGCGAAGCGATGTGAAATATTCCAGGTTGTAATTGCTGGATATCTTTTTCCCTGATGAAGAATCTCCCTTATATCGATGCGTAAAAAGCCAGGTCCCCGTAAACAGTTCGGAATAGGAAACCTCGAAGCTTTTGCTGCCGTTTTTATCCTCCACAACCGTTTCGCTTTTTTCGGCAAGAAACCAAACTGGGTCCACTTCACCTGTCAAGCAGCCCTCATAATTCGCTTCCAAAAAATAAATGTGGTTCTTGATATCTGACAAGTATTCAGTGTCACGGTCCCGCGGTATCCTAGATTGGGGATGGTCTGCGGGCGCAATCTGCTTTCGTGGAAATCGCTCACCGGCTTGAAAAATTGATTCGTAAAAAACGCGCATGTCCTCGTATTTCCCCGGAGTCAGGTCCGGATGAAAGTTCCAAAACCAATCATATTCATGGATATCAATCACTTGAATATCTGCGATTTGAGTATCGGCATCAAAAAATTCTTCGGAAACCGCTTCAATATCCCTTGTGGAATAACGCAGTTCGCCGGTTTCTTTTAGCTGTAAAATCATTTTGTTGCTGAAAAAGTCGTAATATGTTCTCTTGGATAAGTAGGCCAGCATGAACCTGATCTGCCCATTTTCACGAAAACGCAGGATATCCACATTTTCTGCGTTTCCGTCATTTTCCTTGAGCGAATAGTATCCCGCGTTGGTTTCAAGGCCATTGATTGTTTCGGCGGTGCATAAAAAAGGCAGCAGCATGATCGTGAGAATGATAAAAACAACTGTACGTTTCATTAGAAGAATCCCCCTGCATCCTTCGTCAATCGCCGGAAATCGTATGCCGCCGGACTTTGTTAAGATGGCTGCGCATGGCGGCCACCGCAGTCTTTGCATCCCTTGCGCGGATGGCCTCAGCGATGCGCACATGCTCCTTTTTCAAAGTGTTCAGTGTGCGCTGGTTTTTCGTAAGGGAGAAGGCTTTTTTGCGCACGGTATCATAATACAAGTCAATGAAGGCACAGAACAAAGGATTGCCCGAAATCTCCGCCAGGCGGTAATGAAAAAAATAGTCGGGGCGATGTTCAGTGGTGGACAAGGGCGCGTCCAAAAGCTGAAACAAGCTATTGATTTCTTCCTCCGAAGCCAGGCGTATCACGCTGCGCAGCACAAAGCACTCCACCGCTTCCCGAAGCTGGATCAGGTCGCTGTGCTTTGCGGAACGCATCAATGCCAAAAAGGAGTTGTTGGATTCGTTCCCGGAAAGGCTTTGCACAATGGTGCCTTCTCTCGGGGCACGGCTGATATATCCTTGCGCCTGCAAAGTGGTCAATGCTTCCCGGAGGATTCCGCGGCTGACGCCCATTTGTGCCGCAAGTTCCTCCTCATTGGGCAGCCTTGTGCCCACCGGCAATTCCCCGGCCCGGATGCGCTGCAGAAGCTGCTGAACCACCTTGTCCGAAAGCCGTTCGGAGCTGATCCGGCGAAATCCTTCCATGGACGGAACCTCCCGCCAATCATCCATTTGTAAAACAATTTCAGGATGATTTTACCATAAAACGGTATGGAAAACAAGGCGGGAAAAGGGTAAAAAGCGCTATATGCGGTTCAGCACCGTAATGTGCATCCCTTGCATCACATCCAGTGCCTTTTCATGCATCGCGGCATCAAAGCTTGCGGTGGCGGCGGCGTCCACAATGATCTCCGCGTCGGGCTGCGCCGTTTTCGCAAGAACGGCGTTGGCAAGAACGCACATATTGGTCACCAGCCCGCAAAGCTCAATGGATATGTACGCGTGGTTCTGTAAATAGACCATAAGGCCGGCGGAGCCAAAGGTTGGCTTTTCAAACGTAAGGTCTTTGGGCGATTTCAAAACAGACGTCTTGCCATAAAGCCGCCAGCCCTCGGAGCCGTGAAGACAATGGGGGACAGAAAGCTTCTTCCCTTCCATTGTTTCAAGATAATCGTCCCCGTGGGTATCCAGCGTGAACACCACGTCGTCCCCCGCTTTGCGGTATGCGGCGATCTTGCGGCAGATAGGCTCTTCCAGCGCCGGCGCCTTGGGAAATCCCAGGCTGCCCGTGACAAAGTCGATTTGGTAATCCACCACGATCAGCAGCTTTTTCATGGAAAACACTCCCTTTCGCATTATCCCTGGGCATCCGCTAAAAGCCGTGCCGTATCCTGCATCAGCCGCTCAAAAGGCGGCACGTCCACCTCATTGGCGCACAGGCATAGTATGAACGGTTCCCGGGAAAACACGATCCCCACATCATGGGTGATATGGTCATCCTCGCCTGTCTTGTGGGCGACAGAAATGCCCCGGTCATGCAGATAAAACGGGATCTTGCCATTTAATTGCTGGTATTGCAGGAGGGTGAGCATCCGCTGGCTGGCCTCTTTTGAGACAGCTTCCTGCCGGTAAATCTTCTCCAGAAGAAGGCCCATGTCTCCGGCTGTGATAAAGTTTTGAATGCCCTGCCGGCTTAATTCCGGCTCAAACAGCCTGCGGTTGAGCCTGCTGTTTTTTACCCCCAGTTCGAAAAGCGTGGCATTGACGGCTTCCGGGGTCAAAAAATCAATGAGCAGATTGGTGGCCGTATTATCGCTGACAATGATCATCAGCGTCACAAGGTCCATAAGCGTCACTTCCAGGCCGTTGTGCAGGTAGCTCAATACGCCGCAGGAGGGGAGCTTCCTGGAGGCATCAATGTAAAATTTTGCGTCGCCGGTGGTCTCCCCATCCCGGATCTGCCGGAAGGCTTCCAGCATGATGGGAAGCTTGATTACACTGGCAGCGATCAGGGGCAGATCGGGACAATGGGAAAAGGCTGCGCCGGTAACCAGGTTTTTGTAATATAAGCTTACTTTCCCGGGCACGCGGGAAATCGCTTCAAGAATCCATTCCATCTCTTCGGGCAAGGGAGGCACTCCTTTGAAAGCTGTATTGCGCCTTCCATTATATCGGCCTTTGTCGAAAATGCAAGGCGCAGGAGGCTTCGTTTTCGTTGGTTTTTATCCGTTGCTTCCGGCCTGTTTCCGTGGTATGCTATCCGCTGTTTAGCGCTCAAGACAAGCGCCTAGGAAAGGGATACAATGAATGAGGCCATCCATTATCGCCTGCCTGAAACAGTATTCCGCAAAGAAGTTCTTTGGTGACCTTACCGCCGGAATTGTTGTAGGGATTATCGCGCTGCCCCTGTCTATCGCCCTTGGCATCGCCTCCGGCGCATCGCCCGAAAAAGGCCTTGTGACGGCCATTATTGGCGGATTTCTGGTCTCTGCGCTGGGTGGAAGCACGGTTCAGATCGGCGGGCCCACCGGCGCATTTGTGGTGATTGTCGCCGGGGCAATTTCCAAATACGGCCTGGACGGTCTTGTCCTGGCCACGCTGATGGCCGGCGTGCTGCTGATCCTTATCGGTGTCCTGCGCTTTGGCAAGCTTTTGCAGTTTATTCCTTATCCCGTGATTTCAGGGTTCACCAGCGGCATTGCCGTGGTGATTTTTTCCACCCAGGTGGGGGATTTTTTGGGGCTTGGGAATGGACCCGTGCCTGCGGAATTTATTCACAAATGGGCGTTCTACTTCCAGGGCATCGGCACCGCCTCATGGGAATCCATCCTCATCGGTGTTTTTGCGCTGGCCGTGATCATCCTTTGGCCGCGGGTGAACCGCCGCGTTCCCGGTTCCCTTGTGGCGCTGCTTGCAGCTACCATCCTTTCCTTTATTCTTCCTGGCGCAGAGACGATCGGAACGCGTTTTCCCCATATTTCCGCCAGCTTCCCCGGTATTGCCCTTCCCGCGTGGTCCATGGAAAAAGCGGCGGAGCTGCTGCCCACGGCGCTGACCATTGCCTTCCTGGCCGGTATTGAATCACTCCTTTCCGCTACCGTGGCCGACGGCATGACAGGAAGGCGCCACAATCCCAACATGGAGCTTGCCGCCCAGGGAATTGCCAATATCGGCTCCGCGCTGTTTGGCGGCATTCCTGTGACCGGTGCGCTGGCCCGCACCGCTGCCAATATCAAAAACGGCGGACAAACGCCGGTGGCCGGCATGGTGCATGCGCTAACGCTTCTTGCGGTTTTCCTGGTGGGCATGCCCTATGTGAAGGCCGTACCCATGGCGGCATTGGCAGCGGTGTTGATGGCTGTGGCATTCAACATGGGCGAATGGGACTATTTCCGGGAGCTTAAGCACCTGCCTAAAAGCGACGGTGCCGTGTTCCTTACCGCGTTTTTGTTGACGGTGGTGCTGGATCTGGTGATGGCTATCAGCGCCGCGCTCGTACTGGCGGCCGTGCTTGTGCTGGTGCGGTTGAAAAACCTGGTAGGTGTGGATTTTGAGGATGCGGGGGCAGATGCGGTCCGCCTGTCGGTAAACGGCCCGCTGTTCTTTGTGGCATCCCATAAACTGGGTGAACTGTCCGACCGGGACCGGGATCGGATCAAGGTTTTGCTGCTGGATTTGAAAGGTGTTCCCTTCATGGACGCCTCAGCGCTGCGCGCTTTGCGTGCCCTGAAAGCCAGCGCGGAAAGGGACGGTATATCCCTGAAACTGGAGAACCTGCAAAAGCAACCCCTGGCTTTGCTTACACGCAGTGGCTTCGAGTTCGCCTAAAAATCCATAAATTTCTAAAAAAGCAAAAGGGAGGACGGAGGCTCGGAAGCCTCCTTTTTGCATGCGCACGGGATTCCTTATGTCTTTTTTAGCCTGTCTGCCTTGAAAACAGGACAGAATTCATGTACACTTGTTTCCATACGCAATAAGGCAAAAGAAGGGGAAGGCTTGAAGCACGTTTTACGGTATCTGCGCCCTTATGTGCCCAGAATGTCGGTTGGACTCTTTATCAAATTCCTTGGTACCATTATGGACCTGTGCCTTCCAAGGATCTTGGCCTACGTGATCGACGTGGTGATCCCCATGGGCAGCATCAGCAAGGTGGTTTGGTGGGGCGCCGGGATGGTCGCATGCTCCGTGGTGGCAGTGGTGACCAACATTTTGGCCAACCGTATGGCCTCCTCCGTCGCAAGGGATACTACCCGCAGGATCCGCTATGATCTTTTCCGCCGGATTTCCTATCTCACCAACCGGCAAGTGGACCATTTTACAATTCCATCCCTGATATCACGTATGACAAGCGATACCTACAACGTCCATCAGATGGTAGGCATGATGCAGCGCATCGGCATCCGCGCTCCGATCCTTCTTGTGGGCGGAACGCTGATCACCCTGACGCTGGACCCCATGCTGACGCTGGTGCTTGTTTCGGTGATGCCCTTCATTGTCATCATCACTATCGTCATCTCCCGCAAGGGCGTGCCCTTGTTCCGCGTTGCACAGGAAGCGCTGGACGGCATGGTGCGGGTGGTCAGGGAGAACGCAGCCGGTATCCGGGTCATCAAGGCGCTGTCCAAGACGGAGGATGAGAAGCAGCGCTTTGACGGCGTCAACAGCCAGGTGGTGCAGACGGAGAGAAAAGCCAGCATGACCATGGCTGGCATCAGCCCATCCATGAACCTGCTGCTCAACGGCGGGCTTTCGCTGGTGGTGCTGGTGGGCGCCACGCGCGTGAATGCGGGGGTGGGTAAGGTAGGGGAGATTGTGGCCTTCCTGTCGTATTTCACCATCATCCTGAATGCCATGATGACCATCCCCAGGGTATTCACCATGTATTCCAAGGCGAGTGCCTCCGCCGGCCGCATCGCCGATGTTTTGACCGCGCCGGAGGAGATGGCGGTAATGCCGGAAGCCCAGGTGGCCTCTACCGAAGACCATGTGGTGTTTGACCATGTCAGCTTTTCTTACAACAAAAAAGGGGATAACCTTACCGATGTTTCCTTCTCCCTAAAGCGCGGGGAAACGCTGGGCATCATCGGACCGACAGGCGCGGGGAAATCCACCATCGCCCAGCTTCTTTTGCGGTTTTATGATGTGGATAAGGGGCAGATATGCATTGGCGGCAAGGATATCCGGGAAATGGACGTTGGTGTGCTCCGGGAAAAATTTGGCGTGGTGTTTCAAAACGATGTGATCTTTGAGGACAGCATTGCGGAGAACATCCGCCTTGGACGGGACATCGGCGAGGAGGAGCTGGAAAAGGCCGCTGAATACGCCCAAGCGTCGGACTTTATAGCAGAAAAAGAGGGGTACGGGTCAGGGCTTGCCATCAAGGGGGCAAACCTGTCCGGGGGGCAAAAGCAACGGGTGCTTATCGCCAGAGCTCTGGCCGGGAACCCGGAGATCCTGATCCTGGACGATTCCTCCAGTGCCCTGGATTACAAGACGGACGCCTCTTTGCGCAGGGATATCCGCACCCATTTCAGCCATACCACCACCCTCTTAATCGCCCAGCGGGTATCCACCGTCATGCGCTGCGACCATATCCTGGTGCTGGATGACGGAAAAATGGCCGGGTACGGCACCCATGAAGAATTGATGGCCTCATGCGAGCTGTACAGGGAAATTGCCCGCATTCAAATGGGGGTGACGGACCGTGGCTAAGAAGACGGTCTACCGGCGCCTGGGGGATTATCTGATGCAGTACTGGGGGCTGCTGGTCCTGGCCCTGGCGCTTTCCATAGGCGGCAACTATCTGGCACTGCTGGGCCCAAGGCTTTCCGGCTATGCCATCGACCTGATGAAGCTGGGCACCGGGCAGGTCGATCTGAACGGCATCCTCTCCCTGGTGATCCAGATGCTGATATTTTACGTGATCTCCGCGGCGCTGAGTTATTTCCTGTCCGTGCTGATGATCTACATCAGCAGGAACGTAATCTACAAAATGCGCAAGGATGTGTTCGAGCGGCTGGCCGATATGCCGGTGGGATATTTTGACACCCATCAAACCGGGGACATCATCAGCCGTATCTCCTACGACATCGACACCATCAACACCTCCCTCTCCAATGACCTGGTACAGGTCTTTGCCAGCCTCTTTACCGTGGCCGGCTCCCTGATCATGATGATCAGCCTTTCGAAAGTGCTGGTCTTGGTGTTTGTGGTGACTATCCCCCTGTCCATGCTGCTGACCCGGTTCATCGTCAGCCATACCAGGCCCTTGTTCCGCGCAAGGTCCAAAAAGCTGGGTGAGCTGAACGGCCTGGTGGAAGAGGTCATCTCCGGTCAAAAGACACTCAAGGCATACCACCAGGAGGAAAATACCGTCAAGCGCGTGGGCGGCAAGAACGATGAGACGGTGGAGGCATACTACAAGGCTGACTATTACGGCAGCACCACCGGGCCCTCGGTGAACTTTATCAACAACCTGTCCCTTTCCCTTATCAGCGTGTTCGGGGCCATCCTGTACATGAAGGGCATGATTGGCCTGGGGGACATCTCTTCCTTTGTGCTGTATTCCCGCAAATTCTCCGGGCCTATCAATGAAATGGCCAACGTTGTGGGGGAATTCCAGTCCGCGCTGGCTGCCGCGGAGCGGGTATTCCGCCTGCTGGATGAGCCGCTGGAAGCAGCGGACGCAAAAAACGCCAGGGAACTGAGCGGCGTTTCGGGGGATGTGGCGGTGCAGGACGTGTCCTTCGGGTATGAGGAAGGGAAGCCCATCCTCAAGCATGTCAACTTTCACGCCGCGCCCGGCGGCCTCATCGCCATCGTAGGCCCCACCGGTGCGGGCAAGACCACGCTTATCAATCTGCTGATGCGCTTTTATGATGTGAACGAGGGCAAAATCACCGTGGACGGCTGCGACGTGCGGGAAGCCACAAGAAAAAGCCTCCGCCGCAGTTATGCCATGGTGCTGCAGGATACCTGGCTCTTTTCCGGAACGATCTTTGAGAACATCGCCTACGCCAAAAAGGACGCCACCCGGGAGGAGGTGGAGGCCGCCGCAAAGGCTGCGCACATCCACTCCTACATCAAACGGCTGCCCATGGGCTACGATACCTTGATCACCGACGACGGGGCCAATATCTCCAAGGGCCAGAAGCAGCTTCTGACCATCGCCCGGGCCATGCTCATGGAAGCGCCTATGCTGATCCTGGATGAAGCCACCTCCAACGTGGACACCCGCACCGAGATCCAGATCCAAAAAGCCATGCGGGCGCTGATGCAGGACAAGACCTGCTTTGTAATTGCCCACAGGCTTTCCACCATCCAGAACGCCGACCTGATCCTGGTGGTTCGGGATGGCAACATTGTGGAAACGGGCACCCACGAAACGCTGATGGCCATGCAGGGCTTTTACCGCAAGATGTACGATGCGCAGTTTGCCTGATGCAGGTATGCAACAAAAGGAGGAGAAACCATGCAGCCAAGGACAGGCAAGGAAATGGAGATTTTCTACGGGGGGCGCAGCCTGCGCTTTTGCAACCAGCGCAGCAAAAGCTGGACCTACCCTTACAACGGGCCTACCGCTCCCGGCGATACACTTTCCAGCGCCGGCTGCGGCCTGTTTTCCCTCTGCCACGCCGTGGAATGGATGCATGGCCTCCGCCTTAATCCCGAAAGGCTTTCGGATTTTGCCAGGGAAAAGGGCGGCCGGGGCGATGACGGCACCGACCGGCCCGCGCTGCTCCATGCCCTCATGGCTCATGGGGAAGCGGGAAAAATGGGCTTCCGCTACGAGGAGGACGGCTTGCGCAACGACCTTGATACGCTATGGGAGCATATTTCCCAAAAGAAAGGCGTGTCCCTGTGCAACCTCCGGGTTGGGCATATCGTAGCCCTTGTGGACAGCCGCGTGGTGAACGGGGAAAGGCAGCTTCTGGCCATCGACAGCTACAGCGAAAGCGGCTCGGAAAAGGTGCGGGACCATGTGCGTGAGATCCTTCCCCAAAGTGAGATCGCCTTTGATGTTTTCAATAAATCCGGCCTTTTTGCCGGGCAGGGCATCCAGTATGGCATGTTCTGGGTGGACGCCGGCTTGCCCAGGGATTTCAATCTGCTGCATGAGACGGCGGTGCAAAAGTAAAGGCAAGTCCATAACAAATTGAAAACCGCCCCTTCTGCGATGCCCAGGCAGAAGGGGCGGCTTGCTGTTGCATTACGCTAGGAAACAAATTCCGAAAACGCGGCCTTCTCTTTGTTTTCGGGAAGATAGACCCGAAAGCATGTGCCGGCGCCCGGCTTGGAGCGCACCGTGATCCGCCCGCCGTGGGCGATGACGATGATCCTGGCAATGGACAGGCCCAGCCCGTGGCCGCTGGCGCGGGATTTGCGGGCGCTGTCGGCGCGGTAGAACCGGTCGAATATTTTGGGCAGGTCCTCCTCGGCAATGCCGGCTCCGGTATCGGTGACGGAAAGCATGCATCCCTCCATGGTCTTCTGCACCCCCAGGGTGATGGTGCCCCCGGCCGGGGTATACTTCACCGCGTTGTCGCACAGCACGCGCATCACCTGCTTGAGCATGTTTTTGTCCGCTGTGATTTGGCAATGCTCCATGGGGTTTAGCAGGAAGGTGTGGCCAGGGGAGAGCATTTTTGCCTCCCTATGGAGCGCTGCCACCACCTCCGCGGGGTCGAAGGCTTCCATTTCCAAAAGCAGCGTCTTTTTATCATGCCTGGCCAGGAAAAGCAGGCTTTCCACCAATTCCTTCATGCTGGCCGTCTCCTGGGCGATGGCGGCCAGGCCCTCCTCCAGAACAGCCTTGTCTTCCTTGCCCCAGCGGCTGAGCATGTTGATGTAGCCCTGCAAGACGGATATGGGGGTACGGAGCTCATGGGAGGCATCGCTGACAAACTGCTTTTGACTGTTGTAGCTCAGTTCGATCCTGTCCAGCATGCTGTTGATGACTACCGCCAGGTCTTTGAGTTCATTCTTGGTACCGGCAATGTTGATGCGGTTGGACAGGTTGTTGGCACTCAGGGTGGCCGCCAGGTCTGCAATCTCCCGCAGGGGCTGCAGCACCGTCTTGTTCAGGCGGTTCCGCTTGCGCAAAAATATCCAGATCCGCACAAGGTCACAAAAAAGCAGGCCCGCAAGCAGGTACATAAGCACCTGCGCCCGCTCCCGAAGGTCAAAGGAGACAAGGAGCGTGCCCTGCGCCGTGCCCCTGACAAGGGTCAATACCGGCGGCCAGCGGAAAAGATCTCCGGAAATGGCCTTTTGAAGCGTGTAGGTGACCCTGGCAAAACCATCGGCGGGAAGGATGTCTTGGGATATCTCCGCGGTGGCGCTGCGGTCCATGACCTGCAATGCCGTATAGCTTCCGCCATCCCCAGGCGTCAAGGCGGCCAGCCGGTCCATGGTTTTTACCATGCCCGGCGCCTGGGCGGCACAGTAGACAACCGTCATCAGCAGCATCACAAGCAGCGTGCTGCGCAAAAGCTGCCAGGCATAGTGGATGGCGATGCGAAGCGTCAGGGAAAAGCGCAGGCTGCTCATCAGGGCGGTGAGCCTGCCGTTAACGGAACTGCTGACTCGGTTGATACCCCTCTCCCCGGTCTTTGGACGGGAGCGGGTTTTTGGAGTTCGCTTATTTTTCTTCATATTGGAACATATACCCCACGGCGCGGATGGTCTGGATGCACTTGACGTGGAACCGGTCGTCGATCTTCTGGCGGAGGTATCGGATGTATACATCCACGATATTTGTTTCGCCGGCGTACTCATAGCCCCACACGTCATTGAGCAGCACGTCGCGGCTCATGGCTGTGCCGGCATGCTCCATCAGGCAGCGTAAAAGGTCGAATTCCTTTTTCGTAAGCGTAATGGGTTCTCCGTCGAAGGAAACGCTGTAGCTGGCTGGGTCCACCTTCAGCTTGCCTGTGCTCAGCAGGGAAGGGGAACCGGCGCGGCCCGCCCTGTGCTTCTTGAGCCCCACCCGGATGCGTGCCAGCAGCTCTTCGATGGCGAAGGGCTTTGTCATATAGTCGTCCGCACCCATGTCCAGCCCCATCACCTTGTCGCTCACGTCATCCTTGGCGGTAAGCATGATGATGGGAAGGTCGCTGGTATGCCGAAGCCTGCGGCAGACCTCAATCCCCGAAAGCTCCGGCAGCATCAGATCCAAAATCAAAAGATCGGGCTGCCAGCTTTCGCACGCCTCCAGCCCGGACCGCCCGTCAAAAGCGGTGCGCACCTCATAGCCCTCATGGGTAAGCTCCAGCTCCAGAAAGCGCGCGATCTTCTGCTCATCCTCAATAATCATGATCCTGGACATGGGACCTCTTCCTTTCCGGGGGAAATTCTATCCGCATTATACCATAAAGAGAACGGGTGCTATTTTGCGGGAAGGGGAATTTTTTCAAAAATTCCCCTTCCCGCATCCATCCTCTAAAAACTTCAGAGGGTACTTTATTCGATGGTGGCTTCGTTGTAGCCATCCTCATCTTTTTTGATCTCCACGGTGCCGTCGTCCTGATAGGGCACGGAGACCGGCGTGGTCTTTTCCGGGGGAGAGGGGGGCGTTTGGGCGGCGGGAGCGGGCTTCTGCGCCTGGGACTGATAGAAGCTACGGCCTTCCTCCTGCTTGCCGGCCTCCTGCTTCTCGTTGACGCCGATCTCCTTGGCAAAGCCGCTGACAGTGCTTTTCACGTTCTGAGCGGCATTTTTCACCATGGAGCCCAGGTCATCGCTGGCAAAATCGGCGCTGTTGGCTTCAAAGGATACGCGGTACCCCAACACCAGCAGCACGATCAGGCCAAGGAGCATCAGGTGCGGACTGATGAGCAGCGCCACCAGGGAGAACAGCAGCGACAGGTTGATGATGGTGATGTTGCCCTTCTTTACCAGAAGCCGGAAGCGGTACAGTGCGCCGAAGAATCCGGAAGCCTTTCTTGAGCCCTGGCCGTGCACATGATGGGAATGCTTCTGCTCAGCCTGGGGGTTGATGCGGCCGTTGCGCTCCAGGTCCACCAGGGCGCGGGCCAGGTTGCCATTGTGGTACTCCAGAAGGTTCACAGCCTCCTCGTAGCTGATGCCGCTCTTGCGGCGCAGGATCTCGATATCCTCGATGGTGTAGCGCTCCATACTTTAAAATCCTCCTTGATTCGTGTCTTGCGTTTGGTATCCGGCATCTTCCGCCGATGGTCACATGATACCATGGACCTGCACGGGGTGCTTGAGAATGCGCTGACAATTTCATGAGAAATCCATGAGAAATACAAAAATACCTTTTCAGAATGCATGGCGTAATGATATCATCCATTCAAAAGGGGGAAATGAAAGGCGATGGACTTGTTTTTGGTTAGGCACGGGCAGTCCGAGGCCGATTTGCTGGATGTTCATGAGGGCAGGGCCGACTTTTCCCTGACGGAGCTGGGCAGACGGCAGGCACAGGCCATGGCCACATGGATGGCGAAGGAATACGCTTTGGAGCGTATCTATGCCAGCACCCTGAAGCGCGCCGCCCAGACAGCCGCTTATTTGGGAAGCGCCTGCGGCCTTGAACCGGTATATGAGCCGGAACTGATGGAGCGAAACAACGGGCTTCTGGCGGGCGTGAGCCGCCGGGAGGCAGAGGTGCTGTATCCCCAAACCTCCGTGCCGCCAGTCCATAGGGCGCCGTACGGCATGGAACCGGCCCTTGACTTCCGCTGCCGGGCGGAACGGGTGCTTTCCAGGATCATTGAGGAGTCCAAGGGACTGCACGCCGTAGCGATCGTATCCCACGGCGGGATGATCAGCAGGCTATGCCAGGCCCTCCTCCGCCTGCCCATCGACAGCGGCGTGCTTTTTCATACGGGGGACACGGGTATCCATGGCTGGCGTTTGGAGGAAGCAAGCAGGGCACTGCTGTTTGCCAACAAAAAAGAGCATCTTCAAAATATAATGTGATTAATATCGAATCATATTGACATCCTTATTTTCGATATGTATAATATCGGATGTAAGGAGTGATTTTGATGGATGTTGAATTGATTACGGGCCTACACGGCAGAGCCCTGTGCCGGAGGCAGGAGGAGGCGGCCGCCCGCATCGCGCTTCTTGTCAAGGACCAAAGGCAGGACGAGGCCAATCTGCTCAAGGCCAAGCGGAATGTGTACGGCCATTTGAAGGAGGCGCTGGCCGCTTTTGAGCGGCAGGGGCACGATGTGCTGGAAAAATATGTGGAGCTGATGCATCAGCTTGAAGCTGCCTGGACCGGCGCGGCGGAACTGGCGGCACGCTATCAGGATGCAAGGCGGCTGGCGGTGGAGGAAGTGAAGCTGGAGGCGTTGAAGGATGCGATGGCGCTGCTCCAGGAAGAAACAGGGGAGGGGGAAGCGTGATGGAGACGGTGGAGCTTTTCAAATGCCTGGCCGACAAATCCAGGCTTCAAATCCTGACGGGCCTGATGGCTGGACCCATGTATGTGGAGCTGATCGCAAAAAGGCAGGCGCTGTCGCCTTCCACAGTATCCTTCCACCTAAAAAAGCTGGAGGCCGCCGGGCTGGTGACATCGCAAAAGGAGCAGTACTATACCGTGTACGCCCTGAAGGAAGGGGCGCTTGGGCAGACCATTGAAAGCCTCCTGCGCAGCGGGGCGGGCGAAAAGAGCCTGGAAGAGCTGCGGGAAGAGGAATACAGGCACAAGGTGCTGGACAGCTTTTTCCAGTACGGAAAGCTGAAAAACCTTCCGGTCCAGCGCAAGAAAAAGCGCATCGTACTGGAAGAAATCCAAAAGATGTTCGCGCCGGACAGGACCTATACAGAAAAGGAGGTCAATTTGCTGCTGGCCGACATCCATGAGGATTTCTGCACCCTGCGGCGGGAACTGGTGGATGAACACCTTTTAAAGCGCGACCACGGCGTCTATTGGCTGGCCGGGCAGGAAGAAAGCGAGAAATAGAAAAAAGGCGCCCTATGATAGTAATAAGGGGCGCCTTCTTTTCGCGAAAAAATCTTCCGTCAGGCTTCGGCGTCGATCCTGTGCCATTGGCCGCGGTACCAGACAGAAAGCGTCACCCGCTTCCAATGCTTGGGGAAGCGTGGCGTGGGCGTCAGTTTTCCCTGGGCGGGGTCAAGCCCCAGAAAGCCATGAAGCAGCGTCATGTAGGCGCCCCCGGCGGCCGCGGGGTGGGTGCCGCCGATATACACCAGCCCGGCCCATTCCTTGCCGCCGCCAATGAGGTCTGCCCGGGCGGATTTCATGAACAGGGGATAGGCGGCCTCGGGCCGGCCGGTCATGCAGGCGGTGAGCGCGTACATGCAGGCGCTCAGGGAGGAGCCATGCTCCGTCCGGGGCTCATAATAGTCGTAGTTCGCCTTGACCACACCGGCGGGATACCTGTCCCTGAACAGGTAGAGCATGGTCATGACGTCCGCCTGCTTGATCACCTGTGTCTGGGAGGCCACGCCGTACGCACCGCCCCAATATTCCTTGGGATTCAGCAGGCGGGAGCGGACACGGTCCACGGAGACGTCCTCCAATTGAAAATACCCGTCAAACTGGGGGATCAGGCCGGTTTGGGGATCGGGGATTTGCTCCTTGAGCTTTTGGGCGGCTTCGGCATAAAGTGGAAGTTCCTTTTCAAAGCCCAGCTTCCTGTTAAGCGCCGCATAGGCGGTTGTGTCCAGCTCCTTCAGCCGTTCCGCCGCTCGGATGGCCTTTTGGAACACGAACCGGGCCATTTCGTTGGTATAGGCGTTGTTATCCACCCGCTCGTGGTATTCGTCCGGTCCGATCACGTCCCTGATCTCCCAAAAATCCCCAGCCACGCGCTTTGTCAGCAGGCTGAAATAAAATCTTGCGCATTGCAGGATCACTTCGCAGCCGCCCTTAATAAGGAGGTCCTCCTCCCCGGTCCAGGCCATGTATGTTGCGATTCCGTAGACCACGGCGGCGGAGATGTGCACCTGTTTGTCCTTGAAATATGTGCGCATGGGCCGGCCCGTGAACACGTCGGTGACGTTGTAGTCACTGCAGGCGTCATAGCCCCCCTCCTGGCTTTCCCAGGCGTAGAACGCGCCGTCAAACCCATACTGCTTCGCTTTTTCAAGGGCGCCTGGCAGCGTTTGTATCCTGTAAACAAGCGCGCTCCTGGCGGCCTGCGGAAGGCAGGCAAGGTAAAAATCCAGCATGAACATCTCCGTGTCCCAGAAGACGGCGCCCTTGTACGTCTGCCCGGAAAGCCCCCTGGCTGCCACGGAGAGACCTTCCCTGTGGCGCGGGGCAATGGACAGCAGATGGTACAGGGAGTAATTCAGCGCCGTCTCGGCTTCTGCGTCGCCCTCAATGGCCACCCGGGCGTGGTCCCATAGGCTTTCCCAGGTATCCAGGTGCCCCTGAAGGGCCTGGTCATACGGCGTTTTGCAGGCTTCCCGCGCGGCGGATATGGGGTCTGGCACGTCCTTGCTGGTAAATACGGCCGCCACAACGGTCAGGGTATGGTCCCGCCCGGCCTTGCATTCGGCTTCAAAAGTGAAAATACCGCCGTCCCGCCGGATTTCCACGGGGTAATCCAAAGCATACCTGGCGCAGACCGCCACCATGTCGCCGGCGTCGGTGTAAGCGCAATACGTGAATGTATCCTGATTATATTCCATATCGGAACGGCTGTAGTGCGGTCCGTGGATGTCCCACACATCGCCGTCGATGCCCCAGGCGATGGACAGCAGCCCGTCTTCCGCCGCTGTTACGGTGTAGCGCATGGCCAATAGGTGCACGTCCCGCATGCAGGCGAAGCGGCGGCAGGAGACAGTGGCTTTTATCCCGCCCGCGTCAAATGTTGTATCCCTTTTTTGGATCCCGTGCTGAAAATCAATCCCCTGCGTGTGGGTAAGGGGCGTATTTTCCAAAGCGCTCAAGCTTGCGCCCGCGAAGGCACTTTTCACAAAAAAGGGATTGGGGGCGTTCAGCGGTTCGCGCCAGCCCTCCCCGTGACGGTGGTAGATGCCAGCCAGATTGACGGCAGCCAGCTGTTCTTTCCCATACTCCTCCAGCGTTCCCCGGACACCCATGTAGCCGTTGCCGCAAAGGAAACGGTTCCCCAATTCCGCATTAAGCGATTCGTCAAACCCTTCCCTGACAATTTCCCAGGCCATCGAAACACCTCCATGAAGTTTTACGTAAAACTAACAAATAGTATAGCATGAAAGGCCGGGCCGGTAAACAGCAGCGCGGTATTTTCCGGCTTGCCAAGGGCGCAAAAGCGTGCTACAGTAAGCGCGGCAACAACATTTGGCAATATGGAGGCAATCAAAATGGCACCAAGGATCTGGGCACACCGGGGGGCATCCGGCGATGCTCCCGAAAACACGCTGGCGGCTTTTCAAATGGCAATGGATGTTGAGGCGGACGGCATTGAGCTGGATGTGCATTTCACCAGGGACCGGGAAGTAGTGGTCACTCACGACGACGATGTAAAGCGGGTGACGGGATACCAGGGACTGGTGGGGGATTTGACCCTTGCGCAGCTCAAAAAACTGGACTTTTCCTATGGGATGGCCGCCTTCAAGGGAGAGACGATCCCTACGCTGGAAGAAGTGCTGGCACTTATCAAACCCGGCAGGCTGCACATTAATATTGAATTGAAGACAAACAATGAAAATCCCAATGGCCTGGAGGAAGCCTGCCAGGCGCTGGTGGAAAAATACGGGATGGAAGACCGGATTTTATATTCCTCCTTTAATCATTTTTCTCTGGCCCGCATGGTGGAAATCGCTCCGCATATGCCCTGCGGGATCCTGTACGCCCACAAACTTTACAAACCCTGGGAATACGCTAAATCCTTCGGCTGCCGGGCGGTGCATCCGCAGTTTTTAAGCGTGAACAGCCCCGATTATATGAAATTGTGTCATGACGCCGGCATCTTATGCAATGTGTGGACGGTGAATGCGGCGGAGGATATCCGGGAAATGCTTGCCGCAGGAGTGGATGGCATCATCACCAACTATCCCGCGCTGGCCAAACGCCTGCGGGATGGGGAATAATTGGTTATTCATGGCAAATCGAGGCGGCTTTGTGCCGCCTCCTTTCCTTTTTTGTTTCCTTTTGCAGGTTACACATTGGAAATCCTTCGCGCATATATAGACAAAGAAAGGATTGTATGCTACAATCATACAAGTTACAAAAGTGTGAAGTTTTTGTGGAGATTCTCCGCAAGGTCAAATACGCAGGATGACAGGGCGCCGGCTGCCAAATTGGGTCCCCGCTTATGAGGGCCTGCGGGAGGTTGAACTAATGACCATTGCGATACGGAGGACGGCTAGCCGCATTTTGGGCTTTCTTTTTGCTGTAATTTTTCTCGCCATGTGCTTTATGGGAAACGCATCTTCTGAGGTGGTTGTCAAATCCGCGCCGCTGGTCACCGCCACCAGCGCCACCAACGGCATGGTCCGGGTGTATCTTTCTTCCCTGGGCAACCCCAGCACATTGAACATCACAGCGGAGGGCAGCTACAGCATCAACGGCAACACCAGCCAGGCGCTTTCCAACGGGGAAAAGGTGACTGTGAACTTTAGCAGCACCACGGGTAGGCTGACCATCACAAGAAACGGCGTCACCACCGACATGGGCACACAGTTCGCGCTGCGCCGCCACAGCGTAAGCGGCACAAGCGGTCTGCTGATCGCCGAATCCAATATGGCGTCCAACCCCTATCCCGGCGATCTGCGTTTTGTGGTAGACACGGTGAGTGGCGGCTACAAACTGTATACCATTGCCTATATTTATATTGAATCTTACCTGTACGGCGTGCTGCCCTATGAGATGGGGAACAGCGCGCCTATTGAGGCGCTGAAAGCCCAGGCCCTTGCCGCCAGAACGTATACCCTGCGGGCTATGGAAAGCCGCACAGGTTCCATCTATGACGTGGTGGATACCACCAGCGACCAGGTATACCGGGGCACGCCCAGCGGCAACGCCAACTGCAAGGCCGCCATCGATGCCACCAAGGGCATTGTGCTCATGAACGGGTCCAGCCTGACGGGTACCTTCTATACCGCCTCCAACGGCGGCCAGACGGAATCCAGCAAAAACATCTGGGGCGGCTCCGGCTACAGCTATCTTAACGTGAAGGACGATCCCTTCGATTTGGCGAATCCCGATTCCGTAAAGAAATCGGCTACCGTCTACAGCGACGGCTTAAGCGGCAGCCAGAACGCATCCCTTAAGACACTGCTCAATGCCAAGGCGGCTTCCGCCGTAAAGGCCATGGGCTATGATGGCAGCGCCTCTGTGGTGGCGGTCACAAAGATCACGGATATCACGCCCCACACGCCCAAATATGCTGATCCCAGCCGCCTGTATACAAAAATGGATTTCAGCCTTACGGTGCGCACCAAAAACAGCGCCGGTTCAACCGTGGAGGTTGCCGCCACCGTGACCTGCGATATTTTCGGCGATCTGGAGAGCATGCTGGGCATGAGCATCAGTTCCTCCCAGAACGAGCTGTGGACGGTTACCAAATCCGGCAGCGACTTTATCCTGGCAGCGCGGCGATATGGCCACGGCGTGGGCCTGAGCCAGCGTGGTGCCATGCAGATGGGCCGCATGGGCTACACCTATGACCAGATCGTGGGTTTTTATTTTGAAGGCTGCAAGCGGGTGCAGAAAAATTTTACCAATACAATTTTGAGCGCCATCGTCTCCGGGCAGGATTCCACGGAGGAAACCATCGTGGAGGAGGCGGCGGACATCGACGGAGGCGGCGCGCCGGCTACCGCCATTGTGGAATTGGTTAGTTCCTCCGATCTGCTGGGCATCCGCAAAGAAGCCAGCGCAAGCGCCGCTATCCTGGGCAGCGTACCCCACGGCGTGCCGGTTCAGGTGTGGGCCGTAAAGGATGGCTGGGCTTTCATACAGTACGGAAGCATCCTGGGCTATGTGCAGTCAAGCGCCCTGTCCATCTCCGGCGATGCGCCGGAGACTACCGATAAAACGGCCACGGCCATCTCAGAATACGCCGTGGTCACAGCCTCTAATTACCTGAACCTTCGGGCCAAGGGTGAGGCCGGGGCCACCATCCTGGGCACAGCCCCCGCCGGCGCCGTATTGAGCGTGTTCTCCAAGACGAGCCAGTGGGCCTATATCCAGTACGGAGCCATTATAGCCTACGCCTCCACCGACTTTTTGTCCTTCTCCGCAACGTATCCCGGTACGACGGCCGATCCCGAGAGCGACGGCGCGGTGGTCACCCTGGCAGATGGCACTGGCACCGTCAACTTTCGTGCCTCCGCCTCCACCGGAAGCGCGGTGCTTGCCCGGCTGGCTAACGGGACGCAGGTCACGGTGCTGCGCAACGACAGCGTTTGGTGCAAGGTCCAATATCAGGGGACCACAGGCTATATTCTTGCCGAATTCCTGACCATGACCGGCGAGCCGGGGGATACGTCCAACGAGGATCCGCAGCTTGGGGATGGTGAGGTGGAGGCCATCGTCAACTCCAACGCCAGCACCCTGAACCTGCGCGCCTCCGCCAGCACCGATGCGGCTATTTTGCTGGAGATGCCCAAGGGTGAAAGCGTCATCGTTACCCAAAAGGGCGATACCTGGTGTGCCGTCAGGTATGAGGGCGTCAGCGGCTACGCCATGACGCAATACCTGTTGTTTGGCACGGAAGAAGAGGACGGCGGGGACACGGATACCGCGGCAGAATATGCCAAGGTAACCACCGCCTCCGGGTCCCTGAACATGCGCACCCAGGGCAAATCCGGCAGTACCATCCTTTGCACGATCCCGCAGAATGCCTATGTGGAAGTCGTCAGCCAGGGGGCAACCTGGACTAGGGTCAGGTATGCGGGTTACGACGGGTTTGTAATGACCATCTTTTTGACCTTCTTGAGCCCCGGGCAGACACCCGCGCCTACGGACACGCCGGCGCCTACGCCTACGCCCGTCCCTGCGGACCTGCAGGCGGTAGTCACCACCGTATCCGGCTCGCTGAATATGCGCAAATCTGCTTCCTCCGGTGGCGCCATCATCACAACCATCCCTCAAAACGCCACGGTGACAGTGGTAAGCCGAGGCAGCGAATGGACGAAGGCGGAGTATGCCGGAAAAACAGGCTATGTGATGAGCAAGTTCCTGACCTTCCTGGCAGATGCAACCCCCACGCCCACCCCGACGCCAACCCCCCCGCCGGAGGAGGAGACGGAAACACCCACACCTACCCCGACTCCCACGGCAACGCCCACTGCCACCCCCACGGTAGGGGAGCAGGTGGTTTACGTCAACACACAGTCCGGTTCCCTGAACCTGCGCAGCGCGGCCAAGCCGGGCGCAACCATCCTCCTGCGCATCCCGCAGTATGCCACTGTGACGCTTCTTTCCAAGGGGGATACCTGGAGTAAAATTACCTATGGCGGAAAGACGGGGTATGTGATGACCATGTATCTTGGCTTCACTTACGCTACGCCCACACCATCCCCTTCACCAACACCCACGCCCACGGCGACTGCTGCGCCGGACAGCGCCACGGCAACGCCGGATATGTCGGATTATGCCTATGTCAATACGCAGTCCGGCTCCCTGAATATGCGCAGCGCGGCCAAGTCCAGCGCCACGGTCCTGATCCGCATCCCTCAATATGCAAAGGTGACGCTGCTTGACATGGGCGGAACCTGGTGCAAGGTCTCCTATGGCGGGAAAACAGGCTATGTGATGACAACCTATTTAAGCTTTACCGCACCCACACCTACACCCACCCCTGCGGCAACGGCCACGCCCACAGCCACGGCTGCGCCGACCTCCACCCCTACAGCCAAGCCTGCGGCCACCGCATGGGTGAACACGAAAAGCGGGTCTCTGAATCTTAGGAAATCCGCTGTCTCCGGCAGCGACGTGCTATTGGCTATCCCGCAGTACAGCTATGTTACCCTGTTGGAGAAAGGGGCTGCCTGGTGCAAGGTCTCTTATGGCGGGTCAACGGGTTACGTGCAGACGGCCTACCTTGCCTTTGAAGGCAGTCCGCCCTCTTCCACGGGAGAAACGCAAACCGCCTGGGTTCTGACGGATAGCGGTTCGCTGAACCTCCGGGCGGCGGCCTCCTCCACGGCCGCAAAGGTGACTACCATCCCGAGGCTGGCGGAAGTCACCGTATATTCCAAGGGAAGTACCTGGAGCCAAGTCAAGTATAACGGCGTGACGGGATATGTGATGACAGCCTTCCTGACTTTTACAAAGCCTGCGGAGTTTGACACCTCCGGAAGCGATACCCAGGGAGAGGACGGAGACGCCTCCGATAGCCCCGTGCTTGATCCCACCCTTACGGCTGTTGAGGACATGACCGCCCAGATCAACCCTGAAAACGCCACGCTGAACCTGCGCACGGAGTGTTCCACCTCCGCTGCCGTCCTGTTTGAGATGCCCAAGGGGGAAACGGTGCCCGTGCTGGAAAAGGGTGAAACCTGGTGCAAGGTCGTCTACAACGACCAGGAGGGCTACTGTATGACCCAATACCTGATCTTTCCCACACCGGCGGAATCCTAGAATGGATCAGCCACTCGTGTTAAAACAGGGGGAGAGGGTGGATGACCTGCAGTTTCATGGGCTACAAATCATCCAGCACCCGAAAAAGTTCTGCTTTGGCACGGATGCGGTGCTGCTGGCAGACTTCTGCGCCCCAAGGGTATCGGACCGTGTGGCAGACCTGGGTACAGGCACAGGCATCCTGCCACTCCTGATTGCGGGAAGAGCGGAGCGCGCCGTGATCCACGGCTTTGAAATCCAGTTGGATATGGCGGACATGGCCGCAAGGAGCGTTGCCCTCAATGGGCTTGACAGCCGCGTGATGATCCATGCCATGGATCTTAGGGACGCGCCCCAGATTATCGCCCCGGGCTCTCTTTCCCTGGTGGTCTGCAATCCGCCCTACGGCAAGGCGGGCGGGACCCTCAAAAACCCCAGGGAAGAATTGCATCTGGCCAGGCACGAAGGCGGCGTGACTGTCAAGGAGGCCGTATATACCTCCAAGGTGCTTCTTGACAACGGCGGAAGGCTGGCCATGGTTTTCCCCGCGGCCAGAATGCTGGAGCTCGCGGATGTTTTCCGGGAAAACAAGCTGTCGCCCAAGCGCCTGCGCATGGTGCATTCGAAAGCGGGCAAAGCCCCTCATCTGATACTGATGGAGGGCGTCAAGGCCGCCAGGCCCGGGCTCCACTGCCTGCCGCCGCTGATTGTGTACGATGAGACGGGAAAATCCACTGCGGAGATGGACAGAATCTATCATATATAGGATGGCAGCCTTGCTCATGGTGATGCCGGCGTTTGAACTTCCTCGCGCTCCTTCGGGGGCGCTTTTTGCATCAGGATGCGGATCAGCAGCGCCAGGCTCCAGACAAGCCCCACCGCCTGCCCGGCCATCATGGCGGCCGCGGCGCCAAACAAACGCAACTGCGGCAGTCCGGTCAAAAACCAACTGCTCACAATGGTTACGACCGCGCCCGCCAATGTGCCGTACAGCGCCTGCTTTTGCCTGCCCAACCCGGCAATCATCCCCGAAAGCACCTGGTGCAGGCTCATCACCAATACCGCCGGGGTTAAAAAGCGGATAAGGGGTATCAATTCCGGCAGCCGGTACATCCGCTGGGCAATGAAGGGCGCGGCGGCATACAGCCCCGCGCCGCAGGCCACCCCTACCAGGAACGCCGCCAGCAGCAACTGGGTACTGATGGCTTTCAGCGCCCGTGGGTTGTTTTCCCTTGACGCCAGTGCCGGTGCGGCCAGCATGGCCAAAGAACCGGTGAACACGGAGGGCAGCATGACCACCGGCATGGCCATCCCTGCAAGCATACCAAAGCGGGAGGTGGCTTCCGCCAGTACCAGGCCGGAGGCACGGAGGCGGAAGGGGATGAGCACAGCGTTTACCGAGCGCAGCGCTGTGGCTGTCAGCCGGGTGGCGGTGGGGGGAAGGGCCAGGCGCAGCACCTGCTTTTGCAGCGATTTTGAAGGCTGTGCTTCCGGCTTTTTCAGGCGCAGCATCAAGACTACCAGGAGCATGCCCGCAGCCTCCGAGATGGCGGTGGCAAAACCGGGCGCCGCCGCGGCCCAGGCAGCTGTTAAGGTTGGAAACGTCAATAATACCGCGAAGGCAATGGCAAACCGTAAAACCTGCTCCGTCAGTTCGCTCAGGGCTGGGGGCCAGGCGTTGTTCACGCCGTAGCAGTATCCGTTGTACGCGGCGGAGTATCCCAGGATCAGGATACAGGGGGCGCTCATCACAAGTGTGGGGAAGGTGCGCGTATCCCCCAGCAGCCTTGCGAAGAAGGGCGTCAGCAGCAGATACAGGGGGACCCAGACCAGGGATAAAAGCCTTACCAGCCGTTTCCCGGCGTTCAGCGCGTCCTTCTTGTGCCCTGGCTGCGCCTTGGCCGTCAGCCGGCTCACCGCCAGGGGCAACCCGGCCGTAGCAGGGGTGATGGCCAGCATGTGCACCGAGCCGCCAAGTTCCATGATCCCCATGATCTCCGGGCCCAGCAGCCTGGAAAGCAGCACCCGCATCACAAACCCCAAAGCCCTGACAATGGTATTGGCCAGTGTTAAAAGTACCGCCTGCTCCCGTATGGTCTGCTTCGCCATCAAAACTCCCCCCGGGAGAGCATATGACGGAAGAGTGAATGATAATGTGCGGGGGGGGGGGCTTTTTTTAAAGGCCCCCCCCCCCCCCCCCCCCCCCCAAAAAAAAAA
>JAEWVC010000015.1 GCA_023459275.1 Bacillota bacterium | reverse complement strand
CCGCCCCCCCCCCCCCCCCCACCCCGCGCGGGGGCCCCCCCGCCGAAACAAGGAGCAAGCAAAGACATGGATGATACCATGACCATGATCCGCCGCCTTCAAAAACCGCAGGGGTGTGTAGATGCCGTGCTGGATACCGACGCCTATAATGAGATCGACGATCAGTTCGCCATCGCCTATATGCTCAGATCTCAGGACAGGATGCGTGTCAGGGCCATATACGCCGCGCCGTTTTACAATCAAAAGTCATCCGGCGCCAGGGACGGCATGATCAAAAGCTATGATGAGATCAAGCACGTGCTGCATATCGCGGGACGGGAGGATCTTTACCCTGCGGTATGCAGAGGGTCGGAACAGTTTTTAAGTGATGAGCGGACGCCTGTTGCCTCCCCAGCGGCCCAAGCGCTGATCGCGTTATCCCAAAGCTATACGGCGGAGTATCCGTTGTATGTGATTGCCATCGGCGCCATTACCAACATTGCCTCCGCCTTGCTCATCGACCCGGAGCTGCGTCAGCGCATCGCACTTATCTGGCTGGGGGGCAATGCGTGGCATATGGACAACACCCGTGAGTTCAACATGCGCCAGGATGTGGCTGCGGCGCGGGTCGTCTTTGGCTGTGGGGTGCCGTTGGTGCAGCTGCCTTGCCTTGGAGTGGCGGATCAGTTCTATACGACAAAGCCGGAACTGGAGTACTGGCTCAAGGGGAAGAACCCACTGTGCGATTACCTGGTTTCAAACACCGTTGCCGAGGCGGAAAGCTACGCCGCGGGGAAGCCCTGGAGCCGGGTGATTTGGGATGTGACGGCGGTAGCATGGCTGACCGGCGCGGGGGATGAATTCATGCGGGACCGGATCGACAGCAGCCCCATCCCGCAATACGACCATCACTACAGCTTTGATAAAAACCGCCATTTCATGCGATATGTATACCGCATCAACCGTGATGCGCTAATGATGGATCTTTTCAAAAAATTGGCCGGTTAACCGGTCCGGGGCGCTTGACAATTTGAACGCAGGCATGTATAATACATCATAATAACAGCAAACCGTTGAGTAAGGCGAGTACGCACGGATGTTCTTGCAAAGAGAGCCGCAGGCGGTGGGATTGCGGCGAAGAAGGCTGTGCCGAATGGACTTATGAGGGCAGGGCGAAAGGCAACGAGTAGTACCTGACGGGATCTCCGCCCGTTATAAAGGGAGCATATATCACGTGTATATGGATTGAGTGGGCCGTATGGCCAAATTGGGTGGTACCGCAGGAGTTTATGCTCTTGTCCCTTACAGGGGACGAGGGCATTTTTTTATGGTTTTGGAAGAATGCTGAAAAGTGCACGCAACCGCATAAAGCGGCGCGGAATAAAGAAAAGGGAGCGATCAACATGGCAAAGGTACCGTACAGGCTATATCTTACCGAGGAGCAGATGCCGGGGCAGTGGTACAACCTCCGCGCCGACATGAAGGAGCCGGCCCCGCCCCATCTGAATCCAGGCACCATGCAGCCCATCACGGCTCCGGACCTGTATCCTGTGTTATGCGAGGAACTGGCCAAGCAGGAGACGGACAGCACCACCAGGTACATCGACATCCCGGGCGAATTGATGGACATCTACCGCATCTACCGCCCCTCGCCGCTGATTAGGGCCTACAACCTGGAGAAGGCCCTTCAAACGCCGGCCAAGATCTACTACAAGTATGAGGGCAACAACACCTCCGGCAGCCACAAGCTGAATTCCGCATTGGCCCAGGTATACTATGCCAAGCAGCAGGGGCTGAAGGGCCTGACCACCGAGACCGGGGCAGGGCAGTGGGGCACGGCCATGGCGGAGGCGGCCTCCTATTTCGGGCTGCCGCTGACAGTGTATATGGTGAAGATATCCTACCAGCAGAAGCCCTACCGCAAAAACGTGATGGAGACCTTCGGCGCCAAGGTCATCGCCAGCCCCAGCGATACCACCAATGTGGGCCGGGCGATGCTCAAGGATCATCCCACGAGCAACGGAAGCCTGGGCAGCGCCATTTCGGAGGCGGTGGAGGTGGCTGTCACCACCGACGGCTACCGCTATGTACTGGGCTCGGTTTTGAACCATGTGCTTTTGCACCAGTCCATCATCGGCCTGGAATCGAAAAAGGCCATGGAAATGCTGGACGAATACCCGGACATCGTCATCGGCTGCGCGGGGGGCGGCTCCAATCTGGGCGGACTGATGGCCCCCTTCATGCAGGATAAGCTGCTGGGCAAGGCCAACCCCTATTTCATTGCCGTGGAGCCGGCCTCCTGCCCCTCCATGACCAGGGGGAAATACGCCTACGACTTTTGCGACACGGGCAAGATCACGCCCCTGGCCAAGATGTACACCCTGGGCAGCGGCTTCCTGCCCTCGCCCAACCACGCCGGCGGGCTAAGGTACCATGGCATGTCGCCTATTTTGTCGAAGCTGTATCATGACGGCTACCTGAACGAAGCCAGGTCCGTAGAGCAGACGAAGGTGTTTGACGCCGCGGTGTTCTTTGCCAAGCATGAAACCATCCTGCCCGCGCCGGAATCGGCCCACGCCATCCGCGCGGCCATGGATGAGGCCATCCGCTGCCGGGAATCCGGGGAGAAAAAGACGATCCTCTTTGGCCTCACCGGCACGGGGTATTTCGATATGACCGCCTACGCCGCCTACAACGAAAAGAGAATGACCGACTATATCCCCACCGACGCGGATCTGCAGCCGGGCTTTGATTCCCTGCCGAAGATCCCGGGGATACAGGAGTAAAAAAGCAAACGCAAAAGGGAGCCGTCCGGCGCAACGTATACGCTGTGCGGCTCCCTTTGTGTGTAAGTGTGCAAATCTCTACCAGGTGGAGGGATCGCCGGTTTGCAAATTGATCAAATACTTGCTGTTCATATATCCTGCTTTTCCATCCGCCCGCACCTTATACCAAACGTTGTTATCCTTGCTGGCGGGGGCATCATCCAATACCTCCACCTGGGTACCCACGAAGTATTTGCCCAGCACGGCGGCTGTTTCGCTGGCGGAAGCACGAAGATTCAAGCGCTCCCGCAGATTTTCACCGGTGACTACCGCAATGTTTCTTTCGCCTGGATTTCTGGCCCCCGGCGTTACCTTATTGGCAGGATAATAGCCCTTGACACCCTGGACTTGCACATAATACCATGTTCCAGCCTTGCCGAGAATATCCAGGGAACCGCCGAGGACGGGATCCGGCAACGTTACGGCGGAAGCACTGTCGGAGGGGGCGCTGCGCAGTGTGGGGATGGACCCGCCGCCGTCATTGCGCCCCGCATCCAGCTTTACCAAGGTCTTGAGATCGCTGTCCTTCCGCAAAAATTCCGTCATCATGTACCCTGTTAGTCCATCCACCTTTACCCGGCACCAGACGTCCGATTCACCGAGGATTTCTACGGTGGTGCCGTTGTAGAAACGGCCCAGGGAAGCCGATGTGCCGGAGGCTTCCGCCCGGAGGTTCAGCCGGTCATAAGCGGAAGCATTGTCCACCACCGCATAGATGCCGGTGGCGTCCGGCAGTTCATCACCGGGCAGCGCAGGATCAGTTTGGGTCACCTGCACATACTTGCCCAGCATAAAGCCCCACTGCTCCGTTTCGGGCAGATATACCTGATACCAGGCCCCGTTTTCGATGCTCCCCAGAATCACAACGGCTGTGCCATTGTAAAACTTTCCGCGGGAATTGGCTGTGGTGGATGGCCGGTCCCGAAGGTGCAGGCCGTCCTGGGTTTGTTGGCCACCCACAACGGCTTTGGGCCGATAGTCAGCCACACGGTCCAGCACCGCCTGGTCATAGCCGCTTTGCAGGCCGCACAGCGTCAGGGAAGCAGACTCCATATAACCCGCGCGGCCCACAACTTCCACTTTCCACCAGACCGCGTCGCTCTTGTTCTTAACCACCACGATGACGCCGTTATAATATTGGCCCAGGGATTTTGCGGTTGCCCTTGCCGCCGCGCGCAGGACCAGGCCATGCGATGGATTGGCGGTATTGACCACCGCCACAGGATAGTCTCCTGCCAGAGCGGGCAAAATCACCACCCAAACCATCATCAGCAGCGCTGCTGCTGCGATGCCCCGCAACCGTTTCTCCATCTGTATGCGCCTCTTTCCTTAACCGGTTTATTGCCCGGTTTATTCATCAAACGTATGCAGATCCCTGTATTATCCAGGAGAATACTTAAAAAGCCATTTTTTACAAGAAGGCTGAAACACCAAAAAGAAAAACCGCCAAGGCAGAGCTTGTATCCAGCCCTGCCTAGGCGGCCTATGGTATGCTATTCTTGTGCGTTTTCTTTCTTTCTCCGGGCGCAGTCCGGGCAGATGCCCTCAAACACCGTATTATGATGGCTGATTTCGTAGCCTGTCTCTTCCGCCAGTTTCCGGTCCAGCTCGGCGCGGTAGGGAATGGATATGTCGGCCACTTTTCCGCACTGCGTACACAGAAGATGGTAATGCGGCTCCGTGCGCCAGTCAAAGCGGTCCACTCCCGGTATTTTCACATGCCGGATCTCGCTTTTCTCGGCCAGAAGGTTCAGGTTTCTATACACCGTTCCGCGGCTTATTTTCGGATCTTCCCCACGGGCATACAGGTAGACCTGGTCGGCGCTGGGATGGTCCCTGCGCGTCTTGACGGTGTCAAGAACGATTTTCCGCTGCCTGGTGCTCCGCTGGCTTTTCATCCGCACCGCCCCGAAAATAGTTTTAATCCATTTTACTCGAAAGCGTCGCTTTAATCAAGCCATTGTTATCAAGCTTGGCAAGCTCGTTCACCTTGTCCGGGCAAAGGCCCAGCGCCTCGGTCATGCGCCGCCCGTACTCCTTATCCGCCAGCAGGCAATGGGCCGCGTGGCGGTACTTGATGTTCTCGGTGACCGGAGCCATATCCGCGGCGGTATTGCTGATGAGGAGCTGCTTTTTGTCCTCCGTCATCACCCGCCACAGGTCGCCGCCGGCACGGAAGCAGTCGTCCGTAGGATCGTCCTTGGGGTCGTAGCGCCACATGGCCCCTTCGATCTCCAGGGGCGGTTCCGCCACCTCGGGCTGGGCCGTCCAGTATCCCGCGCTGTTGGGGGTATAGGCCGGGGCCGCGCCATAATTGCCGTCCGTGCGCATAAGCCCGTCCCGGTGATAGTCACTCACCTGGCATTTTGCGCGGTTTACGGGGATGAGGTTATGGTTCACGCCCAGGCGGTAGCGCTGGGCATCGCCGTAGGCGAACAGCCGTCCCTGCAGGAACCGGTCAGGGCTAAAGCCGATACCCGGCACCACATGGGCGGGGGTGAAGGCTGCCTGCTCCACCTCGGCAAAGTAGTTTTCCGGGTTGCGGTTCAGTTCCAGCACGCCCACGGGGATCAGGGGGAATTCCTTCTGGCGCCAGATCTTGGTAATGTCAAAGGGGTTCTCATAGTGGTTTTTCGCTTGTTCCTCGGTCATCACCTGGATAAACATATCCCACTTGGGAAAGTCGCCCCGGTCGATGGCGTCGAACAGGTCCTTGCCGTGGTACTCCCTGTCCATGCCGTTGATCTTGCAGGCTTCTTCGTTGGTGAGGTTCTTGATGCCCTGCCTAGTCTTGAAATGGAACTTGCACCAGACGCGCTCGTTCTTTTCATTGTACAGGGAAAAGGTATGCTCGCCGTAAAAATGCATATTCCGGAAGGAGGCGGGGATGCCGCGGTCGCTCATGACCACGGTGATCTGATGGAAGCATTCGGGCAAAAGCGTCCAAAAATCCCAGTTATTCTGCGCGCTGCGGCGGCCGGTATGGGGATCGCGCTTGACGGCACGGTTCAGATCGGAAAAATTGTGGACATCCCGGATGAAGAAGGTGGGGGTATTGTTGCCCACCAAGTCCCAGTTGCCCTCTTCGGTGTAGAACTTCACGGCCACGCCCCGGATATCCCGCTCGCAGTCCGCGGCACCGCGCTCCCCGGCCACGGTGGAAAAGCGCAGGAACAGATCGGTTTCCTTGCCCTTTTGCAGTACCTTGGCCTTGGTGTACCCGCTGATATCGTTTGTCACCGTCAGCTTGCCGTGGGCGCCCCAGCCTTTGGCGTGCATCCGCCGCTCGGGGATCACCTCCCGGTTGAAATGTGCCATCTTTTCCAGGAGCCACACGTCTTGCAGCACCACCGGCCCCCTGGGTCCGGCTGTAATCGCGTTTTCGTTGTCGGGGACGGGAGCGCCTACCTCGTTGGTGAGTTTTTTAAGTTCGTCCATACGTTTCCTCCTTCTACTTATTAGGACTTATTACTTATAAGATACCATAAAATTCCGCTGCTGTCAACGGCGGAAAAGGCGGTCAGGCCAGTTGGGTGAACATGAACAAAATCCAAAGATAGGCGCAGGTTTTGGGCAGCATCAGCATGCCCACCTTGCGGTTGGCATTGGAGAAAAGGACCACAGGAATGTAAAAAGCAAAGCTTAATGCCACGGCCAGCCAGAGGAGGGAAAGGGCGGGAACGCTTTGGGCATGGCTTCCGAAAAGCACCGCCACCATGACGCCCATGATCAAAAATGGCAGGTTGCGGTAGATTCCCCAGCTTACGGGAGGCGCGTCGTCCAGCCATTTGTTTTGGGGAAAGAGGCACAGAAGGACGCGCAGTGCGGCCAGCCCGTACAGGATGCCCGTATATACGCCCGTACCGGCGGGCTTGAAAAGCAGCAGGCCGATGTGCCACAACAGCACGTAAAATGCCGTCATGGTGATGGAGGTAACGAGCTTGCCTGTCCCCAGCGCCTTTTGAAAGCGCGCCTGGGAACCGGTGACCGCCGCCATTATCCGGGGCACCAGGTGGAAAGCGTCCCCGCCCGCCAGCACAAGGGCCATGACCCCGCTAAGGGTCTGGGGCAGGGTGTTTGCCCGGGCGAGGAGATAGATACCCAGGATGGCCGCCGTCAAAAGGTATAGCGCGTTGAAAACCACCTCGATGTAGCCGAAGACGCGCTTATTAGCGTTTGGGTTTTCCGCGGAAGACACTTTTGTCATGGTGATCCCTTCCTGCAAATCATGTTGTTCTCGTAGGATAAATCTTGAGGTTTTCCTGGGTGGGGTCCGGGGAGGGCTTCCTTTTTTCAAGAGAAAGCCCTCCCCGCGATTCTCTCCTACGCAAACGGGTTCTCCGTTTTGTAGAGCATGCCTTTGGGCCGGTTGAAGTCGATATCCTGTACACCCAGGAGCTTCAAGGCTTCAAAGAGCACCTTGCCGGCCTTGGCGAAGGCCACCGCGCCGTGGTGGGGGTACCGCTTTTCGATGAGCACATGGCGGTAGAAGCGGGCCATCTCCGGGATGGCGAAAATGCCAATGCCCCCGAAGCTGCGGGTGGCTACGGGCAGGATCTCCCCCTGGGCGATATAGGCGTGCAGGGAGGTATCGGCGGCGCTCTGCAGGCGAAAGAAGGTGATGCCCCCCGGCATCAGGTCGCCCTCCAGGGTGCCCCTGGTGATGTCCGGCTCGGTGTCGGGTTCCAGGGCGCGTTTCATGATGAGCTGGTATTTCATCTCCCCGCGGACCAGATGGCACATGGGCGTGTTGCCGCAGTGGAAGCCCATGAAGGTATCGCAAGGCTTATAGTCATACTTGCCCTTGACATCGGTATCGTACAGGTCCTGCGGCACGGTATTGTTGATGTCCAGAAGGGTGGGGGCGATCTCCGTGGCGCAGGCGATAAGGTATTCCGACAGCGCGCCGTAGATGTCCACCTCGCAGGAGACGGGCATCAGCCGGCTTGTAAAACGGCTGTTGACGTAGCAGGGCACAAAGCCCATCTGCGTTTCAAAGGCAGGCCAGCATTTGTTGGCCATGGCCACGTATTTGGCGGCGCCTTTGTTTTGCTCCACCCAATCCAAAAGCGTCAACTCATACTGGGCCAGCCGCGTGAGCACGCCGGGCATCTTGTTGCCGGCGCCCAGTTCCTTGGCCATATCCGCCACCACTTCCGGGATGCGCTTGTCCTCCTTGTGGGCCTGGAAGGCGGCATACAGGTCCAGTTCGCTGTTCTCCTGAACATTGATCCCCAGATCGAACAGGGCCTTGATGGGAGCGTTGCAGGCCAGGAAATCGTAGGGTCTGGGTCCGAAGGTGATGATTTTGAGGTTTTGAAGGCCCAGCAGCATCCTGGCAATGGGCACGAATTCCGCCGCCATGGCCGCGACTTCATTGGCCGTGCCTACGGGATATTCCGGGATATAGGCTTTCACGCCCCGTAGCCCCAGATTATAGCTAGCGTTGAGCATGCCGCAGTAGGCGTCACCCCGGTCAGAGGCCAGGATGTCCACACTCTCCTCCGCGGCGGCGGCGAACATCACAGGGCCTCCGAACTTCTGCGCCAGCAGCGTTTCCGGCCCTTCCGGGCCAAAGTTGCCCAGGTACACCAGAAGGGCATTGCAGCCTTCGGCTTGCAGCTCCTTCAAGGCCTTCAGGGAATCAGCCTCGTTTTCGATGATGGTGCCGATCTCTGTGATTTCGCCCCCGGCTTTCTTTACCGCTTCCACCACCGCCGCCCGGCGGCGCCTGGAAAGATCGATGGGAAAGCAGTCCCGGCTCACCGCCACCACGCCAAGCTTGACCTGTGGAATATTCATAGAGACCCTCCTTTATGATGCTTTTCATTTTTCGCGGCATCCGCCGCTTCCCGCCGGATACGGCCTAGACGCTTCATCATGCCGTCCTGAAGGCCGAACCTGTCATAGAGCAGCCGGTATTCGCCGTACAGCCTGTCATATGCGGAAAAATTCTCCGGCCTGGGCCGGTATTCCTGCTGGATGGGGCTGGCCATCCGGCGGATGGCTTCCGTAAGGCTTGGGCAGGCTCCCGAGGCCACGGCGCCATAGATGGCGCTGCCCAGCGCCGAGCCCTGGTCCGTGGCCAGCACCGCGACGGGGAGGCGCAGCACATCCGCCAGAACCTGCATGAGGAAAGGATTCTTGTGGCTGACGCCGCCTGTCAGGCGAAGTTCGCTCACCGGGACGCCGTATGCATTGAAATGCTCCACGATCACCCGGGTGGCAAAGGCGATGGCTTCCAGCAGGGCGCGGTAAATCTCCTCCGGCCTGGTGGCAAGGGTCATGCCGGCAATCAGCCCGCTGACGTCCGGGTCCATCAAGAGGGAGCGGCTGCCGTTCCACCAGTCCAGGGCGATCAGGCCGCTTTCCCCGGGACGGAGTTTTGCCGCCTTTTCCGTGAGCAGTGTCTGCAGGCTGATGCCCTTTTCGCTGGCCTCCTGCCGGTAGGCCGATGGGGAGCAGGTTTCCGCCGCCCAGGCAAACTGGTCGCCCACGCAGTTAAGCCCGGCCTCCAGGGCGGTGAACCCCGGGATCAGACCGTCATCCACCACGCCGCACAGGCTGGGGATGGGGCGGCAATAGGGGCTCAGCAGGAAATACGGGGCGGAGGTGCCCATGATGCCCAGCAGCTTGCCGGGCCCATCGATGCCGGAAGCGGGAAAGCAAACGTGGCCGTCCACCATGGGCGTGGCTACCGCCGTCCCCGGCGCAACGCCCAGGCGGCGCGCCATCCCGGGCGCGACGGCCCCGGCCTTTGCCCCCACGGGGGAGACTGGACCGGCCATCTTTGTTTCCAGTACATCACCAAAGCCGGGGGCCAGGGCGGCAAAAAAGCTCCTGTCCGGGAAGCCGGCCTTCAGGTCGTAAAACGCCTTGAACCCAAGGCAGTTGGCGCTGCGGAAAAAACGTCCCGTCAGACGCCACACAACCCAATCCGCCGCCTCCACATACAGGTCCATGGCATTGTACACCTGCGGAGCTTCCTCCAAAAGCTGCAACAGCTTGGGGAAGGCGTTCTGGGCGTAGGCCTTGCCCCCGCAGCGCTTCAGGAAAGGTTCATCCCTTTCCGCAGCCAAGGCGGTGATCCTGTCCGCCTGGGGTTGGGCGGTTTGGTGCTTCCAGAGCTTGACGTAGGCGTGGGGCTCTTTTTCATACGCGGGCAGAAAACACAACGGCATGCCCTCCGCCGTTACCGGCAGCATGGTGCAGGCGGTGAAATCCACCCCAATGCCGGCGATACTTTCGGGGGGAAGGCCGCTTTCCCGCATCAGCGCGGGCACCACGGCATCAAGGGCGTCCAGATAATCCTGCGGGTGCTGCAGTGCCCAACCGGGGGGCAGGGGGATGCCTCCGGGAAGGGAGGTATCCATGACGCCGTGGGGATAGGCAAACTGGGCGGAGGCGATTTGCCTGCCGTCCACAACAGAAACGATGATGCCCCGCAGGGAAAGGGTGCCGTAGTCCAGACCGATGGTGTATTTTTCCATGCCGATCCTATCCTCCGCGGGCCTTGGACCGCGGAGCTGCCTTGCTTGCAGGTTTGTTTTCTGTAGGATAGGCGAAACACGGGCTGTTGTCAATAGCGCACCGGCCTGCTGCTTTCAGCAAAAATCTTTTGCCGCCCTGGCGCAGGCCTTACATGGCGGGGAAATGGTCCGGGCCCGCCTCCTTTTGAAACACAGTGAGCGTCGCCCTGTTTTTCTTGAAGAGAACAACAGCAACGGCCAGATACAGCGCGCAGGAAACAAGGCTTTCCAGCACCGTGAACCTTGGGGAGGATTCGGCCACGAACAGCGCGCCCAACAGGATGGAACTGGCGGTGATGGTATAGTGGTACAGCACCATCAGCTTCAGGCTGCCTCGGTTGAGGGCATAGATCATGGCCATAATGACGGCGCATAATGTGAGGTTTAAGAAGCCTACGGTCAAAAACGCGGGGATCATGTAGGCGCCAAAGGCCCGGTACGCCATATAGTGCATGGGCAGATGCCATACTTCCCATATGATTCCCACCACAGCGGCGGCCTTGATCAGGCCAAGGCGGCGGATGAGACGCGGCAGCAGAAACCCGCGCCAGCCAAATTCCTCGCCCATGCCGGAGAACAGCGGCCAGACAAGCCCCATGGCGATCATGGGTGCGGTGAGGGAAAAACGGTATTCATGAAAGAAAAGATGGGAAGTCAATGTGGTCAGGACGGTGACGCCGGGAACAATAGCGGCGGTCAGCAGCAGGAAGCCCCGCCGGCTCTTTACCCGGATGCCCCCAACCAGGCGCCTTATACCCTCCCGGCCATTGGTTATATACGTAACCAGCAGCGCCGAAAGACTGGGGAAGATATTGCTGAAAATGCCGCACAGAATAAACAGGGGGGAAGGGTTCGCTACATCGTCCGCCAGGCCGGAAAAAAGCATGAAGAAGGCGATGGCCCAGGTGGGAACGAAAGCCAGAACAATGTAGGCGGCGGCGGGATGGCGGCGGATGATGCTTTTCATGGTGTTTCCTCCTTGAAATGCGCTTGCCTGGCAACTGAAATCAGGGGCAGGTTCATGTCGCGGATGCGGTTGAGCACGGAAAAGAGGGCGGCCTGGTCGGGCAGGCCTCCCGTGAGCCTTGTTTGCCCATCGGGAAGAAAGGCGGCCTCAAACCCTTCAAATTGCTTGAGGCGGTTGGGGTGAAGGTGCCCCTCCACGGTGATTTCATAATGGAGCATGGCGGTTTCCTCCGGGATTTTGTTGCAGGACGATCATACCAAATATGAAAAGGAAAAGCGCCATGGGAAACCATGGTTTTCAGCTGTTTTGCGCAAACAAAAAACCCACAGTTTCCTGTGGGGGAGATAAGACTTGCCGCGGGGGAACCTCCTTCCGTCACGGCTTCGCCGCGCCGGAAGGAGGCCGCTATCCGAAGAGCATAGATTTCCAGGACGGTATGACCCATGGTTTCCCGTGGAGGCCAGGCGGCGCCTTTATTGGACAAGCCCCAGCTCCCGCGCCTTCAGCACGGCCTGGGTCCGGCTTTTGACGCCCAGCTTCCCGTATATGTGGGAAATGTGCCATTGCGCGGTGTTGGCGGAGATGAAAAGCCGACCGGCGATCTCTCCATTGCTGAGCCCCTGGCAGATAAGAGAAAGGACTTCCAGCTCCCGGCCGCTGAGCTTTTCCGCCGGCGCGGACGCTCCCGGTTTTTTTGCAAAAAGGGCCATGGAGGCATGGGCATCATAGGAGATGCTTTCGCACATCGCCTCCCCTTCGCGCGAAAGCGCCTCCGCTTTTTGGGTATCGCCTAGCGTTTTTGTAAAACCGGCCATGGCCACATACAGGATGCCCGCGTAAGGGGGGAGCTGCCCGTATTGCCCGGCCATCCCGCGAAGGTAAGTTTCGCAGGCCGCAAGCGCCTCCCCGGGCTTCCCCAAGGCATGAAGGCAGGAACTGTAACTCATCATCACCAGGGTGGTGATAAACTGATGCCCTATTTGCAGCCCGGCGTCCAGGGCGCCGCGGAAGGTTTCGGCGGCTTCGCTTAAATTGCCCTTGCGGAACTGGGCGCGGCCCAGGGTGTGAAGGGCGGACACCCGGGAGATGGGATCAAAGGGCTCCAGGGTCTTGAGCGCTTCCCTGGCAAAAGGTTCGGCATCCCGGCCTTCCATGCCGGCCATCATGGCCCGCAGGCAGTTGACAAGGCCGCGGTTGTGCGGGGAAGCCGTTTTTTCAAAACCGGGGCCAAGGGCAGCAAGGTATTCGGCAGCCTCCCCGGGCCGGCCTGTGATGAAGCAGGCGATAGGGCGCCGCACACACAGAATTTCACTGCTTTTGACCATGTGTTCAGGGAGCCGGCTGAGCCAGGTGAGCAGCGTATCCAGCTGCGCGGTGCGGAAAGCTTCTTCGGTGCTGTCCTCCACAAAGTGCAGGGCCTTTTCCATATTGCCCGAGCGGAAGGCGTATTCCACCGCTTCCAGGTCAAAGCCCCGGCCTTTCATGTGGGCGGCGGCCGTCAGGCAAACGGCCTGCTCCTCCTCCCTGGAAAGCGTGGTACGGATGGAATCGGCGAACAGCGCGTGGTACCTGTACCATTCCCGGCGGTCATCCAGCGGGTTAAGGAACAGGTTCCGGCGGCTGACCTCCTTTAGCATTTCCGCACCGTCCTTTCTTTCGGTCACGGCACCGCAGAGCGCCGCGTCCATGCGGCTTAAAACGGATGTTTTTTGCAGGAAAGTCCGCATGTCTTCCGTCTGGGACGCAAGCACTTCCTCCACCAGATAATCGATGATATAGGCATGGGCACCGGTCATTTTTCCTATATATTCCCGCGCATCCGCCGCCCGCCGGCCCTTCAGCGCCAGCGCGTACAGCTTGATGCCGGCCGCCCAGCCCTCCGTGCTGCCGGTGATCAAATCCAAAAGCTCCGGCGGCGGCGGAGTTTCCAGCGTGGCGGCCAGCAGCAGAGCCGCTTCCTCCCGGTCAAAGGCAAGGTCCTCCGCCCGAAGCTCCGTAAGCGTTTCCTTTAACCGGAGGCGGGCCAGGGGCAGAGGCGGGTCCTCCCTGGCTAAAAGAGCAAGGTGGAGGTTTGGCGGCTGATGCGCAAGCAAAAACTGCATCAGGCCATGGACCTTCGGAGAACGGATCATATGGTAATCATCCAGGACAAAAATAAGCTTTTGCCCGAAGGCAGCAATGCTTTCAATCAGCAGCGAAAGCACCGCCTCGGGGGACTGGAACCCGGTATCCTGCAAAAGTGCGTCCAGGCCGCCCTTCAGCGGAACGCCAGCCTCCCGAAGCGCCGTGCAAAGATAAAGGCAGAAGCGCTGGACGTCATTGTCGCCTTCGTCCAGGGACAGCCATACCGGCAATGCGGGAGCTGCGGCCATCAGGTCCAGCATCAGCGTGGTTTTCCCATAGCCGGCCGGCGCGCAGACCAGCGTCACGGCCCCGCCCGCCTGATAGCGCGCGAGCCATTTGCCGGCCAGGGATGTCCGGGGCACCGGGCAGGGCGGCCTTGAGGGGATGAAAAGCTTTGTCATCAGTATCACTTGCGGCATATATCCCTCCGGAACGGCTGCGGTATTTGCCTTATTATAACGGATACCATGCGTATTAGCCACAGGGAATATGGAAGTGTGTGCATTTCGCCCGGCAGTGGCGGGCCCGGTTGACAGCAGGAAAATGCTGGCGTATCATGACGGCAGTACATTCTTGCGCATCAGGAAGGAGCGGTGCATATGGCGGAATATATCTTGGATACGCTCAGATTTTTTGTGGATCAAAAACTGGCGGCCGGCGTGTCGGCACTGGTCACGCAGGAGGGGAAAGCCGAACGTTTTTACTGTGCCGGGCAGGCCGATTTGCAGTCGCGCCGCCCCTTTGCGCGGGACGCGATCCTGCGCATGTATTCCAATACCAAGCCAATAACGGCAGCCGCGGTGATGACCCTTCTGGAAACGGGGATGCTGCCGCCCGAAACGCCCATTTCCCGCTTTTTGCCCGAGTGGAAGGAAATCAAGGTTTGTGTTCTGAAGGAGGGGAAAGCCGTATTGGTACCCGCAAGGCGGGAGATTACGGTGTTCGACCTGCTCACCATGACTTCCGGCATCCCCTATCCCGCCGAGCGCATGGGGGAGGACCCGGTATTCAACGAGGTCAACCGCCACTATCACAAGGCCTTTCGGCATATTGCCGCCCAGGAAGCGCTGGGCAGGCGGGTGAGTACCAGGGAAGTGGTGCGCCTGATGGCAGGCTGTCCGCTATGCTTCCAGCCGGGGGACAGGTGGATGTACGGCTTCAGCGCGGATGTGCTGGGGGCGCTTGTTGAGGCTGCCACGGGCAAAACCTTGGGCGCGTACATGAAGGAGCGGATCTTTGACCCGCTGGGGATGCAGGATACGGGCTTCCAGGTGCCCCGGGAAAAGCACCACCGGATAACCCCCGTCTATGGCCCGGACAGGGACGGTTTGAAACGCTTTCCCAAGCGCAAAGAGCTGGAGATGATGGAGGAGGGCAGCTTTGAGTCCGGTGGCGGCGGGCTGTTCTCCACCGTGGATGATATGACGCGCTTTGCCAGGATGCTGCTTAACGGCGGGGCGCTTGAGGGCGCACGGGTCCTGCGGCCGGAAACGGTGAAGCTGATGGCGCAAAACCATCTTACGCCCGCGCAGCGGCTGGGCTGCACATGGGCGGACGAGGATGGGTACGGCTACGGTTATCAAATGCGTGTGATGCTGGACCCCAGCCAATCGAAGATCCACGAAAGCGCAGGCTCCTTCGGCTGGAACGGCATGGCCGGCACCACCATGCGGGTGGACCCCGTCCGCCGCACCACGCTGGTGTTTGGCATCCAGCGAATCCCGGCTTCCCATGAGCTGTTCCTTCCAGCGCTCACCGAGGCTGTGGAGAAGGAGCTTGAAGAATAGAAAGTTTTGGGAATGCCATTTGTATGGGTCGCGCGGCTATCCGGCCTGTTTGGGACAGGATTCATTGACGGCGGGCAGGAAACCGTATACCCTGATCCATGGAAATGATGCCGGATGGGGGGATGGCAGGCATGAAGCTGGAACTGATTCAGGTGGAAAAGCGCTTTGGGGACAAGGAGGTTTTGCAGGGCATCGGCTTGCGCGTGGAAAGCGGGCAGTCCCTTGGCCTTCTTGGCCGCAACGGCGCGGGAAAGACCACCACGCTGCGCATTGTAATGGATGTATTTCCTGCCGACGGCGGGCAGGTGCTGCTGGACGGAAGACCTTTCAGGCGGGAGGACCACCGTATTGGCTACCTGCCGGAGGAGCGCGGGCTGTACCCCAAGCGGTTGATCGGGGATCAGCTTGCGTACCTGGGCGCTTTGAAGGGCCTGCCGGCCCGCAGGGCGCGGGAGGAAGCCGGGAAATGGCTTGAGCGCATGGAGCTAACAGAATATGCCAGCAAGCAGGTGGACACCCTCTCCAAGGGAAACCAGCAAAAGATCCAGCTGGCGGTTGCCATGCTGGGCGACCCTGAGATCGTGATCCTGGACGAGCCTTTTTCCGGCCTGGACCCCGTCAACGCCAGGCTGCTGAAGGATATCGTGAAGGAATGCATCGAGGGGGGCAAGATCGTGCTCTTCTCCAGCCATCAGATGAACTACGTGGAAGAATTCTGCCAGCATATCGCGATCCTGAACAAGGGCCGCATCGTGCTGGATACCTCCATCGCCGCCCATAAGCGCACCTACGACCGGCGCCATATCCTGGTGGACATCGCGCCGGGACAGGGCACGAAGGCGCTGGACTTCCTAAGGGGCAAGGGGCTTCGCGCAGAAGCCGGGGAAGACGCGCTGCATCTGTATGTGAATGAGACGGAGGACACACTTCCCCTTTTGAGCGCCATGGCGGAGGCGGGCATTCAGACGGAGGGATACCGGGTGTTCGAGCCGTCGCTTAACGACATTTTTGTGGCCTATACCGGCGACAGCGTGTGATACTATTTCCAAACATTATTTCGTCGTTATGGCGGTTCTTTTCGCGCAGGACGGTGTCGCCTTACGCTTGGCGCAGCGCAGCGTTGCCTCACTCCGTCTCCTTGTCCTGCATCGAAAATTCCTCGCCGCTTTGAACGAAATAATATTCTACAATAGTGTGAGGAGGGCAGCATGAAACAGTTTTTTTCGGTGCTCCGCTTTGAGCTGGCGGGCTTTATGAAAAACAAGGTTTATGTGGGGATGACGCTGGCCTTTGTGCTCATCGTGGCCGGCGTGCTTTCCTTTCCCACCATCAAGGGGCTGTTTGCCTCCGGAGATAGCGGCGGCGGGGAGCCGGCCCAGACGGCGGGCACGGGGCCGCAGCTGGCGGTGGTCAACGAGAACGGCGCATTGAGCGCGGATGCGCTTCAATTGTTCATGGCATCCCTGCCCGGCTACCAGGCGGCGGAAGCGAAGGGGGACGAGGCGTCCATCCGGGAGCAGGTGGCAAAAGGCGGCTATGACGGCGCGGTTTTCGTGAAAAGCGGCGGGGAACTGACCTATGTTGCCAGAAACCTGGGGATGTACGATTCTCCGGAGGCCCTGTTCTCCCAGGCTTTTGCCGTGGCCTGGCGGGTGGACCGGCTGACGGCCCTTGGCGTGAACGCACAGGAGATCCCGCAAATCCTTGCGCCGCCGGTGAGCGTATCGGTGGAGAACCTGGGCGTAAGCCAAATAGACACCTTCTTTTATACCTATGCGCTGATTTTTGCGCTGTATATGGCCATTATCATCTATGGGCAGCTTGTGGCCACCGCCGTGGCCACGGAGAAGAGCACCCGTACCATGGAACTGCTGATCACCTCTGCGCGGCCCAACAGCCTGCTTTTCGGCAAGGTCATCGGGTCCGGGCTGGCTGGGATTTGCCAGATGGCGGCCGTCTTTGGCTCCGCAGTGATTTTCTACCATGTCAATGCGGCCTCCTGGGCAGGGAACGCCATCATCGCTTCCATCTTCAACATGCCCCTGCCCATCCTGGGCTTCGCGCTTCTGTTTTTTGTGCTGGGCTACTTCCTGTATTCGTTCCTGTACGGCGCCCTGGGGTCCCTGGCCTCCCGCACGGAGGATGTGAACACTTCCATCCTGCCGCTGACCTTTGGGTATATCATCGCCTTTATGGTGGTGATGATGTCCATGGCTTCCGGCAATGTGGACAACGCGGTGATGAAGTTCTGCTCCTTCCTCCCCTTTACCTCGCCCATGGCCATGTTTACAAGGATCGCCATGTCCAGCCCCGCATGGTATGAGATCATTGCTTCCGTAGCGCTGCTGCTTGTGACCATGGCCGGCGCAGGGCTGCTTTCGGCACGCATCTACAGACTGGGCGTTTTGATGTATGGCAAGCCGCCCAAGCTGACGGAGGTCATCCGTATCCTGCGCGCCGCGCGCAAGGCACGGGCGTAGGAAGCATCCCTTGAGAATATTCATTTTTGCCCCCTCAGGGCTGCCTGAGGGGGTTTCATTTTACCTTGCTTTGTCCAATCTATTTGATAAGTGGGCCTGAGTGCGGCGCAGAAAAGAAAAAACGCACCGGGGAATGGAAACCGCTAAAAAGCACCCGTGCCGCCCAGGTCCGGACGCAAGACAAGCCCCGCGAAGGAAAGGAGCTTCTTATGAAAACAAAAATCTTGCTACTTGGATTTTTGATGATTCTGTCGTTGGCCGTATTGGCGGGCTGCGCCGCTCCAGCCCCCGCCGCCTCCCCGACGCCTTTGGTTACCGCGGCCCCGGAGTCCACGGCCACCTTCTCTCCCGAACCCACGGCTTCTCCCACCCCCGGGCCCTCCGCCGCTCCCGAATCCACAGCGCAGGCATCTATCACCTTGACCTTGGAGGAACTGAAGGCTTATAACGGCCAGAACGGCATGCCCGCCTACATCGCCGTGGACGGAAAAATCTATGATGTTACCAACAATCCCATGTGGCGGAACGGCTTCCACAACGGCTTTTCCGCCGGAAACGACCTGACAGAGCAGATCAAGACCATCTCCCCCCATGGCCTGAAAATGCTGGACCGGGTGCCCATGGTGGGGGAAATCAAGGAATAATGGGCGCACCATGGTGGGAAGCACCTGATTTTGTCAATGGCCTGAGCCGGCAGTGAAGCACTGCCGGTTTTTCTTGTGCCCTGGGAGTGATATAATAAATGAAAAGCATGGGTGGGAAAAACCTCCACCGGCTGTTTTGATGAAAGGGATATCAAAAGCCCGGCGTTTTCCGGGCTTCTGGTGCGAAGGAATGCCTATGACCGCTCTTGATGCGCTGACCGCCTACTGCCTTGAAAAGCCGGGGGCATATGCCGACTATCCCTTTGGCAGCGAACCCGTGTGCATCAAGGTAAAGGGAAAAATTTTCGCGGAGATCTATACGAGGCCGGGTGATTACAAGATCACCCTCAAGTGCGACCCGCTGCTGGCGGCGGCCTGGCGCACGGAATACCCGGACGCGGTTAAGCGGGGCTACCATTGCCCGCCCAGCCAGCAGCCCCACCGCAACACCGTATGGGTGGAGCAAGTGGGGGAAAGCCTGCTGTATCACATGATCGATCATTCGTATGGCCTGGTGGTCAGGGGACTGCCCAAAGCTGCGCGGGATGCGCTCGAGCTGGGCGGTTGAATCAGGCCTCCGGCTTGTATTTGTCCTCCAGCCTGGACATGTACAGGGCCAGTGCCGCACCGGCCGCGCAGGCCGCAAGGCAGATCAGCCCGCCTACGGACAGGTAGTTGAAGCCGAAGGGAACAATGATCAGCGTGGAGGCGATCACGAACCCGATGATGGCATGGTACAGCGCCGCGTAAGCCCTGCCGAAAACATAGTCCATCAGCTTGGAAAACAGCAGCACGCAGGCGGCTGCGCCGATGAGCAGGGGGATCACCACGCCAAGGTCAAGATGCTTGATGCCGTTGGTCATGCCCTCATACAGGGTAACGGTGCCAACGCTTCCTCCCGGTGCCGCACCGCTTAGAAGCTCCTGGTACAGCCGGCTGCCCTCGCCGGGCACCATTTTCAGATACATCAAAAGGTTGGAGGGGCTCAGCCCCGGCACCACCACCCCCAGGCCAATGAGCGTGCCGGCCAGAACCCAGACGAAAAAGCCGTCGGAGAGCGTTACAGCCCCGGCGCCCTTCAATGTTTCCAACAAAAGGTAGGCCAGGCCGCAGGTGATCACCGTCAGCCCAAGATGCCAGGGCTTCCAGCCCTTTTTGGCGGCCTGCCGGAACAGGGCCGGGAGCGTTCCCAGGATGCAGCCGATGAAAAACCACAAAACATAGGTTTCGGAGCTTTTCAGCAAATAATCAATGGGAAAGGAAAGCACAAAGACACCGATGACCATCCCCAGGCCCACGGGAATGAAAAACGAAAGATTCTTTTTGAAATCCTTTTTCAGGTTGGCCAGAAAGGAGATCAGCCGCTCGTAGATGCCAAACACCGCCGCCAGCGCGCCGCCGCTGACACCGGGAAGGATGAAGCCGCTTCCGATAAACATGCCCTTGACCAGCCGAAGAATCCAGTCTGCCCGTCCTGAATTTTTCATACATTTCTCTCCGTTGCTCTCTTGATGGATTGGCCCTTGCTGCATTCGCCTTTCAGGCGTGTTTTCCTGCCGCAGCCGCCTCCCGCCCGCGCCTTTTAAAGAAATCCGCTGCCAGCAGCGTTACCGGCAAAAAGTACAGACACCAGCATTCCAACGCCAGCACCCCGTATAAATCACTGGAGGCGCCTTCCGCATCGCGGGAAAACAGGCCAAGGACGGGGAAAGCGAAGCAGGAGACGGCAAAGAGCCCGTGGATCATAAGCAGGCGGCGAAGCCAGGTTTCGCCCCTTGTTTTAGCGGTGACGGCAAGACCGGCAAAAACGGTGGAAAGGCTGAGCAGGCCGTAGCCGAACAGGTCCAGGTTGAAGAACCAGCTTCCCGGACGGTAGGTAATTTCCGTAAGCAGGTCCTGCGGCGCCGCTTGCTGCCATACCGTAGTCAGCTGGGTATAATAGACAAACGTTACGAAAACGGCATATACCCCCGCGAAGGCGACAGCCGTGAAGGCGCAGGCCTTTTTTTCCGGCTCCGCATACGCTGCCAGCCCGGCGGCAAGGCAGATGTACCCAAACGCGATGAAAATGCTGGCCCCGCAGGATAGCATAAAGGGCAGTGCCCCACCCGGGAGCAGCATGAATACCGCAAACGATGCGGTGGCCGCGCAAACCGTACAGGCGCCCATCAGGCCCAGCCGGTGGTTGCTCAAATCCGTTCCTCCTTCAATATGTGTTTCCGCCTGCCATCGTATGCCATGGGAAGCCTTCTGTCAAGCGTGCAAACATTGCACCGCAGCTTCCGCTGCTATATAATGAAGGGGGTGAGCACATGCAGGTTAGCCGGCTGTTTGAAATCGTGATCCTTCTTATGGACCGGAAAACCGCCACGGCGGCGGAACTGGCCGGCCATTTTGGCGTATCGCCCCGCACCATCTACCGCGATATTGAGGCGCTCTGCCAGGCCGGCATCCCTGTATATACCGCCAAGGGGAAAAATGGCGGCATCCGCCTGACGGAAAGCTATGTCCTTAGGAAAGCGCTTCTGAGCAGGGAGGAGCAGTCGGAAATGCAAGCCGCCCTCCAAAGCCTGAACGCCGTAGGAGCGGTCACGGCGGAAGGCCTGCTGGCCAAGTGGCGCGCCCTTTTCGGAAAAGCTGACGGCGATTGGGTGTCTGTGGACTTTTCCGACTGGAGCCAGTCAAAGCAAAATGAGCTGGCGCTGATCAAGGATGCGATCCTGAAAAAAAGGGTGCTTCGCTTTACCTATTACGGCAGCACAGGGGAAAGGACGGAGCGGGAGGCAGAGCCGCTGATGCTGTGGTTCAAGAGCCGCGCTTGGTACGTAAAGGCTTTTTGCCGCCTCCGGGGGCAGGTGCGGCTGTTTAAGCTTACAAGGATGAAAGAGGTGCGCCTGAGCGGCGATACCTTTTCGGGCACCCTGCCTGCGGAGGCACCGCCTGTCCCTGAAAGCAACCCTTCAAGGCCCTCCGTATCCCTGGCTCTATGGATCGACGGGTCCCAGGCCTACCGCGTGTACGATGAGTTTGACGAATCGCAAATCGTCAGGCAGCCGGACGGCGGCTTTCTGGTAACAGCGGCCTATCCCGAGGATGAGTGGGTATACGGCTTTTTGCTGTCCTTCGGCCCGTATTTGAGGGTGCTTTCCCCAGATCATATACAGAGGATCTTGAAAGAAAAGCTGCAGAAAATGCGCGGCCTTTATCCGTAAATATGACAGCTTGTTGTCTGGTTTTCCGTGGTACAATGGGGCCATCCAAACAAGGAGGAATGGTAGGATGGAACATAAGTTTTGTCAAAGCTGCGCCCTGCCCATGACGGAGGAAGCCCACTTCGGCACCAATGCCGACGGCGGCAAGAATGCGGATTACTGCCGCTACTGCTTTCAGGACGGGCGGTTCCTCAAAGAGGAGACCATGGAAGAAATGATCGAGACCTGCGTTCCCTTTGTGCTGGAAGCGGGCGTCTATCCCGATGCCGGCGCCGCCCGCAAGGGGATGAGGGAGTTCTTCCCCACCCTCAAGCGCTGGAAGAAGGCGTAGGCAAGCCTATGGCACAGAAACTGGATTACAAGCAGGCGTACAAGGAGCTGTACCAGCCCAAAAGGGAACCTAGCCTCGTGACGGTGCCGGAAATCCTTTTCCTGGCCGTGGACGGCCGGGGCGATCCCAACCAGGAGGGCGGGGCGTATCAACAGGCGCTGGAAGCCCTGTATGCGCTGACCTACACCATTAAGATGAGCAAGATGGGCGGCAGCGCACCGGCGGGATATTTTGAGTATACGGTCCTGCCGCTGGAGGGGTTATGGTGGCTGGCCGATGATACGGAAACGGATTTCTTCTCCGGCAAGGAGCGGTATTTCTGGACCTCCATGATCCGCCAGCCGGAGTTTGTAACGGAGGATGTGCTGTTCTGGGCGAAGGAGGAGGCCCAAAGAAAGAAGCCCGGCCTGGACGTTTCAAAGGCCAGGCTGCTTTCCTTTGCCGAAGGGCTCTGCGTGCAGGCGCTGCATCTTGGGCCGTATGACGCGGAGCCGGAAACGCTTGCGCGGATGGACGCGTATGTAAAGGAAAACGGACTGGATAACGACATCGGCGCGCCGCTGCCCGGGGGCATGCGCCGCAGGCACCATGAGGTCTACCTGGGGGACCCCAGGAAAAGCAGCCCGGAGAAGTTGAAAACGGTGCTGCGCCATCCGGTAAAACGGTGCGGGGAACAGCTATGATGGACATGGAAACGCTGATGGCCGGAAGGGAGAACCCGGCTGCGCTGGCGGAAGGGCTGACAGCCGAGGATATCCCCTTCCTGATGGGACTGCTGGAGGAAAAGAACAATGACATCCGCTATGCGGCTTTCCTGACCCTTCAAAAGCGGAGCGGCACCCACGGTGACGTGTATCCCTTCTGGGATATGCTGGCGGGAAAGCTGCAAAGCGGGAACTCCTACCAGCGCAGCATCGGCGTGATGCTGCTTTCCGAAAACGTGCGCTGGGACCGGGAGGGGCGGCTTGATGCCGTTCTGTATGATTACACTGCCTGCTTCCGCGATGAAAAATTCATTACCGCACGACAGGCCATTCAAAGCCTGGAAGTATGGCTGCCCTCAAAGCCGGAAAAATATCCGCAAGTTCTGGCAGCGCTGACCGGCATCCCTGTGAAGGCACTGCCAGGCAGCCAGAGCAGGCTGATTTTGCTGGATATCTTGAACGTCCTGTCGCTGATGCAAAGAGAGCACCCCGAAGACGAGGCGGCAGCCTACATCTTCCGGGCGCTGGACGGCAGCGTTTTCAGCAAAAAGGAAAGGAAAGCCATCCTTCAAAGGATGGGCGTGGAATGAAAGATGCAGTGGGATGCGTGGTATGGGCCGGAGCAGTCGCCAGACCTTGAGGAAATTGCGGCTTTTGTGGGAAACGGTCTGTGGGAAAAGGCAAGGAGCGGGCTGGAAACCGGATTCCATACAGCGCCCAGGCTAAACTACAGCAGCTGTTCCATGCAGAAGGGCTGGAATGTGAAGTACAAAACGGGCGGCAGGGCGCTGTGCACGCTGTATCCCATGGCGGGGTACTTTCTGGCGCTCATTGTGATAGGGCAAAGGGAGGAGAAGGGGACCGCCGCACTGCTGGAAAGCCTTGGCGAAGGCACCAGACAATTGTATCACCATACGGCGCCCGCCATGGGCGCACGGTGGCTGATGCTGAAAATAGACACGGAGGAAGCGCTTGAAGACTTGATGCTTCTTGTAAAGCTCCGGGCGGCCTCGTAGCCGCCGTACTGCATTTTCAAAATCGGATTTTTGCATCATATGGCTGTTACATTCCTGCTTTTGACTCGTGCCTGCAGGCTGGATTTGTCCGGCCTGCATTTTTTCTACTGAAAAAATGTCATTTGGCCGTAGCCAAAACGTAAGTTTAGTGTTATAATATCTTACATAAATCTTACACAACCGGGGTACGCACTGCTTTCCCGGGCAAAAAAAGCACGGGTTTGTTTTTTGTACTCCGCATCGTTTTTATAATTATAGGGGTGAGGTTATGAGCTTTCTGAATCCCAGGCAATGCACAGACGAACAGATCATGGCCTTCTGGACATGGTTTGAGAAGAATGAGGGGAAACTGACGGAACGGGACGGGACAAAGCGGGCCCACGCCCTTCACGAGACGCAGGAGCAGGTAAAGGAGCTGTTTCCCGCATGCCCCGACGCGGTGAATGTCACCACCATGCCCGACGGCGACCGGTGGGCACTGTACTTGTCCTATGGAGGCCGGCCTTATGCAAAAAAATCCGCCTGCCGTATCCGGGTGCTGATGCCAGCATTGCTCCAGGGAAAATGGAGCATGGAGGTTTCAAAATAACCCACGCGATCATGGGTTATCGCCTTATATGGGATGAAGCTTTACGGGATGGGCATAGATGGACTAGACAGAAAAAAAGCACCTGCTTTGGGATGAGCAGTCAGGATGCTGAATGCTACATTTCATGATGCAGGATCACGCTGTTCATCATAATCCTTCCTTCACGCAAGCGGGAAGGTTAGGGGGCAGTGTCCGCCTTGGGTTTCTCCTCTCCGCCCAGGAAGAAGGAAACGGCAAACCCCAGGGCAAACAGCAGCGCGGCGGCGGCGGCGGACAGCACCGTGACGCCGGTGGCGCCCACTTTGTACAAAATGGCGACGGGGGAGCCGAACACCAGCCCCAGGATGGCATAGTAGGTGACGACCGGCGCCTTGGCAAAGAGCATGTCGATGAGTTTGGCAATGAGGCCGATGCCAAGGAGGATGCCAAGGCCGAAGGGGACCAACACCCCCAGCCCGTGCAGGAGCGCGGCGGAATCAAGCGGGCTCAGCGCCCTGATCAGGTTGCTGATATTGCTGATGACGATCCCATAAAAGCCAAGGATCATCAGCACCAGGGAGCCGCTGACCCCTGGGATGATCATCGTAGCCGAGGCTACGGCGCCTATGAGACAAAGGAGCAAAACAGTCCCTACGGACAGTGTGATGTCCGTGGACGCCCCATCTCCCCCGCTCATAAACGCCATACCGGCGACAATGGCAAAAAACACAAGGAAAGCGATAACGTTCCCAGCGGTGGGCCGCGCACCCTTCACCTTTTTGAAAAGCACCGGCAGCCCGCCCGCAATCAGCCCGATGAACAGCCCGCTGGTCTGCAAAGGGTAGGTTTCCAGGGAGGATTTCACCACAAACGACAGCGCCCCGATGCCCGCCACCGCGCCAAGGGCGTAGGGGAGCAGTGTGAGCACACTTTTTGTAAATTGCTTGCGCAGGCTGTTGATGGCCTTGATGATCTTGTCATACACGCCCATGGATACGGCCATAGTGCCGCCGCTGACCCCCGGGATGATGTTGGCCACGCCGATCAAGACCCCCTTGAGGAATTCCCTGAGAAAGCCCATCGTTTCGTCCACCGTCCTTTACCCGCTTCCTGGAATTGTGGATTATTATACCATGTCCCCCGGAGGGCTTCAACAGGCGGCATGCGAAATAGCCATGTGTCAGGAACATTTACATGGTGCAGCCCTAAAAATCCGCCCTTCCGCCTTGACATCGGATATTGATTATGCTATCGTATACGGGCAAGCCGCTCGGGAGAGGTTTTTTTCAATGCGCAATTTGTGCAACCTCAATGCCCGGCGAGTAAATGGAGGAGGTGCTTGACCATGTACGCGATCATAGCGACGGGTGGCAAGCAGTACCGTGTATCCCAGGGCGACGTGATCTACGTCGAAAAGCTCAATCAGGAAGTGGACAGCCTCGTATCCTTCGATGTGCTTTTGCTGGGCACAGAAACGGGCGTCACCGCGGGTGCGCCGATGGTGGACGGGGCGAAGGTGGAGGGCAAGGTCCTGGCCCAGACAAAGGGCGAGAAGATCACCGTTTTCACCTATAGGAGCAAGAAGAGTTCCAAGCGCAAGATGGGCCACCGTCAGCCCTATACCAAGGTGGAGATCACCGCCATCAACGCATAATGACAAGGATCACGCTGCTTCAATCTTCGGACATGCTTTGCGGGTTCACCTGTGAAGGCCACGCGGGATATGGTGCCTCCGGCAGCGACATCGTGTGTGCAGCCATCTCCGCCCTGACCGCTACCTGCGTAAACGCCTTGGAGAGCGTGGCGGGCATCCGGGTCAAGGTCCGGCGCCGGCCCAAGGATGCGTACCTGCAGGCGCTTTTGCCCGAAAACCTTACGGTGGATCAGCAGCATGATGCCCAGGTGCTGTTGGGATTTTTGAAGCAGGGCATTGACGATCTGAACGCGCAATATCCCCAATATGTCCACCTGTCGATACAAGAATGGAGGAAACCGCAGTGATCAAGCTGAATCTTCAATATTTCGCCCATAAAAAGGGCGTAGGTTCCACCCGCAACGGCCGCGACAGCGAAAGCAAGCGCCTGGGCGCCAAGAGGGCCGACGGGCAGTTCTCCCTGGCCGGCAACATCCTGGTCCGCCAGCGCGGCACCCATATCCATCCGGGCCTGAACGTAGGCATCGGCAAGGATGATACCCTTTTCGCCAAGGTGGACGGCGTCGTCCGCTTTGAGCGTTTGGGCCGGGATAAGAAGCAGGTCAGCGTCTATCCCGCCGAACAGGCCGCCGCCCAATAATACGCTTCTTTTTCTGAAAACAGCCTGCCCAGAGCACACCCTCCGGGCAGGTTTTTTCCGATTATTTATACCGATGAAGGACGGATTTTTATGATCGGTACCCTGATCAACACAGCCGCTATTATCTTGGGTTCCGCGCTGGGCCTTCTTTTGCGCAAAGGGCTTCCCCAAAGGCTTCGGGATACGGTGATGAAGGGGCTGGGCCTTTGTGTGCTGATCATCGGCGTCATGGGCGCCATCAAGACCCAGGATACGATGGTGATGATCATCTCCATGGTGCTGGGCGGTATTCTGGGCGCGCTGGTGGACATTGAGAAAAGGCTGGATCAGTTGGGGCTTCGGGTCCAGCGGCTGCTCAGCCGCAGCCGGGATGACCAGGATAATTCTTTTGCCAAAGGGTTTGTTACCGCCAGCCTCATCTATTGCGTGGGGGCCATGGCCATTGTAGGGTCGCTGGAGAGCGGTCTCAAGGGGGACCACACCACCCTGATCGCCAAATCGGCGCTGGACGGCATCTCCGCCATCGTTTTCGCCAGCGCCATGGGCCCGGGGGTCATGCTGTCGGCGCTGGCGGTGTTTATCTACCAGGGGAGCATCGCGCTTCTGGCCCAGTGGGCGGCGCCGCTGTTCACCCAGACGCTGATCGCCGAAATGAGCGCGGTAGGCGGGCTGCTGATCATCGGTATCGGCATCAATCTGCTGTTTGAAAAGCGGCTGCCGGTGGGCAACCTGCTCCCGGCCATTTTCGTGCCCATGGCGTACCTGCCCCTGGCGGAGCTTGTCACCCGGCTGGTTGCCAGATAGCATGGCAGGGGAAAACTGTTTCCTTGTGGAATCATAAAGAAGCAGCCATTGAGGGGGGCGGGAGCATGACCTGGGAAAGGGACGCTTTGGAGCGCATGGAGGGCATCATGCGGGCCGCGCATGCGGATGGGCGGCATACGCTGCATGAGCACGAGGTTTATGAGCTTTTAAGGCTGGCGGGGATGGATGTTCCCCAGTATGTTTTTGTGGAAAATCCGAAGGAAGTGACCGAGCAGGTCCTTTCCCGCTTTCCGGGCAAGGACCTGATGATCAAGGCCGTTTCCAGGGATCTTGCGCACAACCAGCGCTACGGTGGCGTGAAGCGCGTCACCATCCGCGACCCGCTGTTTGTGCGCTTTTTGCTGGAGCAGATGCGGGAGGAGGTCCTTTCCCACTTTCCGGAAGGGGAAAAGCCCCGCATTGACGGCTTTCTCATCGTGGAGTTCATCCGTTTCACCCAGGCGCTGGGCAGCGAGATCATGATCGGCCTTAAGGAGGACATATCCTTCGGCCCTGTGGTAACGCTGTCCAAGGGCGGGGATGATGCGGAATTTTTCGCGAAATATTACGACCCGGCCAACCTGTTCCTGGCCCCGGTCAGCCTTGCGGACGCGCTGGACTTCACCCATAGCCTGAACATACGCCACAAGTTTGAAGGCATGGGGCACCCGGAATATTTGGCCATGATCGCCAAAAACGTGGCGCGGATATCGGAATTGGGGCTCGCCTTCTCCTTTCTGGCGGAGCGGAAATGCGCTTTCCGGCTGACCGCCATGGATCTGAATCCCATCGTGTTTTCCAAGGATGGCCGGTTTGTGGCGGTGGACGGCTACGCGGAGTTCGAGCCCGCGCAGGCCCCGGCTCCCGCGGCCTCCCTTAAGGACACGTCCCTTTTGCGGGGGTTTTTTGAGCCCCGGGGCATCGTGGTGGCGGGAGTCTCCACCAAGCCGGAAAAGTTCAGCATGGCCAGGAACATCGTGTCGCTGTTTATGGACCTTGGGCGGGAGGACGTGTACTGCGTAAACCCCAAGGGCGGGGAAGCTTTTGTGCAGGGCCGCACATTTCCCCTGTATAAAAGCCTGGCGGACATCCCCGCCCCCTATGACCTGGTGGTCTACGCCGCCCCGGGGCAGTATTCCCTGGATTTCATCCGCCAGGTGCCCAAGGATAAGGCGGTGATCCTTATTTCCGGCATCCCGGCGGATATGCGCTATGAGGACTTTGTGAAGGGCATGGCCGAAGCGAAGCAGTCCGGCGTGCGGGTCATCGGCCCCAACTGCATGGGTGTTTTCCGCGCGCCAAGAGGGGGGGAGAAGGGCGTCAATACGCTGTTTATCAATGAGCAGCGGATGCATATCCCCCTGGGGGACAACAGCAACGTGGCGCTTTTGACCCAGAGCGGCGCCATGGGTATCACCAGCGTGGAGCGCAACCAGCACGCCGCCATATTGAACACCATCGTCAGCTTCGGCAACAAGGTGGATGTGGATGTGCCGGACCTGATGGCCCATTTTAAAAACGACAGTGCCGTCAAGGTGATGGCGCTGTACCTGGAGGGCGTGGGCGCGGGGGAGGGCCGCCGGTTCTTTGACCTGGCAAGGCGTTCCCCAAAACCGGTGATCGTGTACAAATCCGGCCGCACCGAAGCCGGGGCTAAGGCGGCCGCCTCCCACACCGCTGCCATCTCCGGCAGCTACGATGTGTTCCGGGCTGCCTGCCTGCAGGCCGGCTGTGTACTCACCGAGGAACTGGATGATTTTTATCACTTCACCAAGGCCTTCGCCATGCTGGACGCAAAGAAACCCGCCGGGCTCCGGGTGGCCGGGGTGGTGAACGCCGGCCTGGATGCCACCATGGGTGCGGATCTATTGCAGCATTTGAAGCCGGCGGAGTTTGCACCCGAAACAACGCGGAAAATACGCGAGCTGAACACCCACGGCCTGGTGAGCGCGGGTACGGCCTTTCTGGATCTGACACCCATGACGGATGATGTGGGATATGCGGCCTACATCGACGCGGTGCTGGGCGATCCCGGTGTGGACTGCCTGTTTGTGGCCGTCGTCCCCCATATTGAAAGCCTGAAAACCGTGCCGGAGAGCCTGGCGGACGAGGACGCCATCGGCCCGCTGCTTGTGAAAACAGTCAAAAAGCACAACAAGCCCGTAGTGGTCTCCATCAACGCAGGCCGGCATTTCCAGCCCTTTGTCCAGTACCTGGAGGAAAACGGGCTGCCTGTATACGGGGACATCCGCTCCGCCGTGCGCAGCCTGGACGCTTTTGCGGCCTACTGGCTTGAGCGGGGGGAAAGCCGCGCGTAACAAAAGGGGAGGCGGCCATTCCGGCACCATCCCGCCATAGGGCCTCGAAGCAAAAACAGGGGGAAGCTTTACGCGGCGTAAAGCTTCCCCCTGCCTTTCATATCCTACCAGGAAATGAAACCCTGATAGTCCCCGCAGCCTTTGCGGTTGTCGGAGCGGTCTATAACCGTGCCTGTCTGAGCGTTCACAAGGAGCGGTTTGTATTCCATGGTGCCGCGCTCAGGTACGTCCGTGCCCGTATAATCACGAAGTTCGTCCCTGGGGTTTTCAACATAAAAGCAGGTGATCCGCCATACGGGAACAGCGTAGAACACAGCGCCGGGAAACTCCGGATAGCGCACGGTGCGGGATTTTCCCGGTTCATTGTACAGGGCATAGCCCAGTTCCACATCGAAGATTTTGCGGATATGGCCCGCGTATATCTCCTCCTCAACAGCTGCACGGACCTTGTCAAAGCCGCACAGGGGGACATCCGCAGAAAGGACCTCCGTGATTTTTGCCTGCTTTCCGATAAGCCTCATGCATTCCGGCGAAAAATAGTCGAAGGCCATGTCTGTACGCATCCACATTTCGTCCTCCCGCGGAGTATTGATGCCTTCCAGCACATGGGTCAAAAGCGGGATGCCGCACAGCTTCTGGTTGAACGTTACACAATACGTGTCAGGCAGCAGGGGTTCATCAGACTCATGGCCCACTGTGGTATTGACGAAAACACGGGTGGGGTGGGCATAGTCCCACTGGTCCGGGTTTTCTCCCATGGACGCCATGGCGCTTTGCGCGTACCCTATCACGTCACCAAGGAGGTGGGGATTGTTTTTAGAATACACGGCGGCCATATCCGAAGGCATATAGTAATTGGTTGTGGTGGTGACGCCTTCATCGGCCAGGTCATGGACTGCCTGATCCTGGTTGCCGATGCTTGCGGAAAACGTGCCCCGGCTGTTCAGATCGCTGGTCCAGCCGGGAAGCGCGGAAACATCCGGTTTGCGAAGATCGGGCACCACCTTCAAAATGGGCATGCTTTCCGCTTTGGGCACGGCGGGCAGGGCATCGACAGTGACCGTGCGCCACTTGGTGACGTAGGTCTGCGTCCAGCGCGCGGGGGGATTGGCGGCAAGATCCGAAATGGCGGTGTATTCCTGTGCCAGACAGGCCAAGGGCGTCATCGCAAAAACGAATGCCAGGGTGACCGTGAGAAGCTTTTTCATAGGTGCCTCCAGTTGTTTTGATAACGCGGCCGCGTTTCACCCTTTCTGTGTCGCCAGTTCTATGCAACATCACAAAACAAAGAAAAAGCATGCGGGATCTCTCCGCATGCCTTCGCGCAGGGTGTTGCCATTTGGCGCTACTTATCGTCGGGCACGATAAAGAACACCAGCGCCATACCCGGCACCGGGCTTCCATTCTCATCCATGAGCACGAACTGCATCTGCTCAGGCCATGCGTTGGGCGGGGTGAGGGAAAAGATGGAAAAGGATTCTGGCAGCCCATCCCCGTTCCGGCGCTGCCCCCAGGATTCCAGCTGGGTGATGCCAAGAGGAACAAAGTTCATATCGCATAGTACGCCGCGCTCCCGCCAGCCGGATGCGAACTTCGACACGGCAAAAATTTCATCATAATTATCGGGGTCCATCTCATTGCTGACATCGGTGATCTCTATGCGCAGGAAGCCGCTCACGGGGGAAAAGTAGCCCTTGGCGGCGCGCATGGGAAAGCCGCCTACGGTTTGCGGTTCCATAGGCACGGCTTTGAAATACAGCCCTTTCTCCCTGATAACGGGGAGGGTAAAGGTGGTTTTTGCGGTGGGTTTGTAGACCTCGGCTTCCGTGCCGTCCTCGCGGGTGACCGGTACTTTTATAAGCGGTAGCCCGATGGTCAGCGTGTCCGAAATTTCCACATCATAATCAAACAGGTTCGTTTGCAGATAGAAAAGCACCTGTCCCGGTTTATTGCCCATGGCCTGCCAGACATCGGAAAAAAATACGTCTGTGCCGTTCACTGCAAGCCAGTCGCATTCCGGCGCGATCCCGTCCGCCGCAAAGCAGGAGGTGTCTATGGCGGTTATCGTCCGGCCCCTTATCGTTTTTGTTATCTCGATCGGCGGATATGTTTCCGTTGCATCCCGCCACCAGAGGCTGTATACCACCCGCAGTTCGTGCCCGTCATAGACGGCCTCCAGCACATCGACATCGGTATGGCTAAGGCGCAGGTGCAGCAAATTGTTGCCGAGCAGCCGGTACGCGCTGTCCTGCACCGTTCCCCTGGACTTGGGCCAGCCTGCGTCAAAATAAAAGTTGAAGATGTTCCGCGCAAATACGGCGTACGCAACGCCCAGCAGCGCCAGTACCAGCGCCGCGATAAGCGCGACGGCCAGCGCGCGGCGCGGCGCGGCGCTTCGCCGGGATGTTTCCTGAAGATGTGTCCGGATTCTCGCCCAAAGGGCGTCCCCGTCCGCGGCGGCGCCTGCCTGATACTCCCTGTCAAGGATCATCAGGCACTCGTCCACAAGGGGGATATCCACTTTTCCGGCGGGCGAAAACAACTGGCGGCGCAGGATACCAGCCGCTTCATTTTTTGTCATTTCCTTCATTCACACACCTCCTCTCCCTGTTCATGCCGTAAATACGCTGCCCGCGGCCGAAAGAACCATGAGGACGGACAGGAACAGCTCCTTGTTTTCAAGAATGGTTTTTTTGAGCCGAAGTACCCGCATTCTGACACAGCCTTCACTCAGGCCCAAAGCCTTCGCGAGCTCCCCGGCGCTTTTGTTCAAGACGCAATAATTGTAAAACAATGTTGCATTCTCCTCGCCCAGGAGTGTTTTCAGGGTATTCAGATTTTCTTTTTGCGCAAGCGCATCGTCAGGAAGCTCAAAAAAGGTGCTGGAAACCCTCGGTTCCGCGCCTTCTTCATTCAGGGAAAACGCCAGATGCTTGCCGTGCCGTTTCTGCTTCTTGAGGTAGTTGAGCATCATGGCCCGCATGGTCACAATTAACCAGCCGCCAATGTTGGGGTGTGCGGACAGCTTTTCCCGCTTGTCCCAGAGCAGCAGGAACGTCTCCTGTACCATGTCTTCCGCCGCCTGCGCATGCAGCGGATCGCCGCCGACAAAAAGGCGCCCAATGGCAAGGAGCCGCTTGTGATGCGCTATAAATAGATCCTGCAGCCATTTTTCATCCGGCACTTTTTCCTCTCCCCATCACATATTGCCAATGGCGTGATTTGCCAGGCGGAAGCCGTCTCCGCGTGAGGCATCCATAGTATAATTGTGTCGCCGCAGAATGTAAACATAACGCCGCGCCAGCCTATTTTTATACGTATCCAGGATCAGGACGCAAGAATGCGGGCGCATGCAGAAAATGGCTGCAGATACCTTGACAGGAAAGGGCCGCAATGATACTTTGATAGGGATAGGCCAGAATCTGTTACAAAAAGCGATGAGGAAAACCATATTCCGCGCCGTTGTATCATTGTCGCAAGACAGGCGGATGGGAGGATACGTATGATACGCACTTATTCCTGGCGGCGTGTGACGCGGCTTTTCCTGGCGGTTGCGCTGCTTTTTTCCATACTGCTGCCGGCGGGCCTTTCCCGCCCGGCGGCCACGGCTTTTGCACAGACCAACAGCGGCATGATCCGCGTGCTGCTTACCAGGCTGCAGTTGACGGACAGGCTGGACGCGGAGCTGGACGGCAGTTATTCGGTGGAACCGGGCGGCATGGCCTTCCAGCGGGGCAGCAACCTGACCCTCTCCTGCGCCAAGGGCACGCTGATGCTCTACTATGAGGGCATGGTGCTGGAGGCCGGGGATAAGATCGTTTTGCGGCGGCACGAGATCGCCACCGGTGAGGAGAACGGGCTCCGGCTCAACGGAGACTACAGCCTGTATGCCGGCGATCTGACGGTGTCCGTCCAGGGCGGGATGCTGCGTGCCGTTTTGCAGCTTCCTGTGGAGGAATATCTGCTGGGCGTCGTACCCTATGAAATGAGTGATTCTTTCCCCTTGGAAGCGCTGAAGGCCCAGGCGGTCACCGCCCGCACCTATGCGCTGAAGCGGGTGGGCAGTTCCCAGGATTACGACGTGGTGGACAATACCAACGACCAGGTGTACAAAGGCCTGAACACGGATAATATGCGCGCCGCCCAGGCTGTTAAGGAAACCGAAAACGTGGTAGGGTATTATAACGGCGGATTGGCGGACTGTTACTATTCCGCCAGCAACGGCGGGCAGACGGAACTTGTGAAAAACGTATGGGGCGGCGATGGCGACGGCCTGAGCGTGATGAAGGATGACCCCTATGACCTGGAAAATCCCGCCAGCCAAGTGCGGAGCTATATGGTGCTGCGCACGCCCGGTGAGGACGACGCGCTTGCCCCCCTGCTGGTTCAGGCGGTGGCTTCTCCATTGGCGGCCCTTGGCTATGATAGCGACCCGGCGTACATCCGCATCACGACGGTGAGTGCTGTCTCGCTCCATACCCCAAGGTACGGCGAACCCTCCAAAGTCATGTCAAAGCTGCGCCTTACGGTGCAGGCGGAGGCCAGAAAGCCCATCCCTGAGGAATTGCAGGAGGCGGAATCCCACTATCTTGTGGGGACGGAAACGGGAACCCCTCTGCCCAGCGCCACGCCCGGCGTTGCGCAGTTTACGGCCATGCAGCCCGTTCCCGATGCGGTCACCGTTGATTTGGACGTCTTCCCCGATGTGGAAACGGCGCTTGGACTCTCCATCAACGGCGATGGCAACGAGATATTGACCGTCACGGAAACCGACGAGGGTTTTGATATTACAGCCCGGCGCTTCGGCCACGGCGTGGGCATGAGCCAGCGCGGTGCGGAATGGATGGCGCTGCAATACAATTGGACCTTTGCGCAGATTCTGGAGTTTTACTATCCGGCCATGAAGCTGGTGAAAACAACCGCCAACGCCACGCTCCAGCCGCCCATCAGCGCAGACTTCCTGGCGACTCCAGGCCCCCCGGCTACCCCCACGCCGCGCCCTACCCTGATGCCCGTTACCCAGACGCCCGGCCCCGGCCAGTGGCTGGCCAAGGTGACGCTGATCGGGGAAAATTCCTACCTGAACATGCGGGCCCAGCCCAACCTTTCGGCGCCGGTGCTTCGCCAGCTCTATTACGGGCAGACCCTGCTGGTGCTGGAAGAGTTGCAGGACGGCTGGCTGAAGGTAATGACCGACGCCGCAGAAGGTTATGTCATGTCCAGCTTTGTGGAAAAATGAGATTGGACAAAGACGGTCCCGGCTGCCGCCGGTGGCCGTCTTTTTTCGGCTTATCCCTGTACGGAAAGTCTTACCTTGTATTATTGCCACACAACGGCATATGCGCGTACTTGCCGTTGTTAGAAATTGGGGTATAATGGAATACAGCCTTATGTTGGGAAAAGAATCTCCGGTAATTGCACAGCCGGGCGTGCCGCGTGCTGGGAGAGGAGCATGTACGATGAAGAAGCCGCTGCTGATCAGTATCATTTTTATGTTCCTGGCTGGCATGCTCACGTTCCCCGCCGGGGCTGGCGCCGCGGCAATCGCGTCACGGTATCCTTTCCAAGTGGGCGACATGGTATGCATCCGCAAATCCGCGTCTGTTTATACCTGCAGGAATGGAAAATGGATGCTTGCGGACCACCGGCCGGCCGACGATGTGGGGGTCATTGCATCCATAAAAACAGTATCGCCGTCTTATCCGGATACGGATGCAATATCTTTTCCCAGGCGGATAGGAATATCTCTTCCAAACGCTGTCCGGCCTGTAAAGCTGTACGAAATCGTCAGCAGCTATGCAAGGGCAAAAAGCGTGTGGGTGGATGATATCGCGCCGACTATTCCATACGGCGGGCAATTGATCATCTATGACGCGTACAAAGGAGCAATACACGTCAATCTCAAAGCATCCGGCATCCGGAAGGCTGTGCTCCATCATGCGCTGGATATCGCGAAAGCCTTGCAGCAGGCACATAAAAGCCTTGGATACGGTGAATATTTCAGGGTGGATACCGAGTACTTCGCGTGGGAACTTATTGCCCACGCGTATGCGGCGGAAAATGGCTTGCCTGGGTACTGGGATTCCTCCGTCGCGGACTGCAATGTGTATCAAATGGAAGATGTAACAAAGGCGATGATTGAGGTGGTACGCATCTTTTGGAGGGACGGCCCCCAAAAGACCTGGTGACGGCACCGGTGCCGGGGGGATTTCTTCAAAGAAGTGCAACCCGGTATGGCGCAAAGGGTGGGGACACAGCGCCGTCCAATAGCTCATCCGGGCTTTTTCTGGTTTTTTCAAAAAACGTATGGCTTCCTGTTGCAATTTCAAAGCTTCTTTGCTATAATACAAAAGCTGTCCAAACGACAGCCGCGGGCCTGTAGCTCAGCTGGATAGAGTGTTTGACTACGAATCAAAAGGTCGTGGGTTCGAATCCCGCCAGGCTCACCAAAAAATCCCCGTAACGCCTTGAAGAACATGGTGTTGCGGGGATTTTTACATTTACCCCCTGGTTTGTATTCAGCAGCCCGGGGAATTATCTGAAATTACTAGCACTCAAAGCCGGTGAGTGCTAATTTTTTGTTGCAATTCGCTCTTGCCGGTGATAAAATAGGCAAAGAAAGGCAGACAAGCCTCCGGCCGGGAGGCGCAGCCTTGACTTACAGCAAAGCGGGAGGGACCAGTATGAACAAGGAAAACGGCAATATCTCCATCCATGCGCAAAACATTATGCCCATCATCAAGCGGTGGCTGTATTCCGACAAGGACATTTTCATCCGGGAGATGGTGTCCAACGGTTGCGATGCCATCACCAAATATAAAATGGCGGCGCCGGGCACGGAAGAGGACTTCCGCGTTACGGTGGAGGTGGACAAGGAAAAGGGTGAGCTTCGCTTTATTGACAACGGCATCGGCATGACGGCGGAAGAGGTGCGCAAGTACATCAACCAGGTGGCCTTCTCCAGTGCCGAGGAGTTTTTGAAAAACTACGGCGGCGGGGAAAACGCCGAAAAAGGCGGCATCATCGGCCATTTCGGCCTGGGCTTCTATTCTGCCTTCATGGTGGCCGGCAAGGTAGCGATCGATACCCTGTCCTACCAGGAGGGCAGCGAGGCCGTGCGCTGGGAAAGCGCCGACGGGATGCAGTTTGAAATGTCCCCCTCCGAGAAGGCGGAACGCGGCACCGTGATCACGCTGCATATTTCCGAGGAGGAAAAGGAGTTTCTGGAAACCTACCGCGTCCGGGAAGTGCTGGACCGCTATTGCGGCTACCTGGCCATCCCTGTTTATCTGCAGGACTGCGCCCTGCAGCCTGTCCCCGCCGCCGAAAAGGAGGAGAGCGAGGAGGGGAAGGAAGCCCCGGAGGCCAAGGAGCCCGAAGCGCCCAAACGGCCCGATCCGGCTTTGATCAACGATACCCATCCCCTGTGGCTGAAAAACCCCAAGGATTGCACTGAGGAGGAATACAAGTCCTTCTATCACAAGCTGTTCCACGAGTACGAGGACCCGCTCTTCTGGGTGCACCTTAATGTGGAGTACCCCTTCAACTTAAAGGGCATCCTCTACTTCCCCAAGCTCAAAAACGACTTTGGCGCCAGGGAGGGCGAGATCAAGCTTTTCAGCGGCCAGGTATTCGTGGCCAACAACATCAAGGAGGTCATCCCGGAGTTCCTGATGCTTTTGAAAGGCGTCATCGACTGCCCCGATCTGCCGCTGAACGTGAGTCGCTCCTTCCTGCAGAACGACGGGTATGTGAAAAAGCTGTCCGCCCATATCACTAAGAAGGTGGCGGACAGGCTTACCGGGCTGTTCAACACCCAGCGGGAGACCTTCCAGACCTACTGGGACGACATTCATCCCTTCATCAAGTTCGGCTGCATCAGGGATGCCAAGTTCTTTGACCAGGTCAAGCCCATCCTGCTGCTCAAGACCACCGCGGGCGAATATTACACCCTGGAGGAGTACAAGGCCCGCAACGAGGGCAAGGCCGGCAAAAAGATCTACTACACCAACGATGCCAAGCGGCAGGCAGCCTCGGTGGATCTGTACGAAAAACGCGGCATGGATGTGGCGGTGATGGAGCACATCATCGACAGCAATTTCCTCTCCTTCATGGAGTACGGCGGCGGCCTAAGCGATGTTACCTTTGCCCGGGTGGATGCCGACGTGGACAGCCTGAAAGAGGAGAGCGACGAGGGCAAGGACATCAGTTTGGAAGCCCTGCAAACGCTCTTCCGTGATGCCCTGGACCAGAAAGACCTGGAGGTCAAGCTGGAGCCCCTGGCCAACCGGGACCTTTCTGCCCTGGTGGTGGAGGATGAGCAGAGCCGCCGCTTTAAGGAAATGAGCCGCCTCTACGGCCAGGAGTTCAAAATGCCCGAAAAGTTTACCCTGGTACTGAACCGCCTGAACCCCACCGTCAAAACCCTGGCCGCCCGGGAGGCCGGTGAAACCACCACGCTCCTGTGCAAACAGGTCTATGATCTGGCCCGCATGGCCGCCCGCCCCCTGGAACCCGAGGAGGTTTCCGCCTTCCTTACCAGAAGTCAGAAGTTGCTGGACATGGTGGCAGGGGTGTGAGGGGACGTGCCGGGGGCTCTGCCCCCGGCTCCCCCGCCAAAGGGATATATCCCTTAGGAAACCCATAACAAAGAAAGTGGAAATAATGAGCCGCTTGAAAAAAGGTTTCAAGCGGCTCATTATTTTAATATATACTGTTGAAATCTTTGTAATAAAATGATACAATTCCAATAAATATAAAACATGTTACATATTGCATAATTGTTTTTGGAGGCAAAAATGATATTTAGCGAATCAGTTAATATGGCATATAATCAAAAACAGGGTTCCTTAGTGCTGGCTTTGACAGGCCGTACAGGGTCAGGGTGTTCAACAGTAGCTTCTATTCTAAAAAGAGAATCCATTAGTGAACTTGGTCTAAAACAGCCCAAAACACATGAGTTTGAGAATGTAGATGAGCGAAAGTATGAAATTGTTTACAGATACTTAACCACTCAATACACATGGAAACCGTTTACTATAATTGAAGGCAGTAGCATTATTCTTTCTTATGTAATAGCTGAAGGGTTAGGTGAGTTTAAAAGATATCTAGCCAAGTATAGAAACAAGGATAAAGATAATGATACCACAATAAGTGGGTACCGCGAACTTATGAATATTGTTGACGGATTGAATTACCTATTTGAAGACGTTCCTCAATATGACATAAATAATCTTAATGGTTACATAAATAACCGAGAGGCAATTAAGGAACTATACACGTATTTTACGATTGAATTACCCAAGAGAAAGCGTAAACTTTATAGCATTCTGCTTGATTATACATGTCAAAAGGAGAAAACAACAAAAGAAGGATGTACGATACTAGAAAAATCTCAACTTTATACATTCTTGATGCAATGCATAGGTAACAATATTCGCTGTTCTGGCAAACCTTATGAGCATGAATATACACAAAAAAACTTTTATGATGTAGCTAAAAGAGTTGATGTAATAATCCAAGTCATAACAAAGCACAATGAAAACAATGGAAACAATTATACACGCATTTGCATTGATGCTATACGAAACCCTTATGAGGCTTTCTTTTTTAAAGACAAATATAGCTATTTTATGCTGGTATCGATTAATACCGATGAAGATGAACGTAGAAGAAGGTTAGCACATTTAGATGCTGATGAATTGGCCAGTTTAGATGCGATTGAGTATCAAGATAGTTTTAGCAACGAAGGAGAATTGTTCTACCATCAAAACATTCCTGATTGTCTTGAAATTTCAGATATACATATTTATAATCCCCGTCAAACTGATAGAGGATATTATTTCCTAACCGAACAAATAGCAAAATATATCTGCCTAATTCTCAAACCTGGATTGGTAACACCGACAGCACTAGAAAGATGCATGCAATTAGCATATATGGCGAAGTTAAATTCCGGTTGTTTATCGAGACAGGTAGGGGCAATTATTACAGATTCAGAGCATTCCGTTAAAGCGATTGGGTGGAATGATGTGCCTAAGGGACAGGTACCATGTAATTTGAGAGATGTTAGAAGTTTCCTAATTAACAAAGATTCTGAATCATTTAGTGAATATGAGATAGAAGATACAGATTTCAACAGAGTCATGTCAAAGATAAAATTGCAAGTAACCGGATCTGAAGGTACTTTGTGTGGGCGATCGTATCCATATTGCTTCAAAGATGTCTATAATGGTTTAAAGAAAAAAGACAATCAAGTATATACAAGATCACTGCATGCTGAAGAAAATGCATTTTTGCAAATAACAAGAAATGGTGGACAAGGTATTAAAGGGGGTATCCTATACACTACCGCCAGTCCTTGCGAGCTTTGCGCAAAGAAAGCATATCAGTTAGGCATCAAACATATATATTACATTGACCCATACCCTGGAATCTCTATGCGCCACATACTAAAATTTGGTAATAGCAACAATCCTATCATGCATCTTTTTTATGGTGCAATTGGAAAAGCATATGTAGAATTGTATACGCAAAGAATTCCAGTCAAAGATGAATTGCGACTATTGAGTGGAATTGATATTAAAACAATCACTTCTAGCAGTGCATGTCTTGATAGCCTAAAAGCAAGTGACATTAAATATAGTATGCAAAGGATTGATCTTGTTTTTGAAACAAGAGAAAACATTTATGTCATTGAGACTTCAGAGGTAATAGCACTTCATGATGGCATAAACAGTATTCCACAGGGGGTTATGTGGACAGGTTCATCATTTGGATGCATTACACTAGAAGGTCAAAGTGATGGTTATGAGCTAGTAGTTTTTGATCCAACTAGCCCATCCTATGGGGCATCTCTAAAATTTCAGAACCCGCTTAAAAAGGATGAAACGAAGAGGTATGCAATTAAAACAACAGTAAATGACAATAAACACATTATGAGTCCATACTATTCATTGACCGTAACCAATAAGACTGACCATCTTCAGATATCAATAAGAACTAAGGAAAATGAACTAAGCTGTGTGAAGGGTGTAATATATGCCGGAAAGGATACGAATCCAGAATTTATCGTAGAAACTCATGATCTTGAAGGAGCCATCGACGGAGAATTTTGTGAGTATAGGTTTGTAGTAGATGAACCTGTACGACTAACGGTCATATCTAACAATCAAGCGAAATCCAGCAGGGTATCCAAGGGCCGTTTTCCGCGGTTTCGGTAACCTCTGTGAGGGCGTTCGGTGTTGTAGTGAATCAGCCACCGATCCAGA
>JAEWVC010000014.1 GCA_023459275.1 Bacillota bacterium | reverse complement strand
GGGAGAGGGACTTTTTGAAAAAAGTCCCTCTCCCGCACCCTCACCTCAAAAACTTTCAAAGGGGGAGAAGATAAAGATATCGCAGGTTCGAACCTGGCTTCTGCCAGTGCATAAACAGCCATTGCTGGACATCCGTCTGTTCTGAAACAAACCTTGTCCCAAGAAAATATATCCTTATTATATATAGGAAGTTTTGAAAGGCGGGGCACGGGGAGGGAAAATTTTTCAAAATTTTCTCTCCCCGCATCCCGTACTCACTACCGTCCTCTCCCCCGCACCCTGTCCCATGCTGTCAGTCCCGATCCCAGGGTGATCAGCGCGCAGGCTGTGAGGAGGCCCAGGCTGAAATCCGCCTTGCCGAAGGCAACAAGCAGCGCGCTGGAGAGCAGGGGCGCCACATAGGACAGCGTGCCCAGCAGCTTGATGTTGCCTTTTTTCATGCCGTAATCCCAGGTGAAAAAGGCGATGCCCACGGGGCCCAGGCCCAGCAGGATAAGCGGAACCCACTGGGTCCCCGTGACGGGAGCGGTGTTTTCAAACAGCAGGTGGCACACAAGCGACAGCGCCGCCGTGATGCCGCAGTAGGCCCCAATCATCACAGTGGGCGCGGCGCGGAGCTTTCGGGAGAGCACGGAATAGGCAGCCCAGATCACCGCACACAAAAGGGCCAGCCCATAGCCGGCCATGTATTCCTGCCGGAGAGCAAAACCGCCACGCAAAAGCAGCGCCGCCACGCCCAGGAACCCCAGCGCCACGCCGCCCACATGGAACCAGTGCAGCCGCTCCCCGGGCAGGAAGGCGGAAAACAGCACGATGAGGATGGGCCAGAGGTAGGCGATGAGGCTCACCTCAACGGAGGGCGCGCTTGCCATGGCCAGGAAATACACGGCATGGTAGCAAAACAGGCCGAAAACCCCGTTGAGCCATACGGGGAGCGGCTGCCGTAGACGTGAAAAATCGCAGCCTTCTTTGATAAACACCGCAACACCCACCAGGAAAGCAATAAAGAAGGTAATAGCCGTTTTTTGAAAGGGCGGGATATCCCCCGTAAACGAGGTCAACAGCGCCAGCATGCCCCAGAGCAGTATGGCGGTAAAGCCGATGGGCGTCGCCCTTTTCCCTTCCTGTCCGGCCATGAAGAACCCACCTTTCCTGATGATGCCGCAGCGGGCAATTTCCCTTATTTTACGGTTTTTCCGGCCATTGTCAAGCGGAATGCAGATGCTTGCAGGGCGGCGGAATCTGGACTTTGCCAAGGGGAACAAAACTCCCTTTACAAAGAATAGGACTCCGCCCCCGCGTGGGGGCGGCCAGGGCTTTCCGGTCGCCCTGGACCTTCGGATGCGCCACCGACTTTTCTTTTGCTATATTTTTCTACTTGGTAATGTGAAAACTCCGCCGCCCCGGGGTTGTTTGACTTTGCCGCTTTGCCATGCTATGATGGGAAAAATTTTATTTGCAATGCAGGACAGCAGGAAGGCAGGCCGTATGATACCGCTCTTCTTATCCGCCCTGGCGGTGGGCTATTCAGGGGCGATGATGCCCGGCTCGCTCTTGACCTATACCATACGCCAATCCCTGCGCGCGGGGCCCAAGTCCGGGTTTATTATCATCGCGGGCCACGCGCTGCTGGAGCTTGCGCTCATCGCCGGCATTTTTCTGGGGCTGGACGCGGTGCTCAAGTCCAGCGCCGCCCAGACCGCCATCAGCCTTGTGGGCGGGGTGCTGCTGGGCTATATGGGCATCGATATGTTCCTGAAGGCCGCGAAAAACAAGGTGTCCGTGGCCGTGGAAGCCGGCAAGGGCGCCTCCGGCAGCATGTTTGTTTCGGGGATCGCCCTGAGCGCCACCAATCCATACTTTCTTCTGTGGTGGGCGCTCATCGGCCTGGGATTTTTGATGAACGCCTACCGGGATTTTGCCATTCTTGGCGTCGTGACCTACTACACCGGCCACATCCTGGCGGATTTCAGCTGGTACGGCCTCATTTCCGTGGTGGTGGGCAAAACCCGGAAATTTATCAAAGAAAAGCCCTACCGCATCATTCTCATGGTGCTGGGCGGGCTGCTGGTGTACTTTGGGGTCAAGTTTTTTGTGGACGCCATGGTTGCTCTGCTGTAAAAGGATCACCACGCGGGCGGCTGCCACAAGATGATGCGGCCGGCCGCCCTTGTTTTTTGCACATCGATCAGCCGCTGGTTGCGGCTGCCGCAGAACTTGAGCTCCAGCGACCGCTGCGCAAGCAGGAACGGCCCGTCCACCAGCACATCGGTATCCGCAAGCAGCGCCTCCCAGCCGGGATGGCCCGCAAGCCCGGCAAAAAGCTGCTCATAGGTATAGCCCGTATAGGTCCACACATTCAGGCCCTGCCCGTGGGCCGCCTTGGCGATCAAAGCGCAGTCCTCTGCCTGGGCAAAGGGATCGCCGCCGGACAGCGTGACCCCGTCCAGGAGGGGATTTTTTTTCATTTGCGAAAGGATCTCCTCCACCGTTTTTTCGCTGCCGCCCTTGAGATCATGGCTTTCGGGGTTGTGGCAGCCCGGGCAGCGGTGGGGGCAGCCCTGGGCAAACACAGTAAGCCGGATGCCCGGCCCGTCCACAATAGAGTCGTTCACAATCCCCGCGATGCGCATAGGTGATCCTTTCCCGGGGAGGCTCCGCCTCCCAGACCCTCCGCCAAAGGGATCCATCCCTTTGGAATCCCTCTATTTTTATC
>JAEWVC010000013.1 GCA_023459275.1 Bacillota bacterium | reverse complement strand
ACTCCGGCACAGAAGGGGTCGATACCCCCTACACCTAGCATTCATCGTTTACAGTGTGGACTACCAGGGTATCTAATCCTGTTTGCTCCCCACACTTTCGCGCCTCAGCGTCAGTTACAGTCCAGTTAGCCGCCTTCGCCACTGGTGTTCCTCCCGATCTCTACGCATTTCACCGCTACACCGGGAATTCCGCTAACCTCTCCTGCACTCCAGCCCGCCAGTTTCCAAAGCACTTCCTACCTTGAAAGCAGGAATTTCACTCCAGACTTAACAGGCCGCCTACGCGCCCTTTACGCCCAATCATTCCGGACAACGCTCGCCCCCTACGTATTACCGCGGCTGCTGGCACGTAGTTAGCCGGGGCTTCCTCCTTGGCTACCGTCTCTTACTCTTCACCAAGGACAGAGGTTTACGATCCGAAAACCTTCTTCCCTCACGCGGCGTTGCTGGGTCAGGCTTTCGCCCATTGCCCAATATTCCCCACTGCTGCCTCCCGTAGGAGTCTGGGCCGTGTCTCAGTCCCAGTGTGGCCGATCACCCTCTCAGGTCGGCTACTGATCGTTACCTTGGTGGGCCGTTACCCCGCCAACTAGCTAATCAGACGCGAGCCCACCCTTCACCGAATTGCTCCTTTGACCCCTTGACCATGCGATCTTGTGGTCTCATGCGGTATTAGCACAGCTTTCGCTGCGTTATTCCCCTGTGAAGGAAAGGTTGCTCACGCGTTACTCACCCGTCCGCCGCTAGAAGAGCCCGAAGGCTCTCCCCGCTCGACTTGCATGTGTTAGGCACGCCGCCAGCGTTCGTCCTGAGCCAGGATCAAACTCTTGTGTTCAATCCTTTCACTCTCTATCTTGGAGTCCTTCAGTAAGTTCCCTTACTGATCTTTCCCTCGACAAAGTGTAAACTCATTGTCAGAATCGACTGTCGATTTCTCTCTTCCTCTTGAGTCCTCTCAGACTCTGTATCGTTTTCAAGGTCCGGCGCTCGTTTGAGGCGAGCTTGATTATCATATCACGGGCTCAAACCTTTGTCAACACCAAATTTACTTTTTCGATCTATTCTTTTTGCCCAAAACAGCCCCTTTTTGCCGGCAAAGGACCGCCCGCGTCCCGAATTTTCCCATGCGCTATTTTGGCGCGTTCTTCTTCCTATTATACTGCCATGCCGTCTATTTCGCGGCGCCGCTGTCAAGCACCGCGTCCACAACAGCCCCACCCAAACAATTTTCTCCCTGGTAGAACACCACGCTTTGGCCCGGCGTGATGGCCCGCTGGGGCGTGTGGGCCGTAATAAGAAGCTTTTCTTCCTCTATATGTACGGTCACGGCCTGGTCCGGCTGGCGGTAACGGAATTTGGCGGTGCAATCAAGGGGTTCCCCCGCCCCGGCTGGCGGGCATCCCGCAACCCATGTGGGCTGGATGGCGGATGCCCGGGTGGCGTACAGCATGGGATGGTCCTCCCCCTGGGCCACCAGCAGCACATTGTTTTGAAGGTCCTTGCCGATCACAAACCAACTCCGCCCGTCTCCCCGGCCGCCGATCCCAAGCCCACGGCGCTGCCCCAGGGTATAGTACATCAGCCCATCGTGCCGCCCCACCGTTTCCCCGGAAAGGCTGCGCATGGGGCCGGGCCGCGCCGGCAGATACGTTTGCAGAAAAGCCTTGAAGTCCCGCTCGCCGATAAAGCAGATGCCCGTGGAATCCTTCTTCTCGCTCACGGAAAGCCCGGCTTCCCTGGCAATCTGCCGCACCTGCCCCTTGGTGAGACGGCCCACCGGAAACATGGCCTTGGCAAGCTGGGGCTGCCCGAGCATATACAGAAAGTAGCTTTGGTCCTTGTTCCCATCCGCGCCGCGCAAAAGCCGAAATACGCCATCCTCCTCCCGGAGGGAAGCAAAATGGCCGGTGGCTATCTTTTCCGCCCCCAGCTTCATGGCAAAATCCAGAAACGCCTTGAACTTGATCTCCCGGTTGCAAAGCACATCCGGGTTGGGGGTGCGCCCCGCGCTGTACTCCTCCAAAAAATACGAAAACACGCGGTCCCTGTATTCCCTGGCAAAGTTGACGGCGTAATAGGGGATGCCGATGGCCTCGCACACCGCCTGCACATCCCGCCAGTCGTTTTCGGAAGTGCAGATACCGTTTTCGTCCTGCTCTTCCCAATTTTTCATGAACACACCCACCACGTCGAACCCCTGGCGCTTTAAAAGCAGCGCCGCCACGGAGGAGTCCACCCCGCCAGACATGCCCACCACGATCCTGGTCACTGTTCCCCCTCCATAGCCTCAAGCCGGCGGCGGACGGCCGCGAACGCCTCCTCGCCGATCTCCTCCGGGGAGCGAGAGGCATCCACTGTCACATACCGGTCCGCATTATCCTTTGCCAATTGCCGGTAAGCAAGGGCCACCCGTTCATGAAAGGCCGCCCCCTCGATCTCAATACGGTCCAGCTGCGATGCTTTCCCCCGGCGGCGGAGCGCTTCCAGATGATCAATATCCAGGTACACCGTGCAGTCCGGCACCATGCCGTCCACCGCCGGCGCGTTGATGGAAGCCACCAGGTCAACGCCCAACTGCCTCCCCGCGCCCTGATAGACGATGCTGGAATCCACAAACCGGTCGCACAGCACCACCATGCCCTTTTCCACGCCGGGCCGGATCACCTCCCTGACGTGCTCAGCCCGGGAGGCGGCATAGAGCAGCGCCTCGCAGGCGGGGCTCATGCCCACATTGGCAATATCCAGCACCACCTGGCGGATCTTTTCCGATATGGGGCAGCCGCCGGGCTCCCTTGTGCGCCGGACATCGTAACCCCACATAGCAAGGCGCTTTTCCAACAAATCCACTTGCGTGGTTTTCCCGCTGCCGTCCAGCCCTTCCACCGTGAGAAAAAAGCCCCGGGGGAGCGCTTCGCCGGGGCACAGCAGTTCCGTCAACTCCTGAACGGACGCGGCGATGCGATCCGCCCCAGCGGTTTGCAGTTCTTCAACGCTTCCGTAGCCGTAGGCCGCGCCAATGGCCGCGATGCCCGCCCCTTTTGCCCCTTCCACATCAAAGCGCCGGTCCCCCACCATGGCGGCATGCTGCCAGCGCTCGGGCAGCGCCCTCTTGATCAGCCCCGTTTTGGAGGAATCCTTTTCATTGGCACCCGTCCCTGAAACCGCCGAAAAAAACTTTGCGAGGCCGAAGTGCTCCAAAATACGCTCCGTATAGACTTGCGGCTTGCTGGTGGCAACCCCCAGCCAGACCCCTGCGCCTTTGAGCATTTTAAGCAGCGTGCGGATGCCCGTGTACACGGCGTTTTCATACAAGCCAACCGTGCTGAACCGCTGGCGGTAAAGCTCCACCGCCCAGTCGCACTCCTGCGCGTTCATGCCGGTGATTTCACTAAAGGAGGTATGAAGCGGCGGCCCGATAAAAGCGTGAAGCACCTGGTCTTCCGGAATATCCCGGCCCATTTTTTCAAGGGCAAAGCGCACACAGTTGAGGATCCCTTCCTCCGAGCGGGTGAGGGTGCCGTCCAGGTCAAAAAGCACGGCGTCATAAGGCATGGTTGCCATCATGGGTGAGCCTCCCGTATCATGATTGTGCCACGCACACAAGCTGCCCGTCCCACAGGCCGAAGCGGTTTTCCTCCGGCGCGGACAGCAGGATTTCCAACACTTCCGGAGTGATTTCCTCCCCCGGGGCAACGACGGGCGTGCCGGGGGGATACAGTCCCGCGCTTACCCCGCTTACCCGCCCGGCCGCCTTGGAAAAAGGCACCTGCTCCTGCTTTGCAAAGGCCGCCCGGCGCGGCGGAAGCACCTGCCGGGGCAAGGGGCAGCTTGCAAGGAAAAGGGGTACCTGCGCCGCGGGCCTCGGCGCCTTTTCCAGCGCGGAAGAGAGCCTTGAAAAGGTTTCCGGCCCATCCATCACCGTCAGAACGCAAACGATGCGGGCAGCGTCCGCCATCTCCACATCGATGCCCTGCCCAGCAAGATACGATGCCAGCGCGTACCCTCCCCCGGGGGAGGCGATCACCAGGCGGGTGGAATCAAACTCCATGGGCAGCGTCCGCCAGGAGGCGTGGGCGTCCGCAAGGCCCCACTCCGCAAGGCGCGGGCGAAAGTCCGCCAGGCGTTCCCGCAGCGCAGTAAGCGCCGCCTTCCCATTATCCGACATCCAGGCCACCGCGTCGTCCAGGGATTTCATCAAATAAAAGGCCGGGCTGGAGGTTTGCACAAGGCGCAGCCTTTGCAGCGCCAGACGGCTGTCTTCGCCCTTGGCCAGGTGCAGCATGGCCCCGGCGGTCAGGGCGGGCAGCGTTTTGTGGGCCGACTGAACCCACAGGTCCGCCCCGCCAGAGGCCGCCGTAATGAAATTACCCAGCCAAAGAAGATGCGCGCCGTGGGCTTCGTCCACAAGCAGCCGCATGCCTTTTTCATGGGCAGCTTTGGCAATGCGGGCAAGGGGGACCATGCCGCCGTAGTAGTCCGGCCTGGTGACCAGCACGGCCCGGGCCCCGGGATGCGCTTCGATGGCCTTCAAAAAACCTGCTTCGGGCGCGTAGCCATACCCATCCGGCGTGACCTCCAAGGGCACATACACGGGCCGCAAATCCCCCAAAATGCAGGCGCTCAAACAGGAATGATGGGCGTTTCGGGGCAGGATCACCGTATCCCCCGGCGAGGCGGCGTACAAAAGCATGGTAAGGATGCCCGCCGTGGAACCTCCGGTGAGCATCAGCGTATGGGCGGCCCCGTAGGCCGCGGCCATCCTCTCCTGCGCCTTTTTGATAGCGCCCGCGGGCGCGTACAGGTCATCGGTCACGGGAAGCTCCGTGGTATCAAAGGCTTCCGTCTCCCCGCCGCCAAACAGGGCATTCCCCTTGTGGCCGGGCACGTGAAGCCGCAGCCGGCCAAGGTTTTGGGTGAGCATATCACTGACCGGGCGGGAGGGAGCCATTGCCATCACCTTCCTGGTGTTCCAGGCGGCCTAAGATCGGCCGTGCCGGAACACTAGCCATTTTACAGGGAATATAAAAGAAATGCAAGCGCCGCGAAAACGGCGGATAGCTCTGCATGGACTGGCGGGAAGTGGGCTTTTTGAAAAAATCCCCCTTCCCGCACCCATCCCCGAAAAACTTTCAATGGCAGCAGGACCATACAACAATACAAAAAACGCATCCCCGAAAGAATGCGTCTGATGGTCCGATGCGCAACTCTAAGACAGGCGCCGCACGGTATGTACCATCGGACTTTCCGCTTGGGCCGCCTGCGCCAGCTGGGACAGCTTGTGCCGCCGCTTTGCGCTCATGCGCAGGGCCGCGCCCGGCAGCAGCAGTTTTTTCTCGCATGGAAAGCAGATCAGGCATCCCAGCACGTGCAGGCCGGCTGGGTATTCCTTTCCGCAAAGAATGCATTTTTGACCCGGCATTGTTTTTCCCCCTTCCGCTGGTTTTCCAGTTCCAGTTTGGCCAAATTGCTGGAAAAATATACTTGTATGCCCTCAGTCTGTTGAAAAACCCCCGCAACCGCAAAAACGCCAGCCGAATGGCTGCCGTTTTTGCTTGCGTTATCGCCATCGCCCGCGAAATTCGGTCACTTACTTAGCGATAAGCTCCCTCTTTTGCGGACTCCGCTCCTAGCCTTGCGGGTTTTTGAACAGGCTGTCATCCCGTTGGCCTCGTCACTTTTTGACGCCCGCTCCTGCTTCATTTCTATGCGGGCGGCGGAAAAGGGTGCGCAGTTTTCTGCCGGAAATCAGGCGGTTATTGGGTTGACGTGGTCAGCCAATCCGGGGCCGGTTCCTGCATATTTGTCAAAAGGTAATCCACAAACTTGACGGCGTTCTCCTCGTTGCCGCTGCGGACCATGACGCAGAGCACGAGGCCGCGGCAGTCGATGCTGAAATGGTTGATCAGCCCGTACAAACTGTCCGTGGGGATGCCCATCAAGTGGCGCTCAGAGGTATCCGCCACCGTCACGTAGCCCCCGGACAGATCCAGCCCTTCCGTGTGAAGGGACCCCGCCGCGATATAGTCCTCCAGGGGCACCATGGCCCCCTGGGTGGCAAAGCTTTCGAAGCGGTCCTTGTCCAGCAGGTAAACGTCGCCCTCCCCAGCCATGATGTAGGTGGAAAGCTGCATTTGGGCGTAGTAATCGTCCGATCCCGTCATGACGGTGTAGGCCTGCATGAGTTCCAGATCCGGAAACGCCTCCAGCCGCACCTGCTCCAGCCAGGCCTGCACGGAATCGATATCCGCGGTGTTGCTGGCTACGTAAAAATCGATGCGCTTGTCCTCCGGGGGGCGGTATTCCGTAGTGGTATAGATCAGATTCCAGCCAAAGACCGCCGCCAGGATCAAGATCAGGTATTTCCAATAACCATAGGCAAAATGGTTTTTGATCCTGCCGGGAGTAAGGGGCGTCCTGATAGCCATAAGCGTTCCTTTCCGGGGGCGGGCAGAAAATCACTACTCCCTGGGCTTCATGGTGGGGAACAGGAGCACATCGCGGATGGAGGGGCTGTCGGTAAGCAGCATCACCAGCCGGTCCAGTCCGATGCCCAGGCCGCCGGTGGGCGGCAGGCCGTACTCCAAGGCGTTCACAAAATCCTCGTCCACCTGGGCGTTGATCCCCTGAGCCCTGCGCAGTGCCACCTGCTCCTCGAACCTCTTGCGCTGGTCCACAGGATCATTCAATTCGGAAAAGGCGTTGCCCATCTCGTGGCGGGTGATAAAATACTCGAACCGCTCGGTCATGTCGGGCTCGTCCTTTTTCCTTTTGGCCAGGGGCGAGATGGATACGGGGTGATCGATGATAAAGGTGGGCTGGACGAGCTTGTCCTCCGCAAAGGCGTCAAACAGCGCGGCAAGGCAGTCGCCGCGGGTGGCGTTCTTTTCCACGAACACCTCCCGGCGCTTGCACACTTCCCGGGCCGCCGCGTCGTCCGCCCAAGTGTAATAGTCCTCGCCGCTGTACATCTTGACCGCCTGGGCCATGGTGATCCTGGGCCAGGGGGCCTTGAGCTCGATCATCTCGCCCTGGTAGGGCACGCATGTTGTGCCGCAAGCCTTCATGGCCACAAACTCGTACAGGTCCTCCACCAGACGCATGACCTCGTTGTAGTCCGCGTAGGCCTGATACGTTTCCACGGAGGTGAACTCCGGGTTGTGGGTGGTGTCCATCCCCTCGTTGCGGAAGATGCGCCCCACCTCGTACACCCGGTCAAGGCCGCCCACGATAAGCCGCTTCAAGTACAGCTCCGTCTCAATGCGCAGGTACATGTCGATGTCCAGGGTGTTGTGATGGGTCTTGAAGGTACGGGAGGCAGCGCCCGTTTCCAGGGTGTGGAGCACGGGGGTGTCCACCTCTAGGTAGCCACGGCCGTCCAGGAATTCCCGGATAGCGCTGATGATGGCCGACCGCTTGCGGAACACATCCCGCACGCCGGGGTTGACGATCATGTCCACATACCGCTGCCGGTACCGCAAATCGGTATCCTTGAGGCCGTGGAACTTTTCGGGCAGGGGCTTCAGGCTCTTGCACAGCAGGGTGACCTCCGTTGCGTGCACGGAGATTTCCCCCATCTTGGTGCGGAACGCGATGCCCTTGATCCCCAGCACATCGCCCAGGTCATCGTTTTTAAAGTCCGCGTAAGCCTCCTCGCCCACGTCGTCCCGCTTGACATAAATCTGGATCTCCCCCCGGGCATCCAGAAGGTGGGCAAAGCTGGCTTTGCCCATGATGCGGCGGCTGACCATGCGGCCGGCGATGGACACGGTTTGCTGCGTGCCGTTCTTTTCCCATGCATCAAAATTTTCCAATATATCGCCGCTCTGATGCGTCACATCGAAGCGGGTGATATCATAAGGGTTTTTCCCCGCCGCCTGCAGCGCGGCCAGCTTTTCACGGCGGATCTGCTCCTGCTCGCCAAGATCCGCTTCCTGCCTGTTATCCATGTTCTCCGTCATGGGAAGCCTCCTTTTGTAGGGGGGATTATTGCCTTCTGATCTCCAATACCTTAAAGCGCAGCGCGCCGTTGGGCGTGGCGGCCGTAACGGTTTCACCCTTGCGCGCCTCCAGCAGCGCCCTGCCTACCGGGCTCTCGCTGGAGATGCGGTTGGCGTAAGGGTCGCTCTCCCGGGCGCCCACGATGGCGAACTCGTCCTCCTCGCCCATCTCCATATCCAGAACACGCACGATGGTGCCGATGCCCACCCGGTCGGTGGAAATCTCGTCATCCTCGATAATAATGGCGGTGCGCTTGATATTCTCCAGCTCGCTGATCTGCGCCTCCACAGCGGCCTGCTCTTTTTTCGCCTCGTCATACTCGGCATTCTCGCTCAAGTCGCCAAAGCCGCGGGCCACGGCGATCTGCTCCGCGATCTGGTTGCGCCGGACCGAGATCAGAAAATCGAGCTTTTTCTCCAATTCTTCATAACCTTTGCGGGTAAATTCATTTTCCCTGTGTTTTCGCTGTTCCATCATTGTTTATGCTCCCTTTCTGACCCGTGCACGACATTTTTCGCCATGAGACGGTGGAAGAAAATGAAGATGCACCTGTCCCGTTGCTTTCGCGTGGCGGTGCATTCCTTCTGTTTTCATATACAGTTTGCCTACAGCAACTGATATGCCGAATGCATTATACTGTATCTCCACCCAATTGTCAACGTCTGGGCATGCGGCCCTCAAATATTTGAAGCCCATACCTCTTTTCCGCCTTTTCCCAGTCCCCGGGCGTGCGGACCGTCCAGGCCACCCACAGCGGCGCAAACAGCTTCCGCACCAAAAAGGTGCTGATATTTTCCCCGCTGCGGATATCATATGCAATGAAGTGGGGGCGTGACAGCGCGTTGACCAGCAGATATTTAAGCGCCGCCTGCGCGAAGTACGGCTCGCCTTTGCCGATGGACCCCGAGGCAAGCTGGCCGCGCACCGTCTGGGGCGCGTGCTTTTTGAACCAGCGCAAGGCCAGCGGATGAAAGGATTCCACGCAATAGGGGCCGTTATACCGGGAAAGCAGCGCGTGGGCGGCTTCCGCCGCCTGCGCGGCGCTGCCGTAGGCCTTGATCTCCACAATCAGGGGCACGCGGCCATCCACCATGTCCAGCACTTCGGAAAAAAGGGGAATGCGCTCCGCGGTGGAAAGCAGTGTGCATTCCTTGATTTTGCTGTAGGGCGCATCCATGACATCCCCCGCCTGCCCGCACATGCGGGAAAGGCTCCTGTCGTGAAAGACCACCAGGCGGTGGTCGGTGGTGAGCTGCACATCCAGCTCAATGCCGCATTCCGCCTCCGCGGCCTTTTGGAAAGCCGCCATGGAATTTTCGGGGACACCCTTTTCGTTGCCGTACAGCCCCCGGTGGGCATACGGATAGCCTTTCAAGGCGGAAAGGTCCCTCCCGCGCCTTGCGGGGGCGATCAAAAACAGATAGCCCGCAAGGAGCAGAAAAACCGCCGCCGCTAATGCCATGGTTCTTCCCTCCCCACCGCGTTTTTACGATTATACTATTGAAAAATATTATTTCGTCCAAAGCGGCGAGGGATTTTCGATGCAGGACAAGGAGATGGAGCGAGGCGTAGCAGCGCTACGCTGAGCGGAAGGCGACACAGTCCTGCGCGAAAAGAACCGCCGTAACGACGAAATAATGTTTGGAAATAGTATTATACCTGTCCCGGCGGTGGAATGCAATGCGGAAAGTGCGCAAAGGGCCTTTTCAAACGCCCTGAATATGCTATACTGCTGCTATCGCAGGAGGAATTTTGCCGTATGAAAACCATTGCGCTGCTGGCCACCGGCGGGACCATCGCCAGTGCCCCCACCAAGGACGGCCTGGCCCCCGCGCTGGGGGGGGAGGAACTTGTCCGCCTCTCCGGCTTGGATAAGCTATGCCACGTGGTGAGCCGGGACGTGTTTTCCCTGGATTCCAGCAACATCCAGCCGGAGGAGTGGTGCGTCCTGGCGGAGGCCGCCCGGGAGGCGCTTCAAACCTGCGACGGCGTGGTAATCAGCCACGGCACCGACACCATGGCCTATTCCGCCGCAGCGCTTTCCTATATGCTGTGCGGCCATGACAAGCCCGTGATCTTTACCGGGGCGCAATTGCCCATCGCCCACCCGCTGTCCGACGCCATCCCCAACCTGCACTGCGCCTTTGCCGCAGCCATGGCCGGCGTTGCCGGCACGTACGTGGTGTTCCATCAAAAGATCATTTCCGGCGTGCGTGCGGTGAAGACCCGCACCACAAGCTTTGACGCCTTCGACAGCGTCAACGCGCCCCTTGCGGGATATGTGGACGGGGACGGCGTGCATTTCACAAATCCCCAGTCCTGCGCCCTGCCCTACCGCTTCAGCAACGAAATCGACCCCAGGGTGTTTTTGATAAAGCTCATGCCAGGCACCACGCCGGATGTTTTCGACTGGATCGTTTCCGCCGGGTACAGGGGTGTGGTAATGGAGGCCTTCGGGCTGGGCGGGCTGCACTACATCCGCCGCAATCTGGCCGATAAGCTGCGCATGCTGGCGGAAAACGGGCTGTATACCCTGGTGGTCACCCAATGCCTGTACGAAAAGGCCGATTTCACGGTGTATGAGGTGGGCAGCAGGATTTTGTCCAGCCGTGTGCTGCCGGGCAGGGACATCACCACCGAGGCCGCGGTGACAAAGCTGATGTGGGCGCTGGGCCAAGGGGAGCCGGAGAAATATGTAAGCATGTGCCTGTGCGGGGAGTTTACGAATCCTTAAGGATATACGGAGGAAACGGTGTTAAAGCGTTTTTTGAGGCGGATTGTTGTCCTGATCCTTGCGCTGGCGGTGCTGGCGCCGTTCTTTGGGCTGGCCGCGCCGTTATCCGATGCTGAAACGGGGGATATCGGCTATTGGTACAGCCTCTTTACCGCGGCTAACCGCGCGGACCTTGCCGCCCTGGTGGACAAAAACGGATCGTATGACGATGTGGTCCAGGTGGGGATGTACCTATATGTGTATGGGCACCTGCCCGGCAATTACATCTTAAAGGCCCAGGCCCGGGCGCTTGGCTGGGAGGGCGGCTCCCTGGAAGCATACGCGCCGGGCAAGTGCATAGGCGGCGACAAGTTTGGCAATTATGAGGGGCTTTTGCCCAGCGACTGCGACCTGAAGTACACCGAATGCGACATTGATACCCTGGGTGAAAGCAGCCGCGGCGCCAAACGCCTGGTGTTTGACAGCGACGGCCGCATCTATTATACGCAGGATCATTACGAATCCTTCACCCTTTTGTTTGAGGAGGGGATGTACGGTGCGCAGGATTGAGATCGACTGTACCCGCCTTCACAGCCGTCAGGCGGCCCACTTTTACCTTCAGGAGGCTTTGCAGGAGCCCGGCTATATCGGCCGCAACCTGGACGCGCTTCACGACGTGCTGACCTCCCTGCCCGAAACGGAGCTGGTTCTGCGCGGCGCAGACGACGCGCAGGGGTACGCGGCCTCCGTGCTGCGGGTGATTAGGGATGCGGAAAGAGAGAATCCGGGGGTTAGGGTTATCCGGGAAGAATGAGGGTATACCAAATAGAAGCGCCTGACGTGTAAGGGAAAGTGCAATCTCCTTGCCTGTGGCTGAGAAGGGCGGGGCGGAGGCGGCTGGCGAAACGGATTCCGAAGCCCGGCCGCCCCGGTGGCTCCGCAATCCTGCCCCCGCCTGCAGAGGAATAGGGCGGGGTGGAGGAGGCCGGCGACGATTGAGCCGGATGGAAATGCCCCGCCGAAAGCGCCGATTCCATATTGCTTTGTCATATGGCGCCGCACCTGGCGGGGGCAAGCCCCGCCCTACGTTTATGGGAACTGTTTATGAAACAATGACCATGCACCATGGGTTTGCGGGATGCGCGCATTCTCCTACGGGGTAAATGGAGGTTTCCTTTTATTCTTTTATAAATGTGCCCAGCCGCAGGGTTTTGACCATACAAAACCGGGGCGTGAATTGCTTCCCGCCCCGGTTTCTGCAATATACCAATCAAAACGCCAGCCGCTTTTCGATATACGCCTTCAAATCCCCGATCGCCACCCTGTCCTGGGTCATACCGTCCCTGTCCCGAACGGTGACGGTATTGTTTTCCAGGGTATCAAAGTCCACCGTAATACACATGGGCGTGCCGATCTCGTCCTGGCGGCGGTAGCGTTTGCCGATGGAGCCGGTCTCGTCGTAATCCACCATGAAATATTTGCTCAGCTCCTGGAAAACCTCCGTGGCCAGGCCGCCCAGCTTGTTCTTTTGCAGGGGCAGCACCGCGGCCTTGAAGGGGGCCAGCGCCGGGTGCAGATGCAAAACCACCCGCATGTCGCCGCCCTCCAGGTCCTGCTCCTCGTAAGCGTTGCACAAAAAGGCCAGTGCCGCCCGGTCCGCGCCTAGGGAGGGCTCCACCACATAGGGGATGAACCGCTCGTTGGTGACGGGGTCGATATATTCCATGCTCTCGCCGCTGGTATTTTGATGGGCTTTTAAATCAAAGTCCGTGCGGTCGGCGATGCCCCACAGTTCGCCCCAGCCGAAGGGGAACTGAAACTCAAAGTCCGTGGTGGCTTTCGAATAGTGAGACAGTTCCTCCGGCTTGTGGTCACGAAGGCGCAGGCTTTCCGTTTTCATGCCCAGGGCCAGCAACCAGTCCCGGCAGAAGCCGCGCCAGTATTGGAACCATTCCAGATCCTCGCCGGGCCTGCAGAAAAACTCCATCTCCATCTGCTCAAATTCCCTGGTGCGGAAGGTGAAGTTGCCCGGCGTGATCTCGTTGCGGAAGGATTTGCCGATCTGGCACACACCCATGGGCAGCTTGCGCCTTGTGGTGCGCACCACGCTTTTGAAGTTTACAAAGATGCCCTGGGCCGTTTCCGGGCGCAGGTAAATTTCGCTGGCGGAATCCTCCGTTACGCCCTGGAAGGTTTTGAACATCATGTTGAACTTGCGGATGCCCGTAAAATCATGCTTGCCGCAGGTGGGGCAGGGAATTTTGTTTTCCTCTATATAGGCTTCCAGCTTGTCGTTTAACCAGCCGTCGGCCTGCAGTTCCTCGCCCTTTGAAGCCGCAAAATCCTCGATGAGCTTGTCGGCCCTAAAGCGCGCCTTGCAGGCCTTGCAATCCATCAAAGGATCGTTGAAGTTGCCCACATGGCCCGAGGCCACCCATACATTCCGGTTCATCAAAATCGCGCAGTCAAGCCCCACGTTGGTTTTGCTCTCCTGCACAAACTTCTGCCACCAGGCCTTTTTTACATTGTTCTTGAACTCCACGCCCAGGGGGCCGTAATCCCATGTGTTGGCCAGCCCGCCGTAGATCTCCGAGCCCGAAAAAATAAAGCCCCTGTTCTTGCACAGGGCCACCAGTTTGTCCATCGTCAGCGCCGCCATCGCTTTTCCCTCCGCTATGCGTGATACCGTACATCATAGCGGCGCAAAGGTTTTTTGTCAAGGAGAGGAAGCGGGGGGGGGGGGGGGGGGGGGGG
>JAEWVC010000012.1 GCA_023459275.1 Bacillota bacterium | reverse complement strand
TCAGTAAGTTCCCTTACTGATCTTTCCCTCGACAAAGTGTAAACTCATTGTCAGAATCGACTGTCGATTTCTCTCTTCCTCTTGAGTCCTCTCAGACTCTGTATCGTTTTCAAGGTCCGGCGCCGCTTGCGGCGACGTTTGTTAGTTTAACACACCGCATATCGCTTGTCAACACCTTTTTCAGTGTCAAAAGACGAAAAAAAACAGATCTTTTGATGGTGTGTTTTTACTGCCGTTCAGATAGAAAGGGGCGGCCTCCCGCCGTATTTATGTATGCCGAAGGGACGCCCTCAGGCATCCCTTGGCCGGCATCAGCTCTGCCTTGTGGTGCGGCAGTTGCAGATTCCGCCGTGCAGGTTGGAGTTTTGTGGGCTTGTCGTCCCATCGTTGCACAACGACATGGGCGGGAACAGCGGCAGGCTGAAGAACTCATCACAGACATTTTCCGCAAACTCTTCGCAGGGCGGGATGGGGCAGAAGCCGTAGGAAGGAATCAGGATCTCCACCTTGGCCAGCACCTTCAAAACGATGGTGACGCAAATGGTGAGCTCAAACACGTTGTTTCCTTCATAAGTACCTGATACGCAGATGGCGCTGACCATGCTTTCCAGTTCATAAGGGACGATGGACTCGTCGGGCAGGGAGAGAAGCACATCTTTGTCCACGCATACCACGGCCTTGCCGATATACTCGACGCAGCGGCTATCCACAAACAGGATGTCGATAGGCACTTCCACGGTGCCGCGGACGCGGGCGAAGCAGGGGCGGTCGCACAGCCTGTCGATGGTCAGGTTGCAGATGCGGCCGACTGTCGTGTTGGAACGGCAGCTTTCAAAGGTGATGGGTGCCACGGGGGGCGACGTTGCCGGGATGGTCTCCGGGTTCTCCCGGCAGAAGGCGGGGTTGACCACGCAGGTGCTTCCTGCCACTTGGGCATAGCTGGTGATGGTTACCTCCTCATCATCCAACTGCTCCTGCTGCAGGCAGCTGTCATAGACCCGCTTCACCTGAACGCAGACCTTTTCCTGCAAGCCGTCCAGCGCGTTGCCGGAGATGGTGCCGGGGCAGCAGCTGGGGTTTGCGTTCTTGTAGGAGTAGAACGACATAGGCATGCCTCCTTATAGGTTACTCCCCGTGAAGGGAGCTTACACTGTCCATGGTATGTACGGCGGCGGCGTTGGTGCGGGGCAAACCAAAAAAGGCGGCCTCTCCGCGCTTTGTGCTCGGCTTAGTGGATTGTCCGGCATGGAAAAACCGAAGCCGAGCTTCCCTGACGTGACTTCCTTGGTTACACATGACCATGTATCCCGTCAGGCAAAACAAACGATCAATATATTAATAAGCCGTATGCTGTGGTATCATTTCAGGCATGCGTGCAGGCAGAGCCTTCTTGCATGTTCTTTTTTTCATGGTATGATTTGGGAAAAAGGAGGAATGCCATATGCTGTCGGATGCTGACTACAGAACATTAAAGGAATATGTAGGGATAATATTTCAAGACGATCAATTGTGCGGCGAGCACTGGGAATGCCTTTGCAGGATGAAGAATGATGGCCTGGTTTCTGTGGAATACACTGGTTTTGCAGACCTCCAGGATCCAACGGTCATACTCCCGCCGGCAAAGCCAAGATTCAGTCTGCTCCCCTCAGGGATTGATGCGATTGCAGCATACGAATCATGTATGTGAAATGGGAGGATATCAATGGCACTACGGCCCACATCCGCATGCAGATTGCCGTAGAACCAAAATACGATGAGGAAAAGAAACACTATATAAGGAAGGTCTCTTACAAGAAGCCCAAGACAAAACGGTCCGTCCGCGACCTGGAGATTCTACCCGATCTGCTGGCCGCCCTGCACAAGCACAGCAAGCGCCAGCTTGAGGGAAAACTGATGCTTGGCGACCTGTATATAGAGGAAGGCTTTATTTGCGCGGATGAAGGCGGCGGTTATCCGTCCCCCAACAGCACCACCGTTGCCGCCCGCAATTTCCCAAAGGCCGTGGGGGCCAAGCCGGGAACCCATCTCCATGACCTGCGCCACACCTTTGGTACATTAACCTATCAGGCTGGGTATCCCGTCGACGTTGTGGCCGACCTCCTGGGCGATGCCATTGCAGCCGCCCAAAAGTATTACATCGGCGAGGACAGTAAAAAGGAGCGCGGCGCCGCGCTTACGGTCAATGAGCTTATTAAGGTGAAGTGATATCAAAAAATCAAGGAGCGGAAGTGCCGTTTTTTACTTTTGCTACCGGCTTGCTGCCAGTGCAGAAGCAGTATGCAATATAGAAGGCTATCTGTATGCCAAGACTAGTGGATCATATTTGATAAGATGTGTACGCCGCCTTGCCGGGGCAGGTGTTCTCCGGATTTATATGACGCTTGTCCAAATTCTCTATTTGGTAACAACATCTTAGGTCTGCCGGCCCGGAATGTAAATATATTCCGCCCGGGGCGCGGCAAATCCCCGGCAGCCCCCGTCAGGCTGCACCTGCCGCCTTCTTTACAAAGAAGGCGGACATTACCCTGCGTCAGACCGCTTCCCCGGCCATGATGCGTATGTTTTCCAGGCTTTCCCCGGAATGGGTGGCGGCGAGGGTCAAAATAAGATTAGCCTCCGCCTGTGTCAGTTCTTTTTTGCCCACCAAAACGGTGACAGCCCCTTTTTGCACCACCGCCGCGCAGGGGGATAATCCGGCGCCAATCAGAGCGCCCTCAATGGCCAGCTCGCTTTCCCGGCACCTGATTACCTCCTGGAGTTCCTCCTGGGCCTGATCCCTTGCCGCCTGGTCCACCGCCGTATTGGCAGCCAGCGCGGTCAAAGCCGCCATATCCTCCGCCCTGGCCGCCTCCCGCTTTTCCTGGTAGGCGCTAAGGGGCGTTTTGGTCAGGGCGGGCGTGGGCACCGCGGCAGCCGCATCGGTCCTGCTAAGCGGCAGCGACACCATCCGGGTGCTTTGCATCTGGTATTGGTTCCACAGGTAGGAGCCTGCCAGCGTTACCAGCAGGATGGACAGGAAAATCAGGCTCCTGTGCTTTTTGATCCACGCGAACATGCGTATTCCCCCTTACTTGAGCGTTTGCGGTCCCATGGGAAAAACCTGCACCGCCTGCTGGTCAAGCCCCAGCAGCGTTGTCACCGCCCGTATCAGCATCAGCCGCACCTCCACCCTATTTGCGCCCTCCGCCACCACCACAGCCCCGACAGGCTGGGTGCTTTTTGTTGTCTCTCCCCACACCTGCTGCGTTTCAGGGCCATAATAGATGGAAATCTCCACTTTCCCGCACCCTTCCATGGCGGAGAGCACCTGGGCGATATGCCTCTCCGTAGCGCTTTGCCCGCCGGACAGGTCAAAGTCCCCAAGGAGCAGCGCGCCGGACAACGCCAGCAGAAGGATCAGCACCAGCCATTGGCCGTGCTTTTTCTCCTTCCATTTTTCCCAAAGGGTTTTGAGGGTCATCACCGTACCGTCCCTCCCGATTCCAGAAAAATCCGGTCCTCCTTAAGGGTCAGCGCCGCCGCCACCCCGCTGATCAGCGCCTGGTACTTAAGGCGGGACGCGGTTTCCCCCTGGAAGGCCGGCACGTCCTCCGCCTGAACGCCCAGGCGGATATCCAGAATCTCGCCGTTTTGCGAAAGCTCCGCCCTGGCGGTAACGCCGGGATACCCGGCGCTTTTGGCGGCCCGCTCCGCCGCATCCTGCACCTGCCTTCGCAGGCTTTCCAAAACGGCATCCCGGTAGCTTTGCGGCTCGGTCAGCGCGGTAAGCTCCGCCTGCTGCTGGAAACGGAAAAGCGCAGCGACATCCGGCAAGGGCATCTTCAGGAGATTCAATATAGCAGTGAGGATAGTGAACATCATCAAAAGCCCCATCACCAGCCGCCCGGCCTTTTGAAGCCCGCCCTCCGGCAGCAAATGCTCCGCCAGGGCGGTCAATATCCCCAGCACCGCCATCTGCCGAAGGAATGCGTTCATGCCTTACCTCCTATCGCAGCATCACCGTCAGGTTGCCCACCACCAGCATCTGGGCGATCAAAAGCAGGAACATGGCGCTGATGGAAAGCTGGATGATGAACAGCAGCATCAAAACGTTGGAAAAGTCGTAGAGGCAGTCCGTAACGGCTGTCTCCGCCATGGGCTGCAGGATGGCCGCGGACAGCCGATACACCAGCACCGCGCACAGCGCCTGGATCATGGGGCCCACACAGATGCCTGCAAGGATCATCAGCCCCGTTACGCCCAGCGCGTTTTTGATCAGCAGGGAGCAGCCCACCAGCGTATCCACGGTATCGGCGAACATGCCGCCCACAATGGGCACAAAGTTATCGATGGCATATTTGGCGGTGCGGATGGAAACCCCGTCCACCGCCGCCGCGGAAAGACCCTGCACCATGGTCACCCCAATGAACACGGTAAAGGACACCCCCAGGGTCCAGTTGGCCATCTGTTTGAAAAGGGAGGCCAGCCGGCCCACATGCAGCCGTTCGCTCAGGTGGTCCAGGATGGTAAGCACCGCCGTACCCACGGCAAAGGGCAGGGTGACGTGGCGGATCAGGGAGGTCATGGTGCCGCCGGCCGCCACCACCGCGGGCTGAAAGAAGGCCGCGCTGGCCGTGCCGCCAACAGCCGCCAGCAGCGTCAAAAGCAGCGGGAACAGGTTCTGCATGATCCCGGAGGTGAGCTCAATGGCCCTTTCCGCCAAGGCGATGTGCTCCGTCAGATCCCCGATCATGAAAATGGCCACCAGCAGAAAGCAGACGTATCTGCTGATCTGCGCCACCTGATCCCTGAAAAAAGCGCCCCGCATATGCGCCAAAATGGCGCACAGCACTGCGGGCGCCAAAACCCTGGTGATGCGCCAGATGCTTCCCGACAGGGCGGAAAGCAGGCTTTCCGCCAGCGACTGGAGAAGTTTTGAAAAATCCCACGTAAGTTCCCCCCGGCTAAGCTTCAAAACGGTGTCCCTGATATCCACGGGCTCCGTCATCATTTCGTTCACGGCGTTTTGAAACTCCTGGATGGACAGGGAATCCAAAACACTTTCCAGGGTTTCCTGCAATTCTTCGGCCTGGGCGGGAACGGCGATCAACAGCAGCGCGAGGAGCAGCCATACAAGCCGCTTCACGGCACCACCTCCAGCGTAAGCTCCACAATGGCCACGATGATGGGAGCCGCCATGGCCAGGACCAGCACCTTTCCCCCCATTTCCACCTTGGCGGCCAGGCTATCCTCCCCCGCGTCATGGCAGGTCTGGGCTGCCAGCTCGGCGATGTAGGCGATGCCCACCACCTTGAGCAGCACCTTCAAGTATTCCTGGGCAAGACCCGCCTTGTCAAGGAGCAGCTCCATCACCGCCACCACGGCCTTCAGGCGGCTAAGCGCCAGAAAGAACAATAGCGCGCCCGCCGCCATCGCCAGCAGCGATGCCAGCTCCGGCCTGGAGCCGCGGATCACCATGGCCATCAGGGCCGCCGCCACCCCAAGGCCGGCGATTTGCAGGATCTCCATAGGCTTACGCTCCAACGATGTATTCAGTACAGCTGAAAGATGCTCTTCACGCTGGAAAACAGCTCCGCCACCAGATTCACCACCATCAGCAGCACGATTACCAGCCCTGCCACCGTAGTGAGCATAGCCATATCCTCCCGCCCGGTGCGAGTAAGGATTTGGCTGATCACCGATACCATGATCCCTATGCCCGCGATTTTGAAAAGCAGTTCCACCTGCATTTCGATCTGCCCTTTCCTCTTTGATGGTTTTTGCATACCCCTATAACAGAATAAGCAGCAGCGCCGCGCCGCCCAGCAGCCCCATGCTTTTATACAGCCTGCAGTCCTTTTCCGCCTTCCCCTCCGCCTCTTTGCGTATCACCCGAAGCTGCTCCATGGCCTGCGTGACCGCCGTCCTGCGTTTTTCCAGCGTACCCGTACCCAGGGAGGCAAAGCAGTGTGCAAGCACCGCATCCTCCGGCGCGTTTTGATCCTTGCCCGAAGACGCCCACGCCTGCGCCGCCGAAAAGCGCGGGTTTTCCTGAAGGGCCATGGAGAAGGCGTTTAGCCGCTGCGTAACCTCTCCCTCCCCCTCCTTGCGGACCACTTCCCGAAGGGGAATCCCCTCGCCCGTGAGCTTCACATCCATCCACTCCAGCGCCCGCAGCCAGGATGCCAGCCGTGCGGCCCGGCTTTTCAGCCTGTGGGCGGCATCAAACCCCAGCAAAGCGCAAATCACCGCCGCCAGGAGGGCGCATGCCAGACGCATCATACTGCCTCCAGGCAGGGGCCGAAAAACCCGGCGATCCGCCCCGGCGCGCCCCTGTCCAGCAGCACATACAGACCAAACACCTTCTCCTGCATCAGTTTCAAAAGGGCCGGGCGCTTGAGCGCCTGGGAAAGGCTCTGCCCGTGGACGCTGGTCATCACCGGCACGCCGCAGCGCACCGCTTCCAGCACGGCCAGTGCATCCTCCTCACCGCCCAGTTCATCCGTCACCATGCATCCCGGCGCCATGGAGCGCAGCAGCCATTGCATCCCGGCCGCCTTGGGACATCCGTCCAGCACATCCGTATTCCTTCCCACCCTCATCTGGGGTACGCCGTGGACGCAGGCCGCCAGTTCCCCCCGCTCATCGATCAGGCAGGATACCACCGGCTCCCTGCCGCCTTCCCCGTCGGAGAGCTGCCGGCAGATGTCCCGCAAAAGCGTTGTCTTTCCCGCCCCCGGCGCACCCACCACCAATACGCTCTGAAGCATTCCTTCCCCGTACAGGCGGGGCATCACATCGTCCGCCACGCCGGGATATTCCCCGGCGATCCTAATGCACAGGGACGCGATGTCCCGCAGGGCCCGCACCTGGTTTCCCTGGGTCAGCACCCGGCCGCACAGCCCCATGCGGTGCCCGCCCCGAAGCGTAACAAACCCCTGTCGCATCTCCTCCGCCCTGGCGTACAGCGCGTGCTCACACAGCGCCTCCGCCATCTCCGTCACCATGTCCCCGTCGGGGATAAAATCCGTATCCGCTATGCCTCCCTCCGACGTAAAGCGCACCGCCTGGTTTGCCCGGATCCGTATTTCCTTGAGCGGCCCCGATTCCATCAGTGCACGGTTCAGCCGCTCCGGCAAGCAGGCGCCCAGGCAGGCAGCCGCTTCCTTCCAGTCCATGGGCATCCCTCCGCCAATCCCTATGAAATTTCCGCTATGGTTATACCGGTTATTTTTTACTCAAACAGTACGATCCCCAGCTTCTCATACAGCGGGCCGTCCACCCTGTCCACCCGGCTGAGTCCAAAGGCCTCCCGCGCCTTCACCACCGCCCGGCTGGTGGCGGCGCCGTATACGCCGTCCGGGTTCCCGCAGTCATACCCCAGGCTGTTGAGCCTAAGCTGCACCTCCCGGACGTGGCTTGAACGGCTGCCGGGGACAAGCGTGGGCAGATAGCTGTCCAGCGGACCGTAGGGGCCGCCCTCGATGATCACCTTCGTGCCGTTGGGCGTAAGGCGGTACAGCTCCTCCGCGGACTTCACGTGCATGCGGATGCAGCCGTGGGACGCGTTGGTGCCGATGGAGCCCGGCTTGTTGGTCCCGTGGATGCCATACTGCCCCCAGGGCACGTTAAGCCCCAAGAACCTGGTGCCAAACCCGGACATCTCGCTGGAAAAGCGGCTGGTGATCCGGAAGGAGCCAATGGGCGAAGGCGTTTTAGCCGTGCCCGAGGCGATGGCATACACCTTCAAAATCTTCGTCCCTTCGTACAGTGTGAGCGCCTTTTTTACAAGATCAATGTGGATCCATTTCTCCTGCGGCGCCGCCGACACGGGTTCGGCCTGCATCTTTCCCCCGGATGCAAACAGCGCGATAACCAGTGCCAGCACAAGGCAGGTAAGGGCTGCAAGGCGCATGCCTCCGCCTCCTTATACCGGGAATGCCAAATTCTATGCAGATCAAAACAAGGCTATACCCAAATGCGATATGCAGGGACAATCCTTCCCCTATTCGTCCATCAATTCCACAAGAACGGCGTTTTGCACATCCATCCCCCGCCTGGTCAGGCGCAGGGAATTTTCATCATATATTAGCAGCCCTTTTTCCACCAAGGGGTGGATTTTGCCGCCGAAAGCCTCCCGCAGCGTCCGCCCGTGGCGGCTCAAAAAATCCTGCCCGCTAACGCCCTCCAGCACCCGAAGCCCCAGCATCAGCGTTTCAAACTCCGCTTCCCGCAAGGAAATGGCCTGATATTCCGCCACTGGAAGCGTGCCGCCCATAAGGCTGTCAAGATATGTTTCCAGCACCGGCGTATTGCCAAAGCGGACATAGGCGGTACCGGCACGGCCCTGCGGCACCGGCATGCGGCTGTGGGCCGCCGCGCCAAAGCCAAGATAATGCGCCCCCTGCCAGTAGCCCAGATTGTGGCGGCATTCCCGGCCGGGCAGCGCGAAATTCGATATTTCATACTGTGAAAGCCCTGCCTGCGCGCAAAGGCTGCGGGCGTTCTCGTACATGGCCCGCTCCTCCGCTTCCTCCGGCAGGGAGAGGGTCCCTGAAGCGGCCCGGTCATACAGCGGCGTTCCTTCCTCCAGGATCAGCCCGTAACAGGACAGGTGCTGGGGGCGGAGCGCAAGAGCCATTTTCAGCGTTTCCCGCCAGTCCTCCCTTGTCTGGCCTGGCAGGCCGAACATGAGATCCAGATTGATATTTGCAAACCCCGCCCGGCGCGCCAGGCGGACGGAGGCTTCCACCTCCTCCCAGGCATGGATGCGTCCAAGGGCCTTAAGCAGGCGCTCCTGCCCGGCCTGGGCACCCAGGGAAAGGCGGGTGACGCCCTGTTCCCTAAGCATCCTCAAAAACGCCTCGTTAAGGGTGCCGGGATTGGCTTCGCAGGTGATTTCCGCCCCGGATTTTGGGGGAAACGCCTCAAAAAGGCTGTTCAGTATATCCTTTAAAAGTTCCGGAGGAAAAATGGAGGGCGTCCCGCCGCCGATGTATACGGTGTCCAGGGATACGCGCCCATACTCCGCCACCCGCAGCGCGATCTCACGCCGGACGGCTCCGGCGTAGGGAGCCATCAACGCATCGCATCCGGCACGGGAGGCGAAGTCGCAGTAGGCGCACTTCCGTTTACAGAAGGGGATGTGCAGATAGGCCTGCATGGTGTCCATCCTCTCCTCCCCCTTTCAACAGGGGTATTGTAGCATGGGCAGGGCGGGAATGCAAAAGGCGTGCAATTTTCCAAAATGCTGTATGCTAAGGTGGGCGTGCCGGCCCACAGGCATTACATGGCGTTTTTCAAAAAAGCCCCCTCCTTGCTCATTTTCCCAGCCCTCAATGCACTTCCCCCGAAAGCACGTGCAGCTGGCGGCGGGCTCTTGACGCCACGGCGCCGTCGTGGGTGATGAGCACCACGGTATGCCCCTTTTGATGAAGCCCGTCCAGCAGGGAAAGCACCTCCCCGGCGGCCTGCCCATCCAGGCTGCCGGTGGGTTCATCCGCCAGGATGACCTTGGGGCTGCGGATCAGCGCCCTGGCAATGGCCACCCGCTGCTGCTGGCCTCCGGAGAGCTGGGACGGCTTGTGCCCGGCGCGCTGGCCTAGCCCCACCGCGCGAAGCAAATCCGCCGCCCGCTCCTCCCGCTCCCTTTGCGGCGTACCGGAAAGCAGCAGCGGCAGCGCAACGTTCTCCAGCGCGGTAAGCCTTGGCAGCAAATGAAAGCCCTGGAACACGAAACCGATCTGGAAGCCGCGGATGGCCGCCAGCTCTTTGGCGCAAAGCCCGGACACATCCTGCCCGTCCAGCAGGTACGTGCCCGAGGTGGGTGAATCCAGGCAGCCGATGATGTGCATCAGCGTGGATTTTCCCGAGCCGCTGGGCCCCATGATGGACACGTATTCCTGGGCGCAGATGTTCAGGCTCACATCCTTGAGCGCCTCCACCTGTACCCCGCCGAAGGAGTACGTCTTTGTCACATGGTTCAGCCGGATCATACGACCGCCCTCCAAAGCTTTTGCTGATGGCAAAAAAGGAAACTCCACAAACGCATCATTTTTCAGCTAAAAAGAAAGCCTTCAAACATCGCTGGATAGTTTGAAGGCTTTTTCTTTCTCTTATGCGCGCGGGAAACCGTTCTAGGCGATCCGCTCAAAATAGGAGAGCAGGTTCTTCCCGGCGATCAGCGCAATGTCTTCCTCGCTGTAGCCCCGGCGGCGGAACACGGAAATCAGGTTGGGGAATTCGCCGGGGTGGCGCAGCCCCACGGGATAGATGTCTATGCCGTCGAAGTCGGAGCCGAAGCCCACCTGCTTTCCCCCGCCAAGCTGACAGATATAATCCACATGGTCGGCCAGGGTTTCCACGGTAGCGTTGCTCTCCGCCAAAAATTCGCCGTAGAAGTTGACGCCAACATAGCCGCCTTCCCGGATCAAAAGGCGGAGCTGCTCATCCGTCAGGTTGCGGAAATAGGGCCGCAACGCGGAACAGCAGCTATGGGAGGCCATAGGGGGCACGCCCGTTTTTTGAAAGATGTCATAAAAGCCGCGTTCGTTCAAATGGGATACGTCCACGGCAATTTTCAGCCGCTGCATTTCCTTGACCACCTTCAGCCCGTAGGGCGTCAGGCCCTCCTGGCTGCCGCCCTTGGCGGGATGGCCCAGATCATTTTCATGGTTCCAGGTGATGCCGGCAATGCGCACACCTTTTTGCCAAAAATCCGCCACGGTTTCGATACCGCTTTCAAACACCTCTCCTCCCTCTACGGAAAGGAGGATGGACACTTCTCCCTCCACGGCCTTTTGGGGGTCGTCTATCTGCTTAAAGCCCTGGGCTTTCAGCGCCTCAAGCCCCGCAAGCTCCGCGGCGATGATGCCCTGCACATCCCCGGCCTTGCCCTTGGGCCCAGTCCACAGCGCCATCACCTGCAGCGCGACGCCGCCCTTTTTTGCCCGCTCCAGCGTGATGTCGGGATTGCTGTTTTTCTTATAACCTACCTCATAAAGGGTATCCGCATGGGTATCACAGATAAACATACTGCATCCTCCCGTATTTTATTGCCATTCGATCCCGGAATAATAGAAGCTCGGCGTCAGGTCATACACCACCCGGGCCACCTGGGGCAGCGTTTTCAAAATACGGCTGGTGGCGCGTTCCAGCAGGTCAAAGGGCAGCCGGGCAGCCATGCCCATGGAGCTTTCGCCGGAATGCACTGCCCGAAGGCAGACGGCGGTGCCATTGATCCCGTTGCCCGCCAGATCGCTGAGCACCGCAAAATACTGCCAAAGCCGTTTTCCCTGCCCGCTTTTCTCCACCTCGTCCTGAAAAATGAAATCGGCTTCCCGCAAGATGAACAGGCGCTGGGAGGTCACATCCCCCAGGATGCGCAGCGCAAGGCCGGCGCCGGGAAACGGCTGCCTGGAATAGATCTCCTGGGGCATGCCCATCTCTTCGCCCACACGGCGGATCTCATCCTTGAAAAGCTCCCGCACGGGCTCCGCCAGCGCGATGCCGCTTGCGCGCAGCGCAAGGGACAAAGGCGATTCCCGGGCGTCGCACACGGGGATATCGGAGTAATTGGTGCCCTGCAAAAGAACCGTGGCGTTTGCAGTTTGGTCCGTCTGCGCTATGAGTTCCTCCTGCAAAAGGCGCAGCACGGTTTGATTTTTCTTATCAGGGTCCGAAATGCCGGAAAGCTCGCGCAAAAAGCGGTCCGAAGCGTCCACGCGGGCAATGTCAAGCCCCAGCCCGTCCCTGTAATAGCCCAGCACAAAATCCGCCTCGCCCTTGCGCAAAAGCCCCGTATCCACAAAGATGCACTTCAGGCGCGCGCCCACGGCCCGGTGGCCCAGCAGCGCGCAAACGCCGCTGTCCACGCCGCCGGAGACGGCGCACAGCACCGTACCGTCCCCCGCCACGCGTCGAATCTCCTCCACGGCGCGCTGAATGAAGGCCTCGTTGTCCCACCAGGGGGTCAGGCCGCATACCTTGAGGGCGAAATTGGACAGGATGAGGATGCCGTCCGGATCGTTCTGCTCCACCTGAAACTGCAGCCCGTACAAAGACTGCTCCAAATCCGCAAAGCCGATCACCGCTTCCCCCGTATAGGCTGCCGGCGTAAGCCCCTCGGGAAGGAGCAGAGGGCGCACGCAGGTCATCATCCGCTCGCCCTCGGCCACATCCGTAAACAGGCCCATCTCCGTCTGATAAGTAACGGGCGCGGCGCTTTGCGGCAGAAAGCCATCCGATGCCTGGCCGCCCAGCAGGGCACACAGCATGGCGGCCGCGTCCCCCAGCGCCAGCACCGGCAGCTTCAAATCCAGCAGGCCTTTATCAAAGCCCGGCAGGCTCATGGTCCCCTTGGACGATCCCGCCAGCACCAGCCCCATGGCCTCCTGGGCCTTCACTTCCTCCACCGTGATGTCTGCGGGGACAATCTTGCAATACACCCGTTCCGCGCGAAGCTTGCGCGCCACAGAGCGGCTATTCGCCTCATCAAAGCTCACGATCAGCAGCATGTCGCGCATAGGCGCACCTCCCGCATTTTTCCTTAAAGGAATATGATTCGACGCCGGCGAACCAACTCCTGCATAATCGAGCATCTGCCCCATAGTATCGTCCGGCATGGCATCCCCTTATCACAATAGAAGGCTGCCGCGGGATGGTTCGCCTTGTTTCGAACGTCGTATCATGGTATACTGGGCCCATGGTTTGAAGGAGGCAGCATGCGCAGCGCAAAACGCAGAAGAAAGCGGAATATCCCCACCATCCTGGGCCTTGTGGCTTTAGGTATCCTGCTAACCGCGGTGGGCTGGCTAAGCGGCCGGGTGCTGGACCTCTCCTCACGCACGGCGGAGGAAATGCGCCTGACACCAACTCCAGCCCCTTCCGCAGGAAGCATCCTGCTTACGACGCCCGACCCTAGTCTGCCCACCCCCACGCCCACGGAACAGCTCTTGAAAAACGGCGCTAAGGGCGATGAGGTTGCAAAGCTGCAGACGCGCCTGAAGGAGCTGGGATACTATCAGGGCGAGGTGGACGGCCAATTCGGCAACGGAACGAAAAACGCGGTGATCCTGTTCCAAAGCCAGCACGGGCTTGACGCGGACGGCATCGCGGGAACCATCACCAAAGAACTTCTCTATTCCGATAGGGCGCAGCGCATTGTGATCACCCCCACGCCGGCACCTACGCCAACGCCTGCGCCCGGCGCGTCCTTCGCGTCCCAGACGCCCATCCTGGTGAACAAGAGCAACCCGATTCCGGAGGATTACAAAACAAAACAGCTTGTGTATCTTCGCAAAGAGTGCCCCAGCGACCTTGTTACTATCAAGGGCAGCGATATCCAAGGGGAAAAGGAGGCCGTGGACGCGCTCATCACCATGCTCCGGGCCGCCCATCAGGACGGGATCACCGTCTGGCAGGTAAGCGCGGGATACCGCTCCGTAAAATATCAGCAGCAGCTTTTTGACGCAAAGGTAAACGAGTATTTGAAAGACGGCAGAAGCCGCGAAAGCGCCGTCTCCGCCACCCGGCTCACCGTGGCCGATCCCGGCACCAGTGAGCACCATACGGGCCTTGCCTTTGACATTACCGTGCCCGGAACCTATTTCAAAGATACGCAGCAGGCATTGTGGCTCAGCGCCCATTGCTGGGACTATGGCTTCATCATCCGTTATGAAGAGGATAAGCAGGACATCACAGGCTACCTGGCGGAGCCCTGGCATATCCGGTATGTGGGGCTTCCCCACAGCACCATCATGCGGGACAACGGCTGGTGCCTGGAAGAATACCTGGACGCATCGAAGCAATAAAAAATCATTTTGCCGCCGGGCCCCTCATTTGCATACCGATCTATATTCCCATGTGCCGGTATGATCCCATAGAAGCAATGTAACCGCATATTTTTTTGCTGCTTTTGAGGACTTTGAAGCGGCAGGCCCCTGGTGGCAGCAGAATCAGGGACAGTACCACCGTCGCCATGGCCCTAATACCCCCAAGTACATCAACAAAAAGCAAATTCATCAAAAAACCCATTTGGGCCGCCGCTGGCCCGGTCCGGCGCTTTCCCGCCCCGTTACGCCACGGGTGCCGCGGCCTTTTTGGAAGCGCCCTTCCGCATGGCGCTTATGAGAACGGCGGCGGCGATCCCCGCAAAAACGATACCCAAGATGCCCTCCCCATTGGTCATGTAAATGGGGCCCTTATGGAGCACCAAGCCTGCGCTGCCCTTATAGATACTGCCCAAAATAAGCGGATTATACAGGTTCCACAGGCTATGCATGGCAACGGCAGGCAGCACCCTGTTGGACAGGAAATAGCAATAGGAAAACAGATACGAAAATACGAACGCTGCGCTGCCTTGGATCAGCGCCAGAGCAAGCGCCTGCAACATGCCCGCCTCTTCCGCATTGAGCAATACCATTACGGGAATATGATAGAGGGCCCAAACAATACCAACGATAGTGCTCGCCCTCACTTTACCGTATGTTTTGGCAAGCTCTGGCAGCAAAAAAGCCCGCCAACCATATTCCTCCCCCAAAGCAAACAAGACGCTCTGTGTCAGGAAGGCCTGCTGAAGCACAAACAAAATCAAGCTGCCGTTATACAAGCCATCCACAAACTGCTTGTTTACGGATTGCCCATATAGGAAGGCGCCCAGGAACGCGCATGCGGATACAATGGCTATAGGCATGAAAAGGGCGAAGATCAACGCCTTCAAAAAGGGGATGAACCCTTTGGCATCGGGGTTCCTGTATATCTCTTTTGAAATCCCCCGGGAAATGATACGCGTTAAAAAGGCCACTGCCAATGGGACCAGCATGATATATGGAACAGATTCCTCCAGAATCCCCGCGATGTACAGCACCAATGTAAGCAGCCAGCTCAAAGACAGGGATGCTATGACAAACGTCTTGGAGATTTTGGACATTTTGTTCATTTCCGCTCCCTTTTTCCGAATCGCATTCCCGCAGCCCGATTGAAAGCAAAGGAAAACATGGTTATTATACAATCTGTTTTTCGCCTTTGCAAGGAAAGTTAGGGCTGTGGGCAGGGCAGCCGCATGCATGATGGATGTGCGGATTCAAAAAAGTGCCAGCCGCCAGACGCCTGCTTTTCATATTGTTTTCGCCAAGAAGATCCCGCGGCCGCGCAAGGCGTCACGGTGCCCCGGAGGAAAAGGCGTTTCGATGCGAAGAAGCGTGCCGGCGCGCGTTTTGTTGTTTCTGCTGCGCTTCAGACGTGTTCCTTTTTCCCCCGCTCAGCCCACCAGCCGGTCCACAGCGCCGTCAGGAGCACGGCTGCAAGGGCGCTGAACCAGGCCGTCACCATGCCGAAAAAGCGGATGCGGCTCAAATCCGTGCTGCGCAGCTCTTGGAGCGCGGCGGCCGCCTGCCACACTTTGAAAAAAGCCTCCTTGATGTCCTGCCATTCCACCAGCACGGCGGGAACCCATTCGGTAAAAGTGTACACCGGGGCTACAATGTATTGGATCAGCATTGCCGCGCCAAGGGTCAGCGCGCCGTATCCCGCAGCCAGCGCCATAAGCTCCAAGACCAGGCGCGGCATCAATTTCACGGCGTACTCCCTGTCAAGCCGCCGCCTGTAGCCGGCCCAGAAGCGGCGGGCCAGGCCGTTCCACAGGGACAATGCCCGGAAGAATACCGTAATGCCCGCAAAAAACAGCAGTACCCGCAGCGGCAAAAGCGCGCCCATGGCTTCCTTGCCAAGGTCAATGAGCGTGCCGCCGGATTTCCAGCTTTCCATATTGGCGGCAAAGGCGGCTCTGGCCCCCGCGCCGGGAATAGGCCGGGCCGTGACCATCAGCGCCTGAAGCTGGATCTGTTTGTCCCAAAGGTAGGAAAGGGGCACGTAGGCACCATAGTCCTCGCTGTCCCCAACGCCCTTTGTATGCCGCAGGATACCCACCACCGTAAAAGGAATGCCGGAAATTTTGACCGTACGGCCTACGGGCTGGGCGATTTTGAAAAGTGCCAGGGCCAACTGCTCATCCAGCAGGATCACGGCGGCCCCTTTTTTCAGCTCTTCCGGATAAAACAATCGGCCAAAGTGCAGGTATTTGGGCGTGACCAAAAACGCGCTTTCCCAGAGGGCGGTAAGGCGTGCCTGCTTTGTTTCTTCCGTATCGGAAACGATGCTTGCCTTTTCCAGGATGCCGCTGAAGGTATAGGCTTGTATTGTGCCGCTCCAGGTCTCCGCGGCCGTCTCCAAGGATCCAAGCAACTCCTCCGCCGCCTGGTTGGGCCTTGCGGGCTTCTGCTCCCCGCCTTCCTGCCCCTGCCCGGGAGACGCCATCTCCAAAGCAGGTGCGGGAATCAGGTACTGCAGATCCCTGTCCACGCCGCTCAGGCTAAAAGCGCAGAAGGCAAGGACCATCGCACACAGGACAAGCCCGGCAAGGAATCGGATATTCTTTTTCTTCATGTTTCCTCCCCGGGACTATTCGATATATTCCATCACGGTGCAGCCATCGGTGAGTGCCCTGTCCTCCTTGTCGGCGATGTCCTGATATTCCATTTCCTGCTGGATGGACACCACGGTATCGCCCCTTTCCAGAACGGTGACGGAGGTTTTTGTCACCTTCATGCTGCTGGAACTCAGGAACCCGCCCCAGGTGTGGTTGATGAGGTACACGTAGTCCTGCCCTTCCCCCTCGCTGCGCACGGCGCTGGCGGGGATCAGGGTGGCGGAATCCTTGGCCCTGTAGGTCACCGTCATCTCCGTGTTTTCGTCGGTGATCATCCTGACGATGCCGCCCCTGACGGACACGATGTTGTCCGACAGGGTCACATAGATGTATTTTTTCCCGTCAGCCTCCAGCACGCTCTTTTCCACGGCGGTCTTTTCCGTGCCATAGTCCCCCGCCACCTCCACCTTGGTGCCGTCAGCGATGGATTTATTAAGGCTGGTGATATCGGCTCTGAGCACTGGAGCGGCGCCTTCGGCGCTCAAGGTGAAAGCGCTGGCGGAGCCGTTGTAGGTATCGCCGCTTTTTACCTTTACCTCCACCACATACCCTTCATGGGGAGCAGTGACGGTGGAAAGGGCGTCCCTGCGCCGGGTCAGATCCACCATATCGTCGGAAATCTGGGACATTTCCTTCAGAAGTGTGTTGCGTTCATTGATATACTTGAAGGTCTCGGTCCGCACCCGGAGCTTGGAGCTGTTGAAGGATTTAAAGAAGGCGCTGTACGCCTCGTCATAGGCGGTTTTCGCCGTCTGCACCCCTTCAACAGCCTTAGCAAGCGCTTCGTTCCCCGCGGCCAGCTCCCCCCAGGCGGCGGCATCCGGCCCCAGGGTGATGCCGGCGCCCAGCGCCAGCGCCCGGGCGTCATGCTCCGCGGCAACCAGGGCCGACTGGGCCTCCATCACGGTATCGTACATCTTGTTCTGCGTGCTTTCCTTGGAGGCCTTGCGGTTTTCGATGTCCTTGTCCATCAGGGACTGGGCCTTTTCATCGTACTTGTCCTGGAGTTCCTTCCAGTCCTTATCATAATCGGGCAGCGTGGCAGTAAACAGCGTCTCCCCTTTTTCCACATGATGGCCGGCACGCACGTACACGTTGTCCACCACGATGCTGCTCTTGGCCGCATCCTTGAGGGTAACCTCCTGCGTATCCGGAAAATACACCTGGCCGGCGAGCTTGATCTTCTGTTCCAGCCTTCCACGGCTGGCCTGCACGAGCTTGATCTTGGGCGTGGTGATGGTCATGACCGTATTGGCGAAAAACATGCACAGCGCCACGGTCACCGCCAGTATCACAAAGCCTTTTACAGCAATCCTTTTCAATCGCATACCCTGCGCTCCCTCCCGCTATTTCAGTTCGCTGAGCGTGACGCCTAGCAGAATATCTTCCTGGAAATAAAAGTAAACAAAGAGCGCCGGCAAAATGAACAGCGCGGCCCCGGCAAAGGCCACGTCCGCCCCATCGGTGCTCAGCTGGTTGAACATCACCGACAGGGGCTGGTCCTCCGTACGGTTGGCAAGGTAGACCAAGGGCTGTTCCACCATGTTCCAGCAATCTGCGAAGGAAAGTGCTGCCGCCGCACCCAGGATGGGCTTGCACACAGGGATCACCACATGGGCATAGCAGCGGAAGGTGCCCGCCCCGTCGATCATCCCCGCCTCCAGCAGCTCGTTCGGCAGGCTGACCATGTACTGGCGCAAAAGGAAAATATAGAAGGGTGAAAACAGCATGGGAAGGATCACCGCCCAAGGCGTTTCCATCAGGCCCATCCACCGAAGGGTAATCACACTGGGGGCCATGGTCACCTGGAAAGGCAGCACCATAAGCATCAAAATGCCGAAAAACAGCGCGTCCCGGCCTTTGAAGGTAAAGCGGCTCAGCGCGTAGGCCATCATGGGGATCACCGCGGCCTGGCCCAAAAGGATCGCCGCCGTATACTTGGCGGAATTCACGAACAGCTTCAAATACTGGGGTTCCTCGATCAGGATCTTGTAGTACTGCCGGATGGAGACCATGGCCGGGGAAAATTTGATATCCAGCCATTTTGTTTCATCATAGCTGCCGCGAAGCTTCAAGTATGATTCCATCTCCCCTTTGGGGAAGAAGGAATACAGAAACGTGAATACGATGGGGATCAGAATCATGACGGCGATCACCGAAAGGAATACAAGGGATACGAACTGGCCGGGCCTGATCCTTTTGCGGCGGCGCTTTCTTATTGCCGCCAGGGTGGCGGAAGTTTGCGTCTGCATCTTCGATGTCCCCCTAGGCCTGATTGGTTGAGCGCACCGCTCTGGACAGGTACATCATGCCGAACAGGGCAAACACGATGACGGCAAAGCTGTACGCCGCAGTGGTGACGTCCTGGTAATCCAGGCGCGCAAACTTGTTGTTCATAAAATGCTGCAGGGTGTACACCGTTTCATCGGGATACGCCCCGCCGATAAAGTACACCTCTTTGAAAATTTTGAAGGCGTTGAGCCAGGCCAGCATGAACACAAGAAAAGCCGTGGGGATGATGAGCGGCAGGGTAATTTTGGTCTCCCGCTGGAAGGCGCTGGCCCCCTCCAGGCTGGCGTACTCATAATACGCCTCCGGTACGGTCTGCAGCGCCGCCGCAAAGATCACCACGGAAAAGCCAAGGTTCTTCCAGATATACAAAACCACCACCGGAACGCGCAGCGCCCCGCCCTCCAGCCATAATACGCGGCCGATGCCCAGCGCCACACAAGCGCGGTTGATGACGCCGCCGTAATCAAACATCAAAAGCCAAATGAGCAGCAGCGCCGACGAAGGCATCAAATAAGGCAGAAGAAGCGCGTTGCGGAAAAAGGCGCCCCGCCGGCCCAGCGTTCTTAGCATGGCGGCCAGCACAAAGGAGAGCACCCAAATCACAGGCGCGCACAGCAAGGAAAGCTCCATGGTGTTTTTAAGCCCAAGGCGGAACATCTCATTTTGCCAGATCTCCGCATAATTTTGGAACCACACAAAATTATTTTTGAAGGTTCCGTCCGTCAAGCTGTAATAAACACCCCCAAGGAAGGGGGCAAGATAAAAGGCAACAAGGCCTAGAAGCCCCGGCAGCAAAAGCAGCCAGACGCTTTTTTTATGATGGAACAAGCGATGGTTCCTCCCTTCGGGCGCCGCGGCGGGCGCGCCTCCCCCATGGTCCACGGGGCGGCGCGGCCCGCGCTTGTACCCCTAAAGCACCGGACCTATTGGCGTTCCAGCCGGATCATGCGGAGCTTCTTGTCCGCCTCGGAAATAAACTGGTCCATGGATATCTGCTTGTCGCGGTAGCGCTCGATGAGCGTATTGATCTCCGATGTGCCGTCCTTGGTTCTGTAGCTGAGCGGATTGGCGGCAGCCGTGTAGCAGTATTGCGCGATCTCACGGTATTTAGCGATGCTTTCGGGGTCAATGTTCCAGTAATACTGTTCCTTGTTTTTAAGTATCTCCTCGTAGGAATCGATTATGGTTTGGATATCCTTGACCTCCTCAGGCTTGGCGGTTTCCAGGAGCTTCTTCTGCTTATCCAGCTCTTCCTGCCATTGTGCAAGGTTTTTTTCGTAATCGGGGTTGGGTACGCCCTTGTTTTCATCCGGGAACATCATCACCCGCTGGTCGTCCTGCATTTTTTCCAGCGTAGCCAAAAGATAATTGAAGGCCATTTCCGGGTCTTTGGTATTGGGGTTGATGAACAATACCTGCACATAGGCGGGGATACCCACCTTGCCGCCCTCTTCCATGGGCAGCAGCAGGGGTTGGGCGTATTCCTCATAATAATCACCGCTGTACACGTTCAGCCAGTCTGAATACTGGGAGAACAGGGCCTGGCCTTCCTCCCAATACATATCGGAGTTGGCGTCCGACTTGGGCAGCGTATCGTTGAGGGCTTCGGTATCAATGTCCTCCAAAGCCTGCATCAGCCTGCGGAAAAGCGGAGTGTCAAAGGTCAACTCCTGTCCCTGGTTCTGGCACTCATACACATACTGGCTCATCAGCAGCTGAAACAGCGTCTCCCGGTAATCCTCCAGGCCCTGCATCAGCTTCACATCCGGATGGGCCTCCTGCCCCTCCTGGGCCCACCAGGCGATGAATTCCAAAAATCCCAGGAAGGAGGTGGGGATCTTATCCTTGATCCCGGCTTCCTCCCACAGCTTGGGGGCAGTGCTCAGGCCATAGCCGTACATGCGGTAGGGCATCCCGTACAGCTTGCCCTCCAGGGTGACCGCCCGGGTGAGGAAAGGGTACATTTGGGAGATCTTGTCCGAAAGTTCCTGAGATTGGCCCAGGTCCAGGCAGTAGCCTTTTTGCATCAGGTTGACAAAATCATAATAATCTACGCTTACGCTATAGATGTCAAAGGACTTGTCCTTGGAGGCCATGGCCTTTGCCAGCTCCTCCATGCCATTAAAATACAGGTCGTCCCGAAAGGTGAGGGGCACCTGGGGGTAGCGCAGGGAAAAGGCCAAGGCCGCCTCGTCCATGGAGCCCCCGTATACCGCAAGGCTGCTGGTAGGCATGTATTGGGGATCGGTGTTGCGAACGAACAGGCCGTTCCAGGTCATGATGGTATACAAGCCGCCGGGAAGCAGGGCTGCCGGGCACTCCTCAGCGTAATCGATGGGCAGGTATGCCGCCTGTGCAGCGGTACCCAGGCCCTTCATGGCCATGAGCTTGCTGTTGGTGGCATAAAAAAGAGTGTCCGTCTCCTGCTGGTACACCATGCCGGACACATTGGCGTTCCCGAAGGGGCCTACATTTTTCGCTTCGCCGGTGGCGGGATCAAAGATGGCCAGGGTAGGCTTTTCGGGCTCCGAAGCGCCGTCTTTGTAGGCGTTTCCCCTGTCATAGATCCTGACCAGCAGCTTGCCCTCCTTATAGGGTGCGATGTCCTGGGCAAAGGCCACGCTGTATGCCTGCTTCCCGCCTGTGGCAAGGTCGAAGGAAACAAATTCCGGCTTGTCGTACTCCATGTCATTGCGGATCATGGCGTACAATTTGCCATCCTGCAAGACCATTCGGATAATGTTTTTCATGTAGGTGTAATTGTCCTGAGTCTGCTCCATATCAGACCAGTCCAATTGGATAGGATCTCCGTAGACCACCGCGCCGTCCTGAAAGGTGATAGGGAACAGCTTGCCGGTCAGGCTGTTAAGGCCATAGAGTACATCCCCGCCGGACAATAGCCCGGTGATCAGTGTATCCGCCTTCTCCTTTACCTGCTTCTGCGCTTCCTCATAATTGGAATAATATCCCGGCGCCAGGTCCCCGGCAACCTTCACAGGCGCCTCCCCGCCCACCTGCCAGGAGAAGATCTCCTTTTGAAACAGCGTGTACACCGTGTCCCCCACAACGGCCATGGCGTTGCTATAGGACCAGAAATCCACCCCCAGCTCCCGGCGCTGCTCCTGGGTATACAGCGTCGCATCCCCGGGCGCGGCCATAGCGCCCCCCATGATGGAAAAAAGCATCCCTATAAGGCAGAAACATGCAGCCATCTTCTTCATATGTGATCCTCCGTCTTCTATCGCATTCTCGATCCAAATCACCGTTCCCGTCTTCGCTTGGAAACGGCTGCCATAGAAAAGACGGCGCCGAAGAATCATTTGTTCCCTACCAATTGTAAAATTGTGAAAATATTGTCGCGAGGGATGCCGGGGCATGGGCTTCAAAAAAAAGCCAGAAGGCGCATTGCCTTCTGGAAGAATTCGTTCTCCGGTTATCGTGCTCTGCGCCCATCACATCCCAAAAGGGTTTTTGACAGGTAGAGCATCAGATCATCATCATTTTTTGCAGCCCCGTACGGTCGGTAAAGCTGGGTGCAGGACGCTCGCCGCGGGGGATGCTCATAGGACCGTCTCCCTATTTTCAGTGCTTTCCATCATAGGCAGCTCGGTCAGGCGCAGGTTTGTGCACCCGTAGGGAAAGAGTCTTTTCCGCTCCGCCGGGCCGGCGGGCGCTTTCCCCTGCGGGAGCGCGGCGCAAAGCCCGTTTTCAAAAGCCCAGTCTACGGGGACCATATCCGCCTCCAGCCAGACGGGCGGGAACTCTGTGGAAAACGGCCTGTCGAAGCTGTCATTTTCCACTGCGCGCACCATTTTCCCTGCAAAGCCAAAGTTCCAGGCTTCATCAGGATACAAATAGTAATCACAGAAGGGGTACGAGCGCTTGACGCCGTTGTGCTCATATTCCACGGTTTGCCGCTTTTCCCGGATGGGCAGCGCGTATACCAGCGCACCGCGCTTCAGGCTGTAAAGGCCGTTGGGACGCTTGATCCATTCCTGTTTGGGCACAAGGCGCACGGTAAGGCTCTGCTCACCGCGCCATTCCCTGGTGACCACATGGAAGGTTCCGGGGGCTGCCGGCCGGCCGTCCACATACGCTTCCTGTGCCGTAACCGGGATGCGCAGGGCAAGATCGAAGGTGACGGGTGCGTCGGTTTGGACGGTGTAGGTTAAAACATCCCGGAAGGGATACAGCGTGTGAAGGGAAACGCGGACGCCCACACCATGTATTGTGGCGGTTACCGACGCGGGGACCAGTGCCGTGGAAGCAATGCCTGTTTGCGTTTTCATGAACGCGCTTAACAAAAGCTTGGGAAAGCCCTGGCCGAAATTGGCGGTGCAGCAGCCAAAGTTGGGCTCCAGCCCGAACACGTGGGACTCCGGCCCGTTGGTGCGGAAAATCACATGCTCCTTGGGCAGGGGCGCGCACTGCACCTGGTTGGATTGCTGCACATACTGGTGCGCCGTCATATCGGGCAGCACCGTGGCCGGCAGCGCGTTGAAGGCCAAAGCTTCCAGTTCATCCCCCCAGCGGGGGTTCCCGGAGATGGAAAGGAGCTGTTCATAGGAGTACATGGCTTCCACCACGCCGCAAAGCTCGGTGCCCTGAAGGGGGCTTACGCCGCTTAAGCACTCGTCGCCGGAAAAATACCCCAGCACGTTGCCGTGGCTTGCCTGAAGCTTGCCCAGCATGTCAAGCGCGAAGCGGTCCGGGTCCTCCCCTGTCAGGCGGGACATAAGGGCACGGCTTTTCAGCGCCATGGCCAGGTTCACCACGTGGGTCAGGTAGTCCCATTCATTCCGGGGCGTCTGGTCGCGCCAGCCCTCAAACAGCCGCTCCCAATCTATCCCCTGTGCCTGGAGCTTCGCCGCCAGGTCCAGTAGCCACTCTTCCCCGGTGCGCTCATACAGCCAGAAGATGGGGATCAACCCCTCAAACCACCTGGCGCTGCCCCAATTGAAAAGCGTATGGCGCTTGATATGGGACAAAAGCTGTTTCAGGCACCTTGAAAGGGCGGGCGCAATACGCTCATCCCCCGAGCAATCGCCGTACAGCGCCAGCACCTTGCAGTTAAGCAGGGCTGCCCACACATCATACCTGGCGCGCTCGTCGTCGTTGCAGGGGCAGATCCAGCCATCTTCCTTCTGTCCGGCCAGAATGGCGTCGATATATTTGGAAGCCCGGGCCATCATGCCTTCATCCCGCAAAAGATAGGCCAGGGGGATAAACCCGTCCAGCCAATAGGGTATGCGCTCCCAGCCCTCCCTGTCTCCGCCGATCCAGCGGCTGTCCCTTACATCCGGCCAAATTTTGTCCAATTGTCCGGCAAGTCCCTCCGCTTGGGTTTGAAGCTGCGTTTTTAACCATCCCTCCGGTTTGATCATTCCAGGCAAAAAAGGGGTAAACGCCAGGGGGTGCAGCATACGCCATCTCCTTTCTTCCGCCGCCCGCGGCACGGCAGGGAGCGGAACACCAAATATTGCAAAATTTTATGGACGTAAAAGTCATTCTCCCCGCGCCCTAAGGACGCGAAAACGGGCGGTGTCATACGCCATGGCAGGCCATTACAAACATTTCCGTATGATTGTACCACCGTCAGCCGCTTTTGCGACAGTGCAAAAAAGTCATTACATATTGCAAAAAGGGCACGCTTCTTGTAGGATATGGACGGAGGTGTCCATATTGAGCGCGGAAATGATCTACCTGGACAGCCGGCCCATGCCTTATATGACTGAATGCTCCCTGAAGCGGTTCAACATCAGCGAATACCATTGTGCACGCTGCTCAAAGCACTTCGTTTTGATTTTCATGATGCATAACCAGCTTACCTTTGAGGAGGATGGCATCCCCGTCACCCTGCGTGCGGGAGAGTGGTACATCCAGCGCAAGGGCATGCGCCAGTCCGCCTCCGCGCCCAGCCCGGCCGCGGAATACTTGTACATCCATTTTTCGGGGGAACTAACGTCGGACAAATATCAAAGCCTGGCCCTTCCCCTCCGCGGGGAGTACGAAGGGAGCACCTTTGACGCGCCTTTGCGGGAACTCCACCTCTGCGCGAACCGGACACCCCCGGACCCTTTTGAAACACAGCAGCGCTTTATCGGCCTGATGCACATGCTCAGCCATACCCGCGCCACGGCGGAAACGCCCGCCCTGGCCATGGTCCGGTATATTGACACCCACTATTTTTGCCGCATCACCTCCCAAACGCTTTCCGAAAAATTTTCTTATTCCACCGAGTACATCGAGCGGCAGGTAAAGGCGGCGGTCGGCATGACACCCCACGCCTACCTGACGCAAAGGCGTCTTTCCCATGCCAGGCGGCAATTGGAGCGCAGCAGCCTCACCATCGCCCAAATCAGCGAGGGATGCGGTTTTTCGGACATTTCCCTTTTCTTTCGGGCTTTCAAAAAGGAATACGGCGTAAGCCCGGCCGCCTGGCGCAGGAGCACCGTGGCCTTCCCCGCGGGGGAGGGATGATGGAAAGGACGGACCTGCCCGGGCGGGGCCCTTGCCGCAAAACGGTTGACAGGCGCCGGAAACTCCTTATAATGCAAAGGGTAACGCATACGAAACGGAGGCGGTTCCCATGATCAGCCACGCGGAAAAAGCCAAAGAATTATTTGAGCAGGGGTATAACTGCGCACAGGCGGTGTTTGCCGCATTTTCGGATGTAACCGGCCTGGATATGGAAACGTCTTTAAAGCTTTCCTCCTCCTTTGGCGGCGGCCTGGGCAGGCTTCGGGAGGTCTGCGGTGCGGTGAGCGGCATGGCCATGGCAGCCGGCGTGCTGTATGGCAACACCGATTCCAAGAACGACACGGCCAAGGCGGCACATTATCAGTTGATCCAAACGCTGTGCGGCCGTTTTCGGGAAAAGCACGAAACCCTGATCTGCCGGGATCTGCTCCACCTGGACGGCGCGGGCAATCCCATCCCCGACCCGCGGACGAAGCAGTATTATGAAACCCGCCCCTGCGCCGGGCTGGTGTATGACGCCGCACAGATTTTGGACGAGTATATCCAAGGCGAAGAAACAAAGAAATGAGGCTTATGCCCCATGACCATCGCCCTGTACATCCTGGCCGGGCTGGCCCTTATCGCCTCCTTTATAAAGAGCAGGGAAAAAACATACCTGGCTCTTAAAAAGGCCTGGAAGTCCTTTGAAAACATCCTTCCCCAGGTGCTGCCGGTGATGATGATTTTGGGGATCATGCTGACCCTGTTGACCCCGGAGCAGATTTCGCGCATCTTGGGCCGGGAATCCGGCATCTTTGGCGTGCTTATCGCCGCGGTAATCGGCTCCGTGACGCTGATCCCGGGCTTTGTGGCCTTTCCCCTGGCGGCGGCACTGCTTAAAAGCGGCGCGGGTTACATGCAGATCGGTGCGTTCATCTCCACGCTGATGATGGTGGGCATCATCACCCTGCCGGTGGAGATCAAGTATTTCAACCGGAGGACGGCGCTTGTCCGCAACGCCGCTGCTTTCGTGTTTTCGCTGCTGGTGGCGCTGGCGATGGGGGTGTTCATGTGAAAAAGCTGGTAAAACGCTATGCATTGTTCCTTGCACTGGCCGCAGCACTGCTTGCATGGACGGTTTTTTCCCCGCAGGCAGGGCTCAAGGCCCTGTCGCTGAGTGCCTCCAATCTTCTGGAAATGCTTTCGGTGGTTCCTCCCATCTTCCTCCTGCTGGGGCTGATGGATGTATGGATCAAGCGGGAGACCATGGTAAAGCACATGGGCGAGGATTCGGGATGGAAGGGCGTGCTGCTGGCGTTTTTCATCGGTTCCGCCGCCGCGGGCCCGCTGTACGCCGCCTTCCCCGTGGCCGCCGTACTGATGAAAAAGGGCGCCAAGTTCACCTATGTGCTGATCATGCTGGGGGCCTGGTCCACCACCAAGCTGCCGCTGCTGCTGTTTGAGGTGTCCTCCATGGGGCCAAAGTTCACGCTGCTTAGGCTGCTGATGGACCTTGCCGGCATCGCGGCCATCGCGGCCGTCACCAACGCCATGGTTTCCAGCAAAGAGAAGCTGGCAATGTACGAAAAGGCGGCGCGGGAATAATCCCGGCCGCCTTTTCGTACGATACCCAATTCCAATTTTATTGCGACGGGTCCCCCGTGAAGATGGTCCCATCCTGCACCCGCGCCTTCAAGGCCAGCACCTTTTCCTGAAGGGTATGAATCACTTTGACAAATTCCGCGTCGCTCTTCCCCGTGGGGTCATCAATCTCCCAATCCTCCCTGTGCCTGCTGGGCAGGAAAGGGCACGCAACACCGCAGCCCATGGTCACCAGAATATCTATGGGCGGGAGCTTGTCAAGCAACTTGGGCTTTTGATCCTTTTCCATGTCGATGCCGTACAGTTCCTTCATCAGGCGCAGGGCATCCGGGTTGATTGCGTCCTTCGCCTCCGTCCCCGCGGAATAGCTTTCAAAAATGCCGGCTGCCAAACGGCGGCCCAGAGCCTGGGCGATCTGGCTGCGGCAGGAGTTATGGGTGCATACAAAAGCCACTTTGGGAAGCATCTTTTTCCTCCTTGCCGTCCACCGGTTATTCGGGCTTTCGGGCACGTACTTCATAGGACGCCACATAGTCTTCCAGGTTCCCGCCAAACCCCCAGGACTGAATGATTGCACGGCCGTTCTCCTTTGGTGCCAAAGAGACACCCTCAAAGCCGGCCTCCAAAAGCATGGCGCGTATATCCGCAGCAAGCGCCGCCCCGCCGATGCAGCCCGATACCAGGGAGGGTTCCGCTTTGGCTGACGCCGGCAGCGGCTTTTCCGCCACCACATCAGATATGGAAAGCCTGCCGCCGGGCTTCAATACCCGGTATGCTTCCCTAAACACCTGCCGCTTGTCCTGGGCCAGGTTGATCACACAGTTGGAAAGGATGGCATCCACCGTTCCGTCGGCAACGGGGAGATGCTCGATCTCCCCCAGACGAAATTCCACGTTTCTGTACCCGCTTTTCGCTGCATTGCCACGTGCCAGGGCGATCATATCGGGTGTCATATCCACGCCGATCACAAAGCCGCTTTCCCCTACCTTCTGCCGGCTTAAAAAGCAGTCAAATCCGCCTCCGCATCCAAGGTCCAGCACGGTTTCCCCTTCCTGAAGCAAGGCGATGGCCAAGGGATTCCCACAGCCAAGGCCCATGTTGGAACCAATGGGAACGCTTCGCAAATCATTTTGGGAATAGCCGAGTCTGTTTGCGGCGTCCCCGGCGTCAACGCCGGACGCGCCGCAGCAGCAGCCTCCCGAACAGCAGCTTTTTTCTTCCCGCCGGGCGATCCTCCCATAGTCTGCGCGGATCGTTCCCCGGATGATCTCCTTTTTCTCCATTCCGCAAGCCACGCTTTCTTTATCAGGCATATCACTTCACTTCAAGGGCGGCAAAAATCTCCTTCACTTTTTCCACCGTCAAAAGCCTGCCGTAGGCAACCACCCTGCCGTCCACCACAAGGGCCGGGGTCTGCATCACGCCGAACTTGGCGATCTCCAGGGCATCGCCGATGTTCACGACTTCCTCTGTGAAACCTAGTTCCTTTACCGCCTGCTTCACGTTTTCATAGGTTTTGCGGCTCTTGTCGCAGCAGGCCCCCAGCACGATAAAGCGGCTGCCTGCGTTTTCCGCGCTGCAGTTTTCCCCGCCGCAGCAGCAGGAAGCCTTGGCTTCCGCCTGGTGTTTCACCTCAATGGACTTGATTTTCTTTCCGAACAATGCCATACAAGCTCCTCCTTATACAAACAAATATTGGACCGCGTTGAACAGGTACCCGGTCAGGATGATTCCAACGGTAACGATGGCCACGAACAGCGCCAGCAGCTTTGGCTTGACCGCCCTGCGCAAAAGGATGATGGAGGGCAGGGACAGCGCCGTGACCGCCATCATAAAGGACAGGATGGTGCCAAGACCAACACCTTTCAAAAAAAGCGCTTCCGCCACGGGGATCGTACCAAAGATATCGGCATACATGGGGACGCCCACCAGCACGGCCAGGAGCACGGAGAACGGATTCCCGCTGCCCAGCACGCTTTGGATCCAGGCTTCCGGTATCCAGTTGTGGATCAGCGCGCCGATCAAAACGCCGCCCAGCACATAGGCCCATACCTTCTTTACGATGAAAGCCACCTGTTCCCTGGCATAGCGCACCCTGTCAAGCCTTGTCATGGCCAGGATCTCGCCTTCCGCCCGGCCTGCGGCAAGCACGAAAGGCTCGATGTACTTTTCGGCCTTCAGCCTGCCCAGCAGCGTGCCCCCGATCACCGCGATCACAAGGCCCAGCACCACATAGGCCATGGCGATCCTGAAACCGAAGATGCTCATCAAAAGCACCAGGGACCCAAGGTCCACCAGCGGGGAGGAAATCAGGAAGGAAAACGTCATGCCAAGGGGCAGCCCCGCGCTGGTAAAGCCGATAAACAGCGGGATGGAGGAACAGGAGCAAAAGGGTGTTACCGTGCCCAAAAGCGCCGCCAGGATGTTGGCTCCCACCCCATGAAAACGGCTCAAGATGCGCTTTGTCCGCTCCGGCGGGAAAAAGCTTTGGATATAGCTGATGACAAAAATCAGCACCGACAGCAAAACAAGGATTTTCACTGTATCAAACAGGAAAAATTGAGCGCTGCCGCCGATCCGCGTGCCGGGATCAAGCCCGAAAGCGGCCAGCATCTGCCCAAACAGCCGGTTCAGCCATTGCATGCCCAGTATTTCTGTTTGAAAAAAATCCCAGATGGCCGAGAGAATTTGCATGGGAATTCCTTCCTTTTAAACGATATATCGAAAATCATCGATACATACTCCGAGAAAAAAGCCGCTTTGGACGGCTGTTTTCAGCAGAAGCATGACAGAGACGGCGCGGCAGGGTCCCCTTCCGTTACCAATGCCTGAAGCAGCTCCATAGCCGCTTGCGCCCCTTCCCGGCTCAGGCGGTAATGGGTCCACTTCCCTTCCTGCCTTCCAAGCACGATCCCCGCTTCGCAGAGGATTTTCATGTGATAGGAAAGGGTGGACTGGCTGATGTCCAACTGCCCCAAAAGCACGCAGGCACATCTTTCACCGTCTTTAAGAAGCGTGAGAATCTCCAGCCGCCTTTCATCGCACAGCGCCTTGAATACCCTGGCCTGGTCCCGGAACCCGTACTGCAACGTACCACCTCAAATCGATGACCTTCGATACGACATTATATGCTGTTCGGCGTCCTTTGTCAATACGAATCCGCCCGGCAAGATTTTTTTTAACAGCCTCCAACAAAAGCGCAGGTTCGGGGAAAATACCCTTGCGCCGCACCTTGCGCGGTTGGCAGGTTTTTGCGTGCAGCACAGCGAATCATGCAACAAAGGATTGCTAAATCTACCCAACGGCCCGACCCACAGGAGGCATATCATGTCCGTTCAGTCCGCCATTATGGTTCCCCATCCGCCCCTGATCATCCCGCAGGTGGGCAGGGGCCAGGAAAAGCAAATCCAAAAAACCATCAATGCCTATGGGAAGGCGGCCGCGTTCATCGTTTCACAGGTGCCTGAAACCATTGTTCTTCTCACGCCCCACAGCGTGCTGTACGCCGATTATTTCCACCTATCCCCCGGGAACGAGGCTGCGGGGAACATGGCCGCATTCCGGGCCGGGGAGGTAAAACTCTCCGTGGCCTATGATGCGCCCTTTGTTACGGAGCTTGCCCGCCGCGCCGGCGCGGAAGGGCTGCGTGCCGGTACTCTTGGCGAACGGGACAAGGCGCTGGACCACGCATCCATGGTCCCCTTGTTCTTTTTGCGGCAGGCTTTCGGTGGGGAAATTCCCTGTAAAATCGTACGGATCGGGCTTTCGGGGCTGCCGCTTACAGACCATTACCGGCTGGGGATGCTGATCCGGGACACGGCGGAGGCACTTGGCAAGCAAGTGGCCGTGGTGGCCAGCGGCGATCTTTCCCACCGGCTGAAGGAGGACGGTCCCTACGGCCTTTCCCCGGAGGGTCCCGTATATGACGAAAGAATCATGGACGTAATGGGCCACGGCGATTTTTTGTCGCTTTTGCGCTTCGATCCGGATTTTTGCGAAAGCGCCGGGGAGTGCGGCCACCGGTCCTTTACCATCATGGCCGGGTGCTTTGACGGCCAGGGTGTGCGGGCGGAAAGGCTGTCCTACGAGGGACCCTTCGGCGTGGGCTACGGGGTATGCACCTATTTGCCCACAGGCCCGGACAAAAACCGCACCTTTCTTGATAAATACCGGTCGGAGGAGCAGCAGGCCGCGGAGGACCGCAGAAGAGCCGAGGACCCGTACGTGGCCTTGGCCAGGCAGACGCTGGAAAAGTATGTGACAAGCGGGGAAACCATCCCCGTGCCGGAAGGTTTGCCCGGGGAAATGACCGGAGGGCGTGCCGGCGTGTTTGTATCCCTGAAAAAGCACGGACAGCTTCGGGGCTGCATCGGCACCATCTCCGCCACCGCCGGGAGCATTGCGCAGGAGATCATCCAAAATGCCGTCAGCGCCGGCACGCAAGATCCGCGCTTCGACCCGGTGGAGCCGGAGGAATTGGACGAGCTTGTATACAGCGTGGATGTGCTGGGGAACGCGGAGGATATCGGTTCCCCCGAAGCGCTGGACCCCCGGCGCTACGGCGTTATCGTCACTGCGGGCCGCAGGCGGGGGCTGCTGCTGCCCAACCTGCCCGGCATTGATACCGTAAAGGAGCAGATCGCCATTGCAAGGCGCAAGGCGGGCATCCGGGATGGGGAGCCGGTTACCCTTCAGCGATTCGAGGTGGTGCGCCATCAGTGAGACTGTGTGCCCGGTGTGCATGCACCACTGCCGTCTGAAAGAGCAGCAAATTGGCCGGTGCCGTGCCAGGAAAAATGAAAACGGGAAAAGCGTCAGCATAAGCTACGGCCTGGTTACCTCCCTGGCGCTGGACCCTATTGAGAAAAAGCCGCTGGCCAGGTTCCACCCCGGCAGCATGGTTTTGTCCGCCGGCAGCTTCGGCTGCAATCTGGACTGCCCCTTCTGCCAGAACGCCTCCATCGCGGCGGCGGGCATCGGGGAAATACAAGTGGAGCCGCTGTCCCCCGAAGCGCTGGCCGGCTTGGCGCAGAAGTTTCAAAACCGGGGCAATATCGGCGTGGCATACACCTACAACGAGCCCATGGTGGGCTTTGAGTATGTACGCGACACCGCCAGGCTGGTAAAAGCGCGGGGCATGAAGAATGTGGTGGTCACCAACGGCTCCGTCTGCCGGGAAGCGCTTGAGGAAGTACTGCCCTTCATTGACGCCTTCAACATTGACCTGAAGGGGTTCACAAAGGAATATTACCAAAGGCTGGGCGGTGATCTTGACACCGTCTTGACCTTCATCCGCCTGGCTGCCGGGAGCAGCCATGTGGAGCTGACCACCCTAATCGTGCCCGGCGAAAACGATACGCCGGAGGAAATGCGGGCGCTGTCTGAGTGGGTGGCGCAGCTTGACCCGGGGATTCCCCTGCACATCACCCGGTTTTTCCCCAGGCGGCGGATGCGGGATAAGCAGCCGACGGAAATTTCCATATTAAGAAAACTGGCGGATATCGCTGGGGAGCGCCTGCAAACCGTGCTGCTGGGGAACGTGTGACACGGCTATTCCCCGCCCCGGCGCTGAAGGCGGATGAGCAGGATGGCATTGGTGATAGAGACCGTCGTCAGAACCGCCAGCAGCCACCGGGAAATGGTGCTGTCCACAAACTGCATCAGAGGGTTGTACACGTCCAGCACCAGGAAAACCATGAACATCAGGGATAAAACGATGGCCCCGTGGGGCAAAAGCCGATAGACCCTGGTAATGATCCTTTTCATGATATACTCTCCGCGATATATACGCAGTCGCTCAGGTCACGCCCGCCGCCGTCCGGCTGATTGACGATGCTGTTGTTGTAGACCATCACGGCGGATTTGCCGCCATCCAGGTTATAAGCCGCCCGACAGCCAAGGGACGCGAATAGCTGCGACATTTGGTCAAGGGTCATGCCCTTGGAATACCCCGTGTCCCGGCCGTCGATCACCACAAAGCAGTAATGGCCCGGCTCGTAATACCCGATGGCCGTCCTGGGATGGCTTTTTTTCAGGTAGGCGGAGGTGTTGAAGGAGATCATGGTTCCGCCGCTGCCGTCAAGCAGCATGGGCCCGAAGGTCCAGGCCTGCCACGCACCTTTGGCTACGGCCTCATCAATATCAAAATTCTGCGGGGAAAAGGTTTTCATGGTGCCGTCGGAATACAGCACGCAGATATCCTCGCCGGTCACCTTGCTCCTGTAGACCTCGCCGTTGCGGATGACCACGCCGTCATCATGGTTGCCGTAATAATCGCCGCCTACGCTCAGCAGCGCATCGTAAAATACATCCATGTCCGTCAGGGAATCCCGCAAGCCTTTTCCGTAGGCGTTCTGAGCAAACCCGGTCTTGAGAAGCGTGACATCGGCCAGGTAAATATCGGCAACATAATAGGTGATGGTATCGCTGCCGCTGCCTGAAACATCCTTCGTCACGGTGATGGATACATCGGGGCTGGTGTAGCTGTTCTCCGTGGTGATCACCGTATCGGAAAAATGCTCCGCGAATTTTACCCGAAGATCGGTTATAACATCCTGACGCACTGTTTCGGCGGAAGCGGAGCCGCTTTCCTGCGCAACAATCTGTATGCCTTCCGCTTTTAAAACCTGGGGCAGCACGTGATGGAATAAGGAGAATATACATAGCGCAGTGCCGGTGGCCAGCACATCCAGCAAAATCAGCAAGGCTACGGGTAGACGCTTTTTAGGGGTCGGCATAAGGATTCCTCCTTTTGGTGGATACCTTTTCGCCCGCCGCAAAAGGCGGCGGGCGGAAGCTTTTTATCGCCTTTGGCGGCCGCCGCCGGGCCCGCCCTGGCCGCCGGGGAATTGCTGGCTAAAGGTGCCGCCCTGGGTCCCATCGGTGGAATACGTGGTGATGTCGCTGCTCAGGGTAATCTCAGCCACGGTTTCACCGTTGATCACAAGGGTATACGTCTGTCCCTTCTGCATGGTGGGGGCGCTAAAAACGATGGACTGGTATGCCTTGGTAGGCGTAGCGGTGAGCAGCGTGTTTCCGCTGCTGTCCACAAGGGCGATGCTGCCGCTGAAGCTGCCGTACACCATCAGGGCAGCCTGACCGCTTACGCTGCTCACATTCTCGGCCATACCGGAGCTGCCGGAGGCAACGATGGTCCCGCCGGTTAGTTCGAATACGCCGTTGTAATCAATGGCTCCGTTGCCGTTTGTGGTGGGGCCGTCTGCATAAACGGCGCCGCCGCTCATGTAGATGCTGCCGTTGGAGTCGATAGCGTCGCCGTTGGCGTTGACGGTCATGGTGCCGCCGCTGATGCGGATGCTGTAGTCTCCGGTGTCCTGGAAGGCGTTCTGCCCGCGCCAGTCGTTTGTCACAGAGGAACCGTCGTTTCCCCCCGCCGCATTGAGGCCGTCGTCGCTGGCCGTGATGGCAACGGTGCCGCCCTCCACGAGAATGTTTGCGGCTTCCAATCCCTCATAGCTTGAGACTACCGTGATGTCCCCATCCTGTATGGTTGCGGTGCCGTCGGCGTGGATCCCGTCATCCCCCGAGTTCAGGGTAAAGGTGCCGCCAGAAATCACCGCGTCGCCGTTGGTATGGATGGCATCATCCGCGCTGCGGATGACAAAGGTCCCGCCCTCAATGGTCAGCCCGCCCGCGGCCTTCAGGCCTTTGCCGCTTTCTTCGCTTGTATTCCCCGATACCGTCTGCCCGTTGCCGTCCATCTGGGAGGGGAAGCCGCCCCGGGCGTTATGGCTCGTGGTGGCGCTGCTGACGGTGTCTGTTCCTGCCGTTCCGGTGGAAGCGCCGTCCGAGGGAGGGGTTCCGGCTTGATTGCCGCCGGTGGGAATGCCGCCTGTGGAAGGGTTGTTGGCTACCGTCGCGCCATCCTGGTAACCGCCTGAAGTGATATCAAAAGTACCGTCTGTGATGGTCAGGGTCGTCTCCGCCTGGATTCCGTCCTTGCCCGCGGTGAGATGGAAGATGCCGCCCGAAATCAAGATGGCGCCTTTTGTGCTGTCCTCATCATTGTTGGCCTGCATCGCATCACCTGCGGCGTTCACGGTAATGTCCCCCGCCAGGATGGTCAGGGAATCCCGGCCCCTAATGCCCGTTCCGGCCGCGGTCACAAAAAGCGTGCCCCCGGCCATGATCAGGTCATCCTTGGACACGATGCCGTGATTGGCGTTTCCTGAAACGGTCAGGCTGCCCGCGCCGTTGATGGTAAGGCTGTTTTGGACATACAGCGCTGCGTCCGGCTCCGTCTCCCCTTCAGCAAGCACATAGCTGGACGTGTCGGTAAAGCTGTTTTCCGTGCCTTCGGTTAGGGTGAGGATCACCTTGGCGGCTTTCTTTTCATACAGGGCCGGGCCATTTGCCGCAGTGACGGTCACGCCGTTTAAGACCAGGCGGACGGTGTCGTTTTTCCCCGCGTCGATCAGGATGGTCCCCTGCAAACTGCCGGTGAGCACGTAAGTCCCGGCTTCGGTAATGGTCAGGGTGCCGCTTTCGTAGGACGCGCCGCTGCCGGAGATCTCCGCCGCAGTTCCGGAAAGGGTGATCTGCACGGCGGTAGCGTCATCCCAGGTGGTCTGCGTATCCTCCTGGGTCACAACCGCCTCCGCCCTGGCGGTGGTTGTGGAGGGGGGCAGGGAGGCGGCGGTGCTTCCGCAGCCCGTCAAAAGCAGGGCGGCGGACAGCGCCAGAGGCAAAAGCAGCCGCTTGATCTTCAAATCTCTCATAGGAATCCTCCTTATAATTCGTCTCTGACAGCGGGCAGGCGCCCGCAGGCGATGGCCAGGTTGCCGTTTCTTGTGCGCAGTTGATCCAAAAACGCTTTTTGAATCCCGGGCTGTTTCAGTGTCACGTGGTAGCAAAGCTCAAACAGGCTGCCCATGTTGGTGGTCTTGACCCTGATGAGCTCCGCCTTGTCCGTATAGGCGGAAAACAGGTCGTCGAACATGCCTTCGTACTCCAGATTTTCCGGGATGGTGATCTTCAGTTCTTTCAGTTCTTCCCTATGCTGCCCGAAGGGGCTTAAGGTGAGCAGCAGCGAAGCGCCGCCCAGCACAAAGAGGAACAGTACGGCCACAAAGATATATCCCATGCCTGTGGCCAGGCCCAGCGCCATGGCAAAAAAGATGCTGCCGATCTCCCTTGCGCCGCCGGGGATGGAGCGGAAGCGCACCAGGCTGAAGGCGCCCAGCACCGCCACCCCTGTGCCCACGCTGCCGTTCACCAGCAGGATCACCACCTGCACCATGGCCGGGAGCAGCGCCAGCGTCAGCACAAAGCTTCTGTTATACTCGTTTTTGTACATGTACAGCCAGGCAACACCAAGCCCTACGGCCAGGGAAATAAGGGTGGCGATGAGCAGGTTGCCAAAGGGCAGGCTGCCGGAAGCCGGGAAAATACTTTCAAGCATGAAGAAGCTCTCCTTTCGTATCCATGGACTTGGCCTTGGTAAGATGGTTCTGATAGTATGCGCCGTACTTGGAAAAGGAGGCGGGAAATACCTCGCTGCGGCTAAAGAGCCGGCTCATCCAAAGGGGCATCACACCGGGCAGCTTGACCTCCATCACCATCGTGCCGGAAGGCAGAATCGGCGTTCCCCAGGCGCTTGCGGCAAGGTCCAGCGCCGTATCCCGGCCGCGGATATCCTGGTCGAAGGTCACACGAATTTCCGTATCCCGGATGCCGGCAAGGGCGATCCTGTCATAGGCAATAAAGGCCGCGGGCACGGGATGGTAAAACTGCATGAACCAGCCGATTTCGGAAAGGATCTGCTCCGGCCTTTCCGGAGGCGCGCCCGTATGAAGAAAACGCTTTGCCTCATACAAGGGCATGGGCACGCGGCGCTTGTAGACGATGCCCTTGAACTTTTTCTTAAGCTCCAGAAAGACCGTATCCCCTTCCCCCGGCGTGCCATAGCTGCGCAGGCGGAGCTTTTCTTTGTACACGGGCTTTTCCAGGGAAGCGCGGATCAGTTGCCAATCAGGCGTGTCATAATACAGGCTTAAAATGGTATGGCGGCCGTAGCCGTCCTTTTCAAGATGCTCCAGCAGGAAGGGGAGAAGATATTCCTGCTGCTCTTTTGAAATCAAATATTTTTTTTCATACCTTTGAAATACGTCCTGACAGCTTTCCATGCCGTGGTCCTCCGTTTCCTTACGGATTTCTTGCATGGCCCTATCATAAACCTAAAACCTGAAAACTGTCTGAAAAGTGCGTTTCAGCTTTTTTTCAGCTTTCCATGATATAATAAACCGCAATCAAGCAGAAGGGACTGCGAAAACGGGTTGGTACAGGAGAGGGAGGCTGCCCGGTGCGTATTCTGATCGTGGAGGATGAGTTCCGCCTGGCCGAAGCGCTGTGCCAGATCATGAAGGAACAAAAGTATCTGACCGACGCGGTGCACGACGGAAAAACAGGGCTGGAGTACGCCCTGAGCGGGCAGTACGACATCATTGTGCTAGATGTGATGCTGCCGGGGATGAACGGGTACGAGGTAGCCAGGGAACTTCGCAGGCGCGGAAGCTCCACGCCGGTGCTGATGCTTACCGCCAGGGAGGAAATCCAGGACAAGGTGGCCGGGCTGGATTCCGGGGCGGATGATTACATGACCAAGCCCTTTTCCCCGGAGGAATTGCTGGCCCGCCTGCGGGCGCTTTCCAGGCGCCAGGGGGAGGTGGTGCTGGAGGAGATGCGGTTTGCGGATCTTACGCTGAACCTTTCCATCTACACCCTCTTCTGCGGCGAAAGGTCGGTGCACCTGGGATACAAGGAGTTCGAGGTGCTGAAGCTGCTGATGCAAAGCCCCAAGGCGGTTACCCCCAAAGAAGAACTGATCGCCAGGGTGTGGGGCCTTGATTCCAACGCAGAGGACAACAACGTGGAGGCGTATATCTCCTTCCTGCGCAAAAAGATGTTCCACCTTCACTCCTGCGTAACCATCGCCACCCAGCGCAAGGTGGGGTATCAATTGGAGGCCGGCGGCCATGATCACTAAGCTTCGCAAGAAATTTATCCTTATCAATATGTCGCTGGTGCTGCTGGTGCTGCTCATCGTGTTCGGGGCACTGGGCTACTCCACCATCAGCCAGGCGCGGAAGGATACAAAGAGCGCACTGATACTGGCTGTTTCCATGGATACGGGCGCTCCGTCTCCAAAGCCCAAAATCGGTCCGGGGGGCCACCGGGAGTCTTTTCCCATGGTGCCGGTGTTCACCGTCACCGTAGACGCCTCCGGCATGGTGACCGGCACCGACCAGGCCAGGGCCGAGGTGGAGGAATCGGTGATTCAGGGGGCGGTGAAAGCAGCGCTTTCAAGCGGCGCGGCGGAAGGTGCCATCCCCTCCCTGGGGCTTCGGTATCTGAAAACGGATGTACGGGATGGCATGCGGATCGCCTTTGCGGACACCTCCAGCGAAAGGGCCGCCGTCATGCGGTGGCTTGTGAACTCGCTGCTGGCGGGCGTGGGCGGCCTGACGGCCTTTTTTCTTATCAGCTTTTTCCTGTCGCGGTGGGCCTTGAAGCCCGTGGAAGCGGCCTGGGAGCGGCAGCGGCAGTTTGTGGCCGACGCCTCCCATGAGCTGAAAACACCCCTTACCGTGATCCTGGCCAACACGGGCATCCTGCTTCGCCACCGGGAGGAAACCGTGGCCCAGCAGGTAAAATGGGTGGAATACACCAAGGACGAAGCGGAGCGCATGAAAAAGCTGGTGGACGAACTGCTTTTCCTGGCAAAGTCCGATGCCGCCAGATCCGCCCGCACGTTTTTGCCCGTGAATTTCAGTGATGTGGCCTGGAACAGTGTGCTGCCTTTTGAATCCATAGCCTTCGAACACCATGTGGCCTTGGAAAGCAAAATTGCCCAGAACATCTGCCTAACGGGCGACGAGGGGCAATTGAAGCAGTTGGTGGCCATTCTGATGGACAACGCCTGCAAATATGCCGGGGAGGGCGGAAGGGTAACCGTCACCCTGGAAAAAGTGCAGGACAAGGCCCGGCTTTCCGTTCACAACACAGGCGAGCCCATTCCCCCGGACCAGCTCCCCCGGGTTTTCGATCGGTTCTCCCGGGCCGACAGCGCCAGGGCCGGGGGCGGGTACGGGCTGGGGCTGGCCATCGCCAAATCCATCGCGGAGGCGCACCGGGGCAGGATCACCGCGGAAAGCACAAAGGAGGCAGGGACCACCTTTACCGTGACCCTGCCAATGAAATCATAGAAAATGATAATCAGTTGCAGAAATGCCTGAGGACTGTCAGCGCCTTCAGCGTGAGAAATCTGCTGGGCGACCTTACTTCTTCCATGGAAAAATGCACGTTCCCTTTGTGAATGTTCTCAAGGCGCCACAGGCCGTCCTTCTGCCGTTTGCCTTGCAGCCAGCAGAGGGCCGGCTGTATTTCTTCATACAGGGGCGCACCCTGCGCCGCAAAATATTCCAGTACCCTCATAAGGTCATACCGGTAGCGGTACGGATAAGACAGCATGCGAAACCGCCGGTCCCCGCTGCCAATGAACAGCTGGTTGCTAAGCAAAAAGCTTTCGGCCTTGCTTTGCGCCGCCTCCACATTCCGCAGCCCGCCGGGTGATCCCGCTTTCCGGTACTGCGCAAGCCCCTCCAGCGCACAGATGGTGGTGTGGGGCTCTCCGGCCTCCGCGCCTGCGTCCCAGGTGAATCCCCCGTCCGCCCGCTGGACGGAAAGCAGATGGCCGGCCAACTTGCCAAGGCGCGGGTCCTCCCCACAAAAGTAGGAGGCGTAGTTCAGTATCATCCCGTCCACGCCAATGTCGCTGGGGTGGTCGTATTTGGAGAGATTCACACCTCCGGCTTCGTTCATGCACTCCCCCAGCATGCGCATAACCATCTCCCTGCAGGGCTGCAAGGTTTGCGGCGCGCATAGGTTTTTCAGGTCCAGCAGGGTGTAGTGGGTGCATGTCCATTTGGGTTGGTAATAATGCAGGCCCCAATGCCCGCCTGCGTTCCGGCGGGAAAGGAAGGCCGCCCCGAAGCCTTCCGACGCAATCCGTTCCCGAAGCCGGGACAGCACCGTTCCGTCCGCTTGGATCAGGTCCCGGCAGGCCATGTATTGCACGGAAACATCGCCCTCAAGGAGCCACGCGACCGTTTTCTCCAAGGGATCACCTTCTTCTGCCGCCATTATATCCGGCCGCGGCGGCAATAGCAATGCTTTGCTGTTCTGCGGCGCGGCCCGCCGGGCAGGGTGCGGCAGAGGCAGGCTTCTTTTCCGGGCCATATGCGTATGTTGACAAAATCTGGCGAAAAGTAGTATCATATCAAAAAACAGGAAGGGCACCTGCAAATCAAAAGGCAAGCAGTTTATCGCCGGCAGAACGGCAACCGGGCCGGAAGGCCCATTCTTTCCCACCGGAAATTACGCAGAATACAAAGGAGATGGGCATATGCCGCCGCCTGCAATCAAAACCATCCGGGATTTGATTTATTGGCAGTACGCCGCCATCATGACCGGCGCCGCAACCGGCAACAAAAGGGACTGGGCGCTTCGGATGAGCTTTGTCAAAAAGCTGAAAAGCGGCGAGATCGCCTGGTCCACCACCGTCAGGGAATGGCTGCTGGAAATGGAGAATCCCCATGCCTGTATCTATTGCGGCGCCGTGGAAAACCTGACCACGGACCATATCCTGCCCCGCTCCCGGGGCGGGGAGGATGTGCCGGACAATGTCGTGCGGGTTTGCAGGTCGTGCAATTCCAGCAAGGGAGCGAAGGGGCTGTATGAATGGAAGGGTCTTGACCAGAAGAACAACCACCACCGTATCGCGGAAGGAAAGTATCTTAAATACCTGTATTCCCTCCACGAGCGCAACGGCACGCTTGACCTGTCCATTAAGGATTTTTGTCCCTGCTGCCTGAAACAAACATGCGTGGCGGAAGGCCATGATGAAAAGTTCACCCTCTACTGCATCGAGGGTTTTTTTGCAAAAACCAAAGAGGAGGCGTTGGCTTAGCGCATGCTTCGCAAAGGCACGGCCCCAGGGCAGCGCAATCCCATTTCCCTATACAAACCCCAGCAGCCGGGCTATCCCCGCAACGGTCATGCATGCGGCAATCCCGGCGGCGGTGGGGATCAAAAGTGACGCCAGCGTCCATTTAGCGCTCCGCGTCTCTTTTTTGATGGTCCAAAGGGTCGTACCGCAGGGCCAATGCATCAGGGAAAACAGCATGGCACAAACGGCGGTGACGGCCGTCCATCCATGGCTCAAAAACAATGCGTGCAGTTCCGCCAGGCTGCCATATTCGGCCAGGGAACCTGTGGCCGTGTAGCTCATGATCAGTATGGGGATGACCACCTCGTTGGCTGGGAAGCCAAGAATGAAAGCCATCAGGATATAGCCGTCTAGCCCCATCAGGCGCGCAAAGGGGTTAAGGAATCCCGCACACGCAGCCAGCACACTGACATCGCCCAACCGCAGGTTGGCCATCAGCCAGATGACCGCGCCGGCCGGCGCGGCCACGGCCGCGGCCCGGCCCAATACAAAGACCGTCCTGTCCAGGATGGAGCGCAGGATGACCTTGCCTATCTGCGGCCTGCGGTAGGGCGGAAGCTCCAGTTGGAAGGAGGACGGTACGCCCTTTAGGACTGTTCCGGACAACAGTCTGGAAATGAAAAGCGTGGCCGCCACCCCAAGAACAATCACCCCGGTCAGAAGAAGCGTGGAGAGGACCGAGCCAAACAATCCGCCTGCAGTACCCGCAAAAAACATGGTAATGATGGCGATCAGCGTTGGAAACCTGCCGTTGCAGGGCACAAAGTTGTTGGTCAGGATGGCGATCAGGCGCTCCCGGGGGGAATCAATGATCCGGCAGCCGATCACCCCGCAGGCGTTGCACCCAAACCCCATGCACATGGTCAGCGCCTGCTTGCCGTGGGCGCAAGCCTTCCGGAAGCGGTTGTCCAGGTTGAACGCTACCCGGGGCAGGTAGCCCGAATCCTCCAAAAGCGTAAACAGCGGAAAAAAGATGGCCATGGGTGGCAGCATGACGGAGACCACCCATGCCAGCGTCTTGTACATGCCGTCCACCAGCAGCCCGGAGAGCCATGCCGGCGCCGCAATCTGCCGGAAAAACACGTGGAGCCGGTCCATCAGCCAAAACAGCCCGTTGGCGATCACAGCCGAGGGGGCGTTCGCGCCCGTCAGCGTGATCCAGAAAATCCCGGCCAGCAGCAGGACCATGATGGGAATCCCGGTGCGCTTTGAAGTCAGGATGCTGTCAAACCTTCGGTCACGGTCGCGATAGCCTTCATCCTTAACGGTTACCACCCTGCCTGCAATACTTTCGCAGGTCTTGATGATCCTCCCGACTACCCGGTCCCGGAAATCCTCGGGCGAAATACCTTCAAGCGACAAAAGCGCGGCTGCCTCTTCGCGCTTTTTCGCAACCTCCACATCCTCCATCATGCCGCGGCCCAGGTGCTTCCTGATGGACACCATCAGGCTTTCGTCGCCTTCCAGCAGCCGCAGCGCCACCCAGCGGCTGTCCAGGTGCCCGCCGATGGCGCGCCTAACCTCCGGCTCCAGCACGGATATGGCCTTTTCAATGATCTCATCATATGTAATGCGCAGGGGGGTAAGCGCCTGTTCCTCTCCGGCCACCCGGCTGACAGAGTTCATCAGGTCGCTTAGCCCCTTTCCGCTGCGGGCACTGGTCCCCACCACAGGGATCCCAAGTTCCGCGGACAGCCCCATAAGATCAATGGAAATATGCTTCTTTCTTGCCTCATCCATCAGATTGACGCACAGCACAACGCTGCCGGTAATCTCCATCACCTGCAACGCAAGGTTCAGATTCCGCTCAAGGCATGTGGCATCGGCTACGATCACTGTCACATCAGGATCGCCGAAGCAGATGAAATCCCGCGCAATTTCTTCCTCGGCCGAGCTGGACATCAGCGAGTAGGTGCCGGGAATATCCACCATAATGTAGTCTTGGCCCTTGAACCGGTACCTCCCCTGGGCGTTCACCACAGTCTTCCCGGGCCAGTTGCCTGTGTGCTGCTTCAGTCCTGTCAGACCGTTGAAGACCGTACTTTTCCCTACGTTGGGGTTTCCGCCCAGCGCAACGACCTTATCCCCGGAAAGCTTTTTTGCCACGCACAGGCCTTCCGCGCTCCGTGCCGGCTGATTGGCCAGATCCAACAGAACCCCTCCTACCTGCATCCACATTCGCCCTGTGAAACCACGATCCCGGAGGCATCCTCCGCCCGCAATGCGATGACCGCCCCCCGGATAAGGTAGGCGGCCGGGTTCCCGGACGGGCTGCAAAAGAGCGGTTCCACCCGCGTGCCCTCAATGATTCCCAAGTCCAGCATGCGCCGCCGTTCCGGACCGCTTGATAAGAGCGCAACGACCCTGCCCGCCTTACCCACGGGCAGCCGGTCCAGCGTGAGTTTGCTTTCATCCAAGGTGACAGCCTCCCGCCCTCAACAACGATAGACGCGGGAAACACAGTTTCCCCTGACCAATCCTATGAGGCTGTGGGGAGCGGGGTTCCGGATATGCAATTCAAAAATATGGAAGGCGGATAAGAAAGGCAGAGTTGCGGGAGAGGCTTCCCGATCATTTTTCGGATCTCCTGCGGATATCAGTCTGCAGGCAGGGCAGCTTTGGCGCGCATTTTATACGGGGCCCAAGCCGAATTTGAAAGTACGCTGGACGGTCTCAGCGCGGGCCGCACCTCGCTGGCGTATCTGCAAGCGTATCATTTCTATGCCGTTAAGCTTGATGGTTCACCGGTGCAGGATGCCGCTTTACAATTGTAAAATACTATTTCGTCCAACGCGGCGAGGAATTTTCGATGCAAGACAAGGAGATGGAACGGGGCAACGCCGCGTTACGCCGAGCGGAAGGCGACACAGTCCTTTGCGAAAAGAACCGCCGCAATGACGAAATATTGTTTGGAAATAGTATTACCAATCAAAACAGCCGCGAAATCATCTCATCCATCCTATCGCTTGGAAAAACCATGCAATACCGGGTTGTCGCGGAGTTTGTGGAGACCAAAGAACAGATGAAAACGCTAAAAGGCCTTGGATGCGAAATGTACCAAGGGTACTTATTTAGCAAAGCCCTTCCCATTGATGAGCTGATTCATTACATCAAGGGACGCTAAGCGTGCTGATGGCGGTTTGCAATTCTATTTGCCTGAAGGGTGAGCCGCCAGATATTTCTCCACCCTGTTTTGCGCGTTGGCGCGGATGTTATAGAAATAAAACGGGTAATCAAATGAATGATATACCCCTGGCATGCCCTGGATAGAATATTTGGCGGGGTCAACCGATGTACAGACGACCACTCCCCTGGCGGTATTGACTTGCGCAGAAGCAAGCTCTTTCACAGGCGTCAAGTCAGACAAAGCCATGGTGATGGGGCTGATAGAGCCCGCATTGTCTTCCTTGGCCGCTTCCGCTTCCGTCAGCGTCCACGAGATTGGGTTGATCGCGAGGGCGCCGGGACGTACCAGCGGGCTGCTTGTAACCCCCTCCGCCTCGGTGTTGAATGAAATAATGACACCGGTGTCATCAGGGCCTGTGGCAAATTTCAGGGGGGCGTTCTGCGCCAGATACTCTTTCGTTACAGAAAAGCCGATCACATAAGCGGCAACCATTCTGTCCAGCACTTCCGGCCGGTCCTTAATCTGTGCAAGGATAAAGAGGAGCACATTGGAGCCCTGGGAATGCCCTGCCAGGATGAACGGCCTGCCCTTGTTATAGTGATCAAGATAATATTCGAACGCGGCGATTCCGTCCGCCGCCGGAATAATCCGGACCGCTTCATCCTGCTCCGCAATTGTAGGCATGGTCAATGTGTACATCGCATCCGCTTGCCGGTAATAGGGCGCATAAATATTGCCTACCGGAAGAAACGCAGACGCCTGCCGGTTGAAAGCGCCATTCGCGCCTTTTATCATGGATACATTATCAACGGCGCAGTAATTGGAATCGTTCGGGCCCTTTTGCCATGCTGTCGGGTACAGATAAAAGATATCGACAGGCAAGCTGCCCGACATATCCGCAGTGAGCCAATTGCTGGGTTGGGAGTAATCGGTCACATTGTTTACGTCATCCGCGCTCATTGCGGATTCCGCTTTTCCAGTTGCAGCGCCCAAACCAGGAACACCAGCAACGGCAAACAGGAAGGCGCAAAGAATGGCAGCAATAATGATGTTCGTCTTTTTCATATCATTCTCTCCTTACGGCTTTGTCTTACTGTATTGCGAAATATGTCGCCGCAAACCCAAACAGAGAGTATTATAGTATTAAAGTAAAATAGTTACAAGTGTTGAGAAAAAAAACGGTGATATCCGATTGTGGAATGAGGCTGTGCAATAAAAAACGGCTCATTTTCGTTCAGGTCAGTCATTTTCACGAGGCAATCGTGGAGGCCGCACTAATGGGCTTGCGTTTTACGCAAGTCGAGCTTGTCCTCAACTTTGGACGGATAAGGCCACCTATTGCTGACCCCAGCAAGACTTCTATGCTGCGTTTCGCGTAAGCTCCCTAACCGCCAATCAACCTGAAGCAGCTTAAAAACCTCCTCATTTGAGTTTTCTGCTGCCTTCGCGGGGCCACAAATTGGGGTCAAGCTATTTCCAGCGTCCATTTCGTGGCGTAAAATGAGTATCAAAAACCCCGATGTCCATGATACTCATGAGCTTCGGGGCTTTTGTCTTGTCTAAAGGGACATTAGTTGATATAAATACACGATTGTCTTGCCGCACCCGGAAAGCAGCTTTGCCGGCGAAACACGCCTTCATTTTCGTGTAATGGTGGACACCCCCTTCACACGAAAATCCGGCCACAGCGCCGGGTTATTGCATTCATCCTCCGGGCTGCCGCGCCCTTCTTGATTCTTTTCCATTGCGCGAGGGTTTAAAAGCGAACGGGAAGCATGTATCTGCTTTCCCGTCCTCTATACCTATAGTAAGTCAGTCAGTTAGCCACGTGCCATCATACTGCATTCATTCGCACAGGTCTTACACTCATTAGCGCAGGCTTTGCAATGGTCATCCTTGAACATCGCACATTCCTGTTCGCACTTCTGGCAGATCGCGGTGCACAGCTGGCATACGTTGGTTGCATGCTGAGCGTTCATAGCCATGAAAGAGCTTGCCATCTTGCAGATTTCAGCGCATTCAACGAGCATATGAAGGCAGCCTTTCCGAGCCTGTACGTCGGGCTCATTCAGGCACAACGCGAAGCATTCGTAGCACGCCTGTTCGCACCGTTTGCATGCATCGATACACTTCTGATACTTGTTCGTTGCCATCGTTACTACACCCATAAAAATCACCTCCTTTAGGTCTATGATCTCCATCGCTACAAAAAATATTCGCTCTATAGAAGAGCGGAGCTATGGCGTAATGCAGATAATTCTTCAATATCCTTATTATCCCAAAGAAAAGGAAACCCGGCGCTATATGCCGGGTTTCCCGCTGTTTGCTTACTTATCGGCACTATCCGCAGTTTCTGCGCCCTTCTTGCCCTTACCTTTGCTCGCAGGCTTCTTGGCAGGTATATCGCTCTCGAGCGGCGTCGTAACCTCGGAGCTCTCCGGCTCTGCCGTGATTACCAGCAGTCGGCCTTCGCCTTCGCCCTTGATGATCTCGGCCTTGATGGCCTCGCCGTCCGCCATTGCCGCTGCGATGTCGGCCACCGGCTCGCCTGCGGCTTGGGCGCCCTCCAGCGCTTGTGCGAATGCCTCCGCCACCGATGTCGGAAGGCCCTCGGGCAGCTCGTCCTGCATCTCGGGTTCCTGCCGGGGTTCCACCTCCGCCATGCCCTCCGCAGGTGCAACTTCCTGCGGCTGAGCTTCTTGGGCCAAGGATTTCCGCGTCCTCCGCTCCCTCTCTTTAGGGAATTCCTCAGGCAGTACGCCCGGCTCGAACATAACCTTGAATGTGATAGCGCCGTTCAGCGGTACGTCGAATTTGAAGTCATTGTACTCCAGTTTCTTGAGGTCGTCCGGGATTTCAATGTTCTTGTACCGCTTTATTTCTTTGCCTTCCACCAGCAGGCATACCGGAACCGCGTCCCTCAGTTTCGCCGTGAGCTTTCCCATTTCCATCGTGAAGTCCTCCGTTCGTTGTTGTACGGGCTGCTCGCCTGTGGCTCACAGCTTACGCATTCACCCGTAGAAAGCAAGCCTTCACGGCAAAGAAAAAAAAAGAAATTTGCGCACCGTACGCGCCCCACCAACGGCGTTTTTCACGGGCATGGGCGGGAATCTGGCCGGGCCTACGTCAAAAACGCACCACACGGGCGTGTAGTGGTATAGATTTGCGATGTATATAGTATAGAATGCAAAAGCTCGACGCGTGCTGGACCTTTCGCCGTACATAGAAAATATGGAAGAATATGATCTGGAGCAGAGTGCACCGGGTGGATTGTGTTCTCCGATAGACAGCAGATATGCTGATGGAGCGTGGTGTGAGCAAACGAATACATCTGCATGCAAAATTGCGCCTTTTTCTTTAATTTTCGTTAAGCCCCCTTCAATCAGGAAGACATTGAAAAGCTTATCAATTGAATGTTAATATGACATAAAAAGATAAACGGGGCGACTTTATGTTGTATATTGCTTACGGTGTAAATGTAAATCCAATATTCTTACGAAGAAGGTGCCCCAATGCAAAGTATCTCGACGATGGTTATCTGATGGGCTACAAACTAACTTTTAGAAGGCGGCAAGGGAAATCCTTCGTTTCACTTGAAGAATCTGAAAACAACACCGATTGCGTGCCAGCTGTTCTCTGGCTGCTCTCAGATTCTGATGCCAGGTCACTTGATAAATATGTTACTTCACTTTGCGTATTCCGAAAAGAAAACGCAACCATAACATGTGCTAAGGGAACGAGGAAAGGTATTATGTATGTTATGTGTGGCGGTGAAAGGGCTTTTCCACCGGATGACTACTTTGGTTGCATAGTTCGAGGCTATGCTTTAGCAGGATTCGATTATGCGCCGCTTGTCGAAGCTCTACGAAGCGTAAACCCACAAAGATTTGATAAGGCTATGAAAATCGTTCTGGAAAAATTGCAAGTTCCACTTTGATAAACTGAATTCGTCTGGCGCTTCGCCTTATCTGGAACTTTTCTGACTTAACCATATTTTGTCTTGGATTTTTGCAGGCTCGTATTGGATACTTCAGAGCAGATGCGAAGGCCGGGCCGATACGCGCCGGAGTAGGTCTACCGGTGGAACGGATTCGATGGGGACTGAATCTGAACAAGAGCGAAGGATAACGTCGCCATGAGCGGGTGTTGCGCAGGCACGGTGAGCGCCTATACCGAGGCGTACCCATTTCTTTGATGCACTTCCCGCTTACACATTCGCGGGTAAAAGCAAGCCCTCGAAGAAAAACGTAAGAAATCCCGGATCATACACGCCTATCAACGGCGTTTTCGGCGGTTAGGAACTGTTGGCGTGGCAAAAATGCACTACAGGGACGTGGTTCTCAAATCAAGGTCATGCATCAACCCCAAAAACTCCTTCACAGGCATCACACACCTCTTCCGTACTGAATATTCTGTATCGGTACCAGCAATTAAGGAGATGAGATGTTTTGGCGTGCACAGTCGAGTTTCAAAAAGGCGACCGTGTTGTATCATTGGTATGCCATTTGCCTGAAATCATGCCTGGAACGGAGGCGGAAATTTACTCGGGACGGATAGGCGATCTTTATGCAGTTCAACTGCCAAATGGAGAGTTGCACCGATGGTTTGCAGCTTTTGAGTTGCAGCCATGCCGTGGCTCTGGGTTATGTCCTGGATCGTTTGCCAGGGTGCTTACGGCGGACGGGCATGGACCTCACATCATGCCCGGAATGGTAGTGAAAATCGTAAAGGCTTTCTGCGATATTGACTTTTATGATGCAATCGTTCACGGCGAGTACCACAGATGGTTTGTGGGCTTTGAAATCGTACCATATGAGGTGACATGTAAACGCCCTGAGCTGTAGGGTTATCAATACTCTGCAAAGTACACGATGAGCAGTCCTTTGTTACTGGGCTGCTCGTCCATACATAGTTGAAATGCTCATGATAATAGTTGTAGCTAAATCATAATCAATCCACAAAAATCCATCATTGTTCATTTGCTGCATTAGCAGATCAATCATTAGTCGGGGAGCACAATCATTTGCATTTCGCCTTTGCGCGTGCCCCCCATAGAAATGCATGAATTAATTCGTACCAACCAAAAGGAGAGTATGGTATTCCCGAGCGATTTAATATGATTATATTCATTATAATTAGTGCTACAAAAAACGCAAAGCCGTATATCCCGAATATCCCTGTCGCTATAACCATGAGTAGCTTCAATACTCGTAGAGAATGAATGGTCAAATAATCAGGGATTAAGAATGAGAGCAAAAACGATGTCGAAACAATCATAACCAAAATCGGACTAAAGATTGACCAACCCATTAACATCCTGCCTATCGCACATGCGCTAAAGGTAATGGATGCCAAACCATACTTAGGTGGCGACATACACAAAGCCTCTCGAATCAATTCAGCAATTGATTCCAAGATCAGCACCTCAATAACAGCTGGATATATAACGGTGCTCCTTAAATTTAGTATATATTGTCCGGTTTCAAATGACATCCAATGCAATGGCATAGAGAATGCAGCAATATATAGCGAAGAAAGAAAAAGACTTGTTAATAAGGCGATATAGTTTAATGCCCGGGAAATAATAGGGCAGATGCAATCGAGATAAGCGGGGATTTTGAGCAATAATTGCCCCAGTGAACGAGGGGCCACCAATGCATATTTAGATCCATCTACGAGGATTAGCACGCCGCCTTTTAGTAAGGCCCTTCGCGCCATTTCTATATTTTTGGTTTTACGGACTAAAGGAAATACGTCTGATAACGTGTTTAGGCTATCTAACAAATAGGATTGTATTTCCTTTGCTGAAGAAAACTTAATATCACGTATCCGACTTTCTATTATCCGTACAGTTGAATTACTTGAAACTTTCGGCAGATACACTACGGCAAGTTTGGCACCTGATGCCGACTCATAACGATCGAATTTAATACTCGGTGCGCAGAAGCTAGCGTCTTTGTGGTTGCCATTTAACCGGAATATCTTATTACTATCTCTGTATTGATTTTGGGAACCTTCAATATCAGATTTAAACATGACCATACACACCTTTCTTAACAAGTTTGCACCCACGAAACCCAATCCTAATTAAACCTACATTTCATAGCCTCCAAAGAAAAGAAGAAAAATAGAAGTTCCAAATGCAACACAACCCATAATAGCCGAACCGATCGCGGCAATTCGATTGTCATTTTTCCAGTTATATCTTGCAAAAGTTAAGAAATAGAATAACATTATAGAAAGAAAAACAGCAACTATATACTTCATTTATTCTGTCCCTCCCGAATTGTTTATTGAATTGCTATCTATTTGAGTGCCTGTCCTTCGGATGGCAAATTCTACTTCGACATTTACTTCGGCGTCTTTAAAGTGGGTGTTCCAATTGTAATTTTCTAATTCATCAATTGTAAGAAAGTTGATTTTTGCATTATCTCCAAACATAAATACATCAGCGTTTATGCCTTGGCATTTGTGAATTACTGCTTCTATTCCGCTCTTTACAATCTGTTGAAACTCCATTTCTAATAATACTTTAAGTTCGCGATTCTCATAATTGATTCTACTTTGAACCGCGAGCAGATCTGCGTTTAGATGAACTTTGAGATATATAATAGGCTTGAGACCATCAAAAGTAACTCGGACTTCTGGTTTCGTTGGGCCTTTTACATCTAGAGGAATAATGAGCGCTGGTTTTTGAGGGTCCCGCATGGTAAAGAAACCCCGTTCAAACTCGCCTCGGGCCATAAGCATATAACGAGTTTCATCACCGTTTAATTCTCCCACCATCTTATCCCCATCGAACACGGCCGTGCCGAATAATTCAATCTTATTTTCCCCGGCACGCGGCAACTCCCCAGCGGTGTAATTGCCGCCCGTAATAAACTCCGTACCCCAAGGTTCTCCTTCTTTTTTAAACGTATCGAATTCGTTGACCGCGGCAAGCGTGGCAATTGGTTGACTATACGAAGATTCAAGATCCGAATAAAAGTGTTCCAGTGTCACATGGGGAAAGAATCCCGTATCATCACTCTCATTTATTAGTATTTGAAAATTTTTTGATACCATGTTTCCAATAAAAGGTTTATTCTCCTTCAAAAACTCGCTAGCATTTCCCTTTACGACAAATACATGGGACGATCTTCGTATCTCCCTAAACCGAATCAAAGGTGCGATATACTCTCCAATTAATCCTGATTTTGCCAGTTCCTCAGAAAGGACTATAATTTGGGCGTGTATGAAAGTCAACTTTCTGGGTAATGCCGTATTCAGCATGTCAATACCGGTAAAAAACGAAGGCGCATCAATGGTTACATAGGTATATTCCCCTTGGCTTTCGCCGCCGCCAGAAGACTGAGAGCTACCGCTACCCCCACTGCTCATCTTTGAAAATTCCAACGTTAATCTCCATTTGTCAGAAATTCCTTTGTCAATGCCGATTGCAACGACGTGTAGCATATCGTCAATTTCGTCTGCATCGTAGCATGACGTCAGGGTTACCATTAGAATGCCTAACATTAAAATTCCGATAATTTTACGCATTTTCTTTTGCCTCTTTTTTTCTAAGTGCAGCTATAATCAAAGTGAACAAGGGTAAGATAAATATTGCAATGGAACCATAGTTTCTTATAAACCTGACATTGCCGAAGATTACTGAAACTATATCTTTGTGCATGAGGGAAGCGGAAAAAAGAATAACGGCGCTCCCCAATATGACTGGTTTTTTATCCTGTATCCGGAACATTTTGCAATATACCCAGACAAACGAATAGAAAACAATGGTTGTAGAAATTAGTGTGCTGAGAATCCAAATGAAAAGGAATATTGGTTCAACCCTCTGTAGGTATCGGCCATAATCAATAAGCGTCGCCATTTCGTACATGGGTGCTGTTATTTCTTGCGCCGTGTAGTATGGGAACGTCAATGTAAACGACAATAATGAGACGGATATCAGTAAGGTCGACAATCCTATACTGATAATGCCTTCTTTTTTTATATATTTTACTCCCTGGAAGGAACCGGCAAATACGGCCAGTATAATGACTTCTCCATAAACTGAACTCCTTGCAATTCCCATCGAGATTGTTTTATCAAGTCCATATCCTAAAATGGGATATATATTATTAGCATGGTAATTTTTTACACCGAGAGCCAATACGATGGCAAAGCCCGCGAGCATAATATATATCAGCAGCTTGGAAAATCGTGCGATACTTTCAAGGCCTAATCTGGATAAGATAAAGACACATATGATATAAATACTAACGATATACCAATTAGGGCTAAGCGGAAATACATACACTCTTATTACTTCGGTAAACTCTGCCAATCTTGTAATGGCTACGAAAAACATATACACTGCCATAATTCCAGAAAAGGCAAATCCTAAGATACGTCCTAAAGATAAATCAAAAATCTCTGCGAGATCCTTTCCTGGAAAACGCTTGAGTAGCAGGTATATGAATAGAAATCCTATTAGAGCAATAGCGGCGGAGAGGATTGTCATATACCAGCCTGCAGTGCCTACAAGCCCCGCTAAGGTTGCGGGACTGGAGAAAAAGACTTTTGCGGAAATTGCGATTGTAGTAAGCCAGACGGCTTCCTGAATGCCGAACTTTCCTTCCTTAATCATTGCCGTCCGTCCCCTTTCTGCCTTTTGTCCAGCCTCGAACAACTTTGCCGGACCTCTGTCTTTTTTGGGTGTTAATTGCATCGGGTCTCGTTTTTTGCAACCAGATGGGCATTCTTGTAATAATATCAGGAGATGTCTTTGTTTTAGGAGCGATCGGACTGAAATATGGCACACCGAACGATTTCATCGAGCAGGCTAAACCACCAAATATAAAAACACCTGCGGCAATACCATAAAAACCTGCAATGGCACCCAGAAGGATAAATGCGAACCGCAGAATCCGAATACCAAAAGACAGGCCAAAGTTTGGAATCGCAAAGTTGCCCATGCCCGTGATTGCTACGATAATTATGAGAATAGGGCTCACCAACCCTGCAGCGACAGCAGCTTGCCCTAATATAACGGCGCCGATAATGCCCAGTGTTTGCCCAACAACACCGGGTACCCGCACTCCAGCTTCACGGACAAGCTCCCAGGATATTTCCATCATCAATAGTTCAGTAATCGTCGCAAATGGAATGTTTTCTCTTGCCTTGGCAAGGGAAACCAATAATTCTGCCGGTATCATCTCTTGATGATATAAAATCAGTGCAACATAAAGACCTGGCAAGAATACTGCTAAAGTACCGGCAATCACTCTTACTAATCTTAAAAATGTTCCGCCTTGCCACCGAAGGGAGTAATCCTCAGAAGTATGAAACATATGAAAAAATGTAACGGGAACAACGCTGGCAAAAGGCGTACCATCGCATATAATGGCAACTTTGCCTTCTATTAAAAACGATGCAGTTCTATCGGGCCTTTCTGTGCTTAATATCTGAGGGAACAATGCCATAGGATGATCTTCTATAAGCTGATCCAGGACGCCATCTGTAGAAACGAAATCCAAATCGATACTGCAGATTCTTCGTTTTACTTCTTCAATAATCTTGGGATTTGCTATTCCCTTCATATATAAAACGGCACATGTCATATTGTTTTCGTTGCCTACGGGTATCATTTCTGTCACAAGGTCCTTATTTCGGATAATTCTGCGCACCAATGTAATGTTGGTGCGCAAATTTTCGATAAAAGCTTCTTGTGGTCCCCTTACAACAGTCTCAGTTAAAGGCGGAGCTACGCTTCTTTTATCAAATCCGCGACTCTCAATCAGAATGCACTGTTCGCAATCATCGATAAAAAGAGCGGTCAAGCCATTTAGAACTTGTTTGACAATTTCTTTATATTCTGATTCCTTGACTATTTGATTTGAGGCGAGAAGATTATTTGCAATATAATCCACAATATTAGTTCTGATGTTATTAGAGGGATTATGCCTTTCCAAAAGCTGGCGCAGGATATAATCATTGATTGTGTTTTTGTCTGCCATTCCATCAATATACACTATAAAAGCGTCACTCTGCTGCATAACTTTGAATTCTCGGATGACCACATCCTGATTGGTAGGGGAATTAAACTCAAGTTTAATATTCTGGAGATTCGTCTGAAGCTTTTTATCCACCTTAGCACCATTAGATTTTTTATGTGTGGCTTTCTCATCGGTTGTACCTTGGCGCCAACCGGAAATTATTGTACGCAGCTTGCTCTCGGGCTTGGCTACATAAGTTTTCTTGGCATCATTGTCACTCATGATACTGGATTGGACTTCACCCTTATCCTCAGCCTCATCTTCAAGCAATTCAAAACGATCATATTCCATTGGCTCTTTATAAATAAAAAGCCCATTTATTATGTTTCTTAAATCCATATTGCACAACCCCTGAATTTTATTCTTTTAAATTTATCATGCCCGAAAAACTAGTTTTTATACAATGGGGTTTTTTAAGGCCCAAATGGTCAGCAAAATGACCCTTCCTTTTCGGTATACGGTATGCTACTGTCTGAGGTGTGTATTATGTGAAATGTACTGGTGGATTTGTATAGTGAAAACTTATCTCTATCCGAGCACGCTTATAAACGCGGGACGGACTATGCCCGCATTTTGAATCGGATTGTAGAGATCGAGGAGCAGCTTAAAGCTGTAATCCCCGAGGACCGGGCGGAATTGCTGCAGCAATGTGAAAGCGTCCAGCCGACCTGGCGTCGGTTTTCCGGTTATCGGGTGGGCGTGCAATCGATTCATTTGTCAATGATGACGGCTGTTTACGCCTATCGACGAATAGACAAGTGGACGCAAAAGCCCGGCGCTACCGGGCTTTGTTGTTTATGCCTTTTCAAATGGTACATTGCAATCGCCACATACTACGTTGACCTGCTTTGTAGCCCGGATGATCGCGCCGCATACCGGGCAGACATACTTGATGCTGCGATTCTTGCTGGTCTGGCGACCTCCCCGGATAGTGGTCGTGGTCGGCTCTTCGCCGTCTTCCTTATCGCCCGAGGTAGTCGTTATCTGCAAGAGCGTCTTCCGGCTGGCGGCAATGTCCTCCATGCCCGGCTGCGCGGCCAGCCACGCCGCCGTTTCCTCGGCCAGCGTCGTGATCGTCCAGCCGTAGGTGACGTGCTGCTCGATGTGCAGGCCGTGGGCCTCGGCCGTCTCCTTGAATTTCATGTTGTGGTAGTAACCGTTGTTGCTCACGTCCTTGATGTCGTGCGTCAAATCGTAGAGGTGCGCCATCTCGTGGAGCATGGTCGCGCCCACCTCGCTGATGGGCCGGTCGATATACTCGGCGCAGATGTTGATCTCCCGGTGCGCTTCGCCGTTGCCCTGCCAGATTTCGTATACGCTGCACCAGCCATATGCGCCGTGCCCGCCGTCCGGGGATACTGTGATGGCCGGGCGGTGGAGTTCGCCTAAGTAGAAGTGGTCGTTGAAAAGGTCAAACATGGCTTCGGTCTTGGCTACGATTTCGGAAATATTCAGCATTGTGGGTTCCTCCTTGAAAATTATGTTCGATGTGGTCACAGCTTAGCGTTTTGAACATAATCATCAAGTCAGAAAAGCGTCCAAAGAACGCCCTCGGCTGCTGATGAAGCTGCCGAGGGCGTTGGGCCATCCCGGATTATGCGGCGCGGGGATCATCCGACCTCGTTGAGCTTCCTCGTAGTCGTGCCGCGATTGTACCGGACGCCATACTCCGTTTCGATGGTGTCCAGATGGTATTCCGCGACGGTTTCCTCGTTCGTGGCATGTACGACATCCACGCAGTAGTCGTAGCAGAGCGACGCGGCGACCTCCAGCAGCTTCGGCCATTCCTTATCTTTCACGCCGTCAAGCACCCGCTCTGAGCGCTTGGCCGCCGATCGGGATTCAATATAAATGCCCGCCCTGTATTTCAATTCACGATAGAATCTGTCCCAGGCGACCGAGTACTTCCGGTCGAATGCCGCCACCGCGATGGCCCGGATCAGGGCGTTCAGCGTGGCACGCGGCGGCCAGACGAGCGACTTCTGCGCGAGCATGGCGTTGACCGCGTTCAGGGAGTTATTGGCCTCCTCCAGGGCGGTGCTCTTCACCGCCAACTGCTGGTTTGTCGTTTCCAGGTGTTCTGCTTTTTGAGAGAGGGCCGTCACCTGCTGCTGCGCCGCGAGAAGATGCCGGTTCAGAAAGTCGTTCATCTTCTTCGCCGCCTGTGCGAACGCCATAATGTCGCCGGAAGCAAACGCCTTCCCGATCTCCAGCTGCATCTCCTGCTCGTTCACGATCTCCGTAACGCGAGCCTGAGGTGACGCGTTTTCGGCGATGTTCAGAAGCTGGTTGCGCACCTCCTTGGCCACCCGGGAATTGGGGAGCAGCATCGCCATGTTCAGAATGGCTCGCGGCGGGAACATGCGTGTTGCGCAGTTGTTGGCCTCAAAATATACGTCGTCCACGCAATACAGCCGCTTCGCCCTCATTTTGACGGACTGGACATCTTGTCCTGTCCGTTCGTCTACCTCAGAAAGCGTCAAAAGAACAGTGCCGTTTGCATCCAGCTCGTCTCTGTTTCTCTGATAGCATTTGCGGACGGCATCAACTTCCACCTCAAAAAAATCCGCCACCTGCTGCGTGGTCGCCATGAAAAGCCGGGGAATCAGGAGCAACGCCTTGACCTTCTGGAGGACTTCCACGCGCTCCAGCATGGCCGCGCGTTCCTCTTTCGTCATGATGATGTTATCGCCGTGCATGGTATCACCTCTCGTGTAAAAACTGGAACGCCGTTATTCCGTCGGATAGTCCATATTTTTTAGAAAACCGCTTCCCGCCATCAGCGGCGGCATGACGCTGTAGCCCTTCCGCTTGAGAATGCGGAATTTGAAATCCAGTAGCTCGGGCGGAACGCGCAGTTCCCTGGCAGCGCCAAAGAAGATGGTGTCATTGCTCAAGATGTCCAGCACATCCTCGTCGGCCAGCAGGTATTCGGCGGCGAACAGATTCGCCTCGTATTCATGAACGGATGTATCGTTGAACAGGCCGAAATCGCGAAACTCCGCCCCGCCCTGGAAGTTCCCGTGGAGAACGGCATGGCCCAACTCATGCGCCAGCACGATCCGCCGGATGTCCTCGGGCAGGTCGCTGTTGACCACAATGACCGGGATACGGAACTTGCGTAAATAGAAGCCCTTACAGTCCGTGGCCGCTTTTCCCATGCTGAGAAAGAGAACCTTGATCCCCAGTGACTTGCAGAGCCGGAGCGGATCGGCCTCATCATATTTCCTCTGGACTCTTGCGACTTCCCGCACAATGGTTTCCATCATAAATCGAAACGCCTCCTCTCTGAATCGGTGGGGAAATATCTACTCCGCACGGTCATCCGGCTTCTTCTGGCCGAATTTAGCCTTGGCCTCGTTCTTGCAGGTTACATAAGCCGTCATGATCGCCTCGAAGAATGCGTCCTTGGCTTCCTGATCCAAAGAACCCCCGGCGAGCAGCGCAACGTTGCGGGAGAGCAGTTCTTCCGCTTCCCTTGCGCCCTTGCTGCCGAACATCTCCCTCGCGGCGTCCACGTTCTCTTCCCGAATACGGCCCTGCTCGGGATCATCGCATTCATCGGTCGTAAGGTACTCGGCGGTCACGCCGAGCGCTTTCGCCAGTTTTCGCAGCATGTTTTCGCGCGGAACCGACTTCCCGCTCTCGTAAGAATAGATGGATCGCCTGGACACGCCCACCCTCTCTCCAAGGTCGGTCATGGAGAGTTTCGCTCTCTCCCGCGCGGCGATCAGCTTCTTCGCAAAATCCATAATTGCTCCTCTCAAGTATTAATTGGCAACTTCCCACTCCGGCTTGACAGGCTTGAGGGTGTCTTGGTAGAATTCATGCGTGCCGTGAATTCGATTGAATTATACTTCCCGAAAAGAGCGCCTGTCAACGGAAATACCTGGGAAGTGGGAAGTTATAGACGAAAGGAGCTGGGATCATGCGCGAAGCCGCCCAGGCGATACTTCACAGCGGATCGGGGTGCCATCTCCGAATTTGTGCAGATGATGCTTGAAGCGAGGGGCTCCAACAAAAGCAAGGAAGGTGACGATTTTGTGTGATTCACTCTGGAACAAGTTGGTTTGTCCGAAGTGCGGTAAAAGGGCTTTGGACATCTCGAAGATTTTCCCCAAAGATGTCGAGGTAGCGCTTAAATGTCCGAACTGCCACAAACTGGTGATTATTCCGTGTTCGGAAAAATCTGTTTTGCGGAAGGCCTCGGGCAACCGTTAAGGCCGCCGGTCGGCACCGAATAACAAAAATAGGATCATACCGAGCAAAGGCACCGCATCGCGTCGAGTGACCAAATGGCCGGATGAATGTCGAAACACCCCAGTGCGGGTGGAGTAGGTTCATCCGGCCTTTTTCTTTGAAAAATCCCTCGACAAATTTCTCAAACCTGACAAAAGGTGTCAGGTTTGACCGGTAACATGGCCCCAGAGCCAAGGGAAAGGAGGTGATCGACCTGAACGCCAACGAGCGACGCGCTGAAATCATGCGAATTCTGAACGCGCGCCGCAGCGAGACAACGCCGCATCTGGCGATGGAGTTGGGTGTATCCATCCGCACGGTACTGCGGGACGTCGTAGCGCTCACGGTCGATTATCCTCTGGAAACCCAACAGGGAAACGGGGGCTGCGTGAAGGTGGCGGACTGGTACCATCCGCACCGGAACATCCTCTCGGGCGAGCAGCAGCGCATCCTCTCCCAGATGATGGCAATCGGCAACGAGCAGCAAGCCAAAGTCCTGTGCGAGATGCTCGCTGAATATGGCTCACCAAAGTTCAGGCAAACGTTACAGGAGGATGATGATGCGGGATAACAACACACAGATGCCCATCCGTGCCGCACCGTACCGGCATGCCGGGCGGCTCAGTGGGTTCGGTGAACATCGTCGAGCAGCAAGAGGTGGCACAGCCATGAGTACAAACGAAAACGTGGCTCCCCCGGTCCGGGTGAAGCTCTACGAACACCAAATCGAAGCTTTTCTCTTTGTTCTTAGCGTTTTCGGTTTGGACGAGGGAGATGGACAACATGCATCATAAGCAGGCGGTGGTATGCGATTGGTGTGGAGATTTCTTCGAAAAACCCGCTTGCGAAATGCACGAGCACAATTTCTGCTGCTTTACTCATTTTCGCCAGTGGAATGCACAGCGAATACATCAGTTCAACCAAACGCAAAACGCCATGAACAAGCCTGGCGGCGTCATGAAATCGAGGATCAGGCGCGGGAATCTCTTACGCGGTACAGGCGAGGGTCGTACCTATACAAAACGACTCGGACGCCATGAACATCGTGTCGTTGCCAAGCAGATGCTGGGCCGACCCCTCAGAGCAGGTGAGGTCGTGCATCACATAGACGGCAACAAAAAGAACAACGCACCGGAAAACCTCCTGGTGTTCCCTTCACAAAATGAGCATGCGGCATGGCATGCATGTAGAAAAGGTGGTGATGCAGATGAACGTTTCCACGGGTAAGGGTGCAGCCCTCCTTATGGAAATGGGTCGAACGGCACCGGCAAGACTTTGACCTCCATTGCCATCGCCGGCGCGCTCTGGAACGCCGGGCGCATCCAACGCCTGCTGATCGTCGCGCCGCTGTCCATCTTGGGCGTGTGGCAGGACGAGTTCGCCAAATTCGCCGCCTTCGACTACTCTCTGGCTATGCTCGAAGGAACCACCGCCCGGAAGGTCGATACCATCCGGCACATGAACGGCGCAGCACTCCAAGTGCTCGTGGTGAACTATGAAAGCGCGTGGCGGCTGGAGGCCGAGTTGCTCAAATGGGCACCCGACCTCATCATCGCGGACGAGGGCCACAAGCTCAAGACCCACAACATTGCGGCCTCGAAGGCGCTGCACCGGCTGGGCGCGAAGGCGAAATACCGCCTGCTGCTCACCGGCACCGTCATCACGAACAAGCCGGTGGACGTGTTCAGCCAGTACAAATTCGCCGACCCCCGTGTGTACGGCCAGAGCTTCTACCTGTTCCGCAACCGCTACTTCGACATGACAGGCTACGGCAACCACACCCCCGTCATGAAGCGGTCGATGGAGCCGGAGTTTACCGAGCGGCTGCACTCCATCGCATTCCGGGCTACAAAGGCCGAATGCCTGGACCTCCCCGACACTACGGACATCGTGCAGCGCGTGGACCTGGAGCCTGCCGCCATGCGAACCTACCGCCAACTCGTCAAGGACAGCTACGCGGAACTGGCGGGCGACACCGTGACCGTAACCAACGTGCTGACCCGGCTTTTGCGGCTCTCGCAGCTCACGGGCGGATTCCTCGGCGGCGACGATGCCCCGAAAGTGGAGCAGGTTTCCTCGGCCAAGCTGGACGCGCTCTCCGACATCATCGAAAGCGCGGAGCAGGACTGCAAAAAGCTCGTCGTCATCGCCCGGTTCGTCCCGGAGATCCACGCCATCGGGAAAATGTGATTGAATGAGAGTCGCAAAAGTGCTTCTGTTCATGATGGAGGTTTGAACGAATGGGGTACAGCGACGCGCTCCGCGACGGCATCCGGGTGAGTAACAGCAAGACGATGCACGGCTACTACCCGAACTGCCAGTTTTGCGGGCGGGAGATTTACGTGATGAACTACCGCTCCGGGGTTCGGTACACTTGCGACCAGTGCAAGCCGCTCAAGAGGCTGCTCCTGGCGACAGGTTTATTCGATCCTCCCAAAGATGAGAGTAAATGTGATTGAATGAGAGTCGCAAATGTGCTTTCATAGAAAATGACCGATCAGGTAGAAGGGCCTTCGTGGGAAACCACGGGGGCTTTCCCTTTGGAGGGACCCATGCCGAAGAAGCCGCTCCGCCCGTGTAGCCACCCAGGCTGCCCGGCGCTGACCGATGGCCAGTATTGTCCCGAGCATCGGAAACTGGCGGCGGCCCACTACAACCGGTACGAGCGCGACCCTACCGTGCAGAAACGGTACGGCGGCGCGTGGCCGCGCATCCGTGCGCTGTTCCTGACAGCCCATCCCCTGTGCGCGGTATGCCAGCGGGAGGACCGGGTGACGGCGGCGGAGGAAGTTCACCACATCTTGCCCCTATCGCGGGGCGGCACCCATGCGGAGGACAACCTCATGGCGCTCTGCAAGGAATGCCACTCCCGCATCACGGCCCGCGAGGGCGGGCGCTGGGGTTGAACTTTTCTTTTAGGAAAGGACCCCATAAGGCTTGCATAACACGGGTGGTCTGATAAGCTGTGCACATCAAAAGAAAGGTGGTACAGCAAATGAACCAGACCGCATTGAAAGCCCGCATCATGAACGATAAGGAATTCTTCGGGCGCGTATTCACCAAGGTCCCGGCCCGTAAGGTATTGGCAACGGTGCAGGCCAAATACCCGGAAGCCCGCGAATATAGCCCGGCGGCGCGGAGGATCACCTTCAATTCCCTAAACAATCCGGGCTGGTTCTACTGGCTGGACTTCGAGCGCGGAGAATTGAAATGCACCGCGGTCTATGTGCCTTCGAAGGAAGATGACGAATAAAGGCGGGCCTTGAAGCTGCCGCGGAAGCGCGGCGGCTTTTTTCTGTCGGCTCCACGGCCTGCCGCCCATCCACGACGGTGGGGGTAGGGGGAGTAAAATCTCAAAAAAACGTGCCGAACGGAGCGGATGCGCCCCTTCGCACGAAATTTCGCGCTTTCAAATCGGGCATATGGCCCGCGCTTTCAGGAGGCGATGGCATGGCAAACGGACACGGCGGCGCCCGCATCGGTGCCGGGCAGAAGAAAAAGCCCCTCTCGGACAAAATCGCCGAGGGCAATCCGGGCAAGCGCAAGCTGACGGTGCTGGATTTCACGGCGAACGCCACCGACCTTGAAGGCCAGACCATGCCGCAACCCCGCGCCTACCTCGCCGCCAAGCAGAAGAACGGCAAGGACCTCCTGGCTCTGGACATCTACGAAAGCACGTGGAAATGGCTGGACGAACGTGGTTGCGCGAATCTCGTGCCGACGCAGATCCTGGAGCAGTACGCGATGGCGATCTCCCGCTGGATTCAGTGCGAGGAGTGCATCACCGAGTTCGGCTTCCTGGCGAAGCATCCGACCACCGGCAACGCCATCCCCTCGCCTTATGTGGCCATGAGCCAGTCTTTCAGCAAGCAGGCCAACAACCTGTGGTACCAGATCTATCAGGTGGTCCGGGAGAACTGCTCCGTCGAGTTCAAGGGCGCGACGCCCCATGACGATATGATGGAGCGCCTGCTCTCAGCCCGGCGAGGCGGGTAGGCAAAACGGCCCGCGCTTTGCAGGCCGTTCTATCAAGCGATGCTGTCGTAACGCAAGCTGTCCTTGTACATGACTTCCGGTGCGATGTCGATGTCCCCATCCATCCAAGTTACGACACCGTGCGCCACCTTAGCCGAGCGGAAGATGGCATCATCGGCCAGCGGTTTGAAAGCAGGCATGTTCAAAAGCGGCGTCGCGTCGTAAATGCGCTTCTCCCCATTCCCGAAGGTGAGGATCATCATCATGTCGGCAAGTGGTTTTACATCGGTAACCATGATTTCATCCATTGGCGTACAAGCATAGGCGATGCCGTTCACGACGTACATGCTGCGGTCCCTCCCTCACTCCAAAGGCTTAATCTTGTCAAAGGCTTCGCCGCGAACGGCCTTGTTCCATGCGGCATACGCCTCATCCTCGTGCAACGCGAGCCAGCCAACGACCATCTTTAGTTGACGGACAGGGAGTGAACCAGCCAACAACTCACCATCAACGCCAACGGATGCGGCGTACTCACCATAGTATACGTGCACGTGGGGCTTGTTGTGTTGGACTGTGTCATTATACAGCAGTTTTATGATGATTCCGGCAAAGCGGCTCAACTCCGGCACAGCGGCTCACATCCTTTCACCCTTATTATACCATGGGGATAACCATTTTACCAGTCGAGGAACGGAGGTTCACATGCCGATTTTCTTTGCAATCTCCTGCTTTTCCATCCCGTCACGCGCCCAGGCGGTGAGCAGCGTCAAATTGTCATCGCTCACCCATTCCTCATACTTTTTTTGGGCCACGCTGTCACCTTCTCCCCGTTTTTTCCGCTCCCGACCTGATTGTACAAAAAAAGAAGCGGTGATTTCTCACCGCATAGGTTTCAGTTCCATTTCGCCTACTCTCATCCTTCAAAAAAATTTTTGGAATCCCCTTTACATTATGCGCTATATGGTGTATAATACGAATATAGAAAAGGGCGCGGGGCCACAGGCCCGGCCAAGGGAGGATACGAAATGTTTAAGTTTGAGGATTACTTCCAGGGGCATGGGCTGGACAGGTATGAGCGGGCCGTCGTCGCACAAGCCTACGAGATCTTTTGTGCGTCGGAAAAGGAATACTGGAAGCACATCGAGATCAACAAGGGGATGGAGGGCGCGGATGTGGCCGACAGGAGGCTGGTCATGATGGACGCCTATGAGGCGCTTTACGGCACACGAAAAGCTATGGGAATGGTCCAGGCGTTATCCATACGCCATGCTTATGATCCCTCCGCTACGCCAAGCGAAGCGTTTCTTCCGTGCGACAGTGCCCTGTGCGGCATGTATCAAGCAGGTGTCACACTCGCAGACATCGCTAAGGCGCAATAGCTGCTATATGGAGGAGGGTAAGCTGCTGTGACCATCAAAGAGTACATGGCCATCCATGGGCTGAAAAGCCGGGCTAACGTGAGGCGCCTAATCAAAACCGGGCGCATCCCCGCTGAAAAGCAGATCGTCAACGGTCGGACAGAATGGGACATACACACCGCGGAGAAACCCCCGGCAGAAAAGACGGGACCAAAGCCTAAAAGCGCCGAATAGGCGCTTTTTTCAACCTCAACGGGTTCATTCATTCTGCTTTCTCTGGCTTCTCCCGTTTTTCGTAGTACGCCGTCATAAATACCGCTATCGGGCACTCATTCCAGGCATCACAGCAAAACCGCTTCACATAGGCGGTTCTGCGTTCCTCACTTTTGAATTTTCGCATAATCCTGTCCCCACGGCACCACTCGCACGTCACGCTCTTTGCGGCGACGCTCTTGTAGTACGGGCACAGGATATCCGCGTCCAGCTTCACAAGCGGCATCTTCTCACCGCTTTCGTCGCAGTTCTGCGTATATGTACACCCCGGCCGCCCACTCTGACCGCTTTACCTCACAGTCCAGCAGCACACAATCCGGGTAGCATGCTCGTTCAGTCCAGCCCGATAATTTGTTGCAGCTGTATATAGGGTGTTTACATACGCATTATATGTTTTTTCAAAGTCCGTTGTACTTATCTCGCTGCCGTATACTTTCTCTATGGCGGATTCCGCTACTTTCTTTATAGCGCTGTCCAGGTTCGTTTTGGCGGTTCTTGTCACGGCATCCGCCTTGTTCAAGATCCATCCCTTTAGCTTCGTTACCAGGTTCTGTGCTGTCCCACGCCCAGTTCCAAACGCCTTACTCGCCGCCGCCTTTATCTCATCAACCGTATGAAGTTCCTCAGCGCTCCATCCCTCCGGTGTCGAACTTACCCCTCTGCTTTCCATCATATCCACGATGTCCTGCAAGGTGTACTCTTCTGAAATGGTTCCGCTCGTGTCTGTTGCCTTTGATGGCACTACAGGCGTCCACGCATCACTGCTGAATACGTGATTCTTCTCATTCGTTTCCGGGTTGATAGAGTCAGCAGAAAACACTACGCTTATGTCACCGTATTTTTCATGTTCCCTTTTATTTGCATTTATGATGGCGATGCTAGGCGCAGGGATTCCTCCCTTTTTGATCATTTCACTCAGATAGTAAGAATGCATGTTATGTACCGCTATCAAGTCACCAGCCTTTTCCACTGGTGCTTTTAGCGAAAATTGTATCCCTTCCGGCAAAGCTGAAACGATATTTTGGGCATTATCCGCATCTTCTTGCGTTACGTATGTCACTTTTTGTCTTGATCCATTCGTACAGCGTTTTGCGGGATATGCGGATTCAAAACATCAGGCTCGCCGACATCCACCCGTATGCCCGCAACCCGCGCAAAAACGACGAAGCCGTGAAGGGCGTCGCGGCCAGCATCCGGGAGTTCGGCTTCCTGGTGCCGCTGGTGATCGACCGGAACCATGAGATCGTCTGCGGCCACACCCGGTACAAGGCCGCGCAGTCTCTTGGCATGAAAGAAGTCCCCTGCGTGGTCGCTGACGAGCTGACCGAGGATCAAATCCGCGCGTTCCGGCTGGCCGACAACAAGGTCGGCGAGATGGCGCAATGGGACATGGACCTGCTGCCGCTGGAATTGCAGGGGATCATGCTGCCCATGACGGACTTCGGCTTCCAGGCGATTTCGGACGAGGAATTCTCCGACAATTTCGCACTGGACGCCGGCGAAAAGAAGCCCTTCCAGCAGATCAGCATCACGGTGCATGACGAGCAGGCCCGCCTCATGCTGGCGGCGATCAAGTACGTGTACGACAAGCAGACCGTGACGGAAACCTTCGGGAACGAAAACCACAATGGGAACGGGTTGTATGAGGTGGTGAGAGAATGGGCCGCGCTAAAGAAATTGTGATGAAGGTGCTGCCTTCAGGCGTCGCCAACGCGTTCATCCGGGCGCACCACTACTCCGGCAAGGTAGTAAATAACAGCAAACTTCATTTCGGCGTTTTCCTGGACGGTCAGCTCCACGGCGTCATGAGCTACGGCCCATCGCTGGACAAGAGCAAGATCATCGGCCTCGTGGAGGGCACCGGCTGGAACGAGTTTCTGGAGTTGAACCGCATGGCCTTTGATGCCGTGCTGCCCAGGAACTCCGAGAGCCGCGCCATTTCCATGAGCATCCGCCTCCTGAAAAAGCACGCACCGCAGGTGAAATGGATCATCTCCTTCGCCGACGCCTGCTCGTGCGGGGACGGGACGATCTACCGGGCCAGCAATTTCGTGCTGACCGGCATCAAGGAAAACCTGAACCTCGCGGAGCTGCCGGATGGCACGCGCATCCACAAGATGACGCTTGCCTCGAACCCCACCACGCCGCGCCGGGAGCTGAACGGGCTGACGTTCTTCGACGTAACGGGCGGTACCTACAATTTCAAGAAGTATCTGGACTATGTGGGTGCCAAACCGATCCCCGGCTTCCAGCTGCGGTATATGTACTTCATTGACCCGGCTTGCCGGGAAAAGCTGACCGTGCCCGTCATCCCCTTCTCGAAGATCGACGAGTTGGGGGCGGGCATGTACAGGGGCGAGAAGATCACGCAGGCGGAGCGGCATTCCATCACCACGCCGGGATAATCTCCCGGCGTTTTCATGCGCGGATGGGTTAACAGCAGACCGCCCACCAACCGGTGGGAAGTGACGGTGCAACTCCGTTCTCCGCGCTCCAATTCATACCCGCAAGACAGGAGAGGCCCATGAACATCCAAAAGATTTCCGCCGCCCGGCTCAATCCCGCTGCGTACAACCCCCGCAAGGACCTGAAACCGGGCGACAAAGAGTATGAAAAGCTCAAGCGCTCCATCGCCGAGTTCGGGTACGTCGAGCCGGTCATCTGGAACACCCAAACGGGCAATGTGGTCGGCGGCCATCAGCGGCTCAAGGTGCTGCTGGACCTGGGCCACACCGAAATCGACTGCGTGGTGGTCGATCTCGATCCCCAGCGCGAGAAGGCGCTGAATATCGCCCTCAATAAAATCCAGGGCGATTGGGACGAATCCAAGCTGGCCTCCCTCATGGCCGACTTCGATGCCGAGGCATTCGACGTGTCTCTGACGGGCTTCGACGCGGCCGAAGTAGACGCGTTGCTCAACAAATTCTACTCCAAGGAAGCCGTCGAGGACGATTTCGACGCTGACGAGGCCAAGAAGGACATCGAGGCATCGGGCGGCGCTACCTCTCACGTCGGCGATCTCTGGCGGTTGGGCGATCACCTGCTCCTGTGCGGCGATCCGGCCGACGCGGAGAGCTACGAGCGGCTCATGGGCACCGAGCACGCGCAATGCGTGATCACCTCGCCAGCCGTTGACCCGAAGGCATACGCCAGGGACGGCATTGACCCCTGGCTGGATCGCATGGGTACGGTCATCAAGCACCTGACCCGGTATGCGGACACCATCTGCTGGCAGACCGCCGACCTGATGAAGACCGGCAGCCAATTCATCGAGCCGACCGGCTTCCACTCCATCCGGCTGTTTGCGGACGCGAACTATCGCCCGCTGTGGATTCGCGTCTGGAAGATGGCCAGTGGCGCGCCCGGCGCCGGCCCGGCGCAGCTCGCGTCCACGAAGCCCACGCCGCAGTTCGATACCGTGGCGGCGTTCGCTGGCCGGAGCCCGGCTGGCGAACAGGAAACCGACGCCTACAACGATCAGGAGTATTCATGGGTGTCGGCATTCGCCTCCCATGCCTTCCAATTTGTGCGCCGTCTCACCCGTGACGAGCGCCGCAAATGGGGGTACGCGGGCGTGTGGGAGATCCCCGCCGTCCGGCGCGATAAGGACAGCGCGCCGCAAATCCCGGTGGAGCTTCCGTGGCGCTGCCTCAAGATGCACTCAGACGTGAACGGCGTGATCCTGGACCCCTTCGCGGGCCTCGGCACGACGATTATCGCCGCCGAACAGAGCGGCCGCATCTGCCGGGCAATCGAGGCGGACCCAATGCGCTGCGACCTGATCGCGCGCCGGTGGGAGCAGTTCACTGGGGAAAAAGCCGAGAAAATCGAGGCGTGAAGGCTTTCTTTTTCAACTCTTTCAGGGTACAGTCCTGTCACTTCAGAAGGAGGTAACGGGACATGACGGCAAAATTCGAGCTTGGGCAGTTGGTGGCGACGCGGGGCGTGGCGGATTTGATGGGTGAAAACAAGGCTTTTTCTGACTTTGCGCGACGGTCGCTCAGACGGTTCATCTCCTGCGATTGGGGCGAGATGTGTGAGAGCGACAAGCGCCAGAACGAGGATGCGCTCAAGCACCACGACAACCGCATCTTCGCCGCTTATGAGAACGCGGAGCACGCCGCCTGGAAACTCTGGATCATCACCGAATGGGACCACAGCGCGACGACGCTACTTTTTCCGACCGAGTATTGAAGGCGGTGACGCTGATGATGAATGGATCGGCGCTGGGCGCGGTGTTTGGCGCCGGCGTAATCCGTAAGTTGTAATTCCCACTTTGACTTTAAAGCGGCGCGAGCCGCTTTTTTGTTGCCCATTTTGGAGGAAGGAGACTGCGTTTGGCACGCGCAAAGCGATTCAAACCCACTGAATTCATGCTGCCCTCTTCTCATTATGACGCGGCGCGGGCAGACCACGCGGTCACCTTCATTCAGAGCCTCAAGCACACCAAGGGCGTTTGGGCGGGTAAGCCGTTTCTGCTGCTGCCATGGCAGGAGGAAATCATTCGCAACATCTTCGGCGTGATCAAATCAAACGGGTATCGCCAGTTCAACACCGCCTTTGTGGAATGCTCGAAAAAGCAGGGCAAACAGCTGAGCCTCAGCACGCCAATCCCTACGCCCGAGGGCTGGAAGGCCATGGGCGATCTGCGCGTGGGCGACCGCGTTTTTGATGAAAACGGGCAGCCCTGCTGCGTGGTGGCGCTCAGCCCGATTGACGACATAGAGCAATGCTACCGCGTCACCTTCCGGGACGGTAGCGTTATCGAGGCGGGCGAGCGGCATCTGTGGAACGTTCAGGTGGCGAACAACGGGCATCGAGAGAAGCTCTGGACGACCGGAGAAATCTACCGAAAAACCATAGCTTACCGAGCCCGTCACGCGGGAGGCGCGCGCCAAACCTGTTCCCTCGTGCGCATCCCAGTCGCTTGCGCACTGCACTTGCCCGACAGGGACCTTCCCGTCGATCCCTATGTTTACGGATATTGGCTGGGAAACGGGAATTCGGTCAAGCCTGAGCTGACCGTGCGCACCTGTGATGTTCCTCCGATCAAGGAGAGCATCCCCTACAAGATCACCTCCGAATGGTCCCAGACAGGCGACGGCAGCAAAGTGCTCCATGTTTCGGCCCTCCGGCCCATACTCGTCTCGTCCTTCCGCGATAAGGTCATTCGCCCGGAATACCTGCGCGCCTCCATCCCGCAGCGCTGGGCGCTGCTCCAAGGTCTCATGGACTCGGACGGCTTCATCGGCACGGTGAAATCGCAAAGCACCTATATCAGCGCCATCCGCCTTCTGGCCGAATCGGTGCGGGAATTGCTCTGGAGCCTGGGGATCAAAAACGCCATGACACAGGAACCGTCCACTCGGTATGGAAGGCCGACCGGCGAGACCCTGTACGTCATCCGTTTCACCACCTTCGAGGATCAGCCGACCTCAAGGCTCCAGCGGAAATTGGAGCGCAAACGGGAGCGTATGAAGGAGACGCGCTCCTGTTTTCATTATATCCGCGACATCGAACCACTGCCCTACAAGGTACAAATGCGCTGCATTCAGGTGGACAGCCCCTCCCATCAATACCTGGCCGGACCAAGCATGGTCCCCACGCACAACAGCGAACTGGCCGCCGCCATCGCGCTTTACATGTTGGCGGGCGACGGCGAGGAAGGCGCGGAGGTCTACGGCTGCGCCAATGACCGGCAACAAGCCGGTATCGTCTACGGCGTCGCCCAGGAGATGGCCCTGCAATGTCCTGCCTTGCTCAAGCGCATGAAGATCGTGGAGAGCCAGAAGCGCCTCGTCTACACGCCCACACGCAGCATCTATCAGGCGCTGTCCTCCGAGGTTGCTTCCAAGTACGGCTACAACGTCCACGCTTGCATTTTTGACGAGCTACTGGGCCAGCCGAACCGGAAGCTGTTCGACGTCATGACGAAGGGTTCCGGCGCGGCGCGCAAGCAGCCGCTCAATTTCGTCATCACCACGGCCGGCTCCGACAAGAACAGCATCTGCTACGAAGTCCACTCGAAGGCCGTGGACATCCTGGAGGGCCGGAAGCACGATTCCACCTTCTACCCGGTCGTGTACGGCGCGCCGACCGACGCAGACTGGACCGACCCGAAGGTGTGGCGCAGCGTGAATCCCTCATTGAACGTGACGGTAGACGAAGAATTCTACCGCGCAGCCTGTGAGAGCGCCAAGCAGAACCCCGCCGAGGAAATGCAGTTTCGGCAGTTCTTCCTGTGCCAGTGGACCAGCACCACCGTCCGCTGGATGCCCATGGACAAATGGGACGCCTGCGCGTTTCCGGTGGACCCGGAGCACCTGCGCGGGCGCGTCTGTTACGGCGGTCTCGACCTGTCCTCCACCACCGACATCACGGCGTTCGTGCTGGTCTTTCCACCAGAAGATGATGACGGCAAGTATGAAATCCTGCCGTTTTTCTGGCTGCCGGAGGACAATGTGGACCTCCGCGTCCGGCGTGATCACGTTCCCTACGACATCTGGGCCAAACAGGGCCAGGTGTACACGACGGAAGGCAATGTCGTGCATTACGGTTTCATTGAGGAATTCATCGAAGAACTCGGCACGAAGTACAACATCCGGGAGATCGCCTTCGACCGCTGGGGCGCTGTGCAGATGACGCAGAACCTCGAGGGGCTGGGCTTTACCGTCGTGCCTTTCGGACAGGGTTTCAAGGACATGTCGCCGCCCACCAAGGAATTGATGAAGCTGGCACTTGAGCAGAAGCTGGCCCACGGCGGGCACCCGGTGCTCCGCTGGATGGTGGACAACGTGGCGATTCGCACCGACCCCGCCGGTAACATCAAGGCCGACAAAGAAAAGAGCACGGAGAAAATCGACGGCGCTGTGGCAACCATCATGGCGCTGGACCGTGCGATCCGGCACGGCGGCTCGGGCGGCTCCGTTTATGACGAGAGGGGGCTTCTATTTATATGAGCGTCTTGGGGACGCTGTTCAAGGCGCGGGACAAGCCTGGGAGGCGACTCTCGCCACGCAATTCGCTGAACGGCGGCGCCTATTCCTTCTTCTTTGGGGGGACCACCTCCGGCAAGGCGGTCAATGAGCGTTCCGCCATGCAGATGACCGCGGTCTATGCCTGCGTGCGCATCCTGTCCGAGGCCGTCGCCTCACTCCCGTTGCACGTGTACCGGTACAACGACGCGGGCGACCCGAGCCGGGCTGGCGGAAAAGAAAAGGCCCTGGCGCATCCGCTGTATAAGCTGCTGCACGACGAGCCGAACCCAGAGATGTCGGCCTTCTCCTTCAGGGAAACCCTCATGACGCACCTACTCCTGTGGGGAAACGGCTACGCACAGATCATCCGCAACGGTCGTGGCGAGGTCCTTTCTCTCTATCCGTTGATGCCCGACCGCATGACCGTGGACCGGGACGCCCAGGGCAGCATCTTCTACGAGTACGCCCGCTCCGATGGGGACGTGCGGACGATGGGCGGCAAGTCCGCCGTGCGGCTGGCTCCCTCGGACGTGCTCCACATCCCCGGCCTGGGCTTTGACGGCCTAGTTGGATACTCGCCCATCGCCATGGCGAAGAACGCCATCGGCATGGGGCTGGCCTGCGACGAATATGGCGCGTCCTTCTACCAAAACGGCGCGCAGCCGGGCGGCGTGCTGGAGCATCCGGGCGTGGTCAAGGACCCCAAGCGCGTGCGGGAATCCTGGAACGCCATCTACCAGGGCAGCGCAAACGCACACCGCGTCGCGGTGCTGGAGGAAGGGATGGCGTACAAGCCCATCTCCATCTCCCCGGAGCAGGCGCAGTTTTTGGAAACGAGGAAATTCCAGATTGACGAGATCGCGCGCATCTTCCGTGTACCGCCCCACATGGTGGGCGACCTGGAGAAGTCCTCGTTCAGCAACATCGAGCAGCAGTCGCTGGAATTCGTGAAGTACACCCTCGCGCCCTGGATCACCCGCTGGGAACAGGCCATCTACCGTGCGCTTCTCTCTGAGGCTGAGAAGGCTGCCTTCTGGCAGGTGATGCGCAACAAGTCGGTCTCCCACGACGTATACAACGCGCTCAGGATCGGCCAGGACGATCACGGCGGATTCCTCGCACCGGATGAATTCCAGCGCACCCTGATCGATGCCCTCCAGGATCAGAACATCTTCCGCCAACTCGCGCACGTCATCACGACCAGCAGCGGCGACCGCAAGATTCCGGTGGTGGCGTCGAAGGGAACCGCCGCCTGGATTGACGAGGAAGCAGCCTATCCCGAGAGCGACGATACCTTCGGTATGACGTCCATCGGCGCATACAAGCTGGCGACGATGATTAAGGTCTCGGACGAACTGCTGAACGACTCGGTGTTCGACATTGCATCCTACATCGCCACCGAATTCGCGCGCCGCATCGGAGCCGCCGAGGAAGAAGCGTTCTTCACCGGCAACGGCAGCGGCAAGCCGCTCGGTATTCTCGCGGCAACGGGCGGCTCGGAGACCGGAGTCACCGCCGCCAGCGCCACGGCGATCACGATGGATGAAGTGCTGGACCTGTTCTACTCGCTGCGCGCTCCCTACCGCCGCAACGCTGTGTTCCTCATGAACGACAGCACGGTGAAGGCGCTCCGAAAGCTCAAGAACGGGAACGGAGACTACATCTGGCAGCCCTCCGTGACGGCTGGCACCCCGGACACCATCCTGAATCGGCCCGTGTATACCTCCGCGTTCATGCCTTCCCTTGCCGCCGGTACCAAGACCATCCTGTTCGGCGACCTGGGCTTCTATTGGGTGGCAGACCGCGAGGGCCGTTCGTTCCAGAGGCTCAATGAACTGTACGCCGCCACCGGTCAGGTGGGCTTCCTCTCCTCCGAGCGCGTAGACGGCAAGCTCATCCTGCCCGAAGCGGTGAAGGTGCTCCAGCAGAAGGCTTCGTAATGGTGACCCTGAACGAGCTGAAGGCGCACCTGAGGATCGAGGCGGACGATGAAAACGACTACCTGGGGATGCTGCTGCGGATCGCGGAAGCGGCCGTGGCGGACTTCTGCGGGCAGTCGTTTTCTGACGCCCCGGAGCCTGTGCGGCTGGCGGTGCTGCTGTTCGCGGGGTACCACTACGCGCACCGGGAGGCCGATGACGCCTCCGCGCACAGCGCCATGATGGCCGCGTTCCATGCGCTGCTCTGGCCGCATCGGGAACCGAGTGCGCTCTTTTAGGCGGAGGCATGTATGCCCAAAAACCAATACGACCTAAACGCGGGCGACCTGCGCGGGCGGCTTGAGGTTCGGAAGCGCGCCGTAACGGTGCGGAGCGGCATCACCACGGAAACTTGGGAGACCCTCTGCACCGTCTGGGCGAAGGCGGAGCCGCTCTCCGGTCGTGAGTACTTCCAGGCGGCTGCGGTCAACCGCGAGAACTCCATCCGCTTCACCATCCGGTACCGGGCCGACGTCACCGCGGAGATGACCGTCCGATGGCGGGGCACGGACTACGGCATCGAGTCGGTGGTCAATCCCGGCGGGCGAAACGTCGCCCTGGAAATTCTGACGCGAAGCGAGGCGACCGCGGAATGAGCGCGCTGGATTTGGATTCCTTCGGGGAGGTCGGAAACCAGGCGAAAGCGCTGGGCGACGCCGCGAAGGGCGCAATTTCCTCCGCGCTGTACAAGGGCGCGCAGGTGCTCGTCCCGACCGTGAAGGCCAAAGCGCCCCGCAGTCTCAAACACCGGACGGGCGGGAAACTCTCACCCTTTCATCTGGCCGACACCATCACAGCGGACAAGGCGCTGAACATGGCGGGCGTCACCGTCGCGGGCGGCGCCAACGGCCCGTCGTACTACTGGAAATACCTTGAGCACGGCACCGTGAAGATGGCCGCGCGGCCGTTCTTCGCGCCCGCGTTGGAGGAAAAGGCCGCGGAAGTCCATCAAGCGGTGGCGGACGAACTCAAAGAAAAGCTCGAATTGTGAGGGGTGCGGACATGGATTGCAGCGCATTGGTGGACCTTCTCCTGGCGGATGGACGCCTGACGGCACTCTTTCCATCAGACCCCACCGGTCACAAGGCCATCTACCAAATTCTCTCGCCCCAGGCGGAGTTGTTCCCCCGGCTCGCCATATTCGAGGCGGGACGGGACTACACGGCTTGGGCCGACGATGCTCCTATCGAAGAACGAACGGCGTTTCGCATCGACATTTATGCCAGGGAGAACGTCCTGCGCGGCGTGAATGCCGCGCTTCATCGCTGTCTCAGCGAAAACGGCTTCCGCCGCCTTTCCCAGGCGACCGATGACTACCTGCCGGACGAGGCGATCTACGTCAAGTCCGTGAACTATGAATACTACGAGAGCCTGATGGAGGGATGAACATGCAGCCGGTCGGCTTACGAAACCTGCACTACGCGCTGCTCACCGAGGATTCGGAGGACGCGCTCGCCTACGGAACACCCCAGCCCCTGGTCGGTGCGGTCACCGCGAAGATCAGCCCGGCATCGAACCAGGAGACCCTGTACGCGGACGATGGGCCGTTCGACACCCAGACGAGCCTGGGCGACATCGCCTTTGAGATGGAGCTTGCGACGCTGCCCATCAAGACGCAGGCGGCGCTGCTGGGCCATACCTACAGCGCGGGCGTCATGATCCAGAGGGACACGGACATCCCGCCCTATGTGGCGATTGGGTTCATGTCCCGCACCACCAAGGGCAACTACAGGTTCGTGTGGCTGCTCAAGGGCAAATTCGCGCTCAAGGATGATGAGTTTGCCACCATGGAGGACAAGCCCAAGTGGAACAACCCTAAGCTCTCCGGCACGTTCGTAAAAAGGATTCACGACGGCGAATGGAAACGCGAAGCCGACAGCGGCGACGTGGATTTCACCGGCGCGGGGACGTGGTTCGACACGGTGCCCGGCGACGAAAGCAGCGGGACCCAATCCTGACGGCATGGAGGTGACGGGATATGGCACTCAAAGACATACGGGAGATCACAGTCCCCATTGAACTGGACAGGCTTCGCTGCCTGAAATTCGACCTCAACGCCTTCGCCGAGCTTGAAGAAAAGTTCGGTTCCATGGACGCGGCGTTCCAGGCGATGCAGAAAGGCAGCTTGAAGGCCGCGCGCACGCTGCTCTGGGCGGGGTTGCTCCACGAAGACGAAACCCTGACCGAAAGAAAAGTCGGCGGCATGGTGACGCTTTCCAACCTGAGCGGGATCATGGACAGCATCACGTCCGCGCTCACCGCGGCCATGCCGGACACGGATGGAGAAACGGCAGGAAGCGCGGCGGACCCTACCTAGACGAGCTCTGGAACTCGTTTGCCCCAGAGGGGGA
>JAEWVC010000011.1 GCA_023459275.1 Bacillota bacterium | reverse complement strand
GTATTCTTCCTTTCCCGCCGGCCCCCGGCCGGGCGGGAAGCGCCCGGCCGGCAGGGGTCGCTCTTACTTCACGCGGTCATAGGCGGTGGAGTACACCTGGATATACCCCTCAAGCCCCAGGGCGCTCAGGTTCTTTACATATTCCTGCCATTCGCCGTCCGATAGGCCGTTGATGATGGCGTATGCCTGCATATTGTCCACTTCGTTGTCCAGATCAACGGTGATACGGGATACTGTGTCCACTTCTTCCAGCGTCAGCTTGAAGGCGGGAAGCTCCTCTTTGGGATAGAATTGGCTGTATTCCGCTTCCCGGGCGTTCTTTTTGGCGGCGGGAACGGGCAGCTTTTGATGGCTGATGATTTCATCATAGGTAAGCATGCTGGGGGTCGAAGGCCCAAAGGTCATTGTCGCGGAATAAGCGTTGTCCGACAGCGCTTTGGCGGGATCGCTGACGCGCACCCACAGGTTGTCCTCGTTCCAGTACCAGCCCGTGCCGGCATCGGGGCCTGTACCCTCGGTGCCGTAGTATTGGCGAAGGTTATTGGTGCCAGTGCAGAGGTAATCGATCCACTTCATGGTTTCCGCCACATGCTGGTTTTTGTTGGTGATGGCGAAGAAAATGCCGGTGTCGCTTCCGTTGATGTTCAGGCCCGCCACGCCGGGGGTGCGGTACCACATCTGCCCGCCGTTTGCGCCCTTCAGCGGCAGCATATAATCCCAGTTGTCCGCGTCGGCCGCAAAGCTGTCCGCCTGCCAGGCCATAAACACGCCGATGTTGCCTTCCTGTACTTTGGCGGTGTATTGGGCGCCCGTCTGCGTGAAGGCCTCCATGTCGATCAGGCCCTCTTCATACAGCTTGTGGAAAAAGTCCAATCCCTCGCGGTATGCATCTGTGGCGGGAACATACACAAGCTGGCTGTCCTGAACCATCAGGTGTGTCCCGGAGGCGGGCGTATCCACAACGCCGAAGGAGCCAAACAGGGAATGGATGCCCTGGGAAGAAGAGCCGGGCAGGAAGGTGAAGGGGATTTCGTCCTGCACACCGTTGCCGTTGAAATCCGTCTCTTTGAACACCTTCAGCATGTTATAGAATTCATCCAGGGTAGTGGGTTTTGCAAGCCCGGCTTTTGCAAGCCACTCCTTGTTGATGAACATGTTGTCCTGATTGGACTGCAGGGGCTTTTCATCTATTTTCGCCAGGCCGTAAATGTTGCCGTCGGGGAAGGTCAGGTCTGCCTTGATATCGGGCCGTACAGCAAAACGTGCGGTAAGGTTGGGACAATACTGCTCAATAAGGCCGTTCAGGGGCAGAATCGTTCCCTCGGCCGCGTTGCGGATCACCACGTCATAAGGCATCCTGGTGCCGAAGAAAAGGTCCGGCAGGTCGCCGCTGGCAAAAGCCAGGCCGATGCGTTCGGTTTCGGATTCCGCGGGGATGACCACCCAGTTGATATGGATGTTGGTCTCCTCCTCAAAAGCCTTTACCACAGGGAGGTCTTCAAAGTTGACGGTGTTCCAGCTCTGCCTTGTGATCATAGCGGTCAGGGTAACCTTTTCCTGGGAGACAGGCAGGGTAACGGTCTGGGCAAGGGCCGGCTGGAAAACAGCCAGGCACAGCGCCAGCATAAGCGCCAGGGACAGCAGTTTCCGTTTCATAGGGAAGCTCCTTTCAATGATCTATTATATACCGCTGGGACGCCGCGGCATATATTCATCCTTTGATGGCGCCGATCATGACGCCCTTGACAAAATATTTCTGCACAAAGGGGTAGGCTGCCAGCATGGGCAGGGACGAGACAATCACGATGCCGTATTTGAGAAGCTCGGCGTACCTTTGCCTGGCCACCACATCCTCAATTTCGGAGGAGAAATCCACCCGCTGGTTGGCGATTAGGATATCCCGGGCAATGATTTGCAGGGGCATGATGTTGTAGTCGGAAATAAAAATCAAAGCGTTGAAATAATTGTTCCAGTGCTCCACCGCGTAGTACAGCGTGATCACAGCGACAATGGCGCTGGACAGCGGCAGCGCAATGCGGAAAAAGAAGCGTGCGTTCCCGCAGCCGTCCACCTTGGCCGCCTCCAATAGCTCTTCCGATATGGTCTGCTCAAAGAAGGTTCTGGTGATGATCAGGTTATAGATGTTGACCGCGCCCAGAAGGATCAGCGCCCAACGGGTGTTGTGCAGGCCCAGCCTGTTCACCGTGATATACAGCGGGATCAGCCCGCCATTAAAAAACATCACGAACAGGAAATACCCCATGATCCCTTTGCGCCCCACAAGATCCTTGCGGGAGAGGGCGTAGGCTGCCAGGACCGTCACGGTCACGTTAAGGGCGGTCCCGGAAACCGTGTAGAGAAAGGTGTTCAGATACCCCGTCCAAATATAGCGCTCCTTCAAAAGCTTTTGATAGCACTCCAGCGTGAAGCGCACCGGATAGAGCAGCACCTGGCCGTTATTGACCGCCACATAATCGCTCACCGAGGCAATCAGCACAAAATACAGGGGATAGAGCGTGATAAGCAGCGCAAGGCTCAGCACAAAATAGATAATAATATCAAAGATTCTGTCAAAATGGCTTCCCCTCAAAGTACCCTTCATAGGCCGCCTCCTTACCACAGGCCCTGCTGGCCCAGCCGCTTTACAAGGAAGTTGGCTGCTACCAGCATGACGATGTTGATCACGTTATTGAAAAGGCTGACGGCTGTGGAAAAGCTGTACTGCGCGTTCAGCATGCCCACCTTGTATACATAGGTGGAGATAACCTCGGATTTGGAGAGGTTGATGGAATTTTGCAGCAGATAGATTTTTTCAAAGCCCACATTCATCAAACGGCCTAGGCTGAGCATCAGCATCACGACAATAGTTGGCATAAGCCCCGGAATGTCGATGTGAAAAACACGCTGAAGTTTGTTGGCGCCATCCACCGTGGCGGCCTCATGCAGCTCCGGGCTGATGCCCGCCAGAGCCGAAAGGTAAATGATGGATGCCCAGCCCGTCTGCTTCCATACGTCGGACCAGACGTGGATTGCTGGAAACAGCTTGGCGTTTTGCATGAAGTTGACAGGCTTTCCGCCCGTCAGCTTGATCACGCTGTTGATCACACCGGAGCTTGGTGACAGAAACAGGATCACCATGCCGCACAGCACAACGGTGGAGATAAAATAAGGCGCGTATGTAATGTTCTGAACGATTTTCTTAAACCGCCGGTTAGGGACGCTGTTGAGCATCAGCGCCAGCAAAATGGGGATAGGAAAGCCTGCCGCCAGCCCATACAGGCTCAAGGTGAGGATGTTGTTGATCAGCCTTGAAAACACTGGGGATCCGAAGAGCTCGCGGAAATGCTTAAGGCCCGCCCAAGGGCTGCCCCAGATGCCCTTGGATGCAGCAAAATCCTTGAAGGCCAACTGAACACCATATATTGGAACATAATTAAATAAGAAAATATACGCTATTGCCGGCGCCAGGAACAGATACAGCACCCAATTGCTTAAAATCCTGCGCCGTAATTGCACGCCTTTCAAAAAGAAACGCCCCTTCCGCAGTGCATGAAATAAAATGTGCATAAACTACAAATCTGTGGTCATGCTAACATTCAAAATAGACAACGTCAATCATGCGTTTTTGAAGGAATGCACCGGATTTGAATTCTAGGCGGCAAACGCGGCAGCAAACGAGACAAAAATCACGCGCCGGGCGACCGGCGCGTGATTTTTCGTCTTAAAGCGGCTGTTTTGTACTTCAGGCTTTCCAGCTATCTGTGTTCACTTGAAAATGGCGTTCAGCAGCTTGCCATCCACCGCATTAAACTCTGCCCAGCAGGTATAGCCCTCCGCCGCCGCTTCCTCATCCTGATAAATGACCAGCCAGACAGGGGAAAGCACCATACCGTCCGCTTTGTTTTCGGCACGCATCGGCGCGTAAGTCAATTGGACGCTGGAAACGGAAACCACCTTTCCGGGGAAGCGCGATGCAGCGACTTCACCGGGCAGTTGGGCCAGGACCTTCTCGGGGTTGATCAGCGAATCGGGTGTTCCATACACATCGCCGGGGATGTACGCGTCCCGGATGGCGGCGTTTACTATGCCCCGCTCGGTGACAAAGGCATATACGCTGAAAATATCGCCGTTCCCCAGATTGCGCCCGTCACCCGGTTTGTGATAGCTCAGAAAATAACCTTCATCCGCTGCCGAAGCCTGGCTGAAATCGTACAGTGGCAGGTTTGTCCAGAATTTTCCTGATGCAATCAGCGCGTTCATGCTGCTGCCTAGCGTCTTGATGCGATCCGCACTCATGTCCAGCGCGTAATCGCAGACATAGCCCGTGAGGCCAAGTTTCTCAAGCAGCGTTTCTAGTGTCTTCTTGGCTTCGTCCAGAGAAATACCGGTCAGGGCCGGCTTTTCCAACTGATACACCTTGCCGTCCCCAGGCCACCCGTTAATCGCCCAGGATGCAAGGCTGGCGATTCTGCTGGACAGCGCCGGGCGCGGAATATCGTTCGCCTGATGCTCCGTTCCTGCGCTGGCGTTGAACGTGCCGCTGTTTTCGCCATAAAACAGCGCTTCCGGCCCGAATTGGAGAATGGCCTCATCTGTAAAAACGATTTCTCCTTTGCCGCGGTTGGTGATACCCGATGGATTGAACAGCTCAGGCTGCAAATTGTCGCCAAAGTCCCGCTCCGTGGCCCGGTAGATGGGAAGCGTACCGCTTTGGGTAAAAGCATCCGGCACCATGATTTTGGGTTCGGTAACGGCAAGAGATCCATCGCCGGCAGGCTCAGCTGGTATTTCCGGCTCACCCGGCTTGGCAGTACCAGGAGAAGCTTCGCTGATAGGCACAGGCTTGATTTCTGCCGTCCAGGTTTCACTGACCCGGGTATCCTCCAGTATTTCGCCGTCCAGGGTCATTTCGCATACGGATGCCAGCATTTGGAGGGTATATACTTGCCCTTCTTCTACTGCGTAAGCATCGGAGAGCTCAAAGGAAAACTGAACGCTGCCGTCCCGCTGCGGCACCGGCGCATAGCCGATTGTGCCCGGGGACAGCATGGTTCCGCCATCCACGCCGATCTTGCTGGGCAGTACGCGGACTTGAAGCAGCTTGCCGCCCTTTTCCCTTGCTGTGTCCGCAATGGTAGGCTCGCCGGCGGGCGCTTTTTCCGTCGTTCCGCCTTCTCCGTGAATGTCGTACCCATAGGGGTCCGAGGGCAAGTAATCCTCCGGAAGGAGCACCGCATTGCTTTCCTCCTTCGGGCGAATGGCGCCTATGCCGTACAGGCCGTTGTCACGGTAGACCACCTCGTCCAAGGTAAATTCAACCTCGTCCAGTATAAACGACTGGTTTACAGTTGCCACGTCGCCCTTTTCCAGCCAGGCCTGCATATCGTTCCCGTAGGTTTTCCCAAAGAATGCCGCTACCTGCGATGGGAATGCCGCGTAGGCCGCCGTCGTCAGCAGCAACAGCATTGCGGACGCAATGGAAATTGTGCGGATTTTGATCTTCCGTTTCATGGTTCGCACCTCAGTTTTTTTCAGGGTAAAGGCGACACGGCGCCTGAAGCTTTCAGGCATTGTGCCGTACATTTCTTTGAGATGGGCCTGTTTCATACGAGCGCCTCCTCCAAATTCAGCGTATCCCTGAGAAGCAGTCTCCCACGGTGCAGCCGCGATTTTAGCGTTCCTTGCGGCATGCGCAGCATGCGGGCGGTTTCCTCCATGGAATAACCCTCTACGTAGTACAGTACCAGCGGCAGGCGATACTTTTCGTCAAGGGAGGTAAACATTTGATAGAGATCTGGAAACGCATCCGGCGCTGTTTCCCGCTCGGGCAGCGTATCGGAGGGCTCCTCACGCCTGCGGCGGCGAAGCAAGGTATAGCATTCATTGATCAAAATGCGGACGACCCATGCTTGAATGGCGTGGTCGTCGCGCAGCCTGTTTCGCTTTTCCCAGGCTTTTTCAATGGCCTCCTGTACCGCGTCCTCCCGGTCGCACAGCTGTGGCAGAATGGTGGTGGATACGCGGTAAAGCGTGCCCTGCATCGCCACGATGCGGTTGGCAAACTCCTCCTGCGTCATTTTGTTCCTCCTTGTGGTGTGATGGCCGCCTGTAAAATCGATCTTACACTTTATGGATGCTTCAGAGATGCGTATAGTTGCGTCCGTATGCTTTTTTTATAAAATCGCAGCATGGATATGGGTGCGGGTGCAGCCCGCCGGCCGCGCGCCGTGCGGTGGCACGCCTTTTGGCGGCAAGAACGGCAGAGATATATTTTTTCATAGGAAGGCCATGGCATGGAACAGAATCGACGGATGTTTGCTTGAGCGCCCCTATGCCACCCGATGTCAGTCCCAGAAGATGGAGCTCAGGTTTTCCGAATCCCCAGGCGGTATGGTGGTGCTGGGAGAACTGTTCTCTCCCCCTGTGCCAAACAGGAAACCAAACATATCGTGAAGGATGCTGCCGCCTGTGGAGGGCCATCTGGCCTGGGCCACCTGCACGCTTTGAACACCCTCCAGCAGGACGCCGTTCAAAAGCAGCTCCGCGTGGACGGGGATCACCCGGTAGGTGTAGGTGACGCCGGGAACCGCCTTGGTATCGGCATAGTACAACGTCTCGCCGGCGGAACCCCATAACTCCGTCAATACAAAGGATTCGCCCACGGCGTCCCGCTGGATCCTGTACACGGCATAGTCCGCGGGCTTGATCACCAGCAGCGGATTGCCGTTTTCATTATAAGTCACATAAAAGCTGTTGGGTGTGCGGGGGGCATTCCAGATATCGCTTTTTTTGGTGGGATGGTTTTCTGCGGTGAATACTTCGCTGAAGCGGTAGGTTTTCGGGGTGATGTCCACGGCCAGCATGGCCTCGCCCCGCCATTCCACAGATTTTTTGTCCAGCTCCAGGGTGATGATCCCGCCCGGCTTTTCAAATTGCGGCTTTGTTTTTCCCTGGTAAACCGCTTTGAAGAAATTGCGGCTCAAGGTAGCCGCGTTGTCGCCGCCGGAAACGGAGCCGGACATGCGGTGCTTGCTGTCGGGATTGTCAAAGCCCATCCAGACCGCGGTGGCGATCTCCGTATTATAGGTGGCCATCCAGATATCCTTTGTGCCGCCGCCCTGCTGGTTTACCGTACCCGTCTTGCCCGCCACCGGCGTCCCGGCCCCGGAGAGGGTTGCACCTGTTCCCGAGGAGGTCACGGACTGCAAAAGGCTGGTCATCAGGTAGGCGTTTTGTAGGGACAGCACTCTCTTAGTTTCCTTTTGGTGCTGATAGACCACCTTGCCCTGGCTGTCGCTGATCCTTTCGATAAAATAAGGCGCATTGAAATAGCCTTCGTTGGCAAAGGGCGCATAGGCCGCCGCAAGCTCCACGGGGGATACGCCGTAGGTTAGGGAACCCAGAGCCAGGGAAAGGTTGGCATCCCGGCTGTCCAGGGGGATGCCGGTGTTGGTGAGGTAGGTCCTTGCGGCCTTGACGCCTATCTTTTGCAGGAGCGATACGGTGGATACGTTGAGGCTGTACATCAAAGCTGTGCGGACGGTAACGCTGCCATAATAGGCATCGCCGCTGTTGCGAGGCTTGTAGCCGCCAAAGTCGGTAGGCTCATCCATTAATACGCTGGCGGTGTTATAGCCGAAGTATTCCATGGCCGGGGCATAAACGGCCAGAGGCTTGATGGCTGATCCGGGCTGGCGCTTAAGCTGGGTGGCGCGGTTGAAGCCGCGCAGAACGGTATATTCCCGGCCGCCCACGATGGCCCTCACCGCCCCGGTTTTGACGTCAACGCAGGCCATGGCGCTTTGCACTTTGGTTCCATCGGAGGCGTTGGCCGGAAACACCTTCGTTTTATACTGGGCATCGGCAATTTCCTGAAGCCCGGGGTCAAGGGTGGTGTCGATACGGTATCCGCTGCCCAGCAGCGTCTCCGCAGACACGTCCAATTGATCCTCAGCCTCGCTCAATACCGCGTCCACAAACCAGCCGTAAGCCGTGGCGATAGGCTTGCTCTCCACCAACTGGATATCCTCCGCAATGGCAGCGTCGTGGGTGGCGGTGTCGATCATCCCGTTTTCCAGCATGGTATTGAGGATATATGTTCGCCTGGTTTGGTTGTTTTCCGGATGCAGGGTGGGGGAATAGGCGGTGGTGGCGTTCAGGATGGCCGCAAGGCTTGCCGCCTGGGCAAGGGTCAGATCCTTGACATCCTTGCCGAAATAGGTTTTACCGGCTGCCTGCAGCCCATAGGCTCCGTTTCCGAAATAAACATAGTTCAGATACATCTCCAGGATTTGGTCCTTGGTGTACTGCCGCTCCAGCTGCAGCGCGAGATAGACTTCTTCCAGCTTGCGGGCGATGGTTTTTTGGGAACTCAAATGGCTCAATTTGATCAGCTGCTGGGTGATGGTGCTGAATCCTTCTGAAAAGCTCCTGGACTTGATATTGGCCACCACCGCACCGAAGAACCGCACCGGGTCCACCCCGAAATGGCTGTAGAAACGCACATCCTCCGCGGCCAGAAATGCCTGGCGCACCTGCATGGGCACATCGGACAGAGAAATCACGGTGCGGTTTTCCGTGCCCTGGATGGCGGTGACGTATTTCCCGTTGGCGTCATAGATGCTGCCTGTCTGTGCGATGGAGGTGATCTTGTTCACGTCCAGCTTCTGCCAATGGGGAACGTCAAAGTAGAAGTAGCCGAATACAAGGGTGCCAACAAACAGGCCGGCCAGCGAGAGCAGGATATACCGGAAGACATGGCGCTTTTTTTTGCCGCCTTCCTTTTGCCGTTTTTCTTTTTTTTCCTTTTTTTCTTTCGCTATAACAGTCTTCGCGTGCGCGTCATTGGATGTTTCCATACCTGCAGCGAATGGCCGTTGCATATCGGCTTCAACATCCTGCTGATGCGGCGGAATACCATCCTTGAAGGAAGGGGACTGCCCGGGGACAGAACCGCTTTTGCTTTTGCCCGGACGCTTTTTTTTCTTTTCTTCCGCTTTCACCGTGCACGCCGCCTTTCAACCGCAAATGCCTGTGCATATCCTGCCCGCAAGTGCCAAGAAGCACACTGGAAAAACACCGCCAGAAAGTACCGTTTACATTTGCATAGGCTGCCTGTATACTGATAACTGTTTAAATGGCTCAATAAAATGAGGTGGGAAATGTGAAAAAAAGAGGGAAAATGTCCGTATTGCTGTTTATGGCGATATTGGCGACGGGCTTGGGGCTGCTGGCTTCCCAGCATTTTGCGCGTCCGGCGGCCATCACCTATCCCGCCTTTATGGAGAAGATCAAGGCAGGGGCCGTGCGTACCGTGGTGCTCTCGGACAGCGCGGAGCTTACGGTGACCTTCTCCGACGGAACCAAGGCGCAGGTGCCCAATCCAAGGGACGAAACGCTGAAAAGCACGCTGCTTAAAACCGGCGTGGATGTGCAGGAATCTTCCGCCGGGCAGTTGGGAACGGTGCTGGGTGCAGGCCTTGTGCTGCTTTTGCTGGTTTTGATTCTTCGCTCCAGGACGAAAGGGGCCACGGGCCTTGCCAAGTATGCGGCCATTGAGGAAAGCAAGGATATCCCTTCTGTGACCTTTCAAAACGTGGCCGCCAACGAGGAAGCGCTTCGCAGCATGCGCGATCTTGTGGACTTTATCAAAACGCCGGAATTTTTCGCCAAATATGGCGCCAGGATCCCCAGGGGCGTGCTCCTGTATGGGCCTCCGGGCACCGGGAAAACGTTGATGGCCAGGGCGCTGGCCGGGGAGGCCAAGGTGCCTTTTTTTGCCGTGAGCGGCGCGGACTTCGTGCAGGTCTATGTGGGCGTGGGCGCCAGCCGCATCCGCACCCTGTTCCAAAAAGCGAGGAAAGCGGGCCGTGGCGTGATCTTCATCGACGAGATCGACGCCATCGGGAAAAAAAGGGACAACGGCAACGATGAACGGGAGCAGACGCTGAACGCGCTGCTCACCGAAATGTCAGGCTTTTCCGGCAAGGAAGGCATCGTGGTGCTGGCCGCCACCAACCGCCCCGACACCCTGGACGAGGCGCTTTTGCGGGCAGGCAGGTTCGACCGGCAGATCGAGGTGCCGCTGCCCAGTTTAAGTGAGCGGCTTCAAATTTTACAGGTGCATGCCAAGGGCAAACCCTTGGCGGCGGATGTGTCCTTTCAGGAAATCGCCGCCCAGACTGCCATGTTCTCCGGCGCAAGGCTTGAGAGCGTGCTGAACGAGGCCGCCATCCACGCGGCACGCCGCCAGGCGGAAGCCATTACCATGGAGGATATCGACTATGCCTTCCATACCGCGCTGGTGGGCGAGGAAAAAACGGGGATGGATGCCCTGGAAAAGGAACGGCGGATCACGGCCGTCCATGAGGCGGGCCACGCCTTGGCCACCTTGAAGCTTTTGCCGGAGAGCAAGCTGAACCGGGTTTCCATCATCCCCTCCACCAAGGGCGCGGCGGGCTACAGCATGTCCATCGCCCCGGAAAAGCTGTTTCATACCAGACAGGAACTGCTCGGGCATATGGCGGTGGCGCTGGCGGGCCGGGCTGCGGAGGAACTGGCTTTCGGCGCGGGAGAGGTAACCACCGGCGCGGCCAACGACCTTACCAAAGCCGCCGAAATCGCCACCCGCATGGCATCGGAGTGGGGTATGGGCCCGGACGAGGAAAAACCCTTCGAAATGCTGCTGGCGGGCGGAGAACAAAGGCAGCAGGGCGTTTTGCATCTATTGGAGCAGGCGTACAAGCTCTCCATGGATGTGCTGAACCAGAACAAAAAAGCCTGGACCGCCCTCTTCGAAATGCTTCTTTCCAAGGAGGCCGTCACGGGGGAGGAAGCGGCGGCCTGCCTCAACAACTGACATACTCCTATTTAATAAGCGCGGAACACTTGCGTGTGTCCGCGCTTTTGGCTGTTGCGCCAATGGAATCCTTTCCCTACTGGGCCAGGATGGAATCAATCTGCGCCAGTTCCTCCGGTGAGAAGACAGCGTTGTCCAGTGCGCGCAGGTTCTCCTGAATCTGGCTTAAGCGGCTTGCGCCAATGATGAGGGAGGTCATGACCGGGTTACGCAGCGCCCAACTCAAGGCCATATGGGATAGTTTCTGCCCGCGGCGGCCGGCGATTTCGTCCAACCGCTTCGCTTTGTTCACCATCGCTTCGGTGATGGATTCGGGCTTCAAAAAAACGCCGGAAGTCACCGCCCGGGAATCCGCGGGGATGCCCGAAAAATAGCGGTCGGTCAGCAGCCCCTGGGCCAGCGGTGAAAAGGCGATACAGCCGATCCCCTCGCTCTCCAGCACATCAAAGAGCCCTTCCGTTTCCCAAATCCTGTGGAACATGGAATACTTGGGCTGGTGGATCAGGCAATGGATGCCCATGGCCTTCAAAAGCTGGCTGGCCCTTTGGGTATCCCGCCCATTGTAGTTGGACAGGCCCACATACAGCGCCTTGCCCTGCCGGACCAGGGTGGCCAGCGCGTCCATGGATTCCTCCAGGGGCGTGTTGGGATCGGGGCGGTGGTGATAGAAGATGTCCACATAGTCAAGCCCCAGACGCTTGAGACTTTGGTCGCAGGAGGCGACGATGTACTTTTTGCTGCCGAAATCACCGTATGGGCCGGGCCACATATAATAGCCCGCCTTGGAGGAGATGATCAGTTCATCCCTATGGGGGGCCAGGTCCTTTTTCAAAATGCGGCCAAAGGTCTCCTCCGCGGAGCCGGGAGGCGGGCCGTAGTTGTTGGCAAGGTCAAAGTGGGTGATGCCCATGTCAAAGCTCCCCAGCACCATTTCCCGGGCATTTTCAAAGGGAACGCTGCCGCCAAAATTGTGCCAGAGGCCCAGGGACAAAAAGGGAAGCTGAATGCCGCTCTTTCCGCAGCGGCGGTACTGCATGGCTGCGTAACGTTTTTCATTGGCAATATACATGGTTTTCCTCCTTTTAGACGGTCGGAAAGAGGAAGTCAGGGGAAAGGAATGGAATCAGTATATCAGAAGACAGCTCGCTTCACAAGCATCAACAGCCTTCAAAGGGGGAGTACCCATACGGCGCAGGAAAAGAAAGGTGCTGAAAATCCTTTTGCTGATTGTTATTATCCTGGCCGTCCTTATGTTCGCGGCCTTTTACCGCGGACTTGTGATCCGGCGGTATGAGGTGGCTTCCGCAAAATACCCGGACGGTGAAGCTGTGAAGGCCGTGCTCCTGGCCGATCTGCACAGCTATATCTATAAGCCGGACCAGGAGCCCATCATCCGAATTTGGCAGCCAGCGGGCACACCCACGGCGGACAGGTACGGATTCCCTTTCTGCTCAACGGTCTGTTCGCGCCCAACCAGGGATGGTATCCCAAATACGCGGGCGGGCTTTATCAGGAGGAGGGGACAAGCCTGGTGGTGAGCCGGGGACTGTCCTACTATCCGGAACTGCCCCGCATCTTCAATCCGCCGGAGATCGTGCTGATCACCATTCAGGGAACGGGAGGGAATGACCTATGAAAAAAGTATGCGTGGTCACAGGCGGCGCCAACGGCATCGGCCGCTGTGTCGTTCAGGAGTTTGCCAAGGCGGGCTATGGCGTGGCGTTTTCCGATGTGGACAGGACCAGGGGTGAGGCGTTTGCCATGGAGCTTGCGGGGCGCGGGTCCGACTGCCTGTTTTTTCATGGGGACATGGCGCAAAAAGAGGATTTGACAGGATTCGCGCAGGTCATTGGAGAAAGGTTTTCCGCGGTGGACGCGCTGGTCAACAACGCCTGCATCTCCCGCCGGGGCATCCTTTCCGGCTGCACGTATGAGGATTTCAACTATGTGCTGTCCCTGGGGGTCACGGCTCCCTACATGCTGGCCTGCCTGCTTATGCCCTGTATGCCAAAGGGCGCGTCGGTGGTGAACATCGCTTCCACCAGGGCCTTCATGTCCCAGCCGGACACGGAAAGCTATACCGCCGCCAAGGGCGGTATCACGGCGCTGACCCATGCGCTGGCGGTGAGTCTTGCTGGAAAAGTCCGGGTGAACGCTGTCAGCCCCGGCTGGATCGACACGGGGGAGTATCACGCGGAAGAAAAACTGGCCGCATATTCCAAGGCGGATATGCTACAGCACCCCTGCCAAAGGGTAGGCAGGCCAGAGGATATCGCTTCCCTGTGCCGGTATCTGTGCGGGGAGCAGGCTTCCTTCATCACCGGGCAGAATTTTGTGGTGGATGGCGGCATGACAAGGCAGATGATCTACCACAACGACCAGGGCTGGGAACTGCACACACAAGAAAAGTGAGGAGGTATGCCCATGAAAACCATTGGATTTGGCATCATCGGCTGTGGGGATGTGACGGAGAAAAAGAGCGGCCCGGCCTTTCAAAAGGCGGAGGGCTCGCGCCTTGTGGCGGTCATGCGCCGGGACAGGGAAAAGCTTGAGGATTACGCCAGGCGGCACGGCGTTGAGAAGTATTCCACAGACTACCTGGATTTGATGGATGATCCGGAGATCGACATGATCTATATCGCCACACCGCCCCATATGCATCATTTTTACACCCTGGAGGCTGCGCGCCATGGCAAGGATGTCTATGTGGAAAAACCCATGGCCATGACCGTGAAGGAATGCCGGCAGATGGTGGAAGCGTGCAAAGCCCACGGCGTAAAGCTGTTTGTAGCCTATTACCGCCGCGGGCAGGAAAAGTTCAAGGCTGTGAAGTCGCTGCTGGAAACAGGCGGGATCGGCGAGATCCGGTCCTTTCAGTATACCTACGCCTGCCCTGTGCCCGCCTTTGATCCCAACCGGGCCTGGCTGCTTTCCAGGCAGGAAGCCGGCGGAGGGCTTTTGTACGACATCGGCTCCCACATGGTGGATACCCTTCGGTTCATCCTGGGGGAGGTGGACATGGCCGCCGGGATTTCCGCCAATCTAAGCAAAGCATATGGCGTGAATGATGTGCTGAGCGGCTTCCTCCGCTTTGAAAGCGGCGTGCAGGGCGCGCTGCAGATGAGTTTCCATGCCAGTGAAAACAGGGATGAGGCGGTGATCTACGGAAGCCGGGGCAGCGTGCGGTTTTCCATCATGGACATGGAACCGGTAACGGTCACCCGGAACGGTGTAACGGAGCGCATCCCCTTTGAACCCCTCCAGCATGTGCAGGAGCCCTGGATCCGCCGCATGGTGCGGATCTTGCAGGGGCTTGAGGAAGGCGATACCACCGGGGAATATGGCCTGAAAACCCAGGAGGTGCTGGAAGCCTTCGAAAACAGCAAGCCCATCCGCTATCCCAAATGATCAGGCTTCGCCTGAAGGGATGCTCACGGCCACCGTTCCTGAAAGGACGGTTTCCTCCCCATGGACCCGGGCTGTGACCGGGGGGCCGCTTTCCAGCGAAAGCGTGCATATGTCTTGCTGTACCCGGCAAAAGAGCAGGTTGCCCCTGAACAGGAACCGGAACCCATAGCCTTTCAGGCCGGCCGGCAGCCGGGGGCGAAGGGTAAGCCCGTCTTTCTTGATGCGCAGCCCCGCGAATCCCGCCGCGATGGCCAGGTATGCGCCGCCCAGGTTGGCGGTGTGCAGCCCATCCTTGGTGTTCTTGTGTTCGTTGTGCAGGTCCAGGAAGGCTGTTTTGCGGAAATACGCTTCCGCCTTGTCCATCCTCCCCAGCCGCGCGGCCATGATGGAGAACACGCAGGCGGAGAGGGAGGAATCGTGGGTGGTCAATTGCTCGTAGTAGTCATACGTCCTGGCCATGGTTTCTTTATCTGTCAAGTCCTCAAACAGGAAATGCGCCAGCACCGTGTCCGCCTGCTTGCATACCTGATGCCTGTACAGAAACAGGGGATGGTAATGAAGCAGCAGGGGAAAGCGGTCTTTCGGGATTTCCTGAAGGTTCAGCCGTTTTTTTTGCAGAAAGCTGTCGTCCTGAGCGCAGATGCCAAGCTCCCGGTCATAGGGCAGGTACATCCGCTCCCCGGCCTCCTGAAATTCCCGGATCTCCGTTTCCGTAACGGACAGCATTTTTTGGAGGGGCGAAAAGAGCCCTTCCTTTTTTAGACGCTTACAGATTTCCGCCGCGAATAGCAGGTTTTCCCTGGCGGCGGCGTTGGTATAATAGTTGTTGTTGACGATGCAGGTATATTCGTCGGGGCCGGTCACATCGTCGATGCGGAAGGTACCGTTGCTCATATGGCCCGCGTCCAGCCACAGCCGGGCGGTTTCGATAAGCACCTCCGCGCCGAAATCCACCATAAAAGCCAAGTCGTCCGTAGCCAGATAATATTGGATGAAGGCGTGGGCAATGTCCCCGTTGATGTGGTACTGCGCCGAACCGGAGGGGAAATAGCCGGAACACTCCGGGCCGGCGATGGTGCGCCAGGGATACAGCGCGCCCCTTTGGTGCCCCATCAGGCGCGCATGGGCCCGGGCGCTGTCCAGCAGATCGTGGCGGTATTTCAGCAGCCGCCTTGCCTCCTCCCGGTCTGTAAGCAGGAAGAAGGGAAAAACATAGATTTCCGTATCCCAGAAGGTGTGCCCCTCGTAGCCCTCCCCGCTCAGGCCCTTGGCGGCCACGTTGGACACGCCGTCCCGCCCGGCGGACTGCAAAAGGGCGTACAGGCTGTAGTCCATGCATTCCTGCAAAGCATCGTCCCCGGAAATCTCCACCCTGGATACCGCCCAAAATTTTTGCAGGCAGGCTCTTTGACTTGCCCGCAGGTCCGCAAGATCCGTCCTTTGCGCTGCTTTAAGAAGCCCCCTGGCGCTTTCCAAGGGATCGCCATGCCGTCTTGCGTCGGTAAATACGCAGCGCTTGACGAGCCTTGCCGTTTCTCCGGGGGCAATGTGCCCCAGGAACCGCTCCGTCATAAGGCCGGGAACGGTTTCCCGCGTTTTTGAAAACCCCGCCGGATAATCGTGGGCCACGGCGGAAACCATGGCAAGCCCCGTGGTCTTGGTACGGCAGACGATGAAAGAGAAATCTCCCTCCGCGAAGGTTTTTTCCGTATGCAAAAACTCGTGGGGGGCTGCGGCTACCCGGGGGTCATCTGGATCGAAGAAATTGGTGACATGGGCGTTTTGTGAGGATACAAAGGCCAAGGGACCGTCGTAATCCACGGACGTGACGGCGTATTCCAGCACAAACAGCTCCTTTGTGTCAAAGGAAGCCATGCGCCGTACCTCTATTGCAATTTCCTTGCCGGAGCGTCCGCGCCAGCGTGCACGGCGGACGGTTTCCCCCGCGGCCATGTCAAGCTCCCGCTCATGGGAAAGCAGTTCCCCCTGAAAAGCATCGAACCGTTCTTCGCCCAGGTACACATTGACCGTCTGCACATCCGGAAGGTTGACAATGGTTTGCTGGGTTTCTGGGAAGCCGTACAGCTTTTCGCCATAGGAGATGGGCTTTTCATCGTAAAAACCGTTGATGTAGGCGCCCCGGATGGTGGCGGCGCCCTCCGGGGCGCCTTCCTCCAGGCAGCCGCGCACCCCAAGATAGCCGTTGGCGGTATGAAAGAGCGTTTCCATTAGAGCGATATCGTTCTTATTTAGATCATGCCGAATAAGCTGCATGTGCATCATTCCTTGACGGCGCCGGTGGTGATCCCGGCCACAATTTGTTTCTGGAATAGGAGAACGATGGCCAGCGTGGGGATCACCACCACGATGGTGGCCGCCGTGATCTCCCCCCATAGGATGGTGAACTGGGTGCGCAGGGCGTTGATGGCCACCGGCACCGTGTGGAAATTCTTGTCGGAGTTCAGCGTCAATGTCAGCAGGTATTCATTCCAAGCGGCAATAAAGGTCATGATGGCGGTGGTGAACACACCGGGCGCGGCCATGGGGAAAATCACCTGCCAGAGCATCCGCCACTGGGAGCAGCCGTCCATGCGCGCCGCCTCCTCCACAGAAAGGGGAATGCGTTTGAAGTGGGCCACCATGATCCACACCGCCGAAGGCAGCGTGATGGTGGAGTAGGCCAATGCAACCCAGTAGCTGTTGAGCATTTTGAACCGGTAGAACATGTTGAACACGGGACCCACGATCACCATCTGCGGGAACATGGAAATTCCCAGGATCAGCCCCATCAAAAACACCTTGCCCCGGAAGTGGAACCTAGCCAGAATGTACGCGGACATGGAGGCCACGATCACCACATAGGCCGTGGTCATGGAGGACACGATGAAGCTGTTGCCCACGGAGTGCAGGATCCCTTTGCCGATCACCTTGACGTAGTTGTCCAGGGTGGGCGCATTGGCGATGATCCGGAAGGCTGTGGTCGCCCCGTAGATCTCGCTGCCGGGCTTGAAGGAGGTGACCAGTACCCAGAAGAAGGGGAACACATTTACGATCAGGAACAGCGCGATGACCAAGCCGGCCACGATGGCGGCTAAAAGCTTGCGCTCCCCGATGGTCCTTACATGCTTGGATTTTGGTTTGACAGGGATGGCCGTCATTTTGCTCCCCTCCTCTCAGTCGTCGGTAATCAGCTCGGCGCCCAGCACCTTTACATACAGGAAGGCGATAGCCGCCACGCACAGGAACATGGCCAATACGATCACGGCGCCGTAGCCGTAGTTGCTCTGGCTGACCATTACCTTGTAGGCGTAGATGGAAAGCGTCTCCGGCGTGCCCTTGGTAAGCACCGCGATCAGGTCATATACCCGGAAGGCATCCAGGGTGCGGAACAGGAGCGCCACCAGCATGGAGGGCTTGAGCATGGGCAGCGTGATGCTGGTAAAGGTGCGCACCGCGCCGGCACCGTCGATGGAGGAAGACTCATACAGCCCCCGGTCGATGATTTGCAGACCGGCCAGCAGCAAAAGCGCCATGTAGGGCGTGGTCTTCCACACGTCCGCCAGGATGGCGGCGGCCATGGTACCGTGGATGCTGGTCAACAGCAGTTCCGGCGATTTCAAAAGCCCCACCTGGGTGAAGATCCTGGCCACAATGCCGCTGGTGCCGTCGTACAGGTACGTCCAGATCAGCGCGGACACGGCGGTGGGGATGGCCCAGGGAATCAGGGAGGTGGTGCGCACGATGCCGATGCCCCGTATGGACTTGTCCAGGATCATGGCCAGCGCCATGCCCAGAACAAGCTCAATGGCCACGGAGATCACGGTGAATACCAGGGTGTTGTACAGCGCCTGGAAGAAGCGCTGGTCATGAAGAAGCTTTTGATAGCCAGCAAGGCCGATGAAGTTGGAGCCCACCACGCAGCTGCGCATCTCCGGCAGGTACGATGCGGCCTTGCCCGGGGTTTGCAGCCCGGCGTCCGGATAGCTCTGTGCCAGTACGGCTAACCGAGCCTCCACATCATCCACGAAGGCGGCGATGGATTCCGCGTCCCCGGCGGACAGGGACAGCGTGCCCTTGACATTTTCATAGGGCACCATCCTGGCGTCGATGTCCGCCATCAAGGCAGTGATGACCGCCTTCCCGGCCTCGTCCACCTTTTCGAGATCCCGCTTGAGGTAGTGGTTCAGGTACAGACCATCCTCATGGAATAGCTCCGCGTTCAGGTTTCCACCGGTATACAGGCTGTTGCGCGTCTGGTCGTTGGTCTGGTAGTCGAACAGCGTGTACAAGCCGGAGCTGAATATGGGGTACAGGGAAAATACCGCCACCAGCAATAGCAGGGGCAGCACAAACAGGAATTGCTTCCATGTCATGCCGCGGCGCATGCGCTCCACCTCCTGGGATGGTCGTATCAGGAAGGCGGGGCCGCGGCCAGCTGGTCACGGCCCCGCGCCGGAGGGGTGAAAGGGTTCCGCCTCCGGCTTACAGGCATAAGTTATTGGGCAAGGGCCGCCTGGACGGCGGTCACAGCCGTGTCGATGTCCGTGGAGCCGTTCAGGTAGCCGTAGATGGCCTGCTGCAGCGCATCGGACACCTTGGCGTATTCGGCGGACACGGGACGGGCGATGGTGGTCTTCAGAGCGTTTTTGAAGCCCTCCATGGAGAGCAGCTCATTGTTCTTGATGATCTCCTCATTGGAGAGCATGGCGTTGTTGCCGGGCAGGTAGCCGCCGGTGGACATGATCACCTGGCCCGCCTCGCTGTTGAGGAATTTCAGGAACTCAAAGGCGCCTTCCTGATTGGCGCTGTTCTTGTTGATGGCCAGCAGCCAGCCGCCCACGGTGGAGCCGCCGGGCAGGGGGGCCACGCCGGCCTGATCGGTGGTGATGGTGCCTTCGCTCTTGATCATGCCCCACTGATACGGCCAGTTGCGGGCAAACACGCTCTCACCCTTGATGAAGGAGTTGTGCGTCTCACCCTCGGTATAGGTCATGATGTTGTCGGGCGTGGCCTTGGAGTCGATCAGGGCCTTCATGGCGGTGAGACCGCCTTTTACATCGGTCCAGTTGGCCGTGAATTCGTTGGTGTTGCATACCAGGCCCTCATACAGCGCGGACTGGAATACAAAACCCGTGGTGGTGCCGTTTTGTCCCATGTACTTTTCCGCCATGGCCTGCAGATCGGCAAAGGTATAGTCCCCGGCGATCAACTTCGCTTCGTCCTCAGCGGAAACGATATCCTTGCGGTAGTAGAGCATGCCCAGGTCGGGGAAGAAGGGCATCACGTACACCTTGCCGTTGTATGTGCCGGAAGCCATGGAGCCCGCGTTGTAGTCGGCGGGATTCAGCCCGGCGTCGTCCATGAGCAGATCAAGGGGCGCGATGTATCCGGCAGCGGCGAACTCGCCGGCCCAGACCACATCCAGGGATAGCACGTCATATTCCGCGCTGCCGGCCTTCAATGTGGTGATCAGCTGCTCCCGCATGGCGCCGGAGTCGTTGGTCATGTCCACCCATTCCACCTTGTACGCGCTCTGGGAGGCATTGAAGGCGTCTACCACCGCCTGGGTGGCGGGAGTGCTGTCGCTTTGTGCAGCAAAACGGATGGTGACGGGCTCAGCCATAGCCGCAGTGGATGCCAGCACCAATGCCAGCGCCAAGAAAAGAACCGTCCATTTTTTCATGGGTATTCCTCCTTATTTCATTGGCCGGAAGGGGCTTGCAGCGCTGATTTCCCCGTACCGGCGGTTTTGTGTATAGTATACCCACTTTTTTAAGATTCGTATATCAATATTCTTAATTACATGATAAAATACTTATATCTATTTATCATATGAAACATATTTTAGAGGGGATTGTTAATCATGTTGCATTCCGATATCCTGCATTTGGCCCGGATGTTCCACCAGGCTTGCCGGGTGCCGACAGCGGTCTATGATAGGGCGCATTGCGAAATAGCGCTGCCAGGCAAAACGCTTTGCGCAGCGGAAGTGCTGGAGGGGGAAACCGCGCTTTCCTCCCTGTCGCCCAGCCCTGGCCAGGTGGCAACGGCGCAATTTCTGATGAACAGGTACAAAGAGCACTATATTTACTTCGACTTGGACGCAGGCGCATCGCTGCTATGCGGCCCGTTTGCGCTGAAGCAGCCGACGGAAGGGGAAATCCTGCGGCGCATCCGCGCTTTGCGGCTGCCTCTTGGCAAGCGGGAGGAGATCGCGGCCCATTGGCGTGCCATGACACTTTTGACGGAAGACAATTATTTTTATACGGGCAAGCTGCTGGAACGGCTTTTTTCCGGAAACGCGTCCATACCGGGCCCTGCCCCGGTCCTGCTGCCTGATGTGGGCAAGAATTATTTTGAGCAGACCTATGAAAACAGGATGGCGCAGTTTCAGCATCCTCCCTTTTTTCTGGAACAGGAGGAGGTGCGCCTGATCAGCCATGGGGACCGGGAGAACGCCGTCAAGGTGCTTGCGGAGATCAACCGCTTAAAGCGCGCCACCCTGGCCAAGGACCCGCTGCGCAGCCTGAAAAATTCCCTTATCTGCAGCTGCACACTCTTTACCAGGGCCGCCATTTCGGGCGGCGTGCCGGCGGACGAAGCTTTCACCCTTTCGGACACCTTTATTCAGACCATTGAAAACGCAATGGAACTCAAATCCCTGGAAGCGCTGGAGGAAGCCATGGTGCTGCGCTTCATCGACCAGGTGAACGCAAAGGCCGCCGCGTCCCTGTCCGGCGTCGTCCGCAGCGCCATCGCCTACATCGACCGGCACCTGTCGGAGAAGCTTACCGTGCCCATGATCGCGGGGCATGTGTATATCCATCCGGATTATCTGTCCAGCCGTTTCAAGCAGGAAACAGGCACATCCATCACGGCGTTCGTAAAAAAGCGCCGCATTGAGGAGGCGTGCCATTTTTTGCGGTACAGCCGAAGCACCGTTTCGGAAATTGCGGCGTTTTATCAGTTTTGCTCCCAAAGCCATTTCACCGCGGTGTTCAAGAAGTATATGGGCATGACCCCGGCGGAGTATAAAGGCGCCGTATGATTTATCCTTTTGCCCGGGGTTTGAAAAGCATGGCTACCAGCGTGCCGAACATGACCGCCGCAGTGATGCCCCCGGAGGTGGCTGTCAGCCCGCCGGTGAACGCACCCAGAAAGCCCACCTCCTGTACGGCATGGATCACGCCCTGGCTCAGCGCGTGGCCGAAGCCCGTCAAGGGAACGGTGGCGCCGGCCCCGGCGAAATCCACAAGAAACCCGTAGATACCCAAAGCGCTCAACACGGCGCCCGAAACGATATAGCCTACCAGGATGCGGGCTGGAGTGGCGGCCGTCTTCATTACAAAAAATTCACCGATGGCGCATAGGAGCCCGCCCACCAAAAAAGCCTTCAGGTACATGAGCATACCGGTTTCCTCCTTATGCCTTCGCGGATTCGATGGCTACGGCATGGGCCACGCCGGGAATGCTGCCCCCTTGCTGGCTGCTTGTGGGGCTCAAAAGCGCGCCGGTAGCCATAAACAGGATACGTCTGAATTCGCCTGACGCCAATTTGTTAAGCAGCAGGGAATTCAATACGCAGGCCGAGCAGCCGCAGCCGCTTCCCCCGGCGTGCACATCCTGATTGGCGTCATAAATTTGCAGACCGCAGTCCATATACCGGTCAAAGTCAAGAGGTACGCCCTTTTCTTCCATCAGGGCAAGCAGCGCGTCGTGGCCCACCCGGCCCAAATCCCCTGAAACGATCCTGTCGTAGTCGGCGGCGGAGCGCCCCGTATCCTGAAAATGCGCGGCGATGGTGGCGGCCGCCGCAGGGGCCATGGCCGCACCCATGTTATTGGCGTCGGTGATGCCCAGGTCCACCAAGCGGCCCACGGTTACGTGGGTCACATGGGCTTTGGGGATTAAATCCGGGTCGCTTGACAATAGGGTGGCCCCAGCGCCGGTAACCGTCCATTGGGAGGTGGGGCAGCGCTGGCTGCCATATTCCAAGGGAAAACGGTACTGCCGTTCCGCGGTGCAAAAATGGCTGCTGGCCGCGCAGACTACCGTCCGGGCAAAGCCCCCGTCCACCAGCATGGAGCCGATGGCCAGGCTTTCGGACATGGTGGAGCAGGCACCGTACAGACCCAGGAACGGGATGGACAGCTCCCTGGCCGCCATGGTGGAGGCCATGATCTGGTTGAGCAGATCACCGCCCAGAAGATAATGGACCGATTTTTCCAGCAGGCCCGCTTTTTTAAGGCTTTCCTTCACCGCGGTGTAAAAGAAATGACTTTCAGCCTTTTCCCAGCTTTCCTCGCCATAGGTGTCATCCTCGATGATCTGGTCGAACAGCTTGCCCAGCGGGCCCTCCTTTTCCTTTTTGCCGGCAATGGCGGCCCCGGAGATGATTCCGGGTCGGGAGGGTAGCAAAACTGTTTGGCTTCCCAGACGCTTTTCCATATCATTTCCTCCTACCAGCGGAAAATGGCGTACAGAATGCCTACGATCACCGATGCGCTGATGCCGTATACCAGCACAGGCCCGGCGATGGTGAAAAGCTTTGCGCCCAGCCCCAGCACCATGCCCTCCCGCCGGAATTCCATGGCAGGGGAGACCATGGCGTTGGCAAAGCCCGTGATAGGCACCAGCGTTCCGGCCCCGCCGAACTTGGCCAGCCTGTCAAACAGGCCCAGGCCTGTAAAAAGCGCCGTCAGAAACACCAGAACAATGCTGGCGAAGGTACTGGCAGTGGATAGCTTCATATCTAAAAAGGCCATGCCGATATCCACACATCCCTGCCCCAGGACGCAGATCAGCCCGCCTGTCAGAAAGGCGCGTAGCATCCCCTGGCCCAGGGAAGATTTGGGAGAGATACGGCCGATCAGGCTGCGGTAAGCGTCCTGTTTCATTTTTTGGCGCAGGGGAATGGGCCGCTGTTTGTCAAACATGGGCTTTCTCCTTTTCTGCTAATTCTCGTGGGCGGGAGTTGATGGTTGGAGACATGGGCCGCATGCGGATTTCGCGGTCACCAGGCCGGGGCACGGTTTCCAGACTATAAGGGATCAAGTTTGTTCTTGCTTCTTCCATTTACATACACCTGCTTTTGTTGGTGCGTGATGCACCTTATGATCCTGCAGGCGTAGTATGCGCCGTGATTCGCCGGCTCATGTGCCGTCGTCGTATTTGAAACTCAGGCAAAAAGAAAAGGCTGTCTCGCAGCGTTTTGCTCGCTTTGAGACAGCCCCTTTATAAATTGTCAGGATACCGGCCTTTATGCCGACAGCGCCTGCTGGAACTGCGCGTTGTACAGCTGCGCGTAGAAACCGTCTTTTTCCAGCAGTTCTTCATGATTTCCCTGCTCCACGATATCCCCGTCCCGCATGACCAGGATGAGATCCGCATCCCTGATGGTGGACAGGCGGTGGGCAATGACAAAGCTGGTGCGGTCACGCATCAGATTATCCATGGCCTTTTGGATGCGCAATTCCGTGCGGGTGTCCACGGAGCTGGTGGCTTCATCCAGAATCAGGATTTGCGGATCGGCCAAAATCGCCCTGGCAATGGTGAGCAGCTGCTTTTGCCCCTGGGAGATATTGTTGGCTTCCTCGTTGATGATCATGTCGTAGCCGCCGGGCAGGGTCTGGATAAAATGGTGGGCGTGGGCCGACCGTGCGGCGGCTTCCACCTCTTCCCGCGTGGCGTCCGGCCTGCTATAGCGGATGTTGTCCAGGACGCTGCCGTTAAACAACCATGTGTCCTGCAGCACCATACCGAACATGCTGCGTAGTTCCTGGCGGTCAAAGCTTCGGATGTCGTGGCCGTCCACCAGGATCGCACCGCCGGAAACATCGTAAAAGCGCATTAGCAGCTTGACCATGGTGGTCTTGCCCGCACCGGTGGGGCCGACGATGGCAATTTTTTGCCCCGGCATCACATTGGCGCTGAAGTCGTGGATAATGGTTTTTTCCGGCGTATAGCCAAAGTGTACGTGATCGAAGGTCACCTGGCCCTGAAGCCCGGTGATGGGGGTGGGGTTTTCCACCGTTTGATCTTCCTCGGGCAGCGACAAAAACTCAAAAACACGCTCCGCCGCAGCAGCGGTGGACTGCAGAAGTGTTGTCACCTGGGCGATCTGGGAAAGAGGCTGGTTGAACATCCGCACATATTGGATAAAGGACTGGATATTGCCTACGGTAATGATCCCCTTGATGGCCAGGTACGCACCCAAGATGGCCGTTACCACGTACCCCAGGTTGCCGATGAAGGTGGTGATGGGCATCATCATCCCGGACAGGAATTGCGATTTCCAGGCGGAGGCATACAGCTCCTCGTTGTCCTTCTCAAAGGCGTCCACCGCCTGTTTTTCTCCGTTGAACGCCTTGACGATCAATTGCCCGGAGTATACCTCCTCCACCTGGCCGTTCACATGGCCCAGGTACTTTTGCTGACGCATGAAGTGTTTTTGGGACTTTTTCACCACCACCTGCATCAACACCGCGGAAAGGGGCACGATCAAAAGGGCTGCCAGCGTCATTTGCCAGGAGATGGTGAGCATCATCACCAATACGCCGATGGCGATGGTGATGGCGGAAATCACCTGAGACAGGCTTTGGTTCAGGCTCTGGGTCAGTGTGTCCACATCGTTGGTGATTCTGGAGAGCACCTCGCCGTGGGTCACGGTGTCAAAGTGGCTCATGGGCAGGCGGTGAATCTTTTCATCCAGCTGCTTGCGGAAATTGTAGCTCAGGTTTTGTGAGACGCCCGCCATCACATATCCCTGCAGGATGCCGAATACGGAGCTGAAGGCATACAGCAGCAAAAGGCCCAGCAGCATGCCGCCCACGGCGCTGAAATCAACTCCCGGTCCACCCTTGAAGCTCCCCATGATCCCCTTGAAGATCTCGTCAATGATATTTCCCGACTGCTTGGGTCCGTAGATAGCCAGTACCGCGCTTGCGACAGCCAGCAGGATCACGGTGGCGGTGGCCAGCCTGTATCCGGCCAGGGCCTTGAGCAGCTTTACCATGGTGCCCTTGAAATCCTTGGGCTTTTCGCCGCCCATCATGGGGCCGTGGCCCGGGCCGCCCATAGGGCCGCGGGGACGCATCCTGTTATTTTGCATGTGCCAATTCCTCCTTTGAAAGCTGGCTCATGGCAATCTGCCTGTAGACCTCGCAGGTTTCCATCAGTTCCGAATGGCTGCCGATGCCCGCGATGCTGCCCTCGTCCAGCACGATGATCTGATCCGCGTTAAGTACAGTGCCGATGCGCTGGGCCACAATGATCACGGTGCTTTCCGCTGTCTCCCGCTTCAGTGCGGAACGCAGACTGACATCCGTACGGTAATCCAGGGCCGAAAAGCTGTCATCAAACACCAGGATCTCGGGCTTTCGCATGATAGCCCTGGCGATAGCCAGCCGCTGTTTCTGGCCGCCGGAAACATTGGAACCGCCCTGAGAGATGGCATCGTCATACTTCTCCGGCTTATCCAGGATAAATTCCGTAGCCTGGGCGATGTCAGCCGCCTTTTCGATGTCTTGCAGCGGCGCATCCTCCATACCAAAGGCAATGTTGGAGGCGATGGTCCCGGAGAAGAGCACGCCTTTTTGCGGCACATAGCCGATGCGATCCCGCAGGTCGTGCTGGGTCACTTCGCGGATGTCCCGGCCATCCACCAGGATCCGGCCGCCCGTGACGTCAAAAAAGCGGGGGATCAACTGCACCAGGGTGGATTTACCGGAGCCCGTGCCGCCCAGGATGGCAGTGGTCTGTCCTGGCCTGGCGGTGAAGCTGATATTGGTCAGCATATCCTCCTTGGCGTCCGGGTAGCGGAAGGATACATCCTGGAATTCCACGACGCCTTTCACCGCTCCGTCAAAGGTTTCCGGAGTTTTGGGATCTTCCAGGGAAGAGGGGCAGGTAAGCACCTCATCCACACGCTTTGCGGCCACGGAGGCCCGGGGCAGCATGATGGAAAGGAAGGAAATCATCAGGAAGGACATAATGATCTGCATGGCATATTGAATGAAAGCCATGAGGTCGCCCACCTGCATGGCTCCCTCGCTGATGCTGTGGGCACCAACCCACAGGATGAGAAGCGTGATGGCGTTCATGATAAGCATCATCAGGGGCATCATGCCGGACATCAGCCGCGTCACAAAGCGGTGCGTCTTTGTCAGAATGACATTTGCCTTATCGAAGCGATCCTTTTCCTTCTGTTGGGTGCCGAAGGCGCGGATCACGGGCAGGCCGGTAAGCGTCTCCCTGGCTACCAGATTCAACTGGTCAATGTAGGGCTGCAGCTTTTTGAACTTGGGAAGGGAGGTAAAGTACAGCGTACCCACCACGGAAAGCAGCAAGCCCACCGCCAGGGCGATGATCCATGCCATGGAGACGTTGGTGTTTAGCACGCGAATGATGCCGCCCACTCCCATGATGGGCGCGTAGATCACCATGCGCAGGAGGAACACCATCACCATTTGCACCTGCTGGATATCGTTGGTGGATCGGGTGATCAGTGATGCGGTGGAGAATTTGTCCATCTCCTTCTGGGAGAAGGATACCACCCGCTTGAACACACGGCTGCGCAGTTCGCGACCCAGGGAGGCCGCGATGCGTGAGCCCAAAAAACCCACTGTGACGGAGGCTGCCATGGCTGCCAGCGCCACGCCCAGCATTTTCAGGCCCGACAGCAGGATGTATCCAAGCTGGAAACTGGTGGTGTTGATACCCACAGCCTGATACTCCTCCTGGACAAAAGGAACGGCGGTCTGCAGGAGGATGGAATCGGGTATGCCCGCCATTTGCTGGTTGGCAATACCCAAGGCGGCATCACGGATCAGGCCGGACAGGTTCTTCAGGCTTCCTGCCATTTGCGAGGCATTATCCGCCATTTCACCCATGCCAGCATCCTTCAGGGATTGGGGAACGTTGCCCTCGGCGAACATGCGGATCAAAAAAGCCCGGGAAAACAATCCGTCCAGGGAGGCCAGCGTCTCCTCGTCCACGTCTTTGCGCTCATAGAGCACTTCCGTGGCCTGCAAGGAATACTTCGTGCCACTTTGTATTGGAAGCTCAACATAATTGGGTAAAACGGTGCTTTGGAAATCGGCGCTTATCATATAATTGGAAAGAGCCTCCAGCTCCGTTTTGCGTATTACCTCCGGAGAAGCGTTTTCAATACCTTGCTGCTGAATGCCAACGTTTACAATTTTTGCTGTATAGTTGGGCAGGGCAAGCTCACACATGGCCTGCACCGCCAGCATAGCAATCACCAGCAGCAGGATGGGCCAAGACTTTTTTAGGTATTTGAACATCTTTGTCACTTGCTTTTCACTCTCCTCGTGGTCCCTTCAGCATATCCGCTGCATCGGGGCCAAGCTCGTTTATTAGATTGTCCGTGATTCTGTCAAGGAAGCCGGCTATCAGGTGGATTTCTTCCTCTGTAAAGCCTTGGATTGCCTGATCCTGCACCTTATCCACCGCCGTGCGGATATCCTTGGCCATCGCAATGCCGAATGGGGTCAAGGACAACTGTTTTTCGCGCCGGTCACCGGGATTTTGCTGCCTTGTAATCAGCCCCTGCTGTTCCAAGCGTCTGAGCGAGACCGCTACCGCCGCCGCACTTACCTGCATATGGTGGTTAAGCTCCCCTTGGCTGATGGATCCCCTGTCCAGAAGGCAGCCTAAAAGCCTGGCCTGCCCAGGGTGGACAGCCGGGTTTCCAGTCGCTTTTGTGATGCATTGGAAAAGCAAATGGTGCAGCCGATGGTACCTCATGAATAAAAGCGTTTTACCTGTCATCCTGCATGCCTTTCAATTAGTTAACCGGTTAATGATACCGGTTGTTGCATTGTATGCCTATTTTGATGTTTCGTCAATACCCGGCGGAAGAAAAATTATTGCGTTCCTGATTTTGTAAAAAATCCGCACATGCATATGCTTCCTTTGACAATATATTTTGGGAATTGTATAATAGCAATGATGCCTGAAACGCAGCCCCGCGATTTGCCAAGGCATGGGGGAATGTATATGGTCCAGGGGAAAAACGGAAAGAAGCGGTGGCGGTTTCTGCCGCTTCGCGTCCTTCTATATGTGCTGATGTACCTGTGCTTCTTCGGCGTGATAGGGCTCAACAACTGGCAGCTATGGATGCTGAGCCGCACATCCGGTGTTACGCTTTTGACTTTTACCGTACTCTTAGCCGTCATGCTTTCCGTGTATGGCGGGTACGACATCGGGAAGCGGAAAAGCAAGCCGGTGATCTCCTCCCTGGTGCTGGCGGTGGGAATGACGGATATCGTTACCTATCTGCAACTGGAAATCATGAATGTCAATGAAGCCAAGTATGCTGGATTGACGCTTTTCGGGTTGGATTTTTTGCTTTTGATATGCGCGTTTGTGCTTCAGATCGTTACCATTGTGCTGTTCACACGGCTGGGAAACAGCCTGTATTTTTCGCTGCATCCGCCGGAAAAATGCTGCATCATCGCTAGTTCCAGGGAAGCTGCCGTCCATGTCGCGGTCAAGCTGCACCGCTACCGCCTGCAGTATGACGTGCGGGACATGGTCAAGTACAGCGTCCGGGATGTGCGGGAATGTATTTTGCGCAGCGACACCGTGTTCTTTGCGGAAATTCCCGCAGAACCCCGGGCGCGGCTGCTGGCTTACTGCTATGAGCAGCAGAAGAACGTATATACCACCGCGGATATCTACGATGTGATGGTGGCTAACGGGCGGCAGGTGGTTTTGGACGACTGCCCCTTTGTTGCCATGGGCCGCGGGCCGCTGGAAGCCCATGAGTTGCTTGTGAAACGCGCCATGGATATCGTTTTGTCCCTTATTGCGCTGGCAATTTTGTCTCCCATGATGTTGATTGCTGCCGCCGCTATCCTGCTGGAGGACGGTGCACCCGTTTTTTTCAGGCAAAAACGGATGACCGTGGGAGGAAAGATTTTTCAAATTCTTAAATTCAGGACCATGCGCAAAGGCGCGGAAGCGGAGGCTGCCCAAGTTTCCGCAAAGCGCAATGACGGCCGGATCACCCGGGTAGGCGCAGTGCTGCGCAAGTGGCGGCTGGATGAAACACCGCAGTTTTTCAACATCCTCAAGGGCGATATGAGTTTGGTGGGCCCCAGGGCCGAAATGTTGGAAAACGTATCCCAATACAGCCGTGAGTTTCCGGCATTTATGTACCGGTACAAAATGAAGGCCGGCCTGACAGGGCATGCACAGATCGAAGGCCGGTACAATACCTGTGCCAGGGACAAACTGATGATGGACCTTATATACATCGAAAATTTTTCTATCTGGCAGGATATCAAGCTGCTGTTCCGCACGCTGACGGTTTTTTTCAAAACGGACAGCACGCAGGGGTTTGAGTACAGGGAAAATGACCTTGAAAAAACGCCCCCAGTTCCTGAGAACATGGGGGCGGAAGCGACAAAGGACGCATAACTGTTTCTCACATTTGAAAAGGCTGTGCCTGCCTGGCAGCAAGGAAGCAGACCGCTATTCCACCAGATGGCATGCTACTTTGTGATTGGGTGCCACCTCCCGAAGCTTTGGCTTTTCCGTCTCGCAGCGTGGCATGGCATAGCGGCAACGCCCGCGGAAAGGGCAGCCTTTTTGCTCCTTGAGCACGCTGGGCACATCCCCCGAAAGGAGGATGCGCTTTTTTTCCATTTCCTTGATGGGATCGGGAATGGGAATCGCCGACAACAGCGCCTGGGTGTAGGGATGCAACGGCTGATGGTATATTTCATCGCTCTGAGCGATTTCCATAATGTGGCCCAAATACATCACCGCTACCCGGTCGGAGATATACTTGACCATGCTCAAGTCATGAGCGATGAACACATAGGTAAGGCCCAGGTCGCGCTGCAGCTTCCGCAGAAGGTTTACGATCTGGCTTTGGATGGATACGTCCAGGGCGGAGATGGGCTCGTCGCAGATGATACACTTGGGATCGATGGCCAGCGCCCTGGCGATGCCGATTCTTTGCCGCTGTCCGCCTGAAAATTCATGGGGGAAGCGGTTGCTGTGCTCCTTATTGAGCCCCACCTGGGTTAAAAGTGTGGCAATACGCTCCTGCCGCTCCTTATTGCCCATGATTTGGTGGATGCTGATCCCTTCTCCAATAATGGAACCGACGGTCATCCTTGGGTCGAGAGAGGCATAGGGATCCTGGAAGATCATTTGGACATCTTTGCAGTATTGTTTGGCATCCTCTTTGTTCAGATGATGGATATCATGCCCGTTATATTTTACCGTGCCGGCCGTAGGTTCATAAATGCGGATCATGGTCCGCCCCAGGGTGGTCTTGCCGCAGCCGGATTCACCAACCAGCCCCAGCGTCTCACCCTGGAATACATCCAGATCAATGTCATCCAGCGCATGGACCATATGCTTTCCGCCTACGGGGAAATACTTTTTGAGCCCCCGCACCTCAAACAAGGGATTCTTTGTACTGGCTTCGCTCATCCTGCGATCTCCCCCTTTGCCTGGTTTGCTACTTTGGGCGCTTCCGGATGCATCAGCCAACAGGCGGCCTCATGCTGCCCATCCACCGGAAGTGTTTCCGGTTGGCGGTCATGGCAGATCCGCATGCAGTACTTGCACCTGTCGGCAAAGGCACAGCCCTTGGGCGGAGCAATCAGATCCGGAGGCGTTCCCAGAATGGGGGACAGCACGCGGGAACGGGGCTGGTCAAGGCGCGGTATACACTCCAAAAGTCCCCAGGTGTAGGGATGCTTGGGATGATAAAAAATGTCGTCAGAAGTGCCGCTTTCCACAACGCGCCCGGCATACATCACCACGATGCGCTTGGCCAGGGAAGCCACCACCCCCAGATCATGGGTGATCAGTATGACGGCTGTGCCAATTTTCTCGCGGATGCTCTTCATCAGGTCCACAATCTGCGCCTGAATGGTGACATCCAGGGCGGTGGTGGGCTCATCCGCAATAAGCAGCTTGGGGTTGCAGGAAAGCGCCATGGCAATCATGACGCGCTGGCGCATACCGCCTGAAAACTCAAAAGGATACTGCTTGATGCGCCGCTGAGGATCAGGAACCTGCACGATCTGCAAAAGCTCCAGCGCCTTTTCACGGGCGGCTGCCTTGCTCAGCTTCTGATGCTTGATGATCCCTTCCGTCAACTGCTTTCCGATCAGCATGGTGGGGTTCAGGGAGGTCATGGGGTCCTGAAAGATCATGCTTACCAGGCGGCCGCGGACATCCTGCATCTGTTTGTCCGTCTGGGAAAGAATATCAATTCCGTCCAGCACAACGCTGCCGCCCCGGATCACAGCAGGGGGCGAGGGGTTAAGCTGCATGATGGCCTTGGCGGTAACGCTCTTTCCGCAGCCGGATTCGCCAACGATAGCGATGGCTTCACCCGCGTCCACATGAAAGCTGGCACCCCGTACAGCCTGTACTTCCCCGGCATATGTAAGAAAAGATACCTTGAGATCTTTGACCTGCAAAAGTGGAGTTTGATCCATCGTGATACCTACTTTCTCAGGCGGGGATCCAGCACATCACGCAGTGCGTCACCCAACAGATTGAAGGACAGCATGGTAAGGCAGATGAACAGGGCCGGCAGGAAAAGCAGGTGCGGCGCGATGCGGAAATAGTTGGCGCCCTCGTTGCACAGCGTTCCCCAGGATGCCAGCGGAATGCGAACACCAAGGCCGATATAGGAAAGGAAAGCCTCGGTGAATATGGCACCGGGAATGGATAATGTGAGCTGAACCAGGATCACGCTCAGGCAGTTGGGCAGCAGATGGCGGAAGATGATCCGCCAGGAACTTCCGCCCAATACCCGGGCCGAGAGAATGTACTCCTGTTCCTTCAATTGCAAAACCTGGCCGCGGACAAGCCTTGCCATACCCGTCCAGCCTGTGGCGGCATAAGCGATGATGATGGTGCCGATTCCCGGTGCCATTACGACCAGCAGCAGAATGACGATGATCATATACGGCACACCCATGATAATTTCCAGGAAACGCATCATCAGGTTGTCCAGCCGGCCGCCGAAGTAGCCCGAAATGCCCCCGTACAGCGCGCCGATAAGCAGGTTGATCAACGCCGCTGCGATGCCTATGGTCATGGAAATCCGGGCGCCGAACCAAACCCTGGTGAACACGTCACGGCCATACATATCCGTACCCCACAGATGGGTATGGCTTGTCGTCACGCCGTTCGCATCCGTGACTGTGTGAACATATCCAATGGGCATCAGGCCATGATCCTGGTGCTGCTCACTCATGGTATAGCCAGAGATCATTGGGAAAATGATGGAGCCAAGGACGATGAACACGATATAGAACAAACTGAACAATGCGACCTTGTTTTTTTTCAGCCTTCTCCATGCATCCTGCAGGTAGCTCAGCGACGGCCTGGCAAGTTCTTCGCTGGCATGGATATCCGTGCCGACCGGCTCAAACTGGGCCGCATCAATGTGCTCGATCTGTGACATGCGATTTCCTCCTAGCTGATACGGATACGTGGATCCACCAGGCCATATACGATATCAACGATCATGGTGGCAATCACCAGAAAGCCGCCGTAAAAGATGGTTGTTCCAGTAATCATGGTATAATCTTGGTTCTGAACCGATATCACAAAAAACTTGCCAAGCCCAGGGATGGCAAATATATTTTCAACCACGAACGTGCCGGTGAGTATTGCGGCAGCCATGGGACCTAGCACTGTTACAACAGGGAGGATTGCGTTGCGGAGCGTATGCCTGAAGATAACCTGGCGGGGTGACAGCCCTTTTGCCTTTGCTGTAAAAATGTAATCCTGATTGGTTACATCCAGAATACTGGTGCGCATCAAGCGGGATATAGTGGCCAGGGAACCAAGCCCCAGCGCAAAAGCGGGGATGATCTTGTGCAATTCCGATGTCCAGCCGGCTACCGGGAGAAGCGACCATTTTCTGGGCAGATTGAACCAGCTCCTCAGCAGCGACGAAAGCTCAATACTGATGCCGAATTGTAGCAGATATCCAATGATGAAACTTGGAACCGATATGCCGATGATGGCGATAATCATGGTTGCGGTATCACGCTTTGTCCCACGGTAGATCCCGGCGGTGACGCCCAGAAGGATGCCCCCAATAATGCCAAAGATCAGCGCACGCAGGCCAAGCTCAAAAGAATAGGGGAATGCCTCCAGAATGATGTCGGTGACATTGCGTCCGGTGTAATACATGGATTCGCCCAAATCGCCGTGCAGAAGATTGCCGAAGTATATCAGGAACTGCTGCCAGACAGGTTTATCCAGCCCATATTTGGCGCGGATAGCAGCCATGACCTGCGGCGCACGGGCCTTGGGGCCAATAAAAGGGTCGCCGGGCATGATCTGCATCAAGAAAAATGTAATCAATACCAGTACAAACAGCGTGATCGTTGCATAAAACAGCCGCTTTCCGATATACCGTGCGATCTTCAAAAAGATCTACCTCCTAAGGCCTTTGCGCCGTTTCAAGGACTAGCAGGGCAATGCCCTGCCGGAATTTTCGGACGGTACCAACCAACATACGGGAGGAAGGCTATAGCGAGGCTATAGCCTTCCTCGTTTTGCGCTATGGAAAGTACGCCTTTGTATTACTCCGCCCAGTAGGCCCAGTTGAAGCAATAGTCCTGGAAGGCGCTACGATGTACGCCCTCAAGGCCATCCGCCGTCAGGTAGTCACGGTTACGGAAGTATACGGGAGCGATGGGCATTTCCTCAAGCAGAATGTTTTCGGCCTGGTACATGAGCTCCATGCGGGCCTGCAGATCGGTTTCCACATTGGCCTTGGCCAGCAGCTCGTCGTACTGGGCGTTGGACCAGTCGCCGGTGTTGTTGCCGTTGCCGGTGGTCATGATGGCCAGGAAGGTCATGGGGTCGTTGTAGTCAGGACCCCAGCCGGCAGACACAATGGAGAACTGACGGTCGGTGGTCCGCTGCAGGCGGCTCTTGAAGGGCATGTTCTCTACGACGATCTCCACGCCGAAGGCGGTGCGCCAGTATTCCTGGTACGCGGAAGCGATTTCCTTGGCGGTATCGGTATCATCGGCGATCAGCGTGATCTTGGAGGCGGCTTCCTCGGCGGTCAGGCCAAGTTCGGTGAGGCCAGTCTCCCAGTACATCTTGGCCTGGTCAATGTCGGCATCCTTGTAGGTGACGGTTACAAAATCACCGAAGGGCTTCTCGCCGCCAAAGCCTTTGATTTCGGGCGTGGTGTAAGACAATGCGGGCAGGGAGTTGTTGCGCAGGATGTTCTTTACAAAGCTTTCGCGGTTGATGGCCATACCCAAGGCCTTGCGGATATTCACGTTGGATGTGATGGGATCCTTGCAGTTGAACTCAAGGTAGAAGGTGGCGCCGTCTGAATACTGCTTGGGCGTATAGCCAGCACCGTTGGCAAGAAGCAGCGTGGTGCCGTTCAGACCGATCATTTCCATCTCGCCCGCGTCAAACATGTTGTAGGCGGTGTTGTTGTCGCTGACCATTCTGGCGACGAGCTTGCCGATCTTGATGTTGTCCTTGTCAAAGAAGGTCTCGGACTTGACCATCACGATTTCATTCTCATGCTGCCAGGATTCCATGCTGTACGGGCCGTTGCCGATGAACTTGTCGGCATCGGTGGCGTACGCGTCGCCAAACTGCTCGCACACATCCTGCCTAAGGGGCATGAACACACCAAAGGCCATCAGGCTGGGGAAGTAGGCAAGGGGATATTCCAGCGTTACTTCAAGGGTCATGTCATCCACAACCTTGATGCCCAGTTCTTCACGGGTGGCAGTTTTCTCGTAGTAGGGCTTGGCGTTCTTGATGCAGAAAGCCATTTCCGCATACTGGCAAGCCAGGTCGGGATTGAGCAGCTGCGTCCATGCATACTCAAAATCCTTGGCGGTAACCTGCACGCCATCCTGCCACAACGCGTCGGAACGCAGATGGAAGGTGTAGGTCAGGCCGTCCGGGGAAACTTCGTATTCCTTGGCTACGCCAGGGATAGGCTGGTCATTCTGGTCAAGGGTCAGAAGACCGATGAGCAGGTGACGGAAAAGCTGGAAAGAAGTGGTGTCAGTGGATTTAATGGAGTACATCTGGGGAGGTTCCGTGCCGATGTTGTAGATGACCGAGTTGCTTGCCTTATCCGCCATGGCAGGCACGGCGAGCATCGCCAGCAAGGTAAAAACGGCCAGCAGGGACAACAACTTTTTCAAAGTGAGACTCCTCCTTTTCATCTTTCCTAGACATATAGCCTGTCTAGCATAAAAGTATTATAGCATGCACTTCTTGTTAACTGCAAGCGATAGAACATATTTTTATGGGTTTTCCAAGAGTAATATTTATATGAATTTCCTTGATTTTGCAGGAAAATATGTTAATTAATTAGCAAATGAGGATTTTCGCATATACTCCTAAGGGGTAGAAGTTAGGCAGGACTGCAAAACCAGGGAGGATTTTCTTGTTCTGCGCAGAATGGAGAAAGGTGCGTAAGGGGGGAATGCTGTGTTGCGTACATCTCTGCTCGTGATGGCGGCCGGCTTGGGCGCCCGGTACGGGGGCAATAAACAGATGGACCAGATGGGCCCCAACGGGGAGATCCTGATGGAATATTCCATCCATGATGCGTTGGAGGCCGGTTTTGACAAGATCATTTTTGTGATAAGAAGAGATACCGCGGACATTTTCCGTAAGCGGGTGGGCGACCGGATCGCTAAAAAGGCGGAGGTAGCCTATGCCTTTCAAGAATATGATTCCCTTCCCGGCGGATTTGTTCCCCCGGAGGGCCGTACAAAACCCTATGGCACGGTCCATGCGGTGACCTGCGCCAAGGCAGCGGTTCACGAGCCCTTCGCGGTGATCAATGCGGACGACTACTATGGGAAAAGCGCCTTTTCGGCCATGCGGGACGCGCTTTGCGTACTGCCGCCCAACGGGCATGCGCTGATGGTAGGGTACAGGCTTCGAAACACCGTGTCCGAAAACGGGTATGTCACCAGGGGTGTGTGTGAGGTGGACCCTTTAGGAGGACTCAAGGGCATCCGGGAAACCTACCGCATTGCCCTTTGCGAAGACGGTACCATTCAGGATACGGAAAACGGTGCGGTGCTTGACCCCGATGCCTTGGTATCCATGAATTTCTGGGGATTTTCCCCCTGGGTATTGAAGGCTGGGGAAGCCAGCCTGGAGAATTTTTTAACGGAACTTGCGCCGGATGAAATGAAAAAGGAGTACCCCCTTCCGGTAATGGTGGATGCCATGATGCGCGAAGGCATGCTAAAGGTTCAGGTGCTGTCCACCGAGGCGAGTTGGTTTGGGGTCACCTATCAGGAGGACAAGGCAAAGGTAGCCGCGGCTCTTCATACCCTGCACGGCGCGGGGGCTTATCCTGAAAAACTGTTTGAGTAGGGAGGACCGGAATATGGTGTTTCTGCTGACCGGCGGCGCGGGTTACATCGCCACCCACACCATTGTGGAGCTGATCAGGTCGGGGCATGAGGCGGTGGTGGTGGACAATTATGCCAACAGCAGCCCTATAGCCCTGAAACGGGTAAGGGAGATCACTGGGAAGGAAATCACCGCCTATCAGGCGGATGTGTGCGATAAAATAGGGATGCGGGGCATCTTTGGCCGCCACCGCTTCGACGGTGTCATCCACTTTGCCGGGCTGAAGGCAGTAGGTGAATCCGTGGGGGTCCCTTTGAAATATTATCGGAACAATATTGATACCACGCTGACTCTTTTGGAAACCATGGGCGAGTTTGGTGTAAAAAACCTGGTGTTCAGTTCCTCTGCCACGGTGTACGGCGCGGCGGAGAAGATGCCCCTGAGGGAAGATATGCCTTCCGGAACGGCCGCGAGCCCCTACGGCTGGACCAAGCTGATGATCGAGCAGATATTGAAGGATGCTGCGTATGCCGATAAGACGCTGTCTGTGATCCTTCTGCGCTACTTCAATCCCGTGGGTGCCCACGAAAGCGGGCTGATTGGTGAGGATCCCAGCGGCATTCCCAATAATCTGATGCCCGTCATCACCCAGGTGGCGTCAGGAAAGCTCAAAAGGCTGCAGGTTTATGGCACGGATTATCCCACCCGGGACGGCACATGCATCCGGGACTACATCCATGTGTCTGATCTGGCCAGAGGCCACGTGAAGGCGATGGAATATGCCCAGAGCCATCCCGGGGCCGAGGCTATCAACCTTGGGACGGGGATCGGGTACAGCGTGCTGGAGCTTTTGCACGCCTTCCAGAAAGTAAATGGCATGATTATTCCTTATGAATACGCACCGCGGCGGCCCGGAGATGTGCCGGAGTGCTATGCCGACCCGGAAAAGGCTTTCAGGCTCCTTGGATGGAAGGCGGAAAAGACGCTGGAGGACATGTGCCGGGATGCCTGGCGCTGGCAGAAGAACAATCCCAACGGCTATACGGCCTAGATGCCGCTAAAAACACCGTCCCGCACAAACAAGATGCGGGACGGTGTTTTTGTGCGTATATTTTTGAAGCGTGCTTGCCTGGATACCATCCTGATGCCCGGTCTATACAATGGTAAGGCCTGCGCTGGCAAAGCCCGTGATGGTGGTGGCAATGTCGATGCCTGCGGTGACATCCGCCTCAAACACCAGCAGGAGCCTCGTGCCGGCCGCAACTGCTATACTGAGGCCGGTGGTCAGGCCGCTGGAGATGGAGCCGATACCAATAGCACCGGTAAGCGCCGGGGAAAGTACGACCGCAGCGCCTACGACAGGTGAAAATTGATTATCGGGTGTCGTGGATTGATAAAGCTGCGCCGTCAGCGTGACCGTTGAGCCGACCAGGGAAAGGGCGACTGTTGTGCTGAAATAGGCCGCCAGGGAGGTGATGGTACCATCTCTGGGCATTGAGAACGCCATATTGGAAATCGTTGTGGTATCAATGATGCCCACGCCGACGCTGACGCCTGTTACAGAACTGCCAAATCCCAACAAGGTGGTGGTTCCCACCAGCCCGCCGATGATTGTGGTCATAACGGCAGGAGTCCCGGAAGCGAAGGGGATAATGGCGCCGTTCCCTGTTGCGCCGGTACTGCCGGTCGCGCCTGTGGCACCCGTGGCACCTGTGGGGCCGGTAGGCCCAGTAGGTCCTATGGCGCCCGTAGCGCCTGTCGCACCGGTAGGCCCTGTTGCACCCGTGGCACCGGCAGCGCCTGCGGCACCGGTAGGCCCGGTGGGACCTGTGGCACCCGTTGCGCCGGCAGCGCCTGCGGCTCCGGTAGGCCCAGTGGGGCCTGTTGCACCCGTGGCACCTGCAGCACCTGCAGCGCCCGTGGCTCCGGTAGGCCCTGTGGCACCTGTTGCGCCCGCAGCGCCGGCGGCACCGGCAGGCCCGGTGGGACCTGTGGCGCCCGTGGCACCGTTAGCACCTGCGGCGCCTGTGGCTCCGGTAGGCCCGGCGGGGCCTGTCGCGCCTGTTGCGCCGGCGGCACCTGCGGCACCGGTAGGTCCTACGGGTCCGGTGGATCCCGTGGGGCCGGCGGCGCCCGTAGGACCGATCATTCCGGTGGGTCCTGTGGGGCCGGTAGGTCCGGTAGCCCCGGCAGGCCCTGTGGGGCCCGTGGCTCCTGCGGAGCCGGTAGGCCCTGTGGGGCCTGTTCCGCCTGTGGGCCCAATTGGCCCTGTTCCGCCGGTGGGTCCTGTGGGACCGGTTGGCCCGTCAGCGCCGGTGGGTCCTGTAGGTCCGGCAGGTCCGGTCGGCCCTATGGCTCCGGTAGGTCCGGCTGGCCCGATAGGTCCGGTTGGCCCGGTAGCGCCGGTGGGTCCTGTTGCACCGGTCCTGCCTGTTGCGCCCGTCGGCCCCGCGGCTCCGGTGGGTCCCGTTGCGCCGGTGGGGCATACGCAGTTGGGCGGGCAAGGATGCGGATGCGGCGGTGGGTAAGGCGGCGGACAAGGTGGTGGGC
>JAEWVC010000010.1 GCA_023459275.1 Bacillota bacterium | reverse complement strand
CCTTCGGGCCCTGGACCCGGGGAGGAGGCGGAGGGGGCTTGTGAAAACAGGGGTTCAAGTGGCGCTACTCTGCAGGAGATAGGGAAGGACAATGTTTTCCGTGAGGGACGATCTTTTTATTATATTTCATAGAAGGGATTCTCAAGGGATATATCCCTTGAGCAGGGGTCCAGGGGACAGCGTCCCCTGGCAGAGCCTCCCTGGTCAGAAGCTGGTGGCATCCGGGTCGCTGGCCAAGCCGCAGACGCCGCGGGGCAGGCCATCGATGGCGGACATTTCAGCGGCGGAGAGGGCAAAATCGAAGAGGGCCGCGTTTTCGAGGATGCGCTGGGGGGTGACGGATTTGGGCAGGGGCAGGAAGCCCTTTTGCAGGCTCCAGCGCAGCGCAACCTGGGCGGGGGTTTTGCCGTGGGTTTCGGCGATGGCGGCAAGCTCCGGCACGTCCATGATGCGGCCCACGCCCAGGGGGCTGTAGGCTTCCAGCAGGATGCCGTGCTCGCGTGAAAATTCAACGGTTTCCGCGTCCACATCCCCGGGGCACAGGCGGATCTGGTTCACCATGGGCTTGATCTGCGCGGTTTGAAGCAGGGCCTTCAAATGGTGGGGACGGAAGTTGCTGACGCCGATGGACCGTATACGGCCGGCGCGGTAGAGTTCCTCAAAGGCTTTCCAGGAGCCGGCGTTGGCCTCCTGCCAGTTTTTCCGGAACTGGATGGGGTTGGGCCAGTGGATCAGATACAGGTCCAGGTAAGAAAGGCCCAGCTTTTGCATGGTGTCCTCAAAGGCCTGGAGGGTTTTTTCGTAGCCGTGGCCGGAGTTGGCCAGCTTGCTGGTAACGAATACCTCTTCCCGGGGCAGTCCGCTTTCCCGGATGGCCCGGCCCACGCTTTCCTCGTTGCCGTAGCCCGCGGCGGTATCGATATGCCGGTAGCCCGCCTGTAGCGCGGCTTTTACGGAGGAAACGGCCACCTCGCCGTCGGGGGTGCGCCAGGTGCCAAAGCCCAGGCAGGGGATGACAACGCCGTTGTGGAGGGCATAAGTGTCTTTTGCTGATTTCATATGGAAAAACTCCTTTCGTTTTGCGTGATGTGGGGGGGGCGAGGCTTTTTCACCTCATCCGGCGCTACGCGCCACCTTCCCCTTGAGGGGAAGGCTGTTGGCATGTCTCCTATTGCGGATAGCCGCCCAACAAAGCAATAATCCACATATAGGGATTCCAAAGGGATGCCGTCCGTCTGGCTCAATCGTCGCACTGCTCACTGCCGTTCGCATTGCTCCTTTTCGCCATCCTCCTTCGCCTCGCCTATCGCCGTCCATCTGGCTCAATCGTCGCACTGCTCACTGCCGCTCGCATTGCTCCTTTTTGCCATCCTCCTTCGCCTCGCCTATCGCCGTCCATCTGGCTCAATGGTCGCACTGCTCACTGCCGTTCGCATTGCTCCTTTTCGCCATCCTCCTTCGCCTCGCCTATCGCCCCCACAGGGGGCGGCTTCGGCTGCGGAGCCACAGGGGGCGGCTTCGGCTGCGGAGCCACAGGGGGCGGCTTCGGCTTCGGAGCCTTTGGCGGTGGGTCAAGGGAGGCAGAGCCTCCCTTGCAAAAAGGCGGGAAACTTGCTATACTCCCAGTATAAACCTTAGTGTTGACTCTAAGTCAACCATGGGAAGAGCATTTTTCCCAACGAAAGGAGCATACCCCGTGGAATATTCCATGAAACAGGTATCACAAATGACGGGGCTCACGGCCCACACCCTGCGCTATTACGAGAAGGAGGGCCTTTTGCCGGGCGTGCAAAGGACCAAGAGCGGCATCCGGCGCTTTTCGGGGGAAGACATGGAAGGGCTATCGCTGGTGTGCTGCCTGAAAAGCACGGGGATGACCATCAAGCAGATCCGGGAGTTTGTGGCGCTGAGCATGGAGGGGGACGGGACCCTGAAGCAAAGGTGCGATATGCTCATTGCCCACAAGCGGAGCGTGGAGGAAGAAATACGGCAGATGCAGGCGCATCTGGACAAGGTGACCCGCAAGATCGCCTGGATCACGGGCAAGTGCGATGCGCTGGCGGCACGGCAGCGCCCCCCGGCGTAATTGTTACAAATTGTTTTCTTCATTTTTGGTATAATGGGACGATGGAAGCCAGACCGTGAGGAGGTACCTATGACAAGCAGCCGGCGGGCGGCCGCCCTGATTTTTGCCCTGGTTTTTTTGTTTTTGAACCTTCCCGCCCTTTCGGAGGGGGAATTGGCGTTTACGGACCTTGACCAGGAGATCCGTCCCGGCAAACTTAAGCTCCTGGCCTTTACCTCGCCCCTTGCCGGCGACGCGGCTATTTCCGTAACGGACGGGTCGGGGCGGGAAACCGTATTATATGATGCGTTTCCCGCAAAAACCGGGAGCAACAGCTTTGCCTGGGACGGCACGGCGGAGGACGGGGCCATCCTCCCCCCCGGCGAATACACCCTGCGCGTATCCATGGGGAACGCCGCAAGCACCGCCGAAATTGCCGTGGGCCGGGAAAGCCCCGCGCTTGTAAACGTGATGCCCAGCGACACAAGAGTGGTTCCCGGCGGGGCCTTTGTGATGCACACGGAGGCGAACATGGCGGGGACCCTGTCCATGCGGCTGGAAGACCCGGACACTTTGCTGTACGAGGGCTCCGCCCAGGCCGGGGAGAACGATATCCCCTGGGACGGCACGGCGGCGGGGGCGGCGCTTACGCCGGGCTCCTACACGCTGGCGGTTCAATTGACGGATGAAACGGGGTATGCCTCCAACGCGTATTCAATCCCCGTGACGGTGGCGGACAGGCAGGCCGAGGTGACCATGGTTATAAGCAGCGCCCCGCCCGCCCCTGCGGATTACAGCCCCTACCCTTCCGACGGGACGCTCAGCTACTGGACGCTGCCCATGGATTTGAGCGACGAGGCGGCCATCTGGGAAGTGCTGATGCAGCCCATTACAGTTTTGAAGGGGAACGAAAAACAGGCCTACAAGCTTCGGGCGGAGCCGGACGACAAGTCTCAGGCGGTGGGCGAGGTCACCTATTCCTCCCAGAGCGTGCGGGTGATAAAAACCCTGGACAACGGCTGGAGCCTGGTGGAATCCTATTCCAGCTCCTTCCATGACAGCACCGTAAAGGCCTGGGGCGAGCTGGTGCAGGGGTACGTGAAAACAAGCCTGCTGCAAACCAAGAAGCCGTCCCAGAAATACGGCGTGATCATTGACAAGCTTACCCAGCGGCTGTACGTGTTCGCGGACGGCAAGCTGTTTTCACAGCTTTTGATATCCACCGGGCTGCCCAACGAAAAGCAGCCCTATAACGAGACCCAGGCGGGGGAATACCTGATTGTAAGCCGCGTGGGCAAGTTTGTATCGGAGAAGCTTCAGTGCGAGATGGGCATGCGCTTCAACAACGGCAACCTGATCCATCAGGTGCCGTACGTGGAAAGAAGCGACGGCTCCAAATTTTTCGGCAACACGGAGCCCAAGCTGGGTACCAAGGCCAGCCACGGCTGCGTGCGGGTGCAGAAGGAAAAGAATTCCGAGGGCGTGAACATGGCTTGGCTGTGGAACAACCTGGAGCTGAACACCAAGGTGCTGATCTGGGAGGATTTCCAGGGAAGGCAGCTGCCCATCCCCAGCGCGGACACTGTGCTGTACTACAACCCCAACGGCGGCAGCTACTACCACAGCGACCCCAACTGCCCGGACGTGAAAGCCAAGTACCTGCCCCTGACACCCTTTACCTACGCCCAGCTGGACCAGGCGCCCTTTGATTCCCTCACCCGCTGCCCCGCCTGTGCCCCGCCCATGCGGGAAAGCGAGATCAAGGCCGTGAACGAGGCCCACGCGGGGGAATAAAGCCGCGGTACCTTTTCATCTGCCGAAAGGGGACAAACGTATGCGGAAATTCCTTCTGCCTTTGGTTTTGATGCTTGTTCTTGCCTTTGGCGCCCAGGCGGAGAGCCTGGCTCCCGGCGCAACAGGCATCCCGCTAAGCGCCGCGGTGGCTCCGGAGGGGGGCACGGCAGTATACGTCCAGCCTATGGAAGCCTCCGGTATTGCTGCAACGCTTGAAAAGGGCGAAAAGGTTACCGTGGAGGCGCTGGGCCTGTATTGGTGCAAGGCCGCCTTTGGGAGCGAGGGAGGCACCGGCTATGTGCCCACCGCCGCGCTGCTTTTTGACGACTTCGGAAGCCTTGAAAACCCGGAGGCCGGCCCGCGGTTCGCGGTGTTCAACGTGGGCATGTCGCCCTCGGGGAACTGGACGATGACCCTCCGGGAGGGCGCGGGCCGCAAGGCCGCGAAGATGGGAAGCTGCATCGCGGGGACCGTGATGCTGGTGCTTGAGAAGGGGAAGGAGTATTCCCTGGTGCATGTGGGGGACAAGGTGGGATACCTGCTCACCAAATACCTGACTTTTTATGACGCGGCCATGGTTTCGGAAAAATACGCCGTTGTCAAAAACGACGGCAACGTGAACCTGCGCTATGACCGCCGGTTCGGCGACACCGGGATCAGCGCCTCGCTTGCGCCGGGCACGGTGGTCACCCTGATCTGGGACAAGAAGGGCTGGTCCTGTGTGGAGACGGATGGATTGCAGGGGTATGTGGTGTCCACTTTCCTTGATGCCGCGGACTGACGGAAATCAAACCTCTCTTTCCGGCGCGGCGCCGGGCTTGTACATCCGCCGCTTCCACTCCGGGGGAATCTCCGTTTCGCTGATCATATCGTCCACGTCGTCAATCGTACAAAGGGTATAGAAGTATTCCCGGCCGATCTTGCTGGAGGCGGCCAGGAATACTTTTCGTCTGGCGTGCCGAAACATCAGCTGGCGCATCTGCGATTCCTCCATGGAGGAATCGGTGAGCCGGCCGTCCTGGGTGATGCCCCGGCTGGAAAAAAAGAGAAGGTCGGCGTTGATGTTCTCAATCAGGCTTTCGGCGTGCCGGCCGATGAAGGAATAGGAGTTGTCGATCATCGTGCCGCCGGTGACCAGGGTCTTGATGTGCTTTTCCCCCAGCGCCATGGCGGTCTTCAGCCCGCTGGTGATGGCCAGCAGGTTGGAAAAGCCCGTGAGGAACGGGATGACGCTGTAGGCGGTGGAGGAGGCGTCAAAAAGGATCACGTCGTTTTCCCGGACCAGCTCCGCGGCTTTTCTGCCGATGACGTTCTTTGCTTCAGTCTGCTCACTTTCGCGCATATACAGGGGAACGTCCTTGTTGGCCCTGTTGAGCATCGCCCCGCCGTAGATCCTGCGGATCAACCCGTTTTTTTCCAGGAGGTCCAGGTCCCTGCGGACCGTAGCCTCGCTGACAAACAGGGATTTTGCCAGGGATTTCACAGAGGTTGCCTGGTCGCCCTTGAGCATTTCCAGAATTTTTTCGTACCGCTCCACGCCAAACATGCCGCTTCACCTCCCCTTCATTATACCGGAAGCAATGTAAAATACAATGCGAATGATGAAAATCCTTGAGCGTTTGTGTGTCTTTTTGTGATTGATTGCCAACCCGAGTGAGATCGGTTGACAAAGTGCTTTCAGAACTCTTAAAATAAGCACGTTAGAAACTATTTTATTTGAGGAAGGGACAGAAAATGGATTTTTCCGAGATGTCCTTTGATGAGCTGCTTGCCAAGGGCGGTTATGAATGCTCCTGCGGGCGGCACCACCAGGCGGGTCTGCAATACCTGAAAATCGAGGCGGGCGCGGTGCGTTTTCTTCCGGAAGCGCTGAAAAAGCTGAACGCCCGCAAGCCCTTTATCGTCTGTGACAAAAACACCTATGGCGCGGCCTGGAGCTTTGTAAAACCTGTGCTTGAGGCGGCGAATATCCCGTACACGCTGTATATGCTCACCCATGCGCACGTGGAGCCGGACGAATATTCCGTGGGCGCCATGACCATGGCCTTTGACCCAAGCTGCGATGTGGTGCTGGCCATAGGCTCCGGTGTGGTGAACGACTGCTGCAAGGTGCTGGCCCATGTTGTGGGATGCAAAAGCATGGTGGTGGGCACCGCCCCCTCCATGGACGGGTACGCCTCCAACTCCTCCTCCATGATTCAGAACGGGGTGAAGGTGTCCTTGTACAGCGCCTGCCCCGCCGCCATCATCGCCGATACCGACATCATCAAAAACGCACCCCAGCGCATGCTGTGGGCGGGCCTGGGGGACATGCTGGCCAAGTATATCTCCATCTGCGAATGGCGCATTTCAAACCTGGTAACGGGCGAATACTACTGCGGGAACATTGCCGCGCTGGTGCGCAAATCGCTGAAAAAATGCGTGGACGCCGCGGGCGGGCTGAACGACCGGGACCCCGTGGCCATTGAATCCATCACCGAAGGGCTGGTGCTTTCTGGTATCGCCATGAGCTTTGCGGAAATCTCCCGTCCCGCTTCCGGGCTGGAGCATTACTTCTCCCACATCTGGGAGATGATGGCCCTGGACAGGGGCACGCCCTATGAACTGCACGGCATCCAGGTGGGCATCGGCACCTACCTGACTTTGAGGCTGTACGATGACATCCGCAAGATCGTGCCCGACAGGAAAAAGGCGGAGGCGGCCATGGCCTCCTTCAGCAACGCGGAATGGGAAGCCGAGATGCGGGACATTTTCGGCAGCGCGGCGGACGCCATCATAGCGGGCGAGCATACCAAGTACCACAAGAACGACCCCGGGCGCCACAAGCGGCAGCTGGACAACACCCTGGCCCACTGGGACGAGATCCAGGCCATTATCCGGGAGGAACTGCCGCCCACGGACAAGATCGAAAGCCTGATGAAGAGCCTTGCCATGCCCATGCTGCCCAAGGATATCGGGGTAAGCGACCAGGATGCCTGGCGGGCCTACATCGGCTCCCGGGATGTGCGGGACAAGTACCTTACCAGCTCCATGCTGTGGGATTTGGGGCTTCTGCACGAGATGCGGCTGAAATTGTGAGTACGGTATAGCAGGCGGCCTGTTTTGGCAATACCGTTTGGGGCATAGTTTGCAAGCATCAAAACCGCCGGCCGAAAGGCCGGCGGTTTTGATGCTGCGGCGAGGCAGGTACTTTACGTGTACGGCCGGCAGTTTTGTCTGGCATCTGAAGATATGATAGAGGGATGTTGGAGGAGATTGTACGGGCAGGAAAAGCCGCAAAAAAAGGCGCGTGGGTAAAGCTGGCCCGGCAACGGCTGGGTGTGCTGGGGATGGCGGAGACGCCGGGGAAACAAAGGTGCAATCCCCGCAAACCAACGGATTCATTGAGCACTCCAACAAGACGGTACCGGAGGAATTCTTTCGTATTGCTTTCCGGGGAAACATTCACGAAGGCGCGGAGGAACGCCGGGAGGATCCGGCCCGCTGGCTGATTCACTGCAACCGAACGTCCTCACAAAGGGCAAGCTGATTGCTTTTTGCCCGTATCTCATTCCGCTTTCGAGTTTTGCTCGCGGAATTGCGTGGGCGTATAACCTACGACTTGTTTGAATACATAACAGAAATACTGCAAATTATCTCCGAAACCGCAGGATAAGCAAATAGCGTTGATTTTCTGACTGCTTTCGGTGAGCAATTTCTGGGCCAGCTCAATCCGCTTGTTGCGAATGTACGTCGAAGGTTTTATACCGATCTCTTTTTTGAATAGTTTTCCAAAATAATCCGGCCTGATAAATAAGGTATCCACCGCTATTGCAGATACCGACAAATTGGCATCGCTGAGGTGCGAATGTATATACTTCAGGGACTGCTGAACGACATTGCGCGTTGAGCCGTTTGGGGTTATAGGCTCCAGCGATTCAATTACTTTATCAATCAGAGATTGATACTGGCTTAGCGTGTGGATGTCATCCCGGATAAACTCCATAATATTGTAATCCGCATGCTGCCTGTCCATATTCCGAAGAAGAACTACAAGCAATTCGATGCAGTACGTGTGAGCAATACGGAAACCAGAAAAATTTTTCCGAAGGAATTCGAAAAACTGATTCAGCAGTTCCCTGTACTGCTCCGTCTGACCAAACATAACCGACTGAACAATGGTATCGATGATGTTGCCAAGGTCGATCACATCGTTGGCTTCGCTTTTCCCGCTGCACGTTTTTTCTGTAATCACCAGGCTGCCGTCCGCAAAGAAACGCTGTTCAAGCCTTTTCATGGCCTGTTTATATAGCAGCGATATTTGCTTGATTGTGCCATAGTCACTTACAGCCACGTACACATTGCCCAAGTTGTAATTGTTGCAGAACTGAATCATGTTTTGCCCAATTGCTTCCGCGTCACGGCATGAAGCGCTGTCGGTCACAAATATGATCTTATCGCCCAATAGCGTGCTGATGCTTCCCGGATAATCCGTTAGCACCTGATCGATTGCCTGCCTGATATAAAGCGCCTTTTTAAGGTCGCCGTCATCATCTCCCGACGCAACAAACAGCCTGACCGCGGTGGGTATGAATCGGCTGCCGGCATGGTACCTGATAATTTCCTGTGCTGTATAGCCATCGCCGAAAATGAGGCTGTTCAGATATTGCTGCCTGATTTGAGGCGCAAGGATTTCATGATCCTTCCTGGCCTGTTCCAGAAATCTTTTCATCTCCCTCCGTTTGTTTACATCCGCCATGGCCTGCAAAATTTCTCTTTTTATGTCAGGGTCCTTGCAGGGCTTGAGAACATAATGCTTTACCCCCATTTTCATGGCGCGGGTGGCATACTCAAAATTATCGTATCCGGAAACAATGACGAATTCGCAGTCATAATCCATTGCGTATAGCTTTTCAATCAAATCCAGGCCATCCAGCCCCGGCATGCGGATATCGGTCACGATGATATCCGGTTTGTTTTCCAGCGCGGAGGAAAAGCCTTCCAAACCGTTTGTGGAAGGCGGCAGCTGAACTATTTCCGGGAACAGGTTTTCAATGGATCTTTGAAGGCCTTCCCGTGTAAACCGTTCGTCATCAATGACCAGTAATTTCATAAATCTTGCCTTCCTTCTCCCTGCTGGCTCATGGGTATGCATATTGTGATCGTGGTGCCCATGCCTTCAACGCTTTCGATTTTAAAAACCTGGTCACAGCCCGCATATTGTTTCAATCTTTGTATGATATTGAATAGCCCAACGCCCCTGTGCGCGTTCCCATATTTCCCCGTAGTAATCGCTTCAATTGCTTCAGCAGGTATGCCCGGCCCGTTATCGCCAATCAAAAGCATGGCCCATTGGCCCTCGGCATAAACGGATATCTTGATATGGCATGGATACATCATCTTTTCCAGGCAATGCTTGATACAGTTTTCAATCAGGGGCTGCAGGATCATCTTTGGGATTTTTAGTCCAAGCAATGCGGGCTCTACCTGGAAATCAACAATCAGCCTGTCCGCAAAACGAATTTTCTCGATCATGATATAACTTTTTGTTGCCTCCAGTTCTTCCCTCAGCGATACGGCTGTTTCGCGGATATTCGTAATGTAGCGCAAGTAATCGCCCAGCGCCTCAAGCATTTGGGAAAGCATCGTGTTTTCGTCCTTTTTTGCTATCCAGTTCATGGTGTCCAGCGTATTATAAATAAAATGGGGCTTGATCTGGGATTGCAGCGCCAGAAACAGCGTCTTGTCCATTTCGCGCTTTTGTTCATATTCGATTTTGTTCAGCGCGTCAATTTGCTTGAGCGCCTTTAAAAAATCATTGTAGAGAATGTCGATTTCGTTTTTGAATATTTTTACCCGGTGTTTCTCGGCAAACTGTTCAATATCCAAATGATCCATGCTGCTCATGCTCTTGGCAAGCCAAGACAAGGGCTGAATGGTTTTCTTCAGCAGCTTCGACGATATGATCAATACGATAAAAAAGGTCAGCAAAATAATGAAAGCGGCTGTCCTGATAATCATATTTACACTTTGCTGGGTTGATGTATAATTGAGGCAATCGATATAGATCAGCTTGGACGCCGCGCTTTTTTGATAAAAAAACAGATAGGTATTGGTTCCGTCATGAAAAAGCTGGTGACCGCTGTCCTCCTCAAAATCAAAAGCGGTCAGCCATTCCGGCATGTTTCCGTACACGGGGTTTTTTTGTTCGTCCAGTATAAAAATCTGGCGGGGGTGGCCGGAAGCCAGAAACAAACGTTCAAACTGTTCCATGTTGATTTTCATTAACAATACGCCGATATGGTCAAGCGTCAATCCTTCAATCTGCCGGATCTGCCTTGTAACATACAGGTAGGGCTCCTCTGCGATCCATCTCGGCCTGCCGGACGGGTCGATATTTTTGCTGTCGGTGATGCTGTTTGTGCCATCCGGCAATTGCGCCGCGCTGCGCAGCACCGTATAGTTGTTTCCCAATGTATCGTATAGGGTAATGCTCTGGATATAACTCTTTTGATAGAGGTTTTCGCTCAGTATTTCCTCTATGGAATTTCGGGTCTGACGCATCGCATATTTGTCCACGTTTGCGTTCAGGACGTTTTTGATTTGAACAAGAAGTTTTTGTATGGTCCTGTCCTGGAATATCTGAAAAGAGACATCTTCTATGCTTTTCAACTCTTTCTCGATCAGCATCGCGTTCACCTGAAGGTTCGTAAGGATTTCCTGATTCAATATATCATTGCTCCGCCGCATCACCATCAGAATGCAGACAGCGGCCACAGAAATCACAAGAACGGCCAAGCAGAGAAAAATAACGAAGATTCTTGTCCGTAGGGATATAAAGGATCGTTTCATAAGGCGTATCTCCCGCAGGTCCGGTAAATATTGTTGTCATTTGTTATGGCCTGATACAAGCATCATACATAAATCATATAATCGTGTCAATAAACTGGCAATCTTAAGGTAAGAAGAATACTATTATTTGTACTAAAAACACTAAATTTCCAAATGAAATCCAAAGCGGATTCGGTATAATGATATGGAATACGTGTCCGGAACAAAAAAGGAGGAGAACAAAAATGACGGGAAACACAAAACGGCTGCTTGCGATGGTGCTGGTATTGATGCTTATGCTGCCGGCTATACCGGCCGCAACGGCACAATCGGAGCAGATCACCCTTCGCCTGGCATGGTGGGGCGGGCAGTCGCGGCATGACAAAATGCTTCAGATCGCAGACGAATACATGAAGCAGAACCCAAATGTCACCATCGAATGCGAGTATACGGGCGATTATTTCACCAAGCTTACAGCCCAGCTCGCAGCCGGTGTGGAACCTGATATATATTGGGTGGATATCAATTCCGCCGCGCTCTTTATTGAAAAAGGCGCCCTATTGCCTATGGATGATTACGTTGGAAACGGCCTTGACCTTAGCAATGTGTCGGACGCGGTCACCGATACCGGCCGGTCCGATGGCCATCTGTACGGCATACCCAATGGCGTGAATGCATCCGTCATGCTGTATGATCCGGATATATTCGCACAGCTCGGAATTGAAGCGCCCGGCGTCGATTGGACTTGGGACGATTTCGAAGCCATCTGCAAGCGCTGCGTGGACGAACTGCATATCTACGGCGTGGAAGGCCCTTTTACGACAAATGTGAACTTTCATTATTATCTTCGGTCCCACGGATACGAATGGTATGCGGAGGACGGGAAATCGCTTGCGTTTACAGACCCTAAAGTCGTAGAGGATTTTTTTGCCATGTCCTTGCGCTGGCAGCAGAACGGCTACTGCCCTTCGCAGGACGTGATCGCCCAAAAGCTTGGCGTGGAGGACACGCTGATGACAAAAGGGCAGGCGGCCATGATGTTTACGGACAGCAACCAGATCACCACCCAATCAACTGTGGCGGGCAAACCTTTGGCCTTTCTGCCGCTGCCCGGTTCCGGCAGCAACATGGACATGTTTATTAAGCCCTCCTGCTTTACCGTTATTTCTGCAAACACGAAACATCCGGAGCAGTGTGTCGATTTTCTGAACTACTTCGTGAACGATCTGACCGCCGGTACAATATTTAATGGAGAAGTCGGCGTGCCGGCTTCAAACAAGACCCGCGAATATCTGCTTTCAACGCTGAGCGGCAACAATCAGATCATTCTGCAGAGGCAGTTTGATATCATCGATCTGGTGAGTGGCCACAGCAGCCCCATCAATCTGATCTATCCTTCCAAGCACGGGGAGGTTGTGGACTTGCTTACGGACATACAGGAAAAAGTAATGTATGAGGTGGAAAGCCCTGCTGAAGCGGCCCAGGAATTTATGAATGATGCCAATCGGATCCTGGCTTCCGACTGATCTTTCCCCAAACTTTGAATCGGGTAATCCGGTTACCGGATTACCCGATTAACAAATGGAAGTGTATGTATGACAACCAATCCCCTTTCCCGCAACAATTTAACAGGCTATCTGTTTACCCTTCCCTGGATCGTAAAGCTGATCGCGGTCATTCTGTTCCCGATGTGTATGTCGTTTTACATGTCCTTCACAAAATATGATCTGCTTTCACCCCCCATCTGGACCGGCGCATCCAATTATGTGCGCATGTTCAGCCAGGATAAAAATTTCTGGCTGGCGGTCCGATATACGCTGCGTTATGTTGTTATTTCCGTTCCAGCCCGCCTGATCACATCCCTGCTTGTCGCCACCTTTCTTTCGGGCAATCGCCGCGGAATCGGCACATACCGCACTTTGCTTTATATTCCCAGCATCATCGGGGGAAGCGTTGCTGTCGCCATTACCTGGCGATACCTGTTTGGAACGAACAGCGTGATCAACGACCTGCTGCTAAAGCTTGGAATCATCCATAAGTCCATTGCCTGGCTAAGCAATCCCCATTACGCCATATATACGCTTATTTTGTTGGGGATGTGGCAGTTTGGCTCCTCGATGCTCATCTTTTTGGCCGGCATCAAAAACATACCGCACTCCTATCACGAGGCGGCCATTGTGGATGGCGGAAACGCGGTCCAGCGGTATTTCCACATTACGCTTCCGATGCTGAGCCCGGTTCTTCTTTTCAATTTGGTGATGCAGACGATTGATTCTTTTATGGTGTTCACGCAAAGCCTGCTGGTCACCAACGGCGGGCCGCTGCGCACCACAACCTTTTATAATCTTTATCTTTATACCAAGGCTTTCAATGATTTTGATATGGGCTATGCCTCCGCCATGGCCTGGGTATTGCTTGTGGCAATAGCCGTGGTTACAGGATTTATATTCAAATCATCCGGCCGCTGGGTTTATTACGAATCGGAGGAAGGATGAATATGCGGCATTACAAGTCTTTGATCAAAAGTGTTTTGTTTCATGGTATATGTATCCTTCTCTGCGGCGTTTCCATTTATCCTGTGATATGGCTTGTGAAAAGCTCGCTCACAGAAAGCAGCCAGGTATTCATACAATCGGCGAAGCTGATCCCCGACAAGTGGTTCTTTGTGAACTACATCAATGGATGGAAGGGCTTTGGCCGCTATAGCTTCGGCGTTTTTTTCAGGAACACCACCTTTTTGACGGTGGTGGGTACCTTCGGGCTGCTTCTTTCCTCATCCCTTATCGCGTACGGATTGTCGCGCATCCATTTTCGCGGGCGAAAGCTCCTGTTTGCTTCCATGATCACCAGCATGATGCTGCCTTATCAGGTAACGATGATCCCGGAATACATCATGTTTTACAATGTCGGCTGGGCAAATACATTCCTTCCGCTGCTCATCCCCTCCTTCCTGGGATCGCCTTTCCATATCTTTCTTATGATGCAGTTCATCAAGACGATTCCGCGCCAGATCGACGAAGCGGCCGTTATTGACGGATGCAATAGTTTTTCGCTGTACTCAAAAATCATCCTTCCGCTGCTCACGCCGGCCTTGGTGACTGCGGGGATCTTCGCGTTCTTCGGAAAGTGGAACGACTTCATGGGCCCGCTTTTGTACCTGTCCAAGGTGGATACGTATACCCTGTCCCTCGCGCTGCGAATGTTTGCCGACCCGGAAGCGCTCACGGATTGGGGGGCCATGTTCGCCATGCAATTTTTGTCGCTTATCCCTTGTCTCCTTGTTTTCTTCATTTTTCAAAAGAAAATTGTGGAAGGAATCAGCACTACAGGCTTGAAAGGGTGATTGCAGATGGAAAATATGAATGATGATGTACTGACGTCTGAAATGAAAGCGCATGCCAAACGCTGGGGCGTTGATCTTGTTGGCGTATTGGACGCCGGCCCCATACATACCAAAACATATCTTAGGTCAAAATACCGGGCATACCGCTGCGGGCAAGGCATCCATACCGAAACCGAGCCCGATATGTTTGATCCGCGGGTTGTGATGCCCGGCGCCTGTTCGGTCATCCTTCTTGGTACATATACATACGGTGTTGATTATATCGTTCCGTCAACGCCTGGCTGCCCACGGGGAAAGACGGGGCCATGGACGCGCTTGTACCATTATATGAGCGGGCAGATGGCCGCAGTGGTTATCGACTTTTTGAAGGAAAGGGGCTATGAAGCTGTCTATACCAACGATCTGCCTTACCGCACGATTGCCGCAATGGCGGGTATTGGTGAGATCGGCAGGAACCATTTTCTGTTCACAAAGGAATTTGGTTCCTATATCCGCATGAGCTGCGTGGTGACCAATGCAAGGCTTCATTCGGACAGGGTAGATTACGATTTCGTAAAAGACAGGTGCGGCAAGTGTCATATTTGTGTTGATTCATGCCCTACCGGCGCCATGCATATGGATGGCGCATATGATTACGATATCTGCCTGCACCAGCTGCTGCAGGGGGCCGGGGACGCCAAAAAGGACGGCTTGCCGCGGGAATACTGGGGCAAGACGGATAGCTATCTCATGCGTACCGGCAAGTGCCTGGAGGTCTGCCCCCGAAACCGCCATCTTATCCCGCGGGAGTCCATTCCCGCATACATCAAAGTATTTCCTGATTTCAACAAGCCCGATAGTCCAAAGCTGATCCCTCTGGTTCTTGCTGATGACCAGGAATTGGAATGGCTACTTGCAGCCGGGACCTATAAGTATGGGAAAAACCACATACGGCAAAATGCCATCCTGGCTCTGGGGCAGCAAAAGGATCCAGCCGCCATTCCGGTCCTCAGCGAGTGCCTTCTCACGTCAAAAGAGCGGCTGAACGCGCAGATGGCTGCCTGGGCCCTTGGCATGATCAGCGGTGATGATTCCATTGCCGCATTGAAGAAGGCTGCCGCTGTACGCACTGAACCCGAGATTCTCGAAGAAATAGGCAATGCCCTCAACGGCGTTCACTAAACATGCATTGCAACCGCACCCTGCCGGCCATTTTGACAGCGGCAGGAGCATGATGAATCATGAATGTATGGCAAGGCATGCATTGTTTAATCGGCAAGGAGGTATGACAAGTGCCGCTGCAGGATGAAATCATCGCAAATCAATCATGGATCGAAGAGGTTTGGGATCACCTGACATCCAAAATGCCCTATGCGGTACAAAAAGCAAGGGAAAACGACTATATCCCATACACGGCTCAAAATGGCGAATGGCAAGAAGGGCCTATGGATGGGATATGCTGGTGGAGCAATGGTTTTTGGCCAGCAGCCATGTGGCAGATGTACTTGCATACGGGAGATGAAATATATAAGGAAGAGGCGATCCGTGCAGAGAATGCGCTGGATGTGGCGCTGAATGATTTTGAACGCCTGAGCCATGATGTGGGATTTTTATGGCTTATTACATCGGGAGTGAATTTCAGGCTGACAGGCAGCGAGCAAAGCCGCAAGCGCCTCCTGCTGGCGGCAAACCTGCTGGCGGCGCGGTTCAACCCCCTGGGCTTTATCAGGGCATGGAACGGCGGCCGCGCCGGCTGGGCGATTATCGATTGCATGATGAACATTCCTCTTCTGTATTGGGCAAGTGCTTATACCGGCGACCCGCGGTACCGCAAAATGGCAACGGCTCATGCGGATACTACGCAGCAATTCTTTGTTCGGCCAGACGGGTCCGTTCACCATATTGTTATGTTCGACCCGGATACCATGCATGTGCTAGGGACGCCTGCGGGGCAGGGATATGCGCCTGGCTCAAGTTGGAGCCGGGGACAGGCCTGGGCAATTTATGGCTTTGCCCTCAGCCATATTCATACCGGCAAGCAGGAGTATCTTGACACCGCCAAGCGCATTGCCCACTATTTCATAGCCTGCGTACAAGAGGACTGGGTCCCAAGGTGTGATTTCCGTCAACCCGGGGAACCTGATATCCGCGATTCATCCGCCGGCGTTATCGCGGCTTGCGGGCTGCTTGAGCTGGCCGGGCTGGTGCCGGAGGCGGAAAGTGATCTGTATGCCAAAGCTGCTATCCGTCTGCTTCAAGCAGCTGATTCGGCTTGCGCCGATTGGCGCCTTTCCAATCCCGCCATATTGCACAGATGCACAGCTTCGTACCACAATGGTGATCATCATATACCCATTATATATGGCGATTACTTTTTTATTGAGGCAATGGGGAAGCTGAAAGGAGAAAAGCTTTCATTTTGGCAGGCTGCCTCCCTTGGCTGAAACTGAACCAAGCAGGAAATTGGCTGTCAGCCAACCAACTGGCACCTCACACGGGGCTGTCGCACAGCCGCATAATTGCATTGTTATGCATGGAGATGGCCTCCGAAGGTTTCCAAAGGCTCCGGAGCCCAGCCGCCTGTGGCGGAAAAGGGCCAGGTGGAAGCGGAAAGCGAAAGGGAGGGCCGGAAAGCCCATTGGCCGCCTCCGCAGACACGAAATCCTTCGCGTTGAATAACAATTCGCTTGGCGCGGCAGCCCCGTTCAGTCGTTCGGGAACAACACTTTATAGCCTTTCAGTAATTTGGTGCGCGGGACAGCGGAGGAAACGCCCAGCAAATTGCCGTCGGTGACAGCGTTGTCCAATACCGGCGGATCGTTGGATGGATACTTGGCCTTGTAAGCCTCGAACACGGCTTCCACCTCATCAAGGGTGGTAGGAACCTCCATGCCCAGCTCAGCTAGTATATCGCTGCGGATGAAATTCACCGTCCAGCTGGCAGTCATATCAGCCAGGCGGGGAATAGCGTAATCATTATGTTTCGGGCTTTCCTCCCTATGGCCTTGAAAAAGTGCTACAATGGATTCAGATCATTCAACAGCTATAATGGAGGAAACAGTATGGAACCGCTCCTTAATGTAAGCGGCCTTGTGGCCCGCTATCCGCAGCTTGATGCGATGCGGGAAAAAATCGCGCTTGCGTTTTCTATGCTTGTGCGCTGCTATCAAAACAACGGCAAGCTGCTCTTGTGCGGCAACGGCGGCAGCGCCTGCGATTGCGAACACATCGCTGGGGAACTGATGAAGGGGTTTTTGCTGCGCCGTCCCCTGCCCTCCGCCGGGCAGGCGGCGCTGGCCGCCCTGGGCGAAGAGGGAAGGGCGCTGGCGGGCAAGCTGCAGCGCGCACTCCCGGCGCTTGTGCTTACAGGCCTGCCGGGCCTGAACAGCGCCTTTGGCAACGACGTGGATCCCCTGATGGCCTATGCCCAGCAGGCTTTTGCCTATGCGGGGCCGCAGGATGTGTTCCTTGGCATTACCACCTCCGGGAACGCGGCGAATGTCCGCCTTGCCGCCCTGGCCGCCAAGGCGCGGGGAGCCAAGGTCATCGGGCTGACCGGCGCGGGGGGCGGAAAGCTGGCTGCTTTTTGTGATCTGCTGCTTGATGTGCCGGAGACGGAAACCTTCCTGGTGCAGGAACTGCACCTCCCGGTCTACCATTGCCTGTGCGCGATGCTGGAAGAAGCCTTTTTTGGGGAGGTGGAAGCATGAGCGGCCTATATGCCGGTTTTGACATCGGCGGCACGAAGTGTGCGGTAGTCATCGGGCAGGATACGGGAAACCAGCCCCGCATCTTGGCAAGGAAAGCCTTTCCCACGCCGGCGTCCCAGGAAGAAGCCATGGGCCGCCTGTGCAGCCTGGCCCGTGCGGAGTGCGGAGAGGAACGGGTCCTGGGCATAGGCATCAGCGCGGGCAACCCCATGGACGCCAAAAACGGCATGCTCCTTAACCCTCCCAACCTTCCGGGCTGGTCCGGCGTTTCCCTGACGAAGTGGGCTTCCGATGCGCTTGGGGCCCCCGCCATGCTGGAAAACGACGCGAATGCCTGCGCCCTGGCCGAGTGGCGGTGGGGCGCAGGCAAGGGATTTACGAATATGGTTTTTTTGACCTTTGGCACAGGCATGGGCGCGGGGCTGATCTTGAACGGCAATTTGTACCGGGGGAATCTGGGCAACGCGGGGGAGGTAGGCCACTGGCGCCTTCGCGATTTTGGCCCCAGCGGCTATGGAAAGCAGGGGTCCTTCGAGGGCTTCTGCTCCGGGGGCGGGCTTTCCCAGCTTGCCAGAACCGTCGGCTTGGGATATCTGCAAAGGGGAATCACGCCCGCCTACTGGGATGCGCATGAAATGACCGCCAAAACGGTGGCCGAAGCCGCCCGGACGGGGGATGCGGCAGCCCTGGAGGTATTCTCCCTGTGCGGGCACATGCTTGGAAAAGGGCTTGCGCTGCTCATAGATGTCCTGAATCCGGAATGCATCGTCATCGGTTCTATTTACACAAGATGTGCGGACCTGTTGCGGCCGGCCATGGAGGAAGCGCTGAAAGCTGAGGCACTAAGCGATTCAGCGGACGCGTGCACTGTTTTGCCCGCAAGACTTGGTGAGGAGATCGGCGATTACGCCGCCCTCTCGCTGGCCATGCGGGCAGGCGGTCAATAGGCGCCTCGCAGCCATGGCGTCCCATCCTGCCGGCATGCTGAAGAGGTCCCCTGTTGACAAATCTTTAGGATTGAGAAACAAATTGATTCAATTCCCGCATAAATAAACCGCTCCTATTCACGTGAATAGGCATATTATCTATATTTCTAATCGTTTTGTCGATATAGGCAATTGGGTGTATGCCGGTATGAAGCCGGGACGCTTCTGCTAATGAAGGTATCAAAACCCAAAAAGCTGGATGGGCAATCATACTATTGCTCTTCCACCTATATCTTGCGCGTCGCCAGGCCTTGGAATAGCGCCGCTATTCCTTCGGTTCTGCTCCTTGCTCTGCGCAAAAATCTTCCGCCGCTTTGGCGCAGTCTTTATTTGGCAGAGCAATAAGCAGAGGCAAGGCACCGTTCTTCTCCGGGGGCACCGCTGCCGCGTATGGCTTTCCCGTCTGTATTTTCCAAGTGGCCTCCGCTTTTATACGGCGGCGCTTCTTCCAGCCATCTCTATCTTTTTGGAAGTAAACCCTGATGCTTTTGCCCGCATCAGCTCCGCGGGCAATCTCCCTGCGCTGAAGGGAACAAAGTAAAGGCTGCAGGTGCTTCTACAAAGCCTGCAGCCTCAGACCATCAACAAACCCTTAGGAGGTATCGGAGGACTACGGTCCTCCGATTGCAGAACGAAAATCAGCGACATGTGCGGTGATTTTCGCGGGAATTTCGAAGAAATTCCTACCTTGCCCGAGCAAGCGGCCGCACGATGGCGCAGCCGTCGTGCAGTGCAGCGAGGGAAAACCTCGACAAAGTGGCATAGCCACTTTGTCGATAGCCTGCAGCCTTTATTTTGAAGTATTCCAGGGCCTGTTTTACGGCCTCCCGAGGCCTCGCCGCCTGCTACCGGGAAGCCTTCCGATTGCTCCGCTTACGCCGGAAAAGGATCAAAACCAGGCCGCTCAGCGCAAATCCGGCTATCACCCAGGGAATAGGATCACCTGTGACAGGGATGCTTTCGGCACGGCCAAAGGGGATGCCAATATCCAAGGAGACGGGCAAATCGTTCAGCGTGACTGCGATCTTTGTGGGACGGCCTTCATCGTCCCGGGCCAGCACCTCCACGTTGCCAGTGATGGCAATCTCTTGCTCCCGGCCGGCCAGCGGAACTGTAATCGCCGCTGAGAAGGAGCCGCCGGATGGGCGGATGGAAACGGCGGTCCTGTTTGCCGAGTAGACATCACTCACGCCGTTAGGCAGGCTGAGCTGCAGATGCCGCAAATCAATGGCATAGCCGCTCCTGGCCTCGCCGTAGGCAGTTACAGTAGGATAACGCCCGTCCTTTGCCGTGCTTTTTGTGACGATGGAAACCTGTCCGCCCTGGTCGCCGGGAGCGGTGTTCTCCACCGCCAGAGTGGGATAAAAGCCGACCTTGACCTCCGTCAGGAAGGGCATGCCGCGGTAGCCTTCTGCCAGCCGGAGGGTGTAAATCCCGCTGCTTTCCGTGAGGGTTGCGTTGGCAAAATACGGGATGCTCCTAAGGGCAGTCAAATCGTTCGTGGGCATGGTGACGCTAAGCCATCCACTGCCGGGATCTGCGCCAAAGGGCAGATAGCGCACGGTGAAAGTAGGGTTGTTCTCCCAGTATTCCTCAGCTTCCCAGCGCACCAGTGTGGCGTTGTCCCGATAAGGGTCCGCATCCCGCATCGTATCGGGCGCGCCTTCCACCGCCACAAAACCGCCAGTGTCCGTTGCAGCGGTCAGCGGATTTTGTGTGATGTTGTCAATCATCAGGCGTCGGATCAATTTATTGGTAAAGTTGGCCTCCGTCACGTTTCCAAGATTGTCCGCCTGGCCGGCCTGAGCAGCAACTGGATGGTAAAAGTCCACCGGCGTTTCCAGAACGGAGTAGAGGACTTCCTCCGCGGTGCCCTTTTTGTACCTGGGCAGGCCTGTGTATTGGTAGGCCCAATTGTCGGTATCGGATGTTTTGTCCCATACCGGGTCAGGCTGGGGGCTTACCTCCAAACCGTCCGCCAGCAGCGTCAGGGCGATGTCCGTGGGCCGCGTGCCGTACAGATTGGAAGCATCCTCCCAGGCCTTGGCCCCCGCGATGGACACGGTAATCAGCGTATTGGAAAAATCCGCATCCGTTACGTTGCCGTCTTCATCCGTATCTCCTGTGGCCGGGTCCGTACCGCTGGGCGTATAGCCCGCCGCCGGCGCCTCCCGCACGGAGTAGAGGATTTCCTCCGCGGTGCCCTTTTTGTATCTGGGCAGGCCTGTATATCCGTATGTCCAGCTGTCGCTGTCTGTCGTCTTGTCCCATACCGGGTCGGGCTGGGGGCTGACCTCCAAAC
>JAEWVC010000009.1 GCA_023459275.1 Bacillota bacterium | reverse complement strand
GGGCCCCCCCCCCCGCCACCCCCGCTCAAGGGATAGAATCCCTTGAGAATCCCCATATCTAATATGCGGGTGGGGGAATGAACCTATACAATATTGGATTCGTGTGCTTCGGCATGCAATATCCTTAATCAGGGATCCCAAAGGGATATATCCCTTTGGCGGGGTTTCAGGGGCAGGGCCCCTGGAAAAAAGATGGTTGGAGCTTCGTGGGCGGCTGCGCAGGGCTTACTCCCTGTGTTCCATGGGCTTTTACCTATAGATGGCAACCAAGTTCAGCGGGCCCGCGAAAAGCGGAGCCGAACCAACATTTGGAGGTGTGGTACACACATGGCACGTATTCAGGGCGTTGACCTGCCCAGAGAAAAGCGCGTGGAGGTAGGCCTGACCTACATTTTCGGCATCGGCCTTTCCACCTCCCAGCAGATTCTCAAAGAGACTGGCATCAGTCCCGATACCCGCGTCAAGGATCTCTCCGAGCAGGAAGTGTCCAAGCTGCGCGAATATATCGAGCATAACGTAAAGACGGAAGGTGACCTCCGGCGTGAGGTGTCTTTGAACATCAAGCGTCTGGTGGAGATCGGCAGTTACCGCGGCATCCGTCACCGCCGCGGCCTTCCCGTCCGCGGCCAGAATACCAAGCAAAATGCCCGCACCCGCAAGGGCCCCAAGAAGACGGTGGGCGGCAAGAAGAAGGCTGCGACCAAGTAATGCCCGTATCGCGAATCAAAACGACTGCCCCTTGGGGCTCGGAGGGATGAATCCATGGCACCTAGGCAAAAGGTAAAGAAAGTTACGCGCAAGCGCCGTGAGCGCAAATTGGTGGAGCGCGGCGCGGCCCATATCCGCTCCTCCTTCAACAATACCATCGTCACCATCACCGATACCAACGGCAACGCCCTATCTTGGGCCTCCTCCGGCGGGCTCGGTTTCCGCGGCAGCAAGAAGTCCACGCCCTTCGCCGCTCAGATGGCCGCCGAGACGGCCGCCAAAGCCGCGATGGAGTACGGCCTTAAAACGGTGGAAGTCTACGTCAAGGGCCCGGGTTCCGGACGCGAGGCCGCTATCCGTTCCCTGCAGGCTGCCGGCCTGGAAGTGAACATGATCAAGGACGTGACACCCATTCCCCATAACGGCTGCCGTCCGCCCAAACGCAGAAGGGTATAAGGAGGAGGTAAAGACCTATGGCGAGAAATACTGAACCCATCGCAAAGCGCTGCAGGGCACTTGACATCTCCCCTGCCATGATGGGCTATTCCAACAAGAAATCCACCCGCGCTCCCGGCAAAGACAGCAGGCGCCGGAAGGTAAGCGAGTATGCCACCCAGCTCAAGGAAAAGCAGAAGGTGCGCTTCGTATACGGTATCCTGGAGCGCCAGTTCCGTAACTACTATGAAAAGGCCGTGAACATGAAGGGCGTTACCGGCGAGAACCTGCTCCAGCTTTTGGAGCGCCGCCTGGATAACGTGGTGTTCCGCCTTGGCATGGGAAATACCCGCCGCCATGCCCGCCAGCTCACGACCCACGGCCACATTCTGGTCAACGGCAAGCGCGTAGACATCCCCTCCTATCTGGTGGATGTGAACGATGTGATTACCATCCGTGAGAAGAGCAGGGGCAGCGAGCATTTCAAGGCGCTTCGCGAAGGCAGCAAGTCCATCGTGCCCAAGTGGCTGAATCTCAACGCCGCCGAGCTCACCGGCACAGTCATCGCCCTCCCCACCCGTGAGGATATCGACCTGCCGCTGCAGGAGAACATGATCGTTGAGTTCTACTCCCGTTAACGGCAGTGAGGACCCCTCGACCGACGGTTCCATCAAGGAGGGTATACAATGATAGAAAAATTCGAGCCGGCGCGCATTGAATGCCAGGAAATGGCCGACAACAACCGCTTTGGCAGGTTCGTGGTAGAGCCCCTGGAACGCGGCTTCGGCCATACGCTGGGCAATGCGCTCCGCCGCGTGCTCCTTTCCTCTCTCCCAGGCGTTGCGGTGACTTCCGTGCACATCGACGGTGTGCAGCATGAGTTTTCCACCGTGCCCGGCGTGAAAGAGGATGTTACGGAGCTCGTCCTGAACTTCAAAGAGCTGGTGACCAAGCTGTACAGCGACCAGCCCAAGCAGGTGTTCATCGATGCCCACGGCCCCTGCGAAGTGACGGCAGCCGATATCAAGGCGGATGATGAAGTAGAGATCATCAATCCCGAACTGCATATTGCCACCTTGAACGACGGCGCCCATTTGCAGATCCAGATCATGCTGGACAAAGGCAGGGGGTATGTGCCCGCCGAAAAAAACAAAGTGAACAACATGCAGATCGGCGTCATCCCGGTGGATTCCATTTTCACGCCTGTGAAAAAGGTGAATTATACGGTGGAAGACACCCGCGTCGGCAATGTGACGGACTACGACAAGCTGACGCTGGAGGTCTGGACGAATGGCAGCGTGCTTCCAGATGAAGCCATCAGCATGTCCGCCAAGATTTTGAGTGAGCACCTTGCCCTGTTTGTGGGCCTCACCGACCACGTGATGCCTATGAACTTCAACCTTCCTGAGGATGATAAAAAGGAAAAGGTGCTGGAAATGACCATCGAGGAGCTGGACCTTTCCGTCCGTGCCTATAACTGCCTCAAGCGTGCCGGCATCAACAGCGTGGCTGAACTGGTGCAGCGCAACCAGGAGGATATGATGAAGGTGCGCAATCTGGGCAGAAAGAGCCTGGAAGAAGTGGAACAGAAGCTGGCTGCTCTTGGTTTGGGTCTGCGGCCCAACGAAGACTGATTTATCCCGTAAAAGGAGGAACCCCCCATGGCAACTCAACGCAAGCTGGGCCGCACTGCCGACCAGCGCAAGGCGCTGCTCCGCAACCAGGTGACCAACCTCATCTGGCATGGCCGGATCGAAACGACCCTGGCCCGGGCTAAGGAAGTACGCAGCGCCGCCGAGCGGCTCATCACCCTGGCCATCCGCGAATGTGACAACACCGTGGAGGCCACCAAGGAATTTCATAACGAAAAGGGACAGTTGGTGACCATCACCGTTCAAAATGATGCGCCCTCCAAGCTCCATGCACGGCGCCTGATCATGGCGTACCTGTACGACCTGAAGGAGCAGAAGAAGGACGACGAAAACAAGGCCGATTTCAAGGAGCGCACCAAGGACAACAAACATCCCGTGGTGGAGAAGCTCTTTCGGGAAGTTGGCCCCAAGTTCAAGGCCCGCAACGCGGAAAAAGGCTGCGCCGGCGGTTACACCCGCATCCTGCGCATTGGGCCCCGCCGCGGTGATGCCGCAGAAATGGTGATTTTGGAGATCCTGTAATACCCACCAGCGCATCTAACGGGGCATTGCCTGATCCAGACAGATCCCCCGCCAATTAAAACGAAGCCCGCAGTTCGCTGCGGGCTTCGTTTTGATTGGCGGGATTATGCAAGTTCCGTATCCGGTCCGCCCTCCTGCATCATGGCGATGAACACATCTGTGAGCTCGGGGTCGAAATGCTTTCCCTTGTTGTTTTTGATGGCTTCCAAAGCTTCTTCCTTGCTCATGGACGCCACGTTGTCCGCTCCGTGGACCTTCCGCTCATAGCTCTCCACCAGCGCAATGATGCGCGATTCCCTGGGAATTTGGTCACCCTTCAGCCCTTTGGGATAGCCGCTTCCATCCCAGCGCTCCTGGTGGGTCAGTACGATCTGCGCCAGATCCAGCATATCATCGTAGGTATTGAGAATGCGGTATCCGATGACGGGATGGCGCTTAATCTCGTTCCATTCTTTGGCAGAGGGCGTATACTTGTTGGAAAGCAGCTTGCCGTCCAGCACAATTTTGCCTATATCGTGCATAAATCCGGCATCCTGCAGTTTTTTCACTTCGGCTTCCGCCATATGAAGCCGCCTGCCCATGGCCTGGCAAAGCTGGCTGACGCCGGCCGCATGTTCTTTTTCCCTGGGGCTTGCATCATGAAGCAGCCTAAGGATGGTATCCAGGGTTCCTTTCATGATTTCGTCGTGCTCCAGCGATTTTCGAAGGTACATTTCTTCTTCCGCTTTGTCCACCGTGTCCCGGATGTTTTCGCTTTCCTGCAGTTTGGCGGCCGCTCCCATGGAAACGCTTCCATTGACAGCCTTGATCCGTACCTTTCCGAACTCGTCCCGGATTCTTGCAATGATCTGCTGGGCTTCCGCCAAGCCTGTTTTGGGCAAAAGAAGCGCGAACTCATCGCCGCCCCACCGGGCAATGATATCATCGGCACGGCATACCTTGCCAAGCGCGCCTGCCAGGCTCTTCAGCAACAAATCGCCATATGCGTGCCCAAAGACATCGTTGGTCAGTTTCAGATTGTTCACATCGCCGATGATCAGGGAGACCGGCAGGTTCCGCCTGGTATCCAGCCTGCTGACCTCCTCCTCAAAGAACCGGCGGTTGTAAAGCCCGGTCAGCGCATCGTGGTAGCTTAGGAACTCAATTTCCTGCTGCTGTTCCTTTTTCTCCGTCACATTTCGGAAAACAAGCACAACCCCCAGGGTTGTCCCGCTTTCATCTTTTACGGGAGCTGCGCTGTCCTCCAAATAATAGCGCGTGCCGTTTCTGGAGGTTAGCACGGCATGGTTCTCCATCTCTACCGCATGGTCCAGTGCCAGCGCTCTTTCCACGGGATCCTGGATGGATTGCCCCGCCTGCTCACGGGAAAGGACAAAAACATCCTGATACTGCTTTCCGCGGGCTTCCTCCTGGCTCCAGCCCACCAGTTCCTGCGCGACGGCGTTGAGCATTTCTATCCTGCCGTTTATATCCACCACCATGACGCCGTCGCCAATGGAGAGCAGCGTCTGCTGATATCTGTTCCGCTCCAGGGAAAGCTTTTCCCTTGTTTCGCGCCGGACGATAGCGTTCCATGCGCCGCCCAGCAGCATAATGGTGTGATATACGTCGTCTTCATCATAATCGCTCTTCTTGTTGGCCAAGCCGACCACGGCAATAATTTTTTCATCCACCGTCACAGGCACCGACATGAACTTCTCCAGCGGCACACGGCCCTCGCCTTCCGCAAGGCCTGCTACAAAGGGGGAAGGGCCATCAAAGCCATTGATGATCACCGCATTTTTTTTCCGCACGGCTTCGCCCCACAGACCTGCCTGATCCAAATCCATCCGATCCGGCATTTCGATATCATCACAGGAGGTCCATGCACCTTTCGTCCTGGATTTTACGGAAAACTGCCGTTTTTCCTCATCATACAGGCATAGGTAGCCATATCGGCTGTCTGTGAGGTTCCGCGCTTGATTCAGCACGTAATCGATCTGCTCCTGCCCGTCTGCAAAGCTGCGGGCGTACATGTCTGCCAGCGCCTTATGGCGGATAAGCGCCTGCTCGTGCTTTTTTTCATTTTTCCGCGCAACGGTGATATCCGATATATAGGCGCCGACGCCCACTTTTCCGTTGGGCAGCGGAACAGGAAATTTCAGTGTCTTAAAGACCCGGTCGTTCCATTCCACCTCATCGGTGGCAACCGCATTGCTTTCAAGAGCTTTCAGATCGGTTGCCCTGCGCCGGTCAGCGAACGTCTTCTCCGTCAGGTCAAAGTCAGTATGCCCGACAAGCTGGTCCGAGCTGCGGTTATAGAAAGTCTCCACGGCGTGATTGACAAACGCATATTTCAGGTTTTCATCCTTCAGATAAATCATGCTGTCGTCGGCATCAATGAACGTTTTGCGCAAAGCATCGGAGTATTCAAAGGCGCTCTTTGCCTCTTTGAGCTTCCGCCTGCTTCGAAACAAAATGACCGTCAACAGGATCAAAGCGGCAATGACAGCACCGCCCGCAAGAAAAAAGAGGGTGGTCATACTGTTCTGCTTTTGCGCCAGCAGCGTTTTTTCTGAGATGTCATGGATAATTGAAAACAGAAGAGTTCTGCCGTTTGCCTCAACAGGGTAGGAATATTCCTCCACTGTTTTTATTTCACCGCTTGACAGCTTATGCTGTAAAATAAAATTGCTCTCTTGCTGCTCCCGGGCGGCCTGCATATCCGCCAAAGTCTTTTCCCTGGAAAGGGTGTTGATCTGCGTAATGTTCATGGACAAAAGCTGCTCACCGGAATACCCGTAGAACGCTATGGCGGCATTGTTCGCATAAACAATGGCGCCCGTTTCCGCATCAGTAAGCAGCATGATTGCCCCATGCTGATCCAGCATGGAAAGGTTAAGGCTTTCGGGAGTTTGCTCCGCTCCGCCAACAAAAGGCAGAAGCAGTAGAATTGAAAGGAAAGCCAGAAGTGCAAAGGTCTTCTTCAAGCGCATCGCTCCTGTTCCCGGCAAGAATGAGTTGGCATGCGCCAGTGCATGCATTCTATAGACACGCTTATTTATGATGGAGTAAAGTTGCTTTCCATCATGATTTTCATTTTATTAATAGCATCCGCGCCACTTTGCTTTTGGACCGATTCCTTTCCGCCATACATAAGAAACAGCAGGCACAAAAAATGCAAGGGAGCCTTCCCCTTTTTGGGGTTGTCCTCTTGCCCCTTCCGCCGCTGACGGCACGACGGAAAGAGATATGCCGCTGACGCCGCATTGGACAAGCTGAAAAAAGCCCTATTTGGCCATGGGCTCTTCTCATGGGTACCGCGCATCTTCGCTAAACTGACCCGGTTTCCAGAGGAGTTTGTATTTGCCCCGGCTTTTTATGCCCTGCAACATACGCTAACAGCTGCAGATCATCGGGGGCCACAAGGGTAAAGAAGGAAATGCGATCTGTCGCAATGACCTTCCATATTAAACTCAATTCCAAAATTCTCCGCTTCTTGGCGTATTCCTTTATTTACTCATATATTTTTTACAACATATTCTAACGCCGTGTACCTGGTCCTTGGAGAGACAGTCCGGCCGCCGCCGACGTTTCATATCCCGAAGCCCTTGCGCCGGTGCCAGACGTGCATGGCTTGCGGTAAAATGGGGAAACTATTCTTTACCGTATCCATGCAGGGAGAAACGGGGGAGATGGACAATGAAGGATTGGCCGCCGGATGTCAAAGAAAAAATCAGTCAATGGATGGAGGCCACCGAGCGACTGCGCCTGGCGGAATACATCCAATACATGGATGACAAAAAACGGATGCTGTTGAATCAATTCATCGGCGGGCTCTTCCGGGGGCTTGGCATGGCGGTGGGGTTCACCATCCTGGGGGCGGTGGTAGTGCTGATCCTGCAGGACCTGGCTGCACGCAACCTGCCTGTGATCGGCGATTTCCTGGCCAAAATCGTAGCTATGGTTCAGGATCATCTCAAATAAGCGCGGCGGCAGGCGGTTACGGCAAGGCGGTAAGCGGTTGCCCAGGACGATGTGGGTGACAGGGTGCCCGGCCCATGGTATAATCAGGGTACCGCAAGGCTTTCCGCCTTGTTAGGTCAGGGAGGATACATGCTGTTTTTGATGCCCGCCGGCATATTCTTGCTGGACCGAATCGTAAAAATACTGGCGCAGCGTTTTCTGGCCGGCCTGCCCGGCGGCCTGTTGCTGTGGCCGGGCGCTGTACGGCTGATTTATGTTGAAAACACAGGCATGGCTTTTGGTCTGATGTCCGGGCAACGCTGGCTTCTGATTGCGTTGAGCCTTGCAGCGGTGGCGGTGATCGCTGTTTCCCTTCGGCCCTATGATCTGGGACTGTGGGCGAAACTGTCCCTGATGGCCATCCTGGGCGGCATGGCGGGCAACCTGATGGACAGGGTGATCCTGGGCCATGTGGTGGACATGATCGAGCTGCTCTTCGTGCGCTTTGCCATATTCAATGTGGCGGATATGTTTATCAGCGTAGGCGCGGCATTTCTGTGCATCAGCCTTCTTTTCAGGCCCAATGACTGGAGGAAAAGGGGGGAGGAAACACGGCAGCCATGACGGAACAAAAGATTGCGTGTGCTGCCGACGGCAGGTCCAGGCTGGATGTGCTTCTAAGCGGCGCGGGAACGCTGTCCAGATCCAGGGTGGGGCAGTTGATCAAGGAAGGAAAGGCTTTTGTGGACGGCCGGGCGGAGCTTCATCCCGGCGTGAAGCCCAAGGCGCAGGCGGCACTGCTCCTGCTTATCCCCGAGGACAAGCCCTTGGAGGCGGTGGCTCAGGACATTCCCCTTTCCATCCTGTATGAGGACTGCGACCTGGCGGTGGTACTGAAGCCCTGCGGCATGGTGGTGCATCCCGCTGCGGGCAATCCGGACGGCACGCTGGTGAACGCGCTTTTGCATCATTTGAAGGATCTGTCGGGTATTGGCGGGGTGACACGTCCGGGTATCGTCCACCGGTTGGACAAGGATACCTCCGGGCTTTTGCTGGTAGCGAAAAATGATACGGCCCATGCGGCGCTTTCCAGGCAGCTGAAAGACCGAAAAATGGAGAAACACTACCTGGCTGTGGTGGAGGGTGCCATGAAGGAACCCTCCGGCGCGGTGGATGCGCCGATTGCCCGCAGCAGAACAGACCGCAAGCGTATGGCGGTGGACCCCTTGGGCCGGCCGGCGATGACGGAGTGGCGGGTAGTGGAAGAACTGAAAGGCGGTACGCTGCTGGATGTGCATCTGATTACCGGCCGAACCCACCAAATCAGGGTGCATATGGCGCATATCCACCATCCTGTGGCAGGGGATCCCATCTACGGCCTCAAGCACGGCCTCCCTGCGCCGAGGCTGATGCTCCACGCCGCATCGCTGGCCTTCACACATCCCGCAACCGGGGAGCGGATGCGGTTTGAGGCGCCTGTGCCGGAGAATTTTCAAACGGCTGTGTATAAATGGGAAAAATAGTATGATTTCGTTTGCCTGCCTTGACCGGCAGGCTTAGGCTGGCAAAAAATCTTAAGGAGGTATTGGAGGACCGCTTTCCCATCCGGCTCAATCGTCGCCCTGCTTCGCTGCCGCTCGCATGGCTCGTTTCGCCGGCCTCCTCCACCCTGCCCTTTTCCGCCACAGGCGGGGGCAGGGTTACGGAGCCTCCAATTGCAGATCGAAAATCAGCGACATGTGCGGTGATTTTCGCAGGAATTTCGAAGAAATTCCTACCTTACCCGAGCAAGCGACCGCACGATGGCGCAGCCAGCGTGCAGCGCAGCGAGGGAAAAGCTGGAAAAAGGGGCAACGCCACTTTTTCCAGCTGCGGTGCCTGCCTTGACCGGCAGGCTTTTTTTGCAGTTTTTCCCTTGCGCATGCGAAGCGTCCGCCAGGGGAAAATATGTTTGAACCGTCCGCTTTGATACAAGAACGGCTGAAGGAGGGAAAAAATGGCCGGCATTCAGGGGCTGATTGGGCTGCCGGTGATCCGGGGCGGGAAGACCGTGGGGCTTTTAGAACAGGCGGTTTTAGAGGAAAGTGGAAAAAAACTGCGCGGAATCATCGTACGGGAAGGAATGGGTGGAGCAAAGTGGGTGGACAAAGAAAATATCCAGACCGTTGGTGGAGTTTCCGTGCTTGTTTCCGGAGAACTGAAAAAACCGCCGAAGGAAGCAAGCTTCCGCCTGGGCCGGGTACAGGATACCTCCGGGCTGCGCCTGGGCACGGTGACAGACGCCATTATCAACCCTGAAACCATGGAGGTGGAGGCGCTGGAAATCTCCAACGGGCCGCTGGATGACCTGCTCCATGGCCGCTGGCTTGCCACCGATTTCGTACTGCGCAGGCCGCAAACGGGCGAGGGCTGGGTTGGAAAAAAGCCCAGGGGACAGCCTTTTGTGATGGTCCCCGCCATGGACAGGCAGCTTGGTAAAGCGGAAAGCAGGAAGGGAGATGAGCAAAAAAGATGAGCGTTGGGAAAATGGCTGTATCCGGCGCGTTGGGCTTTGCCATCGGCGCTGGGCTGATGATGATGCCAAACGGAAACAAATGGCGCAAGACAGTGCTCCGTGAAGCGGAAAACCTGCGCCGCGCCGCGCGGAACTGGTAAGGGAACGTGCAGGGGGCACTGCCCCCTGCACTCCTTCCCAAGGGAAATATCCCTTGGGAAGCCCTATATAGGGGGAAAAATGAAAAATGACCGTTTTTGAAGGGGAAGGGATGAGGCCCGAGGCATCCAAGCAAAGGCTGCTCAAAGGGCTGGGTATCGCATCCCTCTTTGCCGTGCTGCTTCTTTGGCGCGTTTTGTGGATGCTGCTGACTCAGGTGGCGCTGGGGGCCTTGGTGATGGCGGTGGCGCTGCCTATTTGCCGCAGAATGGAAAAAAAACTACCCCGGACACTGGCGGCCTCCCTTTCAATGTTGCTTTTAAGCGGTCTGGCCGCCGCTTTCGCGCTGCTGTTTGTGCCGCTTTTGTGGCGGCAGTTTGGGCAGTTGGCGGCCCTGCTGCCGGGAATCCTGACGGATCTGAGAAAAAAGCTGGAGCTTTTGCAGGATTGGATGTCACGGCAGGGCCTGCCCATGGATGAGGGCACGCAAAAGATGCTGCTTGACAAGGTGCAGTCCATCGCCGGAGGGATCCTTCCGGCGCTGATGCAAAGAGCGGGAGGCTGGGCAACGAATCTTTCGAAATTGTTCTTGGCACCGGTTTTCGCCTTTTATTTTTTGCGGGACCGGGAGGATTTGTCACAAAGGCTTTCCCTATGGGTGCCTTTGAAGTACAGGCGGAAGGCTGTAGCCATGGTCCGGGAGATGCGCAGGGAAATCAGCGGGTTTGTAAGGGGGCAGCTGATGATCTCCGGGGTGGTGG
>JAEWVC010000008.1 GCA_023459275.1 Bacillota bacterium | reverse complement strand
GGTTGGGGGCGGGAAGGGCGCTTTTTTCAAAACGCGCCCTTCCCGCTATTTCCATACCGTATCCCCCAAGGCCTTACTCCACCCGTTCAAACGTGCCGGTTGTGTGGTCGGCCCGGAACAGGGCGGCCTTGCCATACTGGCTGTCGCCGGTCTTGCCGGACAGGGCCACGTAGAACAGGCCGCCGCCCAGGGACACGAAGCCCGTGTCCGCCACACCAGGCATCTGGGCAATGCTCCACACGCCGCTTTTTTGGTGGTATGTCCCTACTTCCCGGAGGGTGAGGCATAGGCCCGTCATACCCGCGTATTCAGCGTCATCGCCCAGGGAAAGGGGCTTTTCTTCCGGGGCCTTGCTCCCGTCGATGAGGTAGACGGGATGGTTGGGGAAGCCATTCTTTTTCCCCTCGTAGACGATGAGCCAGTAATCCCCGGTATCCCGGTCGTATTCCAGGTTCTGCACACCATAGGTGGTGTTGCCGGTATAGGCAAAAAGCTTGGCGGCAAGGGCCGGGGCCACGGTATGGGGGGCGTTCTGGTCAAAGGGCAGGGGCGCGAAGGTGTCCGGGTCAAAGGCCAGGAGCACCTGGTAATCGTTGTCCCGGCGCTTGGTGTTGCCGTAGACGCCGTAGGCCAGCAGCATGTACGTTTTGCCGGAAGCGTCCCCGGGCATGGGGCCGAAGGTGATGCCGTCAATGCCGCTGCAGCCGAAACGGTGGCCCATGGAATCGGCGGCGTTGTTGTGCTCGCCCGCACCTAAGTCCGCGCAGTAGTCCCTGACCACCTCGTCCATGTACAGCGTGGTCATGACGCCGGAGGTCTTGTAGTCCATGTCCATTTCCGTCATTTTGTCCACATCGAATACGGCCACGTAGAACTTTTCGGCCGCCTTGTATTCCAGGGAGCCGTAAACCTTACCCCGGTAGAAGGCCAGGTCCCCCAGGTGCGCGCCGCCGCCGTAGATGCCCCCCGCCAGCAGGCCCGTGACGCTGGCCACCACCTGGCCGGTGCGCATGTCCACCTTCACCAGCCGGTCGGTGAAGGAGCCGTAGAGGTAGTTGTTTTCATCATCACACACCATGCCCTGCAGGTGCCCGGCAGGGCTTGTCCAGGCACCCAAGGAGATCAGTTTGGGGAAGGCTTGCTGGGTTTCGGCGGGCTGCGAGGCCCCGGGGCCTGAAAGCGCCAGCATAAGGCCCATGGACAGGGCGGAGAACAATTTTTTACCCATGTTTTTCCTTTCAAATATGGATTTTGGTGCATGGCATACAGGATGCGCAACGTAGGGAAGCTGCCCGGACACAAGCACAAGCGGCTTTCATTGTCTGAAAGCCGCCGGCGGTCCGGTATGCGTTTATTGTAACCTATTTTGGGGAGGCCCGCAATTCCACCAGGATCATTTTCAGTAGGCCCGTACTTCCAATATGGCAACATCCGGGGCGCCGTTGGTAGCCAGGCAGCGGATTTCCACGGTATCGCAGGCGGTCTCCTCAAAATCCAGCACATTCAGGCGCTGGTGGTTGTCCCGCACCTGAACCACGCGCAGGGTTTCCCCGCCCTTTTTCAATATTGCGTCGTAATCCCGGACAAGCTCGGCCGGCACGCCGGAACGCTGCTGCTTCTGGCGGTTGGGGCTCATGGTGATGCGGATGGGATAGCGGAAGTCGGCATGGAAGGTGAGGCGGAGCTGCCGCAGCGCCTGTGTCCCGGGAAAGGCCATGGTGAGGGTTTCTCCGGCGGGGGACAGACCGTTGGACATCCAGGCGTTGGATTGGGAGCCCAGGGGGCGGGAGATGCCGTTTGCCACGTTTTGCGGTTCGCATCCCGGCTTACAGGAGGTGGCGGTAAAGGAAGCCTTCCGGGCCAGGTCCTTTTCATCCTGGTTTAAAAAACCGGGAAGGAAGCCGTCATCCTTTAAAATGGCCTGCTGCACTTCGCCTATGCGGGGCGCAAGCTCCCGGGGGGTAAGGCCATATTTTGCGCACAGCGCCGCCGCGGTGCCCACCGCCTGGCCGCCCACCGCGCAGCAGCCGATGATCCTGGCGCTGGCCATGGCCAGCCTGCTGGCGCTGATGTCCCGCCCCGCCAAAAACAGGTTGCGTATATTTTTGGCGCAGTAACAGCCGTAGGGGATGGTATACGCGCCGGTGTAAAAATTGCAGTCGGAGGGCAGCCGGTCAAAGTCCAGCAGCCCGTGGGGGGCGTGCAGGTCCACGCACCAACCCCCATAGGCCACGGCATCTTCGAAGACCCTGTGGTCCAGGATGTCGTTTTCCGTAAGGATGGCATCGCCCATCAGGCGGCGGCTCTCCCGCATCCCAGGCAGCGCGCCCACCCACTCCAGCTGGAAGTTTTCCGCCCCGTGGCTGTGCACGCCTTCCCGGTTATTCTTGATATGGTCCCAAATCCCATAGGCATAGGCATAAAGATCATCCCGGATCTTTTCGTAATCAGGGATAATATCGTCCCCGTCCCCCATCAGTTCCAGCCACCAGTAGCCGTAATCGATGCAGGCGCTGCTGGTCATGGAGGTTCGGCGGTACTCCTCGGGGTCCGGAGAATCGCTCACGTCGATGGTATCCCGCATTTTTGCGCAGTGGATGCGCTTTTGAAGCTGCGCCTCGGTAAGGCGCTTGGCAAATGCGGGAGGCGTGAAGGGCACGGGATGGCCCATGTCCACGGCCTTAAAAAGAATGGTGTTGCCCATGCGGTCATTGTCCGGCTCCTTGGGGGCATGGGGCTCCCGGAACTCGGAAAAGGCCTCGCTGCCCACGCGGAATTCCGCGCCGGCATAGTAGCCCAGGGTGCCGTTGCCCGTGGCGTCCACAAACAGGGGCGCGGTGAAGCGGAAACGCATCTCGGTAGTCTCCTGCACGCAGAGGATACCGGTAATTGCGTCCCCATCTGTTTCGCAGTCGTACATGCAGGTGTTGTAATACACCGTCAGGTTCTTTTCCTTCCAGGCGGCTTCAAAGAGCACCATGTCCCAGGCGGAATAGCTGAAGTTGCCGTTCCTGGCCTTGTTTTCCAGCATCAGCTCGTACAGGATCCCCGTTTCGGCGTACTCCGGCTGCTTGAGGCTTTGGTCCGCGCCGGAGATGTGGACGCGTATCTCGCTGGAGGCATTCCCCCCCAGCACTGGCCTGGCATGGATCAGCGCCACCTTCGCGCCGTGGCGTGCCGCGGCGAGACCCGCGCACAGGCCGGCCATGCCGCCCCCCACGATCACCACGTCATACCGGTGTTCCTGGAACCGTTCCGAAACCTTTTTCATAAAACCTCCGCCTTTGTGCCTCCGGGCGAAATGGAAACCGTGCCGATACGCCCAAGGGATCAGATGATTTCAAAATAATAAAGTTTAGTCCTTTTATAGGGAAGGAGAACTGTAGGGCGGGGGCTTGCCCCGCCGCAAGTACCGGACCACAAGGCTTTCATCCGCTCGATGCATCCGGCGGGGGCTCCGTAGCCGAAGCCGCCCCCTGTGAGGGCGATAGGCAAGGCGGAGGAGGCTGGCGAAACGAGCAGTACAAGCGGCAGCGAGTAATGCGGCGATTGACCCAGATGGAAATGCCCCCGCCCTACGGTACCGTGCTTGATTGGCCAGAGCCGCACGGGAAAGCGGCGCTATTTGAACAGGGACAATAAATATTCCCCTACGGCAAACACGTAGCTGGCCGTCCTATCCTTCAGGGGGGCGGGCATCCTGTCATTGGATTTGATCTCGTAGATCAGGTCGCCCTCATAGCCCGTTTCATACAGGGCGTGCATCACCCGCTCCCAGGGGATGTTTCCCAGAAAGGGCATCAGGTGCAGGTCGGTCTGCCCGATGTTGTCGTCTATGTGCAGCGCCTTGATCCGCCTGCCCAATTGCAGGATGGCGGGCACCTGGTCGTCGTACTGGCGGTTGGCATGGCCCGTATCCCAGCAGAGACCGACCAGGGGATGGCGGAAGGAGTCCATCAGGGATGTAAGCTCCCCGGCGGTTGTGCCAAAGCGCCGCCTGCCCTGGGAATCGCACATGTTTTCAAAGGCCAGCCCCACGTTGAGCTTGAAGGCCAGCTCCGCTTCCGGGCCGAACACTTGGTGGTTATAGGCGATGTTTTCCTCCAGCACATACTCCTGGCTGCCCACGGCGGTCACGGGGTGGAGCACCGCCCATTTCACCCCCAGCATGGCGCTGATCTCAATGGCCCTTAGGGCCATGGCCTGAAAGAAGGCTCCTTCCTCAGGGTTTTGAAAAACGCCCTCCCGGCCCGGCCTGTAGGGGGGGTGGGACTGGGAGAACACGATGCCCAGCTTTTCGGCTTCGTTGCGGATGGCATCCACCCGGGTTTTCCAGTCCTCGCCGTGAAGCTCTGTTTTCCGGCGGGGCAGGGCGCACAGGTTGAAATCCAGCACCGTAAAGCCGGCGTCCCGGCAGAACCGGAGGGATTCCAGGTACGGGGTGTGCGCGTCCGTTTCCCTTTGGTCCCTAAAGAGGGTGGTCATAGTGCCCAAACGCATATTTTTCACCTGTCTTTTATGTACGTTTACGGCGGGGAAGCCCCCACTTGGGAGGCTTCCCCGCACGTGCGCAAGGAGTGCGGGAAGTTTATTGGTTCTGCTCGTACCAGTCCTGAAGGGCTGTGGCGGCCTGTTCGTCGATATTCTTGATGGTGTCTTCCTTGGACTGGCCCTGGGCGAAGGATACCAGCTCATTGGCCACCATGGTGTCCATTTCGTTAAGACCCGGCACCCAGGGCTCCAGGTAGTCGGGGTAGGATTCGGAATGGGCGGCCACGGTTTGCAGGATCTGCCATTGCGGGGTGCTTTCCATCAGGGCTTTCACCTCGGGCAGGTCGTAGGCCAGCCTGTTCACGGGGTAGTAGCCGGTGCCCATCATCCACTTGGCGGAGACTTCCGGGGTGGAGAAGTATTTGATAAAATCCCAGGCGCCGTCGCTGGTGCCCTTGCCGTTGTCGAACATGTACAGGCCGGAACCGCCCAGGCCCGTGCCTGTGGTGCTGTTTTCATCCACGCGGCACAATTCCGCCACGCCCAGCTCAAAGCCGGCTTCCTGGCTTTGCTTGAGCAGGGAGGCAAGGCCCGCCGAGGAGGCCGCGATGATGGAGTACATGCCGCCCACAAAGTCCGCGTTGGGGCTCATGTTGTCGGGGTCCACGCCGCCGGTTGCAAGCACCTTCTGCCATTCGTCCATGAAACGGCTCAGGGAACCGTCTTTGGTCATGGTGATCTGGGTGGGGGTGCCGTTGTGGCCGTTCATGTTGTCAAAGGCGTACAGACCTTCCCCCTGCATGGGGATCAGGGAGCCCAGCAGGAAAAAGCGCATCCGAACGCCAAAGCCGAAGCGGTCGATCTTGTCGCCCTGCTTGATCGTGAGCTTGTCCACGGCACCGGCCAGCTCCGCGAAGGTCTTGGGGAAGGCTTCCGGATCAAGCCCGGCGGCCTTGAACTGGTCCTTGTTATAGTACATGATCACGGAGGAGTTGGCAAAGGGGAAGCCCAGCAATTGGCCCTGGTAGGAGGCGTACTGCAGGGAGGCGGGGGACATGTTGGCGGTGTCCAGGCCTGTGGGGTCCTTTTCCAGCATTTTGTAGATGGGGATCAGGTATTCGTTGTCCTTCATCTCAAAGCAGCCCCGGGCGCTGATCTGGTACAGGTCGGGCAGTTCGGCGTTGCTGCCGGAGGAGATGATGGCGGTGAGCTTCACGGAGGACTCCTGGTAGGCGCCCGCGAACACGGGGACCACCTTGTAGCCATTCTGCGCGCCCTGGGTGGCGTTGTAATCCGCCACGATGGCCTCCATGGTGGCGGCGGAGTTGCCGCTCATGGCGTGCCAGAAGAGCACTTCCTTGGGTTCCTCCGCCATGGCGGGCACGGCCGCCATGGTGCTGAGCAGGCACAGGGCCATAAGCAGGGAAAGGAACTTTTTCATGGGATGAACCTCCTTTTTATCTTTAGGCCGTCCGTGGCCTATGGATTCCAATCAGCCCTTCACCGCACCGGAGGAGATGCCCTGCACGATGCTGCGCTGGGAGATGGCGAAGATCACCACCGCGGGCAGCAGCGACAGGGTGACCGCCGCGAACACCGGGCCTTTCACAGGGGCATCGGGGCTGGAAAGCAGGGAGATGCCCACCTGCACGGTGCGCATGGCATCGTCGTTGGTCACCAGCAGCGGCCAGAGGTAGGCGTTCCATACATGGATGAAGGAAGCGATGCCCAGGGAGGTGAACACCGGCACGGAGATGGGGATGCAGATCTTGAGGTAAAAGTTCAGGTCCGTGCAGCCGTCCAGGAACGCCGCCTCCCTAAGGGATTTCGAAACCGTCTTGAAGTTCTGCCGCAGCATGAACACCTGGGTGGCGGAAACAAAGTAGACGGCCATGATGCCAAGGTAGGTATCGATCAGGTTAAGGCGGCTTACGGTGAGGTAGTTGGAAATCAGCAGCGCTTCCGGCGGGATCATCATGGTGCCGATCACGTAGAAGAACAGCACGTTCTTCCCCTTGAAGTTCATGAAGGCGAAGGCGTAGGCCGCCAAGGAGGAAAAGACAAGGCGCCCCAGGGTGACGGTGACGGCGGTGACCAGGGAGTTGAGCATGTACCTGGGCACCCGGGACTGGAAAAGCGCCTCCTCAAAGTTGGTCAGGTACAGGAAGGAGTCCGGCAGCAGTTTGGGAGGGTAGGCGTCGATGGCTCCGTCGGTCTTGAAGGCGCTCAAGAAGCCGTGGAAGATGGGGAACACAATCAGCAGCCCCAGCGCAAAGGCAAAGAACACGTGCCAGAAGGTTTTTTGGGCGGAGGCGCTCACTCGTACACCACCCCTTTCTTCTCATACAGGAAGTTGCTAAGAAGAAACAGGAAGGTGATCAGGAAGGCGCAGATGCTGGCTGTGGAGCCCAGGGCATAGTTAGAGCTGTTGAAGCCCGAATTATAGATGAAGTAGATCAGCGTGACGGTGGAGTTCTGCGGGTCGCCCCGGGTGAGCAGCATCACCGGGCCGGACATCATCAACCCCGCGATCATCTGGGTGCAGACCACGAAAAAGATGGTTGGGGACACCGTGGGAAGCATGATGTGGTACACCTTGCGCCAGTAGCCCGCCCCCTCCAGGTCCGCCGATTCCAAAAGCTCCTGGGGCACGTTGCGCAGCGCAGCCAAAAGCAGCATGAAGTTGAAGCCCAGGTGGATCCATACCTGCACCAGCGTAAGCGCCGGGAGCGTCCACACCTTATCGTTGAGCCAGTTGATGTTGGTGCGGTTGGCGTAGAACCCAAACTGCGTGAGCACATAGTTCAACACGCCGCTCTTGCGCTTGAAGATTTCCTTGAACACCATGGAGCAGGCCGCCATGGACATGGCCATGGGCATGGCGAACAGCGTCTGGTAGGCGTTGGAGCCGGGCAGCTTCCGCCTGGCCACCAGCGCCAGCCCCAGGGGGAGCAGCACCGCCATGGGCAGGTACATGGCCGCAAACTTGAAGGTGACCACCAGCGCGTTTTGGAACGCCCCGCGCGAAAACAGGCTTACGTAGTTTTTAAGCCCCGCGAAGGCGGTGATCTGCGCTCTGCTGTTAACCTTGCACAGGCTCATGACAAAGGTGTTGATAAACGGGTAATAGGAAAATGCCGTGGCCAAAAGAACGATGGGCAGGACGAACAGGTAGGGCTTGAGCGCCCTTAGAAGGCGCTCCCGGGCGGATACCCCCGGGAGACGCCGCAGCCGGCCTGCAGGATCCGGGCTTCCCATGATCATGTGTGCTCACTTCCTGAACGGTGGTTGATACACGCATTGTAGCACGGAAATTATAACGTGTCAATTTGCTTTTTGCAATAATTGCGGGATAATCTCCCCAGAATTCCGTTAGAATTCTGGATATCGCACATAAATGTAACTTATACGTTTCAAAAGCAAGGATAAAAGAGGCATGTTCTAACAGGATTCTGGCGGGAATTAAACTTATTATTGCATTTTTTGGGTTTTCAGGTATACTGGAAGCCATGAGGTGAGCGGGAAATGGCAACCATCAAGGATATCGCCAAGGCGGCGGGCGTATCCCAGGGCACGGTGTCCAACGTGCTCAACGGCAAGGGCAACGTAAGCAGCCGGAAGATCCATCTGGTGCAGGAAACGGCCCGGCAGCTGGGGTATGCCATGAACCAGCGGGCACAGGTGCTGCGCAGGGGTTCCTCCAAAACCCTGGCCGTGGTGGTGCCGGACCTTAACAACCGCCAGTATGTGGACTTTTATGTAAGCTTTTTGAACTACGCCCAGGAGCAGGGCTATCAGGTGAACCTGTTTTTGACGGGGGATTCCCCGCAGACGGAGATGCAGGCCATTAGGCAAATCCATTCCGGGATCACCGCCGGGGCGGCGGTGTTCACAAGCCTTACTTCCAGGGAGGACGCCTACGCCAGCGCGGGGCTGGACGGGGTGCTGTACGTGGAGCGCGACCCTGGATTTCCCTGCAGAACGCTGGGCTTTGATATGGAAAAGATCGGCGGGGAAATGGCGGAGCTTACCCGGCGGGCCGGGTACAAAAGCGTGGCGGTGGTAACGGAGAACCCGGCCTTTTCCTCCCAGCGGGCGTTTTTATCCGCCTTTCAAAAGGGGATGGAAGGGAGCGGCGCGGCCCTTGCGGTGTACCATACCGATGGGGTGCGCTGCATCAACGACGCGTTCTCCATCCTGGGGGCCGACCCGGCGCCGGAGGCGGTGTTCGTGGCCAATTACGCCTTCGCCACCACGGTGAACAACGTCCGCAGGCATTTTTGCCCCAAGCAGGAGATGAAGGTGTACGGGCTTTCCCCGGTATTCACCATGCCCGGGGGCGAGTTTGAAAAATATGAGCTGAACTACCGCCTGTTGGGAAAGACGGCGGCCCAGGCGCTGATCGGCGGCCTGCGGGGGGAGGAGGCGCGCCCCCTGCCGCCCCTGCCCGGGGACGGGTTCCGCCGCTGGCTGCCCCCTGTTGGGGGCGGGCAGGAGGACAGGCTCACCGTGGTCACGCTGGAAAGCCCCAGCGCCAGGATCTTGAAGGATGTTTCCCAGCTGTACACCAAGGCCACCGGCGTCAAGATCAACGTGGCCATCTATTCCTACGACGGCTTGAACGAGATTCTGTCCAATGTGGAAAATACCGACTCCTTCGACGTGATCCGCATCGACAGCCGCAGGCTGTCCTGGTATGCGCAGAGGGCCTTCGCGCCCCTTGCGGAAATCGACCCGGACATCGGGGAGGTGTTCGATACCTTTCTGCCGGGGTTGAACCAGGAATATTCGCACTTTGACGGCACGCTGTACGCGCTGCCCAGCACCCCCAGCTCCCAGCTATTGTTCTACCGCAAGGACCTGTTTGAGAACGCCGCCTGGCGGCGGCAGTACGCGGAGCGCTACCAGCAGGAGTTGAAGCCCCCGGCCACCTTTGAGGAGTTCAACCGTATCGCGGGCTTTTTTTCAAGAAGGCTCAATCCCCTGTCCCCGGTGCCCTTCGGCACCACGCTGACCCTGGGCAACAGCAACGTGGCCGGGCGGGAATACCTGACCAGGTACTTCAGCCACACCTCGCGCCTGTATGAGGATGGCCGGATCCTGCTTACCTCAAAGGAAGCGGTCACCGCCATGCGCGAGCTGCTGGAGGCGCAGCAGTATATCGACACGGCCCCCTGCCCCACCTGGCAGACCGCGGCCAGGGAGTTTGCCAGGGGCAACGTGGCCATGACGGTGATGTTTTCCAACTTTGCCTCCGGCATCGCGGCCACGGACTCCAAGGTGCTGGACAAGATCGGCTATACCCTGGTGCCTGGGGGCAACCCCATGACCGGGGGCAGCGCCATCGGCGTATGCCGCTACTCCCGCCGCAAGGAGGAGGCCCTGCGCTTTATCCGCTGGCTTTGCACGGAGGAGGTAGCCACCGCCATGACGCTGATGGGCACCATGTCCCCCTGCAAAAAAACCTATGAAAATTATGAGGTCATGGACCTGTATCCCTGGATGGTGATGGCCAAGGACAACTTTGCCCTTTCCCGCACCCGCTACGCCCCGGAGGGGGACAGCCGCCCCTTTGACGAGCCGAAATTTCTGGGGATCCTGGGTATGGCCGTACACACCGCCTACCACCGCATCATGCCGGTGGAGGAGGCGCTGACTTTTGCCAAATCCACTTTTGAAAAAACATACAGGGAGGTAGCTTTATGAACGAAAGAACAATTACCTGTGATGTGGCGGTGATCGGCGCGGGCCCCGGCGGGGTGACGGCGGCGCTTTCCGCAGCCCGGCAGGGCGCGAAGGTTATTTTGGCGGAGCGCAACGGACACCTGGGCGGAAACTTGGTGATGGGCCTGCCGTTACTCGGGTATCTGGACCAGAACGGCCGCAGGATCATCGGCGGCATCGCCCAGGAATTTGCGGATGATCTTATCAAGGCGGGGTACTGCTATGGCCACAGCCGCTGCCCCATGCACAACTCCATTACCATCCTGCACCCCGAAATGCTGAAGCTGCTCCTGTTTCAAAAGTGCAAGGAGGCCGGTATCCGGCTGCTTTTGCACAGCGAACTGACGGACGCCTTTATCACGGACGGACGGCTTACAGGCGTTGCCTTGACCGGCAAGGGTGCGCGCACGGTGATTGAGGCGGATGTGTTTGTGGACGCCACAGGGGACGGCGACCTTGGCTATCTTTGCGGCGCTTCCTATGAAAAGGGCGCGGCGGGAACAGGCGTTTTGCAGCCGCCCACGGTGATGTTTTCCCTCCTTGGGGTGGAGGAGGAGAAATTCTTTCAATTTCTGGACGCACACCCGGAGAACATGCGGCAACTGGATACCGTGACCGTGGGCAGGGGCTACGACACCGCCCTGTGGCGGTCAACGCCCAACCATGTGTTTGTAGGCATGCAGGCGTACTTGGAGCAATTGCGCCGGGAGCGTCACCTGCCGGTATTGCGGGAAAACATCATCTACATCAATTCCACCATCCCGGGCAAGGTATTTGTAAACACCGTGCGGGTGCCCGGCTGCGACGGCAGCGACATTGACAGCCTGACCAACGGCGAGATCGAGGGGCACCTGCAGATCCCCGGCATCGTGGACATGTTTCAAAAATACGTGCCCGGCTTTGAAAACTGCCGTCTGGACAGCATCAGCCCCGCCATCGGCATCCGGGAATCCAGGCGCTTTGCGGGCGTAGATACCCTGCGCATTGATCAGGTGCTAAGCGGCGCGGTGCCTAAGGACACCGTCGCCCTGGGGGGCTACAAGGTGGACATCCACAACGGCGAGGGCAGCGGCACCATTTTGCGGGAGGTCAAAAAGCCCTACGGCATCGCCATGGGTTGCCTGATAAGCCGTGATGTCGATGGGCTGCTCTTCAGCGGGCGGTGCATCTCAATGGATTCGGAATCCCTGGGTTCCCAGCGGATCATGCCCACCTGCATGGCGGTGGGGGAGGCCGCGGGCATCCTGGCGGCAAAAGCAGTGCAAAGCGGCATCTCCTTGCAAAGCGTGCCGGCAAAAGATGTGCGGGCGGAGCTTTTGCGGGGCGGGGCCATATTGGCCTAACAATATTTTACAATCATATAAGCGCGGTTTACGGCCTGTCCGCGCAAGCGCCGCGGATGCTGTCCAGCAGGACCTGCAAGGGCACCGGCTTTGTCAGAACGCTGGCCGCGCCAAGCGCCTGCGGATTTTTCATCACAAGCCCTTCCCCCAGCGCGGTCATCAGGATCACGGCGGGGGGGTTGGGGCCAAGCTCTCTGATCTGCGCCAGCACCTGGAACCCACTGAGCTCAGGCAGGATGACATCCAGCAAAACGACGTCCACCTTCTTCGCCTGGAGCATTTGAATGGCCTGGTAGCCGGAATAGCAAACGCCCGCTATGCGGATACCCTCCTTGGAGTTCAGCGCGCCGGCCAGCAGATCCGCAAGATCCCTGTTATCGTCAACGATTAATACCCGGATCATTTTCCGCATGTGTTCGTCTGCCTTCCAAAAATATTTTTTGGAGTTCCTTCCCTTGGACAGGCTTGGCCAGGTGGCGGTCAAAGCCGCTTTCCATCGCCAGACGGATGTCCCGGTCCCCCGCGTACCCTGTGAGGGCGATAAGCAGGGCATCCGTAAGGCCCTGCTTCCGGATCGCCCCGGCCACCTCATACCCGCTTTCCCCGGGCAGGCCGATGTCGCACAGGATCACGTCCGGCTTGATTTTTTTTGCTTTTTCAATTCCTTGCGCGCCGTCGCGGGCGGTATACACCACGTGCCCCAGCAAGCGGAGCATGGTGCCGTAAAGCTCCGCCTGGTCCTCACTGTCCTCAATGACCAATACCCGGAGCCCTTGCGGGGGCTCCGTTATTTTCGTGTTTCCGGGCTGCCTGGCTTCCGCCCTGGTAACCGGCAGGCGGAGGGTGAATACCGCGCCCTTTCCCGGCCCGTCGCTGGATGCCGATATGCTGCCGCCATGCAGTTTAACAATCCCCTTGACAATGGACAGGCCCAGCCCCAGCCCGCTGCCGTCGGACCTGGCCAGAGAATCATCGGCCTGGGTAAAGGGTTCAAACAGCACGGGAAGCATCTGCGGGCTGATGCCGCCGCCGTTGTCCCGGACGGTTAAGACAGCTTCCCCATTCTCCTCATGAAGCGACAGCCATACGCTTCCCTGGGCCGGGGTATACTTCAAGGCGTTGTGCAGAAGGTTTCCGGCGCATTGCGCGATGCGGACGGGGTCGGCGTTCAGAAAAACAGGCCGCGGCGGGATATCCAGCGACAGCTTCACGTTTTTTTTCGCAAACTCTGGCTGAATATCCTCCGCGGCGCCCCGCAGGATCTCGCCGAGCAGGATGGGCTCCTTTTTGAGTGTGATCCTGTTGTGGGTGATGCGCGTAAGGTCCAGCAGGTCGTCCACCAGCTTTGTAAGCTGGTGGATTTGGCGGTGCATAATCTCCATCACATTTGCGGCCTGCTCCCTTTGCTCCGGGGTGCTTAAAATGGAAAGGCCAACCGTAATGGCGGCCAGGGGGTTGCGCAGTTCATGGGACAGCACGCTCAAAAACCGGTCCTTGTTGGCATCTGCCTCCTCAAGCCGGCTGATAAGCGCCCTGGCACGGTTTTCGCTTTCCCTAAGCGTTTCTTCCGCGGCCTTTTGCTCCGTGATGTCATAGGCCATGCCGATCCATTCCTTGATCCCGCCGTTTTCATCCGGCAGCGGAACGGCCCGGGAATGCGTCCAGCCGATGCTTCCGTCCGCCTTGCGCACCCGGTGCTCCAAATTGAACATCTTTTTTTCCTTGATGCATTCCGCAATCACACCGGCTACAAATATACGGTCGTCCGGGTGGATGTATTTGTCCATCCAGCTCTGGCTGGGCTTCCTGGTATCCGCAAGGAATCCGTTTCCCAACAGCTCGGTCATGCAATGCCAGTCCGGGCTCATGCGGAAGACGACGTTTGCACTGGCCAGCGTCAGTGCTTGCAGCCTGCCCACGCTTTTTTTGAGTTCCTCCTCGGTTTTCTTGCTCTCTGTGATATCCTTGAAAAGGATGGCTACCCGGCGCTGCGCAGGCTCCCCCACCCGGAAGGCGTAAACATCGTAGTAGCGGCCCAGGGCTTTGGCCGGGTCCTGGAAGCGGGCGGGCTCCCCTGTCAGGGCGATGCGGCCATAGATATCAAACCAGTGCTTCTCATGGCCCGGGGCCATTTCCCGCATGCGGCGCCCAGCGGCATCCTTAAGCCCCGTCTGCTGCTGGAACGCCGGATTCACCTCCAGGAAGCGGTAATCAACGGGCTGGCCCGCCCCGTCAAACAAAACCTCAACGATGCAAAAGCCCTCGTCGATGGAGGAGAAAAGATCGTGGTATTTTTGCTCGCTTTCCTTGAACTCCGCCGCCGCCCTGGCCCTTGCGACCGCCGCCCAGGTGCGCTCCGCCGTTTCCGAAAGCAGCGCAAGCTCCCGCGGGGTCCATACCCGGGGCGCGGGGTGGCACATGGCGAGCACCGCCACAAACCGGCCGTCCTCAAAAAGCGGCGCTCCCGCCAGCGCGGCGATGCCAAATTTCAAATAGCTGTCCCGTGCCGCGGGCGAAAGTTCCGCCGCATCGGCGATATCGGGGATAACAACCGGATCGCCCTGTATAAGCGCCGCAAGAAAGCCCGGGCCATAACCGCTTGCGCGGAAACGTCCGGCAAACGCGGGAAACCCCGCGGCCGTGTAATTCCATTGAAAAGAGAGATGGCCGCCCTCCATCAACTCGCCGTAGCCCACGCGGCTCAGGCCCAAATGCTCCCCCAGGATGCGCGCGGCTTCGTGCTGAATCCTGACAGCGTCCGTAAGGGGCCGCAAGGTATCGCTGAGCCTGAGTTTATAGGCCTGGAGGTCCGCTGCCTCCTGAAGCAGAGTTTCGGTTTTTTTGGCCGCGCTGATATCGCGGAAGATCAGCGCGATCCTGTTTTGCCCCGGCGCGCCGAAGGGAAAAGCATAGGCGCTGAACCACCGGCCAAGCGCCGGCTCGTAGGTTTCAAACCGGGCCGGCTGCCGGGACACAAGTATTTCATCATAAATCCGCAGGGAGCCGCCGGCCGCCCCTGGCAGCACCGCAAGCACCGTTTTGCCGGTAACGCCTGAAAACCCCGTGATTTTTTCAAATGCCGGATTGACAAGAACAAGGCGGAAATCAATGCGCCCACCGGGCGGAGAATCCGCCTTTTCAAGGATAACGACCCCCTCGTCGATGGATTCGAACAGGAGCCTGTACTCATCGGTACATAAGGAGGCGAAGGTATTCTGTTTCATATCTGTATACCCCCTTCTTTAGCTGAAATAAGATGAGAGTGTTTTCGATTTGCAGGCACACGGCCGGGGTTTTCCCATTTTTATAGATTTTTGCTTTTATCATATCATAAATACAGCATACGGACAAGCCGTAACGCGGCGGTCTTTGACGCGGCGGGAGTGTTTTGGCGTATTCGCTGCGGATACTATTTTCAAACATTATTTCGTCGTTGCGCCGGTCGGCGTTGATTCTTCACCAATCAAGAATTTTCGTTTTGCATAGGCCCTTATGAAGTTTTTCAGGGATGGGTGCGGGAAGGGGGCTTTTTTCAAAAAGTCCCCTTCCCGCTTCCACATGCGTGCTCTCCCTCCCCCCTTGCGCGGCGGGGGCGCGTGTGCTATGCTTTCCCAAGCATACAAAAGGAGGAAATCAGGATGCGCGGAACGGACGAGGCGGTAGCCTATATCCAGGCGCTGTGCGGGACGCCCAGCCCCACGGGGTTTACCGCCGGGGCGGAAGCTTATTTGATCAATACGCTCAAGGGCATGGGCTATGCGCCGCAGCACACCAGAAAAGGCACGGTGACCTGCTATTTGGGCGGGGAGGGGAACCCGCTTTTGCTAAGCGCCCATGTGGACACGCTGGGGGGCATGGTGCGGTCTGTAAAGCCCAACGGCCGGCTGCGCTACACCCAGGTGGGCGGCTATAACGACAACGCCATCGAAAACGAGAACTGCCTGGTCCACACAAGGGACGGCAGGGTGTATTCCGGCACGGTGCAGCCCACAAAAGCCTCCCGGCACGTATACGGGGATATCACGGAGCTGAAACGGGATGACGAAACCCTGGAGATTGTGCTGGACGAGATGGTAAAAAGCGCGGAGGACGTGAAGGCGCTGGGCATCGCGGCCGGGGATTTTTTAAGCTGGGACGCCAGGACCGTGGTCACGGAATCCGGCTTCATCAAGAGCCGCCACCTGGACGACAAAGCTTCCAGCGGGGTATTGCTTGCCCTGGCACAATTGATCAAGGGCGGGGAAACAGTCCCGGCCCGGGCAGTGTATATCATGTTTACAGTATACGAGGAGGTGGGACACGGCGCTTCCGGCAGCCTCCCCGCGGATTTCAGCGACATGATCGCCGTGGACATGGGCTGCGTGGGCGATGATTTGAACTGCGATGAGACCATGGTGTCCATCTGCGCCAAGGATTCCGCCGGGCCCTTCAATTTTGATCTGACCAACGAACTGATCGCGCTGGCCAGGGAAAACGGGCTGCGCTACGCGGTGGACATCTACCCCAAATATTCCTCGGATACCGCCACGGCGCTTCGGGCCGGGCTGGAGGCGCGCCACGCCCTCATCGGCCCCGGGGTATTCGCCTCCCACGGGTACGAGCGCACCCACCGGCTGGGCGTGGAAAATACGCTGCGGCTGCTGTGCGCGTTTGTTGGGAAACAATGAAATGTTATTCCGAGCAGGGATCACAGGCTTTTTCGGAATGCCCTGCGCGGCCGCGCCAAAGGCGTGAGGGCGCAGAAAAATAGGGTAAATAATGGGGGCGGCAGTTGTGCCTGCCCCCATGTTTCTTGGGGGCATCCTGGCGTAAGCGCTTGATTTGTATTCTTTCCAGTATCCGCACAGCCCTATGCCACAACAAGCTCAATCCGCCGGTACGTCTTAGCCCGTGGCGGATTTGCCGCCTGCCCGATGTATTCTCCATCATTGTAGCAGGGCAGGGTCACGCTCACGGTCTCCGGGTACTTACTCCAATCGCATGCTTGCTCCGCCATCGGCCGCGAACCATCCGTCAAAGTCCGGACATGGACTGATGATACGCATCACAAACATCATCGGCTTTGCCGATCATTTTCACCTTGCCATGGTCAAGCCAAATAACCCGGCTGCACATATTCCGTATCTGTTCCAGGGCGTGGGAAACAAACAATACAGTGGTACCCCCGCCCATCAATTCCATCATACGGGCACGGCTTTTGCTCTGAAATGCCTCGTCCCCCACCGCCAGAATCTCATCCACGATCAGAATCTCCGGCTCCACCAGGGTTGCCACCGAAAATGCCAGGCGCATCAGCATGCCGGAGGAGTATGTTTTCAGCGGCATATCGATAAATTCCTGGAGCCCGCTGAATTCAAGGATCGATGGCGCCTTATCCGCCAGAAATTCCTTGCTGTAGCCCAGGATGGAGCCGTTGAGGTAAATGTTCTCCCTGCCTGTGAGCTCCATATCAAAGCCGCTGCCCAATTCAAGCATCGGAACGATTCGGGCACCCACATGGACCGTACCGGAAGTGGGCTTCAGGATCCCGGAGATCACCTTCAGGGACGTGCTTTTCCCTGAGCCGTTTAGCCCGATGATCCCAACGACCTCCCTCGGGTATATCTGAAAGCTGATGTCGTCAAGCGCGTAAAAGTCCTTATGCGTCCGCTTGCCCGACAGCAATAAAACAAACCACTCCTTCAGGCTATTGGCCTTGTTGGGATCCATCCGGAAGCGCATCGTTATGTGGGAGACGTCAATAATCGGCTGCATGGCTGTATTCCTTTCTTGACGGTCAAAGATAAAGCAAAAAGCGGTTCTGCGTCTTTTTAAAGACAAACATGCCCAGAAAGAACATGACTGCCGAGGCAAGCATGCAGTAACCATAATTAATGGGTGCGGGCGACAGCCCATCCAGTATGATTGTGCGCAGAAAGTAGACATACTGATACATGGGATTCATATGGTAAAGTGTCCGGTAGGCGATGGGGATGATGGATTCCGGGTAGAAGATCGGCGTCAAAAAATTCCAGAGCATTGCCAGCACTCCCCAGAGAAACTGCGTATCCCGGAAGAAGACCATGGCCGAACTCAGGAGCATGCTCATTCCCATGCTGAACACCATCACAAAACCGAGAATTAGCGGCAGCAAGAGGATGGCTTTTGTAAAATGTACGCCTGTAACGATCATCACCAAAAAAAGCGGTAAAAGGGATATCCCCACATTGATCGTAGACGACAATACCTTGTAAATTGGAAAGATGTATTTGGGAATATACACTTTCGTAAGCAGGCTTGTATTGCCCACAATGCTCGTCATACCCTGGCTGACCGACTCATTGAAGTAGTTGAAAATGATAATGCCGGACAGGAGATAAACCGGGAAATTGTCAATGCTGCTTTTGAACAGCGTGCTGAAGATAACAAATTGAACGAGCATGGTAAGCGTTGGGTTCAGAAAGCTCCACAAAACGCCCAGCACCGACCGCTTGTATTTTGTCTTGAAGTCCCTGGAAATCAATTGCGACATCAGGAACGCGTAGTGTCTCCACATGTCGATGATAATCGTTGCAAACGAAGACTTCCCTTTCCTCTCCCGATGGCAGGCGTAGGCGCAGTAGGCGGCAAGCAGGGCGCCTAAAGCAAGGCAGACGGGCCAATACAACCGCGCGGCCCCAAGGTCCAGCCGGATTGACAAGGCGTAACTCAGCATCCCGTACACAGGCGTTTGCCGAACCGTGAGGCCATTGAGCCCGAAGGTTTGCTCCACCTCAAATTTGCCGACATCGATGGAGGTTCCATAGCCGATCGTCGTCACGCCGCCTTCCGTTGCCCCCGGAAGCACCGTAAGGCGGAGTACATCTGCCCGCGCCGCATCAACAGGGGTGTTCAGCGAGGCAAAAATGCTGTGCATCGTAGGATCGCCGTCGTTTATGATTTCCGTACTGCCAAGCACTTGGCCATCATCCAGAAATTCCGCAAGGACATTGCCGGAGCCGCCCGTAAAAGCCAGCGAAACGGTAATGCTTTCAATGGGTCCGGATTTGGCCGGAAGAGCCTGCTCAATCTGCTCCCCCGCCTTCAGATCGCTGATCCCGTATTGGGTGGAGATTGCCTCGGTTTTGACGTAGGCATGCGCAAAGCTTTCATGAACGATCCAGTACAAAAAGCCGGCAGTCAGGAAATATATCATTATAAAAAGCGCACAGATCTGCTTCAGTGTGAACCGCCTTTTTTGCGTGGCCATAACCGACGTCCTTTCAATAGCGTTTCCATATGCAGATACTATTCTGCAGAAAGTGGAAGGCGCTGTCAATAGCATACCTGCAGTTTCCTGCGAAAGGAGGATTATTTCAGATGAAGAGCACGGCATCATTTTTGAGGAAAAGGATGCCCCGCATGCTCCACACCAAATACGCTCACCGGAAAGAAAAATCCTCGCGCAACAGGTCAAAATTAGGGTTCAAATAAGGGTCTCCTTCCGCCAATTGCTTTGCCCAGCGGCCGCGAAAAAAGGCCTCCTCCTGGAGATACCGCTTTCTTTGCTCAGGAGTCTCGTCCCTATTCCTTGACAGCGATTCATAATGAATCAGTTCTGCGAAAGGGGTAAAAACGATTAGCAATCCCCTTTCCCGAATCCGTAGGCATAGATCGACATCGTTAAAGTTGACAGGCAAATTTTCCTCCATGCCGCAAAGATCGCGATATGTCTGCGACCGCATCATCAGGCACGCCCCCGTCACCGCGGAAACATTCTGCTGATATTGCAGCCTGCCCATATATCCGGCGGCATTATGCGGAAATTCCCGATGAAAATGGCCTGCCAGCGTGAGCAGGCCAATGCCGATGCCCGCATGCTGCACCCTTCCGTCAGGATAATATAGCTTGGCGCCCACCGCGCCCACATCCGGCCGCTGCGCGAACATGAGCATTTCCGTTATCCAATCGGGGCTGATGATTTCCGTATCATTGTTCAAAAAGATCAGGTATTTCCCATTCGCGTAGGCAGCGGCAAAATTATTGATGGCAGAGTAGTTGAAAGGTTTCTCCCAGGTCAGTATCCTGATCCGGCAATCGCTTTTAAGCGCCTCATAATACGCAAACGTCCTGCGTTCCTTGCTGTTATTTTCCGCAATAATGATCTCATATGATTTGTAGCATGTCTTTCCCAGAATGGAATCAATGCATTTTTGCAGCTGCTCCACATGATCGGAAGTGGGGATGATAATGGAAACAGTATCTTCTTTGACTTGATAGCTAATGCGGTAAATCGAAGGGATCACCGTATCCATCACCGTACCCTGCAGTCCCTGCCGCTGCAGATGCGCTTCAAGGGCTGCCTTGGCCGCACTAATCACATAGGGTTTTGCCTTCACATCCCAAGCAACCGACGCCTGGTGATTTCGCCAATAATACAGGATACGCGGAATATGAACAATCTTTTGGGCCTTTTCGGTAAGCCTGAGAACCATATCATAGTCTTGGCTTCCGTCGTACGCCGGGCGGAATCCCCCTGCTTTTTCCATAAGTTCACGCGAGAATACGGTCAAATGACAGATATAGTTATGCGCGCGCAACGTATCGGGAGAAAAATCCTGCTTGAAATGCGGCAAATACGCATCCTTGGGATGCTTTCGAAAGGTTGCTTCATCCGTATATATCAAATCCGCGCCGGTATTTTCAATGGTTTTAAGCACATGGTACAGTGCGGAGGGGTGCAGCAGATCATCATGGTCCAGCAGCGCAAAGTGGGAGCCTGACGATATACGGATGCAGGCGTTCGTATTTTCCGAAATGCCTTTGTTCTGTGGAAGTTTGATATAGCGGATGCGGCTGTCGCCTTGAGCGCGTTGTTCAATGATTTTGCCTGCTTCAGCGTGATCCTCATCGCTGCCGTCCGCGATACAGAGCTCATACTGCTTGCAAGTTTGCGCCTGTACCGAATCCAGCATTTCTTTGAGAAAACCGAGAGGCGTATTATAGACCGGCACCAGGATACTGACCCTTATTTTGCCATCAAAGCTTTGGCTTTCCTGTTGCTTTCGATCCTTTTTTTTTAGCTTCCATGCCTTTTTAAACGCCTTTGATCCAAACTTGGAATGCAACTTCCGCCCGATTCGCAGATAGGTAAGCTGAATTCCATCTTCGCGAATGCTTTGAACAAGCCGATGGAAGATTGCCTTCAGTTGAATAATCCGCACACACGTCTTCCTTTCATTCTTCCACATGCATAGTATAGTATAGTGCCCTCCCGTGTCAACACAGAAATTCGGGGAGGAACTCCGCCTTAACATGCAGCGTCTTTACGGGCTTGAGAAAGCGCATGCCAATTGACGCCCTCGTTACCGCCAACCTTGAAACGGCCGCTTGGGGGTGCGGTCCTGCAGGCGGCGGGAGCTTGGGAATATCATTTTGCAGCGGTCTGCCCCTTCACCCCGGGCGTGCGGTGTCCCGGGCTGCCGCAAACGGCGGTGGCTGCTGGACGGCATAGCATGAAAGGATGTCCCCCTGCGGCAATAGTTACCTGAGGCCGCCCTGTTCCCATGCAGAGCCCCGGAATTGCAAACTTCTGCTGACACCGGCCCGTCCAAACCCAAGGCTAAAATTGGTCATGAAGGTCAAGATGCGCTAAGATGCCATAAGTTCGAAGCCCCTCCCCAGAACAACCGTGGGAAGGGGCTTCGAACTTATGAGATAAAAAATTCAAAGGGAGGCCTGATGCAAATGGATCGTTTGCTTTTCCAGCATCTGCTGCAGGCGGCGGCAGTCAAGACGGTCCGGCTCCCTATCCTCCCGAAGGCAGAGCGCGGCCGCCGTACCTGCCGCCTGGCCTGTAAGCGCCGCCACGGGGATCACCCGGGTCACATCCCAAGCCCAGCCCGAGGCGGAAATGGTACGGCCCGCCGTAAGCAGGTTCAAAAAGCCCGGCGCATACAGGCATCGCCAGGGGATCTCGTACCAAAGGCCGGGATGGGCAAAATCCCCCGCCAAGCCGATGGAATCGTCCTGCGCCCGCATTTCATCCTCCTGGGTGAGCACATAGGCACCCTTAAGGCGCCTGGTGGTGCGGAACTGGGCCATGGCCGGAAGGGTGGTGACATCGCGGGCAAATCTATCCTGGGATTTGATCTTTTCAAAGAGCAGCCTTTGGCCTGTACGCACAAAATCAGTTACTTCCTGGCAAGTGACGCCCGCATACCGGGGGTATTCCTGCGGATGCCCCTTGCCCCACAGGTCGGAGCCCGGGTTCACCCACCGGCGCAGATGCAGCATGTCCTTCTCCCGGGCAGCCCTTGCGGCCTGCTCCGCATCGCAGCAGTGGGCGATATAAGTCAGGTAATTTTCCCCCAGCACGCAGGGCGCGCCTGCACGGGACAAAATATCGGCATCCCCCGTGGCGTCCACCACCATGCCCGCTCCAAAAAATTCCGGGCCGGACTTGCTTTCGGTGATAACGCCCAGGCAGCGCTTCCCCTCCATGACGGGACTGGCAGCCAGGATGTCCAGGCGGAGATCCACCTGCTCCTGTTCCAAAAAATCATTCAGCGCAAGGGCGAACAGCGTCGGGGAAAAGAAGGTGGCATAGCGCCCGGCCTTGGTCCCGGGCGCCCCTGCCGCATCGCCTTTAACACCCCAACGCTCCGGAAGTGTGTCCGGCCCGTAGCGGATGCTCAGGCGGATCAGTTCTTCCGCCAGGCCGCGGATGAGTTGCCGGCCTTCCCCATCGCACAGCGGTTCATACCAACTGATGAGGCCCAGGGTAGCCAGGCCTCCCAGAAGGACGGTTTTTTCCAGCAGCAGCACCCGCATTCCTGCCCGGCGGGCGGCGACGGCGGCACAAATGCCCGCCACGCCGCCGCCCGCCACCAGCACGTCCCATGTCCCCGCAACGGGGATATCGCGTTTTTGTGTAATCGGCTCCATTGCAGTTCTCCTAATTATAGCTTGGCTACGTAGCCAACTTCCTCAAGATCGCTCATCAGAGCGGCTTCCTGGGCGGGTGTAAAGCGTTTGCCCGGGAAGGCGGAGTAGCCCACGTCAAATCCCAGGGTGCAAAGCACATGCTTGATGGAGGGGAACACGCCGTGCTTGATCAGCACGCTCACCACATGGTTGATTTCAAACTGCTTCTGCCTGGCGCCCTCAAAATCGCCGGTTGTGAAAAGCCGGTAGAGCTCCACGTACCTTTCGGCCATGATGTTGTAGGTGGATCCGATCCCGGCGTCGGCCCCCATGGTCAGGCCGCAGATGAGCATTTCATCCGGGCCGTTGACCACGTTGATATTGCCGCCGTTGAGCTCAAGGACCTTGCGCATCTCATAATAGTTGTACCTTGTGAACTTGAGGCCGATCACGGTGGGAAGCTCCATCAGCCTTGCTACGAAGGGGCTGATATCCGCCTGCTTGAACATGGCGGTGGCGTAGACCAGCAGCGGCAGGCTGCAGTTTTCGCTCAGGGCCTTATAGTAAGCAAAGATCTCATCGTCGCTGTAACTGTAATAGAAGGTGGGGGGCACGGAGGAGATGGCGTCACAGCCGGCCTGCTGGGCATGCCTGGCCAAACGGACGGCGCTTAAGGTGTCCGGCGCGCCCACATGGGCGATGACCACGCCCCGGCCCTTTACCTGGGAAACGGTGACCTCCGCCATGCGCATGCGCGTCTGCTCGCTCAGCGAGGGGCCTTCGCCTGTGGACCCGCAGATATAGAACCCCTGCACACCCTTGGAGAGCTGCCAGTCCACCAGTTTGCGCACCGCGTCCTCCCGCAGGGTCCCATCCTCAAAAAACGGGGTGATGAGTGCGGGCATGATCCCTTTGAACCGTTTGTTTTCCATGGTTTTCCCTCCGATCACGATTTTCCTTTATATTGCTCCCGGAATTTCCCCGGGGGAAGCCCAACGGCATTTTTGAACTTGCGGATGAAGCTGGATACATCGGTATAGCCGATCTGCGCGATGATGGCGGTAATATCGTACTCCGTGGTCAGGAGCAGTTCCTTGGCCCTGGCGATGCGCATGCCGTTCAGGGCGTCGCTGAGGGTGCGCCCCGCCAATTCCTTGAAGCGTTTTCGCAGATATTGCGGGGAAATGCCCATCCCTTCCGCCATTGTCTCCAGGGAAAACTGGCCGTTGCCAAGGTTCGCATTCAATTGGCCCATGCATTCTTTCACAAAATCGCTGTCCTTCCTGGCGCTGTTCTCCTTCACAAAGGCGCTGATGCGCATGCTCAGCAGTTCTATGGTGGCCGCCAGATCCGCAATGGAGCCATATTCTGAAAGGGAAAAGATATCACAAACGTCCTGCAGGCTGTTGGCGGCCCGCTGGTTCACTTCGCTTGCCGCTTTCAAAAAGATGCTGGCCAGTTCAAAGCATATGCAGCGCGCCTGGTGCAAAGGCAGATGCCTTGTCTGGATATGCTGGAGGATCGCGGCAAGCTGGCTGTTGATAGCATGGACATTCCATGTCCGCACGCGGGCCGCGAAATCTTGGAGCATCAGTTTGGGGTATTCGCCGCTGACCTCTTCCGGCAGTTCGTCCGCCGCGATCACCGTACGGCTGCCGCGGATGAAACGGTAATCCAGCGCCATGCGCGCCTCCAGGTAAGAGGTGCTCATCCTGGCAAAGTCCTGGTACGCGTTGCCGACGGAAACCGTGACATTCCATGCATCAGGAAACCGGCCCAGCAGCCTTTTCCCATATAAAAAGCGCTCGCTTAGATCCGGCGATGAAGCCATCAGGATCCCCACTGTCGTCCGGCCATCCAGGCCCACGTAAAAGTATCCGGGTACATTCTCTATGCCCGATGTGCGGATCAGGTCCATCACCGCCTCGCGAAGGTTTTCGCGGCCGTGCGGTTCGGCCAGGATGCAGCAAACAAAATAGTAATTCGAAGTCAGGCGGATTTGAAGGTTGCGCTTGATGTTCTCCAATTCCTCCGGCGAGGTGTGCCTGCCTTGGATGGCGTTGAGCACAAACATGCTGCGGAGCTGCTCCATGGTGAAATGCCCGGGCCCGCCCTCCGTGGTCGCCATCAGAAACGCGCTGCGTGCAATGGCGCTGCGCAAGGTCTCCAGCTCGCTTCTTTCGCTTGCCGCCTGCTGTGCATCCCCCCCGCTGACGGCGTCCACCATCTGCTTGAGGGGCCGGTAGCCCCTGCGCACCGCAAGCGTCATCACCACCGCGCCTCCCAGCAGGATCATCAGGCAGCAAAGCGCAAAATACACAAGCGTTGTGCGCATCAGCAGCATGCCTTCCGTGGAGGTGGCCAGGCGCAGGAAGGAAAGGCCGTGGGAGATGCTTCCGGCGGCGTAAAAGTACTCCTTGCCGTCCAGCAGGATCTTGTCACGGCCCGCCGGTCCCGCGGCCACCGCGCCCGCAAACGCCAGGGCATCATCCGATAGGGACCGGCTGGCCCAAAGCACCTTGCCTCCCTCGTCGAAAATGACCTGCGTCTCTTCCTGGGCCCCGCTGTAGGCCAGGGTAACCCCTGCGCGAAGTTTTTCATCGCTCAGCACAAACAGGGCAAAGTGCTTGGGGGATGCTACGGGAGGCAATGCACGCACATACAGCAGCCCGGCTTCCCCTTGGGCGGCCCCATAATCCAGCGTGTTGAAAAAACCGGAGGAGGTGCTGGAAAAAAGGTCCTTCAGCAGCGCGTCCCTTTGAAGCAGGCTTGGGTAAAACAGCTCCAGGCCATTGATGCCATGGGTGGTCATCACCTGGCCGATGTCCTTGTAGAGGATCATCACATCGTCATACTTGTGGTTGATGTTGCGGTACAGTTTGAAGGTGTTCAGCGCGGACAGCGGGTCCCGCTCGTAGGCGGCCGGATAGAAGGCCGCGATATTGCCGAATTTGAATGCCAAACCATCCATATCATTTAAGGTAGCCCTCAGGTCGATACAGAACCTTTCCACGGACTGCTGGTTGCTCTCCTGCACGTTCCTTGCCATGGTATTGTATACATGCAGGAAGAACCAAAGGGAAATCACCGCAAGGGGAATCAGCACTGCAAGAACAATGCTCTGGAGGTAAGGCAGGAGCAGGTTCTTGTAGCGCAGGGACTTAAAAAAGGAAATCATCCTGTTCTGCGAGGGGCGCGGGCCCATGAAACATCCTCCCGTCGCATTTGCTGTTTCCATTATAAGTTGCTGTCCTAAGCCGGTCAATGCGCAATACCGAAACAATATGCCAAATGGAACATGCCGCTTTGCCTGCGGGCGTATCATTTATCCAGGTTTCGCTTTGGCATATTGTTTCTATTCAACAGATTTACGGTCAGCCCGATGTTATGGTATGGTATAGCAAAAGGCGGGGAGGGGCGAGCATGCAGCATCCGGCAACCAGGAATCCGGTACGGGCCCGCGGCATCAAGTATCGATTAACGAGGATCCTGATGGACAACTGGCAGCTTTATGCGCTGCTTCTGCCTGCTGTTGCCGCGATTTATCTATTCAAGTATCTTCCTCTCTCAGGCATACAGATCGCCTTCCGGGAGTTCCGCATGGGCAAGGCGTTTGATTCGGGCGCATGGGTGGGGCTCAAGTATTTTGAAAGGTTTTTCAACAATTTCTGGGCGGGCACGGTGATCAAAAACACGGTCATCTTAAGCGCGGTGGTACGCATTATCGAATGGCCCTTCCCCATCCTGCTGGGCGTTATGCTTCACAATTGCCTGAACCTGCGGGTGCGGAAATTTGCCCAAACAGCCACCTATATCCCCTATCTCATCTCCGTAGTGGTGGTGGTAAGTCTTTTGCAGATCATTTTGGGCCGTGAATCCGGTCTGGTGAATATCCTTCTGGCAAGGCTAGGCGGTGAGTCCATCAATTTCTTTGGGGAGGAACGGTGGTTTTTCCCTGTCTTTGTGATATCGGAGCTATGGCAGGGCGTGGGCTTCGGTGCCATCATCTATCTGGCGGCGCTCTCCTCTATTGATCAGGAGATGAGCGAAGCGGCGCTCATTGACGGGGCAAGCCGCCTCCAAAAGGTATGGTATATCGACCTGCCCTCCATTGCCCCCACCATCATCACCATGCTGATCCTAAGGTGCGGGCGCATGTTCCAGCTGGGGCCCGACAAGATCCTGCTGATGCAGACACCGCTGAACCTGGGCGCTTCGGAGATCATCAGTACCTATGTGTACAAGACAGGGGTTCTGCAAATGCAGTATGGGTTTTCCACTGCCATCGGGCTTTTGAACAATGTGGTGAATTTCGCCATCATGCTGACCGTCAACCAGATTGCCAAGCGGTATTCGGATACCGCCATCCTATAACGGCGAGGGGGTGACATCCATGCTCTCCATCAAGATTCGCACAAGGGCATCCGTCCGCATGAGCCGTGGGGACCGCATCTTCCAATGGGTCGTGGGCGCCATTCTTTTGCTGATGGGTGTGCTCACCCTGTATCCCATCTATTATGTAGTGATCGCTTCCATCAGCGACCCCCTGATGGTGGCCTCGGGTCAGGTCATCCTTCTTCCGCGCGCCATCAGTGTGGAGGCGTACCAGAAGCTGTGGGGAAATGTCCGCATCTGGCTGGGGTACCGGAATTCTTTGTTCTATACCTTCGCGGGTACAATCCTGAATCTTTGCGCAACGCTGCCGGCAGGGTATGCGCTGTCCAGGCGGAACATGTTCGGCCGGAAGCTGGTCATGCTCTATTTCGTATTTACCATGTATTTTTCCGGCGGGCTGATCCCCACATACATCGTTATCCGCCAGCTGGGGCTGATCAACAAGGTATGGGCGCTGCTCCTTCCAAACATTGTAAGCGTATTCAATCTGGTGATCGTACGTTCGTTTTTTGAGAGCACCGTACCGGACGCGCTGTATGAGGCGGCGGTGATCGACGGATGCAAGCATTTCCGCTTTTTCTTTCAGGTGGTGCTCCCCATTTCCCCGGCCATCATCGCCGTCATGGCGCTCTATTACGGCCTGGCCCATTGGAACGCCTACTTTGAGCCCATGATCTATATCAGCAACGAGCAGCTGCAAACGCTGCAGGTTATTATGAAATCCGTCACGGCGACGCCGGACTACACCACCGCTGAAAACATTACCCCCGAGCAGCTTACCGAGCTGATCCGTTCCAAAGCGCTGATCAAATACGCCATCGTGGTGGTGGCTTCCATGCCCATGCTGATCCTGTATCCCTTTGTGCAGCGTTTCTTCATCCAGGGCGTCATGATCGGCGCAGTCAAGGGCTGAGCCGGCACAATAGATTGGTGGGAAGGAGGGTAAGAGATTTTGGGGTTCCAGAAACCAGCACATTCAAGAAACAGAAAGGAAGAGGATGTCATGAAAAAGCTGCTGATCTTTGCCGTAGCGCTCACTCTGCTCCTTGGTACGATCCCCGCTTCCGGCGCGCAGGGGCTTGAACCCGTCACCTTCACCGTGTACTACGTCGACTCCATGGCAGGCGTTTCTCCGGGCGACAAGCAGATCATGAAGGACTACGCCGAAGCGCACAAGGGCCTTGGCGTAACCATCAACTGGGTCAGTCTGGGCGACCCCAGCGTGATGGCGGAGCGCATCAGCATCCTGTTCAGCTCCGGGGATTACGGCGATGCCATTTTCGGCAACCCTCTGCAGGAGTCGGACGTGAGCCTTCTGTCCTCTCAGGGGATCCTGCAGCCGCTGAACAGCCTGATTACTCAGGAAAACACCCCCAACCTCTACACCTTCTTTGAGAAGGTGCCCTCCGCCAAGGCCATCTCCACGCTGCCTGACGGAAATTTCTATACGCTGCCCAGGTACAACGGAAACCCCGGCGATTACCTGGAAAGCCCCATCTGGATCAACAAGACATGGCTGGACAAACTGAGCCTTGCGGTGCCTGCCACCGTTGAAGAGTTTGAGACGGTACTCAAGGCCTTCCGTGACGGCGATCCCAACGGGAACGGATTGGCGGATGAAATCCCGCTGATGCTGTTCAACGGTGATTCCTTCAGGCACATGGAGGCATGGCTGGGGATTTTCGGGATCCCCACCAAGGACAACAACTTTGATTCCTACGTGTATGTGCAGGATGGCAAGGTGACCTTCGCTCCCGTTCAGGAAACGTACAAAACCGCCATCAAGTGGCTGGCCTCCCTGTACAAGGAAAAGCTGATTTACCAGGATATGTTCACCACCACCCTGGAAACCGTGACCGCCAAGCTCAGCGGGGAGGCTCCCGTCGTCGGCGTGGTCACCACCAAGACCATGGGCAAGTTTTCCGACCAGTATGTGCAGATCCTCCCTCCCACGGCGGAAGGGTATGCGACCCGCTGGTTCTACCATCCCGGCTCCCTGGGGATCAAAAACTTTTTCTCCGTCACCGATGCCTGCAAGGCTCCGGAACGGCTGCTGAACTACTTTGATGATATGTGGACCACCGAGCAGACGCTTATCAACAACTATGGCCCCATCGGCGAAGTGCTCATCCAGAAAGACGGCGGGACCTTCGGGTTCCAAACGCCGCCCAACGGGCTGACCTTGGCGGAATACCAGCTTCACAATACCTTGGGCGTGTTCTTTGTGCTCTACAAGGAAGACTTCGGTACCAAGTTTGAAATGTCCGCCGAGGATGCCACCAAGAAGGCCTCGTATGACCTGTACTATGATATCCTCAACAAGGAGATCTGGCCCAGGCCCTACCTCGCGCCGGACCTTGTCACCCGCGCCTCGGAACTGCGCACGGATATCTTTAATACCGTCGGCCAGATGAAAGCCATGTGGGTGACCGGCCAGTCCAACATTGACGCGGACTGGGATACCTACCTTGGGAACCTGAAGAAGATGGGTATCGATGAGTTCGTAAGCTTGTACCAGCAAGCCTATGATTCCTATGCCGCAGCCTTCAAATGACACGCTTTCATCATGAACCAGCTGCCGGGGGCCCGGACATCTCCGGGCCTCCGGGCGCATAAAGGAGGATTCAAAATGCGCCTGTGCACTTTCGAAAAGGATGGACGGGAACTTTGGGGGTTTGTCGTGCGCCATCCGGCGCATGATGTGGATTGGGTCTTTCTGCCGGAAGCCTTGGAGCGGGTTTTTGCCCAGTCGGCCTTGCCCTCCAGCGGCTGGTACAGGAGCATGCCCGCCTTTGCCCCGGCCGGTGGCTGGCCTGCCTCGCTGGATGCTTTTCTTGGCCTTGGGGACCAGGGAACGGCGCTGCTTACCCGCATGCAAGGGTTTACCCTTGCCTTTCTCAAAGAAAATGACGCCTACTTTGCCTCCCAAGCCGGCTTTCCTCTGGCGCAGGTCCGTCTGCGCGCCCCTATCCCCCGTCCGCGCCTGATGTTTGGGCTGGTACAGAACAGCCCTTCCTTCTGGCGCCACAATCCCGGCAAACGGATCACCAACTTTTTCCCCCAGGGCCACCAAAGGCCCATCGGGTCCGTGATCGGACATCAGGAAATTTTTTTGGATGGCGCGGGCTTCAATGTGGAACTTGGTGTGGTGATCGGCAAGGGCGGAAAGAATATCCCCGTTGAGGAAGCCGTCTCCCACGTGGCGGGGTATACGGTGGTCATCGATTCCCAGATCAACGATTATTATCCGGAGTTTTTACCCGGTTGGAACAGCAAGGTGGATATCGAAAAGGAATTGGACTGGTTCGTGGCGGCAACCTGCTCCTGGTGCGGAAAAAAATCCGATGCCCACTGTGTGGTAGGGCCGTGGATCGTAACCCGGGATGAGGTGGGCAATCCATATGACCTGCTGGTGTATACCAAGCAAAACAGCATGCTTCGGGACAGGTCCCACACTGCCGGCACATCCCAGGGCGTGGAGCGGACCATCCATTGGCTGTCCGGCTTCATGACCCTTTCCCCGGGGGATATCATTCACATGGGCACGGTGGGTACCGACGGCCTGCCCGTGACGCCCGGAATGGATTTTCCAAGAGGCAATACCATCGATTCGGAGATTGAGCGCATCGGCACCGTCAGCGCCTATGTGCTGGACAAAAAGCGCTGCGACTGGCGCACGCCTGAGGAAAGGGAGCCCAACGCCCGTTTCGGCCCGCGGGATGAAGCCATCCGTCAGAGCCTGGTCCCGGCTGTGAAGGATTATTTGGCGGCCGGGCTGGAGGCGCTGCCCGGTATCGGCGGCTGGTCCCTGGGCCTGGCGCGCCATTTCTGGACCTGTTATGGAAACTACCGCCTGGCGGAACAGCAGGAAGGCATGAAGCCTACGCCTTTGCCCCGGTTTTTGAACGGCCCCAACAGCGCCCTTGCGTTAAGCGGAGGAACCGTCCGCCTTGCTCCCCGGGCCACCCGGGTGGAGGCGGGGGTGGAGCTGGCTTTCGTCGTGGGCCGGCTGGCTTCCAAGGTCCGTAGGGAGGATGCGGCGGATTACATCCTGGGGTATGCGCCTATGATCACATTGGCCGACCAGTCTTTCCTGGAGCAGGTGGTGGAGCCTGCCACAGGCCAGGAAAGGAATCTTCCCAAGGTGTATGCCAGATGGGGGGACGGCTATAACATCCTGGGCCGCATCGTACCGGGGCCTGCCCCGGCGGCGGGCAGGATGCGGTTTTCCGCCGGCGCGGCGGGCGAAGCCCAGGGAGACATAGATGAATATATCGCCTCCGCCGCGCAGGTGCTGGAAGCCATCACAGCCCACATCACCCTCTTCCCCGGGGATGTCGTCACCCTTGGGCGCACTGCCCGGCGGGTGATGCTGGCCCCGGAGGCGGACCATGTGGCCCTTTCCGCCTCCATCGAACATATCGGTGAAGTATCGGCCACTTTGTGCAGGGGATGACCATGGAAGGTTTGATTACGGATATCCAGCGCTGCTCCCTGCACGACGGGCCGGGGCTGCGCACCACGGTGTTCTTCAAAGGCTGCCCCCTGCGCTGCGCCTGGTGCCATAACCCGGAATGCATCAGGCCCGGGCCGGAGACGCTGCGCTACCCTGAGCGCTGCATCGGATGCGGCCTGTGTGAAGAAGGCTGCTTTGCCGGGGCCAAGGTGCCCTGCGGGACCCGCGTAACCGTTGCTGAAATCCTGGCTCAGGTCATGCTGGATGCTCCCTACTACGGGGAGGAAGGCGGCGTCACCCTCTCGGGCGGCGAGCCGCTGATGCAGCCCGGTTTTGCCTTGGCCATCCTTGAAAAGTGCAGGGAAAAGGGGATCCCAACGGCTGTGGAAACCTGCCTGTATGCCACATGGGAACAGGCGGAGCCGGTGCTGGCGGCCTGCTCCCTGGTAATGGCCGATCTCAAGGCATGGGACAGCGCCACCCACCGCCGGTATACCGGCGTGGACAACGGCCTCATCCTTACGAACCTTCAAAAACTGGACAGCCTTCACGTACCCCTGCTCCTTCGCACGCCTGTTATCCCCGGGGTCAACGATACGCCGGAGGAAATCGCAAAAATCGCGGCCTTCGCCGGTGAAAGGCGCCATCTTGCCGCCTACGAGCTGCTGCCCTACCATCCTTTGGGCCTGTCGAAGGCTGCCGCCGTAGAGGGCTGGCAGGGTCAAACCTTTCTAAGGCCAAGCCGGGAGCAGATGCTGCTGCTGGCGCAGGCAGCCGCCTCCAAGCTTGGCGGGCATGTCCGCATCGCGGGCGTGAACACGGACGGTATAGAAAGAGGAAATGCATCATGATCACCTATCTGGACAGGATCGCCCTCTTGCGGGAAAAAAAGCTGCGCCATACCCTGGAAAAACGCGGGCAGCAAGGCTTCATGGATGCGGATGACTACGGCACGGTGCCTGTGCCGGAGGATTTCCGCTTTCAGCCTGTATCCAGTCGGCCCGACGGCGGCTTTTGGGGCCTTGCGGGGATGTGCGACAATTTCTGCAAAATCATGGATGAGCACCCCCTGTATGTGGATCCAATGGAGATTCTGTGCGGGCGCTGGCGGGTGATGCTCACCTCCTACCGGGCAAACACGCGCTGGGATGAATCCCGCTTCCCCTATGAGGAACTCAAGCCCCTGCAGAAAAAATATAACATCACTTCCGGCATCGACGGGGACACGCACTTTGCCTGCGATTATACCATCGGCCTCTCCCTGGGCTATCATGGCCTTCTGGAGAAAATTGCCCATTACCGCGTCTTTCATCCCGAGAAAGCCGACTTCTATAGCGCGCAGGAGCGTACCGTGCGGGCGATCCAGCATTTCATCGCCCGGCACATCCCGCAGATCTGGCGCCTTCTTTCCACGGAAACGCGCCCGGAGATCAGGCGCACCCTGACCATGATGCTGGATGCCAACCAGGCCGTGCTTGACAGGCCTCCGCAGACTTTTCTGGAAGCCTGCCAATGGATCGCCTGGTTCAACTGTGTATCCCGCATCTACGACAGGGACGGGGCCGGCTGCCAGCTGGACCAGATCCTGTGGCCCTATTATGAGAAAGACCTTGCCCAGGGGCGCATCACCCAAGAGGATGCCAGGTTTATCCTGGCCAATCTACTGCTGATCGACCCGCACTATTATCAGATTTCAGGCCTTGACGGCCAGGACAGGGATATGACGACCCCCCTGTCCTACCTGATTCTGGACGCCGCCCACGACATCAACATCGCCGTGAACATTACCGTCCGTGTGCATCCTGCCTGCGACCCGGGCATCCTGCGCCGGGGGGTGGAATACCTCTTTTCCGACCGTAACGGCTGGCCGCGCTTCTGCGGGGATGTGGCCCTGGTGGATGGATACATGCGCAACGGGATAGACAAACAGACCGCCCGCAAGCGCATCGCCGTGGGCTGCAACTGGATGGCTGTGCCGGGGCAGGAGTATCCCATGCACGATCAGGTGAAAATCAATCTGGGCTGCGTGTTTGAAGCTGCCTTTGCGCAGATGATGGCCGGCGGGGAGTACAGTACGCAAAAGCTCTTTGCGCTTTTTCAGGAACATTTGGCCATCGCCGTAAAGGCTACCGCCGCGGGGGTCAACCTGCACCTGGACCACGCGGATCAGATCACACCCGAATTGGTCATGAATCTGATGATGGAGGACACCCTGGAAACGGGGCAGGATATCTCTCAGTGTGCCAAATGGTTCACCATTGCCGTGGATGGCTGCGCCCTGGCGGTGGCCGCCGATTCCTTCGCGGCGCTGGAACAGCGCATCGAGCGGGAGGGCAAGGCCACCTGGGAGCAGGTCTGGCAGGCGCTTAAAAGCAACTACGAAGGGGTCCAGGGGGAGCGGCTTCGGCTGATGCTGTCCTCAAGCGAAAAGTTCTGCCAGGGAAACTCCCTGGGCGACAGCTGGGCGGAACGCATCCGTGATGTTTTTGTAAGCGCCGTCAAAGCCCAGCCCATGCCCGGAAGGCGCACCCTGGTGCCCGGCTTTTTCTCCTGGTCCAGGACCATTCAGTACGGCAAGTGCGTAGGCGCCACCCCCAACGGGCGCAAGGCAGGCATGCCCATTTCCCACGGTGCCAACCCCAATCCCGGCTTCCGCCGGGACGGCGCGGCCACCGCAATGGCCACCGGCATCGCCAGGGTCCAGGCGGGATATGGCAACACCGCGCCGCTCCAGCTGGAGTTTGACCCCAAAACCTCCAGGGAAGAAGGCGGCATCGAGCGCGTGGAGCAATTAATCCGCACCCATTTTGACCTGGGCGGCACACTGATCAATATCAATGTATTGGATAAGGAGAAAATCCTCAGCGCCAATCAAAATCCCGACCTGCATCCGGACCTGGTGGTGCGGGTCACAGGCTTCACCGCTTACTTCGCCGCGCTTTCACCGGAATTCCGCCAGCTGGTGGTAGACCGGTTTGTGGAAGGGTTCTAGGGAAGGACAAACCAAAGCAAGCCTCCGCATACTGTGCATACGGTTTTCTAAAAATCTGTACCGGTTCATAAACAGTGAACGTTTCTTTGGTATGCCGCCTTCGAAATGTTCTTGCATAAATTGTGAAGAATCCTGAAAATATCGTATCCATCCGTACCGCCATCTGTGCTACAATCATTGCACGGGGAGGTGAGCTGCTGTATCATCTCTTAGGAAGGCGTACCGCCTTTGAGGCATATTCGGCACCTTGGCTATAGGAGGAACGATGCATGGATGTGGAACAATTGGCCGTCCATCAAAAATGGGTAAGGGCAGAGCTTGACCGCTGCCTGTCCTTTTGGCTGGAACATGGGATCGATCAGGAATACGGCGGGGTCTATACATGCCTTGACCGTGCGGGCACGGTTTTTTCCACCGACAAAAGCGTATGGATGCAAGGGCGCTGCGCCTGGACGTTCTCCCACCTGTGCGCGGTATACGGCACACGCCCGCAATGGCTGTCGGCCGCAAAAAGCTGCCTTGACTTTCTGGAAGCCTACTGCATCAACCGCAGCGCCGGCGGGCGCCTTTATTTCACCGTCACAAAAGACGGCAGGCCGCTGCGCCAAAGGCGCTACTGTTTCAGCGAGGCGTTTTATGTAATGGCGAACGCCGAGTATGCGGCTTTGACCGGCGACAGGGAGGCCCTGCACCGCGCACGCTCGTATTATGAACTCATTTACAAGCTCAACCATGGCCTGATGGCTGACCCGGCCGGCCTGGGCCCCAAAACCATTCCCGAAACGCGCACAGGCCGGGCCCTGGCGGACCCTATGATCTACCTAAACCTGAGCGCCGTTATGCGCAGGTGCGACCCGGAGCGCATATCCCTTTACCAGGAACGGGCAAAGGATAGCGCCGGCGAGATCGTACGGTATCACCTGAAACCGGAAATTGGCTGCACCCTGGAAAACGTGGGCCCCGGCGGGGAGGTCATGGACGATTTTACGGCGGGCCGCATGGTCAACCCGGGACATGATATAGAATGCGCCTGGTTCCTGATGGAGGAGGCGTCCTATCAAAACAACAAAGCGCTTTACGGCAAAGCCAGGCAAATGTTTGACTTTGCCATCCAAAAGGGATGGGATCAGGAATATGGCGGACTGCTGTATTTTGTGGATTTCAAAGGGCTCCCGCCCGAGGCCTATGAACATGATATGAAGCTGTGGTGGCCCCATAATGAGCTTCTGATTGCGTCCCTGATGCTTTACCGCGATACGGAGCAAGCGGAATATCTGTCCTGGTTTGAAAGGACGCTTGCCTATTGCCAGCGCGTGTTTTCCGATCCTGATTATGGCGAATGGTTCGGCTATCTCCGCCGCGACGGGAAACCCACCGAGCCCCCCTGCAAGGGCTCCACGTTCAAGGGCCCGTTCCATTTGCCGCGGATGCTGATCATGGCTGATCAAATGCTTGGGCAGCTCATCCGTGGGTAACAATGATAAGTGTGAGGGAAGGAAGTGCCAAAATGATTTATGATACTTTGCAAAACGCGGGCATATACAAAGGAATGAGTGTTTATCTTGACCAGGCGATTGATTTTTTGAAGACGGCCGATTTTACCCATTTTCCCCCGGGCAGGCATGATATCAGCGGCGGCCAGGTGTATCTGACCCTGCAGGAGCCTGCCTTGAAGCCATTTGAAGAAACCGCTTGGGAGGCCCACAGAAAGTACATAGATATCCAGATTGCCCTGAAGGACGGGGAAACCATCGCCTGCGCACCGCTTGAGCAGATAGCGGGCTGGGATGCATATGACGAGAGCAAGGATGCCCTTTGCTCCCATGATCCCGCGCATGGGATAGCGCTGCCCATGAAAGTGGGAACTTTCGCCATCTTCTTTCCCAACGACGCGCACCGTCCTGTGATCGGGGAGGGCAGCACCCAAAAAGTGGTGATCAAAGTACTGCACCGGTAATCGCCCCAGGCAAAACACATCATCACCCGGTGCCTTTACCTGTCGGCAACGGGCCAGCTGCATGGAAGGGGATATCCGATCCGCTCGGCCAGGCGGAAGGCGGCGCGCTCCGCCTTTTCATAGAGCGCATCTTCATCAAAGCGGGTGATCCTGCCCGCCTCCACAATGATTTCCCCCTGGACCACCACCGTATCCACGCTCTTGGATCTGGCGGCGTATATCAAATTGGTAAAAGGGTCGAATGCCGGACGGCATTCGGGCATATTCGTTTTATGCAGCACCAGGTCGGCGCTCATGCCGGGCTTCAGCGCCCCGATCACGTTTTCCAGCCCGATTGCCCCGGCCCCGCCGAGGGTGGCCATTTCGAAGGCGGATTCGCCGCGGATGGACACGGGCCGCGGATGTACCTCCCTGTGCACGGTGGCGGCCAGGTAAACCTGCTGCAAAATGTCCAGCCCATCCGCCCAGTTCCCGGCGTCCGTGCCCAACGCGATGGATATACCCGCCTCGTGCATCTGCGGGAACTTCCCGCGGCTCATGGCCCCCAGGGAGAACTTCAGGGACGCTCCGGGGCAGTGTACAACGTGGGTGCCGGCGGAACGGAGCAATGCGATATCGCTGTCCGAAACATGGATCATGTGGACAAGCGCCATGCCGGCATCCAGCACACCCAGATGATCAAGATGCTCAATGGGCGTTTGATGATATTTTTCGCGGTATTTTTCGATTTCGGCTTCATACACGCACTGATGCATATGCAGCACCCGCCCGTGTGCCGCCGCCAGCTTTTTCGCCTCCGCCACCAGCCTGTCGGAGCAGTTGCCCATCCCGCTCATGCCCACGCCGGCCTTTACCCTTCCGTCACCATATTTGGCCAGCTGATGCTCAATATAAGAAAGCGCCTTGTCGGTGTCCTTATCGAGAAACTTCAGTTCCGGCACAAACGTGTCCCCAATATGGGAGCCCATAAAGCCCCGGATCCCTACCTCGTTGCGGTACGGCATCACTTCATCGGGATAAAAGGCCGTTCCGGTATCGCAAAAAGCGGTGATCCCGTTCTTGGCCATTTCCACTTGCGCCAAAATGGTGGACAGAATCTGGTCTTCCGCCGTCAGCGCCGGGAAAGCCTTGCTTTCGAACTTCGTCCATGTGTCGTGCACCGAAAAGGTGTCTGGCTCCCATCCCCTGGTAATGTGGAAGCATAGGTGCTCATGGCAATCCACCAGGCCGGGATGCACAACGCCTCCCTTGGCATCGATGGCCTTACCGGCATATTTCCCGGCTATCTCCTTTGTTCCTCCCACCGCCAGGACCAGCCCATCCTTTATGGCAACAGCGCCGTTTGGGATCAGGCGCCGCCGCTCATCCATGGTGATGACAAACGCGTTTTTGATCAAAAGATCACACTGCTCCGGCGTATTTCCGCCTGCCGTACAGCCCGCAAGGCGCCTATCCACAATCATTCCCCCATCCTTTCCCATAGCGGCTGTCCGTCTGTGCCCTTCACCTGGGCGCTCCCCGCCGTCCAGCCGGGAAAGCCCAGTTCATGCGGAAGCCTGCCGCTTGCAAAGCAGGCGCGCAGGTCATCGTTTAACCGGGGCGCCTGCCAATAGACCTGCCCGTCGGGCATTTCAACCTTTTCTATTTTGGGGGGCGTGATGATGCTTTCAACCGCAACTGCCGTGTGCAGCCCCTGGATGCAGGCGGTCTGGGGGGCGGCCGCATGCACGCCGCAGGGCACACTTCTTCCCCCGCGGATGGCGTCCACCGTATCATGGAGCGGCTTGAGCGCATCCAAAGCAACCGGGCCGTATAAAACATCCCCTTGCTCCGTGTGCATCACAAGCGTATCCGACTGCTTGAAATCCCCCGCCATCCATCCTTTTTCCCATTGAAAGCGGTAGGCGGTCGCGGGATCGCCGGCATAGGCGTGGCTGCCGAAAAACAGGACCTCCGGGCAGGCCTTTGCGGTTACGCGCAGCGCGGCCAGATCATAGGTTTCGATGGCATTGATCCTGGCCAGCGCCGCGTCTAATGCTTCGGGCTGCGCGGAATCATCCGGCCCCGACCCCAGCAGATACAGCATCAGATGCAGGGAATGGGCGCCCGCATTGTTGGCGATGCCGTCCAGCACCAGCCGGCCCTTGTCATCCCTCATCTTTCCCGCCCAACCGCTCCTGGCATAATAAGCCGTGCTCCGGCCGGACAATAGCAGCGTGGAAAGGGAAAGTGCGCGGCCGTAGCGCCCCGCCGCAGCATCCTCCTTCAGCCGGAGAATAGCATCCGAAAAACTGTTTTGATACCCTACCGCCAGCATCAGCCCTTTCTTGCGGCTGAGCTCATGCAGGGTCAGCGCATCGCGCCATCCAACTGTCACCGGTTTTTCGCACAAAACATGCGCGCCGTTTTGAAGCGCGGTCTCGCATTGTTCAAAGTGGAAAGGGAGCGGTGACGCGATAACCACCAGGTCCGCCCGCCCGCCCGCTTCAAAGAACTGGCCAAGCGTGGCATAGACGGGTATTTTTCGCTGCGCAAGCTCCGTCTGCTCGTCAGGATGCCTGGACATGGCAGGCTGTATCACCGCCGCGCAGACCAAATCTGCGGATGTGCCGTGATACACGGTTTCCTCGTAAAAGTGGCGTCCATAGCCGCCAATCCCCGCCAGAACAACCCGCAATGTCTTCATAGGCATCCTTTCAATCCTGTGCGCACCAGAAGGAATACAGTGCCGCGTTTTTCAATGTGAAGCTGATGGTTACGGGCGCCCCAACAACCCATCCGGGCAAAGCCAGGGGCACATCCCCGCCGCTTTCAACAATAGATGCTTCATAGGTCTTCTCCCCGTTTGTCACGGAGATCTCCAGCCTGCCCCACGCGGCCTCACCGTTGATATGCAGCACCGGGCAGGCCATCTCAAGGGGAACGGTTATCAGCCTGCCGGAAGAAAAGCTGGCTCTGGCGCAGGCGAAGCGGTCGGGCAGGCAAGTGCCAAGGCCGATGCGCACGATGCGGTCCCACGTATCCGCGCCCTGGTACTCGCAGCTTCCCGTGATCCTCAAATGGCGGAACACCGCGCCGTTGAAATACAGCCAAACCTGGCCATCCTTCAAAAATGGCACGGAGGCGATGCACGTATTGAACCTGTCCCAGCCGCCTGCGCCGCTTAGGGGTATGAGGGGATTCCTGTCGCCCACCCGTTCAAAATGTTCTCCATCCGCGCTGATGGCAAGCTGTATATCAAGCGTCATATCATCGGGTGCGCCATGATACATCTGTACAAGGCCCAGGTACCGGCCGGCCCAAGGGAAAACCGCCATGCTGTAAATTTCGTCCCCGGGCCTGTCCAGAAAATCGGCGGCGTAAATGGGCTTCCCTTCGCTCCACACAACACCGTCCCCGCTTTGGGACAGCAGGATGGCCCTGCCCAGGTATCCGTCAAAAAAGGGCTGGTCCCTGTCCTTGGCTACGCGGCCTTCATCGTATAGGAAACCGCGGCCATAGATGCGGTATTCCTTCGTCCGATCATCGTACATCATATGGGAGATATCGTTGATTGCCGGCACGGCCGGCGCCTCCGGCCGGCGCCAGTGGATGCCGTCGCTGCTGTAAGCCACAAAGACCGTGGCCGGGTCCTCCCGCACCCGGCCGGCCCGCTCCTTTAGCTTCAATTCCATCTGATGGTCGCCGCGGCGGCGGTATTCCTCCGCCTGTTTCAAAAAATTGTCCCGCTGCACCTGCCTTACCAGCGGCGCATGTTCCCGCGCGCGGGCGGCGTAGAGCATTTTATACTCCCTGCCCGTATCCCAGGGAGTATAGAGCACCGTATCGCTTTCCTCAAAGGCGTCGCCCATCACGGGCGTTCCAAAGACGATATTCGTTTTCATGCCCCGGTATTCCGCCACGTCCAGTTCGGGTTTTTCCCAGTGGATCCCGTCTGCGCTTTGCGCATAGCAAGTCATACGGACCGCATAGCTTTCCGTCCGCGCGTAATACCACATTTTGTACATGCCGTCTATGTACAGGACGCTGCCATAGATATGCACATCCTCCTCCCAGGGCTTGTCGGGCACCAAAAGAGGATTGAGCGGATGCTTCTTTACCGGCAGCACATGCACATCCACCCCCCGCATGGAAACAAACAGGCTCCGGTCATACGCCAAACGGTGTGTGCTGTCAAGTTTCATGGCCTATCCCTCCTTGACCCATGCTTCAATCATATCCGCCGCTTCACGGATCACGGGTGTATCCTTGGGCACGGTAAGGAACGGGGCCCTGGAACCGCCCGTTTCAAATCCGCGCGCCTCCAGGATGGCTTTCATGCTGGCGATGCCGCCGCTGTAAGAGACCCGGCCGTGCATGAAGGCATGAACCGCCCGCGACTGCCACAGCAGGGCGGCTTTCAGATCCCCCCGTTGAAATGCCTCATATAGCTTTACATAAAGCTCCGGCATGCAGCCGTACGTGCCGCCGATCCCTCCTGTGGCTCCCATAGAAAGCCCTGCCAGAAGTTGGGCATCCTCGCCGTTGAAGATCACCGTATCCGGGCCGCCTGCCTGCCGCATGGCGTTGATCAGGGAGCAGGATTCACTGGTGGTTTTGATGCCGGCCACATAATCCTTTTCCATCATCCGTTTAAAAAGCTGCATGGACACGTTATAACCCGTGGTATCCGGAATATTGTAAATGAAAAACGGGATTCTGGCCGCCGTGATCATAGCGTCCCAATACGCTTCGATGCATGCTTCCGGCACCCGGTAATAAATATTGGGCACGGAGGAGATGCCGTCCACCCCGCAAGCTGCCGCATGGGCTGCGAGAGATACGGATTCCCTGGTGCTGGGAGCGCCCACCTGGGCTATGACCGTGGTCTTGCCGCCCACCGCTTTCATGACGCTTTCCACAACGAGCTTCCGTTCCTGCTCACTCTGGATCATGCCCTCGCCGCTGGAGCCGGTAAGATACAGGCCGTTCACGCCTTTTTCCACATACCATTTGGCAGCCCGGCCAATACGCTCCGGGCTGATTTCCCCCCGGTCGTCATAAAACGCGTAAAATGCGATGAAAATGCCATGGAACTTTTCCGTATGCCCGACCATAGACTTTCTCCTTTCCTATTTGAGCACTGCGCCTTGTTTTTCAAGCAGCGCCTGCAGCGCGGAGACATCCACTTCCCTGGCCGCCATCCCTCCCAAGCCGCACAGCGCGGCAGCCGTCCCCGCGGCCTGGCCGGTGGCCATGGCAATGGGTGTGACACGGATCGCGGCGCCCGCCTCATGGGTGACGGATATGCACCTGCCGGAAACCAGCAGGTTTTCGATGCCCTTTGCCGCCAGCGTACGGTATGGGATGCTGTAGTACTGCCCCCGCTTCAGATGGGTGGTATGGGTTTTCTCGCCGGCGGGATCGTGGATGTCTATGGGATATCCGCCCAGCGCCACCGTATCCTCAAACCTGCGGGAAGCCAGCAGGTCCTCTTTAGTCAGCAGGTATTCACCCATCACGCGGCGGGATTCCCGCACGCCGATCTGCACGCCGGTTGAGATGAGGGTGGCATTTTGAAAGCCATCGGCCTCCCGCTTCACAAAATCATACAGCTCCCTGGCTTGCTTTCTTCCTTCCCGCTCCGCTTGCGAAAGCTCCCACGGATCAACCGCGCTCAAACGGATGACCCGCGTGGCGTTGAGGATGAATTCCCCCGGGTTCACTGTTTCAAACATCAGCACATCCGCCCTGCCGGTGGACAGGCGCCCCTCCGCCTTGGCCTTGCGGTGCTGCCGGTAAAAGCCCGCCAGCGCAAGCCGCGGGGAACGGTCAAGCGCCGTCAGGTCCCTGATATTGAAATTGTCAGGCTCCCTGGTAACGGCATCTTTCAACGCCTGGACGTCCACGCCCGCAATCTTCATATTCAGCGTCATAGGCTGGCAGAGTGCGTCCGCATCCCTGCCGGCAACCGTTTCCGCCCCGGCCAGAAAAGCCAGATCCGCATCGCCTGTGGCATCCACAAAGGACCGGCCTTCAACCGGGAGCTTTCCCCCTTTGCCAAGTAGGGAAAGCGCTGCAATCCGGCCTTTTTCCACGCGCGCGCCGCAAAGCCTGGTATGGAAAAGCACCTGGCAGCCTGCTTCCGCAGTCATTTCGTCCAGTACCCATTTAAGGGTCTCCGCATCAAACGGTGTAATGGAGGAGGCGTAGCCGGTGGTGTCCTCGATGTGGCCAAGACATCCGCCAGCCTCGGTAAGCCGGTCCACCACCTCCTGGGCGATCCCCCGCACCACCTGCCGTTCCCCGGCATGGAATGTCATCATAGGCCCGACGCCGGCGTTGGTCAGGGTGCCGCCCAAAAATCCATATCTTTCCACCAGCAGCGTACGCGCCCCGTTTCTTGCGGCGGCAATGGCCGCCATACACCCGGACACACCGCCGCCCGCCACAATCACATCCCAAGCCTCCCGCATCCTCTCGCTCCTTCCCAATATCAGGGGGCGTTCCGCCCTCTTACCCCTTCATGCCCGTGGTGACAATTCCTTGAATGAAATACTTCTGGCAAATCAGGTAGACGACAACGATAGGCAAAATGGCGCAGGCTGCCGCCACCATGATCAGGTTATACAGGGTCTGGTCTTCCTCAATATAGGCGGCGATGCCAAGGGTGATGGTGTATTTCGCTTTGGAGGTGATGAACACCAGCGGGTTGGTATAGTCATTCCAGCTTGCCACAAAACCCAGGATGACCAGGGTAAAGATAGCCGGCTTGGCCAACGGAACAATAATCTGGAACAGGATTCGCATATGGTGTGCGCCGTCCAGCTTGGCGGATTCCGACAATTCCTCCGGGATGGACATAAAGAACTGCCGCAGAAGGAAGATGGAGGTCATATTGATCCAGGCCGGCAGGATCAGCGCCCAGAAGGTATTGTAGACCTTCAAGGTGCGGAACAGCGCAAAGTAGGGGATCAGCGTCGCCTGGTGCGGGATCATCATGGTGGATAGGTACAGGATAAAAATAATGTTCTTGAATTTGAACTCGATTTTCGCAAAGGCATAGGCCGCCATGGCGCACATGATGAACTGCCCCAAAAGCGCCATCGCCGCCACATACAGCGAGTTTCCAAAGAACTGATAGAACGGATAATAGCTGTTCAGCCATACTTTTGTGTAATTCTCAAAGCGCATTGGGGACGGGATCCACTGTATGGGGAAATTGAAAACCTCTACGGATGATTTCAGGGATGTGGAAAGCATCCATAAAAAGGGAACCAGCATTATGAAGGAAGCGCCCAGCATCAAGGCGGTCATGAATCCCTTGAACAAAGCGGTGCGCACAGCCGTTTTCATCCGCATGCATCTTCCTCCTTAATAATGGTAAACCCATTTTTTCTGCAGGGCCATCTGGATCAGCGTAACGAGCATAATAATGCCGAACAGCACCAGCGAAAGCGCGGAAGCATAGCCGATGTTGTAATATTGAAAAGCTTCCCGGTAGATTTCAAAAACAATGACCATGGTTGACCGCCCGGGCCCGCCGTTGGTCAGCAGCTTGACGGGGCCGAACACCTGGAAGGTGCCGATGATCTTGATCAGCATCAGAAAGAACGTTGTGGGCGACAGCAAGGGTATGGTGATGCGGAAAAAGCTCTGCAGCCCATTCGCTCCGTCAATTTTTGCGGATTCATACAGTTCCTGGGGAATCCCCTGCAGCGCGGCCATATACACTACGATGCAATAGCCCATACCCGTCCAGATGGACATCATGGCGATGGTAGGCAGCGCCCAATCGCGGCTGGAAAGCCATTGCGGAGGATTTTGAAATCCGATGGCCGATAAAACCGCATTTACAGGGCCTTGGGACGGATGGAACATCGCCATCCAGACAACGGATACAGCCACCATGTTGGCAATGTAGGGCATAAAAAAAGCCGTACGGAAATACCGCTTGAAATATACGCATTTGTCAATGAGGATGGCAAAGAGCAGACCCAGGATCAGTTGGCCCGGAACAACCATCAGGACATAGGACAGCGTATTGGTCATGGAAGAGACAAAATACCGGTCCCCCCACATGGCCGCAAAGTTTGACAGCCCCGCCCAGCGTATATTGTCATAGCCCGATATGATATCCCATTTGCAGAAAGAAATCAGCATCGCAAACAGCACGGGATAGATTTTCAGGATCACAAACGCGATCAGGCTTGGCAGCAAAAACATATACCCGGCAAAATTCTCGCGTTTTCTAAGCATTTTCCGCCACCTCTTGTCATTTTCCATCGGTTCAGTTTATAAAAACGGGAGCCCCCCCGCAAACAGGATGAGGAGGGCTCCCGCGGCGGAAAGGATTAATGCAGGCTTTCAAGCACCTTATCGGCCTCCACTTTGAGTTCGGCCAGGGCTTCTTCAGGCGTCATTTCCCCCAGAATGGCCAATTCGCCATATTCTGTTGTCAAGTTATACAATTGTCCGTAGCCCGTAAGATTGGTGTCGTAGGTATTGGGGGCTTCGTAATCCAGCACATTTTTGATCAGGCTGTCCACGTCGATCCGGTCGCGGCCCGCGCCGTTGCCCAATATCTTTTCCACGACCGCCTGCTTGTCGGTTTTCTTCCAGGAGGGGATGTGGGCCACAGAAGCCATCCACACATTCCCGTCGGTAGCCAGCCACTGCATAAACGTCCAGCAAGCATCCTTCTTTTCCTGGCTGATGTTCTTGCACATGGACAGATAATCAAAGGGGTTGATCCCCATGGAATAATTCATCTCGCCGGGCACGGTGGGGACCTTGGCAAAGTAGCACTTGAATCCTTCCGGAACGGTCTCGGCGTTCACCACCGTCCTGATGATGGAGTTGCCCGTCATGGCCATGGCGCCTTTCCCGGTGACAAAGATATTGAAGTTTGTGTTGCTGGTGGACATGTACTCGGTATAAGGATAGCTGACCCCCTCCTTCTCCATTTGCAGGCGGAAGTTCAGCGCATCCAGGAACGCCTTGTTGTCGAAATTGGAGGTCCCGTCTTCCTTATACCAATAGTTGGGGCCCAGCACCGACCTGGCCGTATTCACCCAGCTGGCGTTCAGGTTGTGCTCGCTTACGTTGCCGTACACCTTGGCCGCGCCTTCGCCCTTGGTCATGGCCCTTGAATAGGCAATAAAGTCATCTGTCGTCCAGTCGTTTGACGGCAGCGTCAGGCCCGCCTCTTCCAGATACTTTCCGTTGATGGCCACCGTGCTTGCTTCGCCGCCTACGGGCAGGCCAAAGTACTGTCCGTCGATCAGGAACGTAGGATCGCCGTTCTCCGCCACTACGTCATACCCTGTCTTTTCGGCATAGGCGTTCAACGGCTCAAACAATCCTTTTTCAGAACGCGGCACAAGCCGTTTCAGGCCGTAGTTGATGATCATGTCCACACCGTCGCCTGCCATCAGCGCGATGTCCACGGCCACATTGCCCTCATCGTTGTTCTGATATTTCATATACTCGATGTGAATGTCCGGATGGGCCGCCTCAAATTCTTCAATCATGGCGCCCATGCCGGCTTCCAGGCTCCAGGCAGCCCAGAAAGTCACGGTAACCGCCGGTTCCGCCATGGCACCGGGCAGAAGGCACAAAAGCAGCATGACCATGGTAACGACGGCGGCAAGGATACGTTTCATAGGATCGCTCCCTCCTCATAAAATTGTGTTTAGCCTATTTTAGCATGGAATCCCGCCGCGGCAGACCAGGATATTTAGAGGAATATTCATATTTCCCGCAGCCTTTTTTGGGTGCTGTGTTCATTTCTTGCCGTGTTCAATATCTTGCGCGTTTTGTTCACTTTTTTGCTTGCGCAGATAATCCCGCGGGGATTGTCCGCGTATCTTTTTGAACACGCGCCCGAAATAATTGACATTGGGATAGCCTACCTGCTGGGCGATCATATACAGGGGCAGCCGGTTCTTGCGCATCAGCAGGATCGCCTTCTGCATGCGGCACTCCTCCAGGTAGCTGACAAAGGATTGGCCCGTTTCCCTTTTGAACAGGTTGCTCAAGTAGCTTTCGCTCATGCACACGAAGGCCGCCGCCGCAGACAGCGTCAGATCATCCATGTAATGCTCCTGGATATAGGCCATCAGCCTTTTGATCTCCGGCCTGTATCTTGCCGGAGACGCTTCGAAGGCCTGGCCTGCAAAAGAGAGCATCGACAAAAACAGCTGCAGCGCTTTTTCCACCGGAACAATCTCATCAAACGCCGCATGGGCCATATCCACATTCACATCCGCGCCGGCCAGGCTGATGCCGTGCTCCACGGAAAACCGCACGACATAGGTCAGGAGCATCGTAAAAATCTGCTTGCTGATCACCGGCAGGGTAACGTGCTTGCGCATAACTTCCACCAGATCCAATGCCTTGTCCCTGGCGCCTCCAAAATCCATGATATCAATCAGCCGTCGGATTTGGTCGCTTTTTGCGTATAGCATATTGGAGGCCACCTGGTCCTCCGGCACAAAGAAAAACACCCGGCCTTTCCCGTCAAGATACCAGGAGAAGGATGCGATATCCGCCTGCCGCAAGGAAACGCGGGCGTCACCGGGCGAATGGAAGCCCAGGCTGAAGCCCACCGCCACATCCTTGCTCAGATATCTTTCGGCCCGTTTGACAATCTCCATGCCCATCTGGTTTAAAATTGCCTGGTCCATATCCCGGATGATGCCGGCGACAAGCCCGTTTTTCACTTTTACAAACGGACAGACGTTGTCCTCCATCAACTCCGTGCAAAGCCTTGCCATGGCTGTTTCCGTCAGTCCGTCGCCCGCTTCGGACGGGCCTTGGACCCGTGCGGCCATCACCCGCACGGCCCGGCCAGTGCCGATCCCCATCTGCGCAAGGCAATCACTAGCGGTCTGCTCATCCCTGGCGGCAAAAAGCCTGAGCAAAAACGAGGTGCATGCCTCCTGCCCTCCGCCTGCCTCTTGAACGTTTTTGCGGGCCTCCAGTTTTTCATAAAGGTCCCTTAGCACCGTTACGATGTGCTCAGGCGTCATGGACAGTTTTTGAAGGTAATCCTCCGCACCCATTTTGATGATGTTTTTGACATAATCCACATCCGTATAGCAGCTTAAAGCCACCACCAGAATATGGGGATACTCCTTTTTGATCAGGCGCGTAAGTTCCACGCCATCCATCCCCGGCATCACCACATCCGTCAGGACGACATCCAGCTTTTCCCGGCGGATAAACTGCATCGCAGCTTCTCCGCTGTCGGCAGTCCCGGCGATTTCAAAGCCGTATTCCTGCCAGCTGATGATCGACTCAAGGCCGACCCGGAGCAATATCTCGTCATCCACAATCAAAACCCTATACATCGCTTATCTCTCCGTGCATTCTGTCATAAGGGAAGACTTCCGTTACCACGGTCCCGAGCCCCAACGTGCTGTCTATCCGCAGATATGCCTCCCCGCCGTACAGGTAATACAGCCGCCTGCTGATATTCGTCAACCCCAGGTGGCCTTTCTCCTCCTTTTCCTGCGGTGACGAAAGCCAGGCCTGAACCGCCTGTAAACGCTCCGGAGCCATCCCCTTCCCATTATCGGTTACAGTCAGCGTCAGTTTATTGTCCTGCCGGGCAAAATGAATGATGATGTGAAGCTTCTTCCCCTTTTCGTAACCGTGCTTGATGGCGTTGTCGATCAGGAGCTGAAGGGTGAATTTTTCAAAGGGCAGATCCAGCAGTTCCTCCTCAACATGGCATTCATACGTCAGGCTGTCGCCAAAATGCAGTTCCTGCAAAAACATATAGCGCCTGACATAGTCCAGCTCATAGCGGATCGTCACGCTGGAGCTTTTCTTTCCCAGGCTCGTCTCCAAAAGAAAGCCAAGCGCGGAGATCATTTCGGCCACTTTATGCGCCTTGCTCATATAGGCGATCCATTTGATGTTGTTCAGCGAATTCAGCAAAAAATGCGGGTTGAGCTGGCTGACCAGATAGCGGTAGCGCAATTCCGATTTTGCCTGCTGCTCCTTTTTGATCAGCTCCACCATTTCCGCTGTCCTGTCGCACATTTCGTTGACGGCGTGGGCCATCTCCTCGCATTCCCTGTATCCCCCCACAACAACGTGGGAAACAGCTCCGCCCGTCAGGTCAATGATCCGCACCTGCTCAAACAGGCGCTTGAGCGGCCGCGTCAAACCAAACAGCAGCAGCGTTGAAATAAAGGCCATCATCAGCACCGAGGAGATCAAAAACGCGGTGTTCGTCCTGCGCAGGGAAATGAAATCGGCATAGGCCGTCTCATAGGGCAGCAGTTGAACCATATGCACACCCAAGGAGCCCATATCCGCATGGGTAACCAGGTACCGTTTTCCTTTCCAGTCGAGCCTGGACAGTTTGCCTTCCGGGTATTCACCGGGGTGCGCAAGCACACAGGCGCAAAGCGCCTCCGGCACGCTTCCATAGAAATAGGCCCCCGTCCTGCCGCTCAGCAGCGCTATTTGATGCTGCTCGCTTTCCAGGCTGTTCAGCAGCGCGGCTTCATCTATGGAAAGCAGCAAAAGCCCGATAGGCTTTGCGGAATACTGGTCCTGGATCAGATTGGCAAAGGAAAACACCTGCACCCGGTGATCGGAATATTCATCGTTGTCATACCACATCTTGTGCCGCAGGGTAAAAAAGCTCGTATTTTGTTCCAATGCGCTTTGGGTCTGCGGAAGCGCAAAGATATCCTCCCACATATCCCCGTTTCTGGTCCAGGTGGAGTAGGTATTGCCCTTCAGGTCATATACCGTGATGCGGTAGGGCAGGCCCGAAAGATGATAGCTGTCAAAATAGCGAAGTTTTTCCTGCATGGCGCGTATCGCCCTTACATTGTTTCCCTGCGGGGATTGCAGAATGGCGCTGATTTCCTGGTCATAGATGCAGGTGGCCAGCATGCTGCGGGACACCTTGTAAATGTTATAAAAAACATCCGCCTGCTGGCTGGCGTAGCGGTTCGTTTGCTGGGTGAGGTTTTCCTCGATCACCCTTTCCATTTTCGTTCCGGTATACGTCAGCAACAGCGCAAAAGTGGCAAGCATGACAGCCATCACCCCTGCAAAGGCGGTAAAAAAGCGTATTTTTTTTAGCTTGCGCATCCTCCGCCCCCCTTACTCGCCGGCACTGCTTCCGTATGCGATATTTGTAACGTCCATCAGGCACGCTTCCCCATGCGCATAATCCCCGCCGGTGACCAATGTATCCGGATCGCCGTAGGCTTTCCCGTAGGCAAAAAGGCACGTTCCATCCCAATGGACAACGTAGCGGTTCGCGCCCAATATCTCCACATAAAGTCTTCTGTTTTCTCCCGGGGCGCCAAGTACAGCCGTTCCCGACGCATCCTCCAGCAGTACATCCTCTTTTGCCAAAAGGATGGCGATTTCCTCCCGGGAACCGCAAAAAGAACGCAGGGAAAGGATGGAAAAACGCCCCGCCTCCGGACACGCGCGGATGCTCACGCGCATGTCCGCAAAGCGTTTCCCCCGCAAAGCCCCAAAGCTGCCTGCCTGGGCGCGGCCCCTGGTATTTGTAAAGCGCAGGATGGGCGCGGCATCCGCCAAAATCCAGCAAGGCCGCCCGTCTTCCTCCTCCAGCATGCCGCCGGACGGTTCATACAGGCAGTCCGTCAGCCACTGTTCTGTGACACGAAGGCTGTAAAGCCTGTTGTACCGGCTGGTAAAACCTGCAAACGCCACATGGATGCCCCCCTGTGCGTCCTGGGCGGCGGCACCATAGGCACTGCCCTTCCACAGGCTTTTGCAGTCTGTGGACAGCACACGCTTCCATTTCCACAGGCCTTTATAAAGCCCTTCCTCATCTGTGACAAAGGCCGTCAGGTTGACACGGTGGCTTGTTTCATGCTCATCCGTCTGCAAAAGCAGATAGTTCCCGGAACGCAGCCGCAAAAGAAAGGGCCGCGTCCCTGTTTTGGCATTGGGGAGCCCGGTGGGAACGGGGGTTTCCCAGGTATCCCCGCCGTCGCGGGACCAGGCGGCATAAAGGCTTTCACCGGTCCCATACCCCGCCCGCATCAGGCTGAACAGATGGCCTTTTCCCGTTTGTACCACTGTGCCCTCGCACAAGCAAATATGGCTGCTTCCCCCCACGAAAGCGGCCCTGTCCCAGGTTGCTCCGCTGTCAGCGGAAATCAGCATCCATGCACGGTTTTCCCGCCAATAGCACCCGTCGGGCTCCGCGACGGTATCACGGCCGGAAACAGGCATCAGCAGCCTGCCCCCGCCCAGGGAAAGGATCGCGTTCAGGCAGGATACACGGACCGTTTGTGCAGTTCCTCCCGCGCCATCCGGCAGCGGCTGCATGCAGCCCCATACCACACCGCTCTCCCCTGCCGCCCGCCATGTCCTCCCGTCAAAGCGCAGCCTGATTCTGCGTATTTCTCCGCCGCCGGTAGCGCGCCATGGATACGCCTTGCCGCAGGTCATGGGCTGGTCGATGGTATAGTACAGCCATGTCTGCCCCATGGCATCCTCAAAAAGCAGGCTGTGTGTCACCGCCGAGGGCATGGCAAAGCTTGTGCCCATCGCAAGCGTCACAATGGACTGCCCATCGTTTGCAATCTGGAAGGTGGCCCCTCCGTCCGTGCTGAAAAAGAGCGCCTGCTCGTTTGTGCAGTCCCCTTCGGCGGATTGCCCAAGCTGCTCGCCATTGCGCCACACTATACGCCTCCCCGGTTCCTCGGAGACGGCCCGGTGATCCCAGCGGCAGCTTATCAGGATTTGACCGTTTGAATGCGCAAGGATATTCGCGATCTGCAAATGCCGGTTCTTTGTATGTTCCGTAACCTCGCTGACGATGCGCAATTTCCCTTCACATCCGTCCTGCGGCGCCTGGGCCCATTGCTTCACATGCATTCCCCCGTTCACCTGATGATCCCATTCTATCAATTACGCACATCGGATGCATGCACAAATTTTACGAATATGTTCAATTTTCTTTCCTGTTTCTTCTTTTCAGGGGCATTGCGCACTTTCTGGCCGCCACTGTTGTCTGCGGCATGCCCTCCGTTTTGCTTCCATGTCCGCCTTCTTGCGAAAGCCCCCCGGAATTGGCCAATTCCGGGGGGCTTGCATAAAGCTGCCTTTGCGCCGGGGCGTTCCTGCATAGCCCCTCTCAAGGACGTTAAAACATGCTTCCTTGCTTTTTCTGGTTTTTGCCTTTGTGGTACTCCGGCGTTTCCGCCAGTGTCGTAATGCCCGTGCGGCATTTGCCGATCCAGCACTGCTTCACCAGCCATTCAAAGTGGATCACGCTGCCCCTGTCCACATGGTAGGAGATGTGCAGAACCGGCCTGCCCTTTAGGGCAAAGTCCCTGGCGGCCTGCAAAAGCTCCTCCTGGTCGTACAGCAGGCTCCTGTCGGGCAAGATCAGCACCTCGGCTTGCTCCAGCGCCTTTTCAACCCCCGGCGCGTTCCTGGCGTAATACTTGCATTCCTTCAAATTTGTGGATAAATCCAGCTTCTGGCGCACCGTATCCACAAACAGCTGCTCCACGCCGTACATCACCGCCCGCTGGCCTTGGGCAATCAGGGACAGCGCAAAGGTGGATTCCTCATCCAGGCTCAGCGTGACCCGGACGATCTTGTCGGCCTGCATGGGCACGGCATGCAAAAGGGCGTCGTAGGGATATTCCGTGGTCACGATCAGGTCAAAATCATCGTCCAGAAGCTTGGGATTTTTCAAAATTTCATCAATGTGGAAGCTGGTAATCTGCACCAGGGGCACGCCGGCCAGCGTGGGCTCGGTCATGCGCAGCACTTCCACGCAGCAGCCGATCCATGCGGCGTGCACCTGGGTGATGCCCCGGCGGCGGCGGCGTATCTCCTGATCCATCAGCTCCAGCACCTTGCCGTCGGCAATGCCGATGGAGGAAGCCTCCTGCAAAAGCGCGTCGATCTGGCTGCGGATGTACCCCTGCTCCACATCGGTATGGACCTTGGTCACATAGGTGCCGCTGCCCTGAATGGTCAGGATCTTGCCCATCCTTGAAAGCTCCAAATACGCGGTGTTCACCGTCCCCCGGGATACCCCGTACCGCTCGCTGAGCGCCCGCTCCGTGGGAAGTTTGTCCCCGCCGCGAAGCACGCCGCTTTCGATCATGAACCCGATCTGTTCAATGATCTGGCGGTGGATGGGTGTCCTGTCGGTTTTGTTGATGTTCAGCTTCATGGAGGTTTCCTTTCCGGGGCGCTTACCGCGGTGCTCATGCGTCGTACCCCAGTTCGGCCCGGGTGTACTTAGGCACGTTTGCTTTAAAATCCTCAAGGGCCGCCTGCCGCAGTTCGCTGGAGACAAACAAATCATACGCCGTCCTGGCCAGCGCCTTGGCGGCTTTCCTCATCTGCTCCTGGGCAAAGGGGGAGGCGGCGGCCTTTTCAAAATCCTTGGTGTGCACATCGGCGCCGCCGATATACAGATACGGCTGTATCATGGGGATTTCCAGGCTCACGTTGCCCACATCGGAGGATGCCAGCTTCATGTTGGCGGGGGGATAGAGCACCGTTTCCCCGAACAACTCCATATGCCGTTTGTAAGCTTCGTCCATGGGCCGGTTGGGGTACCGTTCGGCGTACAGGATGCCGCTGGTGATTTCGCTTGTCGTTCCAAACAGGCAGTCGGAGGACGCCACCGCCCGCTTCACAGCTTCCTTAGCCGCCTGCATGTCCTTCACCGTAGAGGCCCGCACGCAGAAGCTGGCGGAGGCAAAGTCGGGGATCACATTGTTGGCCTTCCCACCCTCCAAAATAATGCCGCTGATGTTGGTCTTGTTGGGCAGCAGCGCCCGCTGGGCGTCGATGGCCGAAAAAGTGTGCAAAAGGGCACTCAAGGCGTTGATCCCTTCTTCGGGCCGGGAGGAATGGGCCATGCGGCCGTGGAAGGCCACCTCCATGGTCTTAACCGCCAGGCTGCCGCACTGGATCATGTTCATCTTGTGGGGGTGTATCTGCATGGCGAAGTCCACGTCCTGAAAAACGCCCTTGCCGCAGAGGATCACCTTGCCGCCGCCCTCCTCTGCCGGGGTGCCGATCACCTTCAGGGTGCCTGGAAGCTCACCCATCACCGCCAAAAGGCCGATGGCCGCGCCCACGGAAGCCGCGGCGATCAGGTTGTGGCCGCAGGCATGGCCGATGGGAAGCGCGTCATACTCGGCGGTGAGGGCCACCGCCGTCCCTTCCTCGGCGCCCTTTTTCTCCGCCAGGAAGGCGGTGTCCAGGCCGCCCAGGTTGCCGGATACCGCAAAGCCCTGCTCCTTCAAAAAAGCGGACAGCGTATCGCAGGCAAAATGCTCCGTAAAGCAGACTTCCGGGTGGCTGTGTATGGCCAGGCTCAGTTCCCGCAGCTGCGGGAAAACAGCGTCAATACGCTCCTCTATCCGCCGGTAAGCCGCGTCGCTCATTGCTAACTCCTCTTTGCTTCTAAAATCGCGCCTTCGTCACGCATTTTCCAGATAGGCTTCCATAGCCTCCATCACTTCCTCCATCTCGGTGAGGAAGCGGTTGTACTGCCGCCGGAAGGCTGTTTCATGAAACAGCGCAAGGTCCGGAGCGGTATGTTCAGAAAGCGCGGCGGCCCTGTAAAAACCGTGGAAGGGCTTCAGGTCGTAGGCCACGTCCTGCTCATAAGGGCTGACGGTGGTATACATCAGCGCCATCAGCCGGCCGCCGGCATATTTGTACAGGCGGTTAAGTTTGGCCGTGTCCCCCGGCGTTTTATCGGCAAGGGCTTTGGCCAGACGTTTGAACTTCGTAACGCTCGCAAGAGGCTGCTCAATATTGAAGAATAGGCTTCCATTTTCGGCATAGCCCTTCAAAATCCCTTCCATATGGCCGGCCAGCGCCTGAAAATCCACAGGAAGTACCTGGGGAGCCATAATGCGGTAGGCAAAGGCCGCAAAGATGCGGGCATCCCTCACCAACAGCTCAAGATCCGCCTTGTCGTAGGTATCCTCCTCCGAGTGCCACCACCAGCCGCCGCCGGAGCCGCCCACATGGGCCTGGTTGTGGTCCTTGTCGGGCTTGTCCCGCAGCATCAGGTGGAAGGGGATAAAGGCCCCCCACATGGAATTGTCCCCGGCCCGGATGGGAAAATCCCACTGGGGCTCCGCGCCCGACACGTCCCGCACCGCCTGTTGGAAATACCCGTCCTTTTCAATCAGGGTGCTTCTTACCAGCGGGATTACGCCAAATTTGCTGCCTGGGGAATCGGCGTTGATGTAGGCCACGCAGCCCTTGCGCAAATCCGCGAAGGCGTTGTCGCAGTACCAGGCGGAGCCCGCGTACCGGCCATTGGAATGGCCCGGCCACCAGGCGACCTTGATGGAGCGGTTCAGCTCCCCCTGGTGTTCCTTGAACACCCTGGCCAGCTCCAGACACAGCGCGTTGCCCACGGCATTGTCGGTAACGCCCACATACCAGGCGTCGATATGCCCGGCCAGCAGCACGTAGTCATCGGTCTTGCCCCGGATGGTGGCAACGGGCAGGTGCAGCTCCTTCACCCCCGCCTCCAAGTCGGCGGTCAGGCGCACTTGTGTTTTCCCTTTGGCGGCCAGGGCGATCAGCTTTTCGCCGTCGCTTTTCTTTACCGAAATTTCGGGGATGGTGGGCAGCAGCTTGGCGGTTTCCGGCGTGGGCACGCCCCACACGGGGGAAGCGGTCATCTCATGGATCACATCCTCCCCCGAGGGCCAGATGTGGATGAGGCCCACGGCCCCAAGGGCCACCGCTTTGTCCATGTGCTCCGGCCCGCCGCCTTCGCTTAGGATAATCTTCCCCTCCACCTGCTCCCTTGTCCAGGGGATCACCGCGGTGTCAAATTGCACGCCGCCCTTGGCGGGGGCATACACCATCTCGCCCTCGATCCCTTCAGGGCAGGCGGCGGAAAAGGCCCTCGTCTTGGCGGGAAAGGAAAGGGGCGTTTCCCCCAGCACGGTAAGGCTTGCGGAAACGGGGCTGCTTAAATAGGACTGGAACACATGCTCCTCATATTCGATGCCATAAGACGCAAGCTTGTCCGTGATATAGCGGATCGCCTCCAGCTCGCCGGGGCCGCCGGAGAGGCGGTCGATGGTGTCAAACTTGCGCAAAACCTCATCCATGTTGTCCGCGCTGATGGCGGAAAGGATCTTCCGCTCGGTATCGTCAAAATAGGTTGCGATGGTTGGTCACGTCCTTCCGTTGAAATAAGGGATTCTGTATGAAAAGACCGCTATGCCCATATTTCCTTCAGCGCCCGCAAAGCGTTGCCGCCGATCACCTTTTGAATATCGGCGTCGGAATAGTTTTTCTTCACCAGCCAGCGGACAATGTTGATAGAAGCCTCCGTGGGGTTTTCCATGCCCTTCACATAGGGCACGTGGGGAAATTCCGTCTTGGCCTGCACGCTTTTGATGGACAAAAGCCCGGCAAAGGCGTGGTGCAAGCCCACATGGTCGCCGTAGAGGGTATCGGGGCCGAAAGCCACGGCATCCATGCCCACCAGGTCCTTCACGTACTCAAAATGTTCCATGATGGAATCAATGCTGTGGGTACGGTTTTCATAGGTGATGGTGGTATGGGGAGCGGCCTCGATGCCGATCACGCCGCCCTTGTCCGCCAACGCTTTCAGGGCATCATCGCCCTTTAGCCGGTTGCTGTCCCAGAGGGCGCGGGCGCCCACGTGGGTTAAGAGCACCGGCTTTTTGCTCTCCGCAATGGTTTCCAGGGTGGTCAGGTCCCCTGCGTGGGAGCAGTCGATGGCCATGCCCACATCGTTCATGCGCTTCACCGCCTGACGCCCAAGGTCGGTAAGCCCGCCGTCCCGGCGCTCCTTGATGCCGCTGCCCAGCAAACTCGCCTGGCTGTAGGCGATCCCCATCTGCCTGACTCCCAGGCCGTACAGCACATCAATGCGGTCCAGCTCGTTCTCAATGGGCCCCGGCCCCTCCAGGCACATCACGCAGGCCAGCTTGCCTTCCCGGTGGGCCGTGATAATATCCTCCACCGATTCGCCCCGGATCACGAATTTTTGGTGCTTCAAATCACACAGGCGCATGCCGATATCGTGGATAATGTCCGTCCATTTCCACCCGGCCTTGGAGGTGATCACGCAGGTGCCGTCCATCATGTTGTCAAACACCGCGTCAAGGCACGAGCGGGATAATGGCTCGTAGGCCATGGGCTGCCTGCCCTCATGCTTGTAGTCTATGGACAGGGTCATGTCCTTGGGGAAAAGGCAGGGGTGCTCGTGGAGGGAAACGATCACCGATTCCCCCATCAGCCGCAAACACCGCGCTTCCTCTTCCTGCGTCAGCGGCACCAAATATGGCTCGCACCAGCCGCCCTCCTCCACCAGGTCAAACTGTTTGTACTCGCTCTTGTCTATGTACTGATAGGCCCTATACCCGTCGTACCGCTTGTGTAAGCCCATTGCAACAACATCCCTTTCACCCGGCAATTTTCAAAAATTACAGCGTCCGCCCGTTCATGGAGATCAGCTTCCCGGCCTTTTTGTCCTGCATCACCCCGTGAAGCAATGCCGCCTCCCCATTGACGAACACCGTGTCTACCCCGGAGGCCATCTGCCGCGGATTCAAATAATCGGCTTCCGCTTCTCCTGGATAGGAAAAGCGGTTGGGATCGAAGATCACAAGATCGGCGGCCATATTTTCGGCGATGCGGCCCCTATCGGTAAAGCGGAACTGCCCGGCCGGCAGGCTCGTCACCCGCCGCACAACTTCCTCCAAAGGGATGCCGCTCTTTTTCATGTTGTCAAAAAAGAAGGGGAACGCGCCCCGGCGGAACAGCTCGTACCAGGCGGTGGGATCAAAAAGCTCCCCGAAGATCCGGTCCGATCCCGCGGACACAATGGGGCATTCCGCCACTTCCTTCAAATACGCGCCGCCGGGGAAATCTCCCCGGTTCATGCCACCCTGCCAGAAGGTGAGGGTATCGGGGCCATGTTCCAAATAGTTAAGCAACACCTCGTCCGGGGTCATCCCCCGGTCTTTGGCAATGTCCCTGAGGCTTTTGTTTTCCGTGTTGGGGTCGCCGGTATTCACCGCCATCAATTGCTCCCGAAAGCGGGTGCTGCGCAGGATCTCCTGCCGCCCCTCCTGCGTTTTCAGCGCGGCGTAAAAGCCTTCCAGCCCCTTGCCGAAAAGCGTATTGGAGGCGGAGAGGATAAACTGTATCAGCCTGTCCTTGCGCTTTAGGTGCCCGCTGCTTTTGGGAATGGTATCGACGGCAATTTCAAGCCCTTCCTCCCTGGCGCGCATGGCTTCCCGGAAGCCTTCCACCTCCGCCGGCGGATAGTGGGATACCTGCACCCTGGCCCCGGAGGCCTTGCCGATGGCGATGGCTTCCCGGATGGCTTCCAGATGGCCCAGCTGCACCCGCAGGTGGGAGGCGTACACGCCGCCCAGCTCCCCGGCCACTTTGGCGCAGCCGGTCAGTTCCTGCGTATCCGCGTACCGGCCGGGAATATAGGCCAGGCCGGAGGAAATGCCCACCGCCCCTTCCTCCATGCCCAGGCGGATGGCGGCTTGCATGGCCTTTTCTTCCTGCGGGGTGGGCTTGCGGTCCACGGAGCCGCCCATCACACACCAGCGGATGGTGCCATGGCCCAATAGAAAGGCCATGTTCAGGTTCACGCCCCGCTCTTTGATGATACCGGCATAGCCGGAAAGGCCCTGCCAGGCGGGATTTTCTTTTTGAAAGCGGTCGGCGGCTTCCCCGGAGATCAGCCCGTTGAGCCGCATGTACTCATAAATTTTATCGGAGGCCAGGGGTGTCAAGGAATGGCCGCAGTTGCCGTTCACCGTGGTGGTCACGCCCTGGCGCAAAAAGCATTCAAAGGTTTCCCCCTGCAGCGCCGGAAGCTCCTCGTGCACATGGGGATCGATAAAACCGGGGCACACGGTCATCCCGGCGGCATCGACCACCTCTTCGGCCTCGCCTTCCAAACGCGCGCCGACAGATACAATTTTGCCGTCCTGTATGCCGATATCCCCCAAAAAGCCTAACTTGCCTGTTCCGTCTATGACCAGCCCGCCGCGGATGAGTGTGCTGTACATACTTCGCCTCGTTCTTTCCATTGCCGGTTACGGCTCCTTTTGGCCGTAGGTTTCATAAGAAGTCACTTCTTCTGGCGGCACGGTGGGCCGCAGCACCCCCGGCGCCGCGGCATAGCCAATGGGCAGCAGCGCCACCGCCTGCATGGTTTCGGGAAGGCCCAGGGCCTCGCTCATTTCGTGCTCCCGGAAGCCGGATATAAAGCAGCCCGCCAGCCCCAGGTGCACGGCGCCCAGCAGCATGTTCTGAACTGCGGAGGCGCAATCCAGGTACACCAACTCGTCCAGCCCCTTGCGCCCGTACCGCTTCATCACGCAGGAATGGTCAGCCGCCACGGCAATGATCACCGGCGCGATTTGCAGCCACTGCTGGGGCGGGTTGGTCTCCCTGTTGCGGGAATAGGTGGCCTCGGTGAGTTTGCGCTTGCCTTCCTCACTTCGGACCACAACAAAGCGCCACTCCTTCAGGTTGCCGCCGGAAGGGGCGCAGTGGCCGTAGGCGATGAGCTTGTCCACCTGCTCCTTGGTCACATCCTGATCCGTAAAGCTGCGAATGCTGCGGCGGGAAAATACCGCCTGTTCAAAATCCATATGTATCCCTCCTTTGCCGGAAGTTTGCCGTGTTTATCCCTGCCGCGTGGCGAAAAGCTCCGAAAAATCCTTCACTTTCCCGCTTTGAAGCTTGGGGGGCAGGGGGTAGGCTGCCTTGGAATGGGTCAGCCCGCAGGCTACCATGGCCTCGGCGTATTTCAAACACACGCTGGCGGGATTCACCACCGGTATGCCCAAGGCTTCCTCCATTTCCTTGGCCACATCCATAAAGGCCATGGTCATGCAGCCGATGACCATGGTGTCCACGGCTTTTTCCGCGATAGCGGCCCTGCCGGCCTGCAAAATGCGCTCCATGGTCACCCTTTTGTCCCGCATCATTTCCAGCACGGGGGTGCGGATGGAGACCGCCGCGGCCAGCTTGTCCTTGACGCCTGTCTTGAAGGCCAGCTCCAGGCTGGACTGCCACATATCACCCTCGGGGGTCAGCACCCCAAAGCGGTGGCCCAGCATGGCAGCCGCCAGGAAGGAAGCCGCGCCGGGGCCGATGACCAGCATTTTGGTGGTCAGTTCCCGGATGGCGTCCACGCCGGGGTCCCCGGCGCAGCCGATGATGGCGGCATCGTAGCCCTCCTGCTCTTTTATAACCGCCAGCCGGGCGGCGGCGGGAACGGCCAGGAACTCCTCATACAGGGATTCGATGGAGTTGGGGCCTTCGGTAACGCAGGCCACATCCACTTGGGTGCCGGGAGCAGCCCAAGACCGGAGCATGGCTTCCCGGCGGCGGCATTCGGCTTCCGGCATGAGGCCGGGGACGATGTAGACGATCTTCATGGGTGTGCTCCTTATTGGTATTTGAGAGGTTATTCACATAAGAGGATTTTCGCACCTACGGGTGCGGCCAGGGCTTTCCGATCGCCCTGGACCTTCGGATGGCATCAAATAGATAGATTGAAGTTTTCAGGGTGGGGTGCGGGGAGGCTCCGTAGCCGAAGCCGCCTCCTGTGGAGGCAATAGGCAAGGCGGAGGAGGCTGGCGAAACAAACCGCAAAAGCGGTAGCGAATTGCGGCGACGATTGGGCCGGATGAAGATTTTTACGAAAAGCTCCGCCCCGCTATCCCGTCACCCCGTTCGCATCTACCCCTCGTGCCGCAACACGCGGCCGGGGAAGGATTTTACGACTTCGCCGTTCTCCAAGGTGGGCACGCCGTTAACCAGCAGGAAGGCAACGCCGGAGGCCATGGCGAGGGGCTTTAAGGGGGTGACCTCCGCTTCGGAGGGGAAGCGGTAGTTTTCAAGGTCGATCACCGCCACATCGGCGAACATGCCAGGCTTAAGGCGGCCCCGGTCCTTGATATTGAAGTGGTCGGCCACCATGGAGGTGTTGCGGCGGATGACTTCATGAAGGGGCATCCCCTTTTTCAGGTTCCCCTGAATAAAGTTGGGCATGGCCCCCCGGCGCAGTAGCTCGTACCAGTCGTAGGGCAGCTCCGGGTCCCCCAATATCTCATCCGCACCGGCGCAGACGTAAGGATTGTCCACAATGCTCTGCACGTGGGAATCCATGGAGAAATCCTTGCGCCCGGCCCCGCCGCACCAAAGGACGAAATCCATGTCCCCGGCCAGCAGGTCCAGCAGGTATTCCTTGGGGTCTTTGCCCAGCTTTTCGGCCAGCTCCGCCACGCTGCGGCCATCCATGGTTGGATCGCCGGTCATCCACAGGGTATTTTTGCTCTGGTCCCGGTTCACAAAATAGGGATCCTTGCGCAAAAGCGCCCGGCCTTCCGGGGTGCGGATGGCCTTTTTGACGCCCTCCAGCCCCTGGTCGAAGAGCTCGTCGCAGGTGGACATCATGAAAAGCAGCGCCCTGTCCTTGCTCTGGCAGTGGGCGGTGGTAGCGGGAATGGTGTCGATGAGCACCTTCCCGCCTTCTTTTGCATAGGCAAGGGCCGCATCGTAGGCCTCCGGGCAGCTTGCCCGCAGGTGGCTCACCTGCAGCTTGGCCCCGGAGCGTTTGCCCACCTCGATAAACTCCTCGGTGGCTTCCTTCACACCCAAAACATGGCGCAGGTGGGCCGCCGCGACGCCGTTGTGCTTGGCCACCACCTTGGCGAAGGTGGCAAGCTCCTCCGTTTCGGCATACCGGCCCGGCACATAATCCAGGCCGAAGGAGAGGCCGAAAGCGCCCTGGGACAGGTTTTCATCCAGCAGCGCGCATATCTTTTCCTCCTCTTCCTTGGAGGGGGGTCGGTGGAAGGCCCCGCCCATCACCGTCCAGCGCAGGGTGCCGTGGCCCATCAGCGTGCACAGGTTGAGGTTGGTTCCCTTGCTTTCCACCGCTTTGGCGTAGCCGTCAAAGTCGGACCATTCGGGAAAGGTTTTCTTGTACACTTCCCGCTGCCGCTCACTCATGAGGCCGTTGCCATAGTAGTATTCGATCACGTTGTCCGTGGGCCCGGGGGCGATGGAGTGGCCGCAGTTACCGTTCACCGTGGTGGTGACCCCCTGGCGCATGAACAGCTCATAGGTGCCGTCGATCAGGCAAATCCATTCCTCATGGACATGGGGATCGATGAGGCCGGGGATCACGATTTTCCCCGTTGCGTCCACCACTTGGGCGCCGTCCGTGTTTAAATCCTTTCCCACCGCCAGGATACGGTCGCCGGATATACGCACATCCCCAACAAACCCCGGCGCGCCGGTGCCGTCGATGATCAGGCCGCCGCGAATAACAGTATCCATACCGCTGTCTCCCTTCCTTTAGCGCCCGTGGCGCAGAAGCTTGCCCGCCATGGGCTTTTTGAGTTCTCCCCCGTCCACCGTGACAACGCCGTTGACCAAAACCGTTTGAACGCCCGTAGCCATGGTGTTGGGGTTGCGGTAATCAATGGCGTCGGGGGTAGGATAGCGGAAGTTCTCCACATCGATCACGGCGATGTCCGCCCAGTTGCCCACCTGCAGCTTGCCCCGGCCCATGAAGCCCAGATGGTCGGCGATCATGCCGGTGTTGCGGCGCACGATCTCCTCCAAGGGAACCCCTGCCTTCAGATACATCTGCCAGAAGATGGGCATCGCGCCCCGGCGCTGGAGCTCGTACCAGCCGCCCATATCCTGCGGGTCGCCCATCAGCTCATCCGATCCCACGCAGACATAGGGGTTGTCCATGATGCTCTTTGCGTGGGGCACATGGGGAAAATCGGGCCGGGAAGCGCCGCCCAGGTAGAAGGTGTACTCCTTGTCATCCCCCAAAAGGTCCAGCAGCACCTCGTCCGGGTCTTTCCCCCACTCCTTGGCGATGTCCGCCACGGAACGGTTCTCCAGCGCCGGGTTCTGGGAGCAGACGATAAACAGCAGATTCCTGTCCGCGGGGAACATGTAGGCGTCCTTCAAGACTGTTTTCCGGCCCTCGGGGGTGTGCAGCGCCGCCTTGACGCCTTCCATCCCCTTGTCAAAGAGGGTGTCGGACACGGCCATGACGAATTGCAGCATCCTGTCCTTGCGCACCAGATGCCCGGTGGAGGTGGGGATGGTGTCCACGGTGATGCGCATGCCGCTTTCTGCGGCTTTTTGCACGGCCTCAAAGCACTCCGGATTTACGGATTTTAGGTGGGAGATTTGAACCCGCGCGCCGGTGCGGCGGCCCACCTCGATAAATTCTTCGGTACAAGGGAGCATGCCGATGTGGTGGCGCAGGTGGGCGGCGGCCACGCCATCGTATTCCTTGACGACCTCCACCACATCGCACAGCTCATCCGTATCGGCATAGCGGCTGGGCACGTAGGAAAGGCCGAAGGAAACGCCCCAGGCCCCCTGCTCCATGTTTTTGCGCAGGATGGCATCGATTTGCGCCTTTTCCTCCGGGGTGGGCTTGCGGTCAATGGCCCCGCCCATCACGAGCCAGCGGATGGTGCCGTGGCCCTGGAGGATGGCCATGTTCATGTTGCAGCCCTTTTCCTCCCAGTATTTTGCGTAACCCGCAAAGTCCTCCCACTGGGGAAAGAGCTTTTTGTATTTTTCCCGCTGCATATCGCTGAACAGACCGTTTAGCCAGTAGTAGTCAATGGCCTTTTCCGTGGGCGCGTTGAACAGGGAATGGCCGCAGTTGCCGCTCAGGCAGGTGGTTACGCCCTGGCGCATGAAAAGCTCCATGGCCCCGTCCAAGAGGCACACATACTCCTCGTGCACATGGGGATCGATGAGGCCGGGGATCACCGCCTTGCCGGCGGCATCCACCACTTTTTCCGCTTCCACGGTAAGCTTGGGCGCTACCGCCACAATCTTTCCATCCTTCACCGCCACGTCGCCGACAAAGCCCTTGGCCCCGGTGCCATCCACCACCAAACCGCCCCGGATCAATACATCAACCATGCGTAAGCCTCCTTTGGTGAACTTTCTTCAAAAGTAAAAACCGCCCAAGGGCGGTTTGGAAGGGGCACTCCCTTCCCGCCCGCACCAGGCGGAAGAATCGCGTCAAATCCACACCTTACGCAAAACGCGCAGGGCATTTTCCCCCAGCACCTTGCGGATATCGCCGTCGCCGTATCCGCGCTTCACCAGCCAGCGCAGAATGTTGACGGAAGCCTCTGTGGGGTTTTCCAGGCCCTTCACATAGGGCACTTCCTCATAGGCCGTCTGCCTGTTTTTTGTGTCGCCGGTAGCCAGGCTTTTAGCGAACAGGTGGTGCAGCCCCACATGGTCGCCGTACAGGCCGTCCGTGCCGAAGGACACATGGTCGATGCCCACCAGGTTGGCGATGTACTCAAAATGCTCCATGTAGGAATCCAGGTCGTGGGTGTTATGGGTTTTGGTCATGGTGGTGTGGGGCGCGGCCTCCACGCCCAGAACGCCGCCCTTTTGCGCCACAGCCTTCAAAACATCGTCGCCGCACAGGCGCTTGCTGTCCCACAGAGCCCTGGCCCCGATGTGGCTTACTATTAGCGGTTTTTCAGAATACTCCACCGTGTCCAGCGTGGTTTGGGGCCCGGCGTGGGAGCAATCGATCAGCATGCCCACCTGATTCATGCGCTTAACTGCCTGCCTGCCGAACTTGGTCAGGCCCCCGTCGCAGTCTTCCTTCAGGCCGGAGCCCAGCGCGTTGCTCTCGGAGTAGGTGATGCCCATCATGCGGATGCCAAGGCCGTACAGGACATCGATGCGGTCCAGCTCGTTTTCAATGGGGGCCGCGCCCTCCAGCACCGGCACCCAGGCGATGCGCCCCTCCCGGTGGGCGCGCAGGATATCTTCCACGCCCCTGCACTGGAAAACAAAATCCTGGTGGTGAAGATCGCACAGGCGGTTGCCGAAGTCCACCAGGATGTCTTCAAACTTCCACCCGCTGTGAGACACGATATGGCAGGTGCCATCCATCATATTGTCAAAGACGCAGTCCAGGTAGCTGTGGGAAAGGGCTTCATACTCGCAGCTTTCCCTTCCCGCCCGGTCCAGCGCCACCAATTCCTCAATGTTATCGGGGGTCAGCGTGGGATGCTCGTGCAGAGCGATATACACGCTCTCCCTGGCGAGCTTTTCCGCCCGCTCCTCCTGCGCGCTGTCAAGGGGCAGCACATAGCGGCCCGCCCAGTCCCATGTAGCCAGCTTGAAATAGGGGTAATCCTCCCCCGGGGTCAGATAATCATAGGCCTTGTAGCCTTTGTACGCCGTCTTGATGCCCATGCTTCTCCCTGCTTTGCAATCTGCCTGTGACCGGCAGAAGGTAGGTTTTTTACAGCGGTTACGCGGGTGTTCCACAAAGGAATCATCCTTCCGGCCCGCCGGCGGAATAACCCGCCGGCTGCCGGAAAGAAATTAAAGTAGGTTCTGCAAAAGGGACATTACTTGAGGTGCACCTTCACCAGGTCCTTCGCGTCGCATACGCCGTAGAGGCCCGGGGTGGCGTTCCAGCCGTCAAACTTCTGCTTGCTGTAGCCGTAGGCATTCATACGGACAAGCACGTTCACGGAGGGCAGTTCTTCCACGAACAGCTTCTGGAAGTCCATCATCATGGCCTTGCGGGTGGCATAGTCGCCAACCAGCTTCACGCCCATCAGGATTTCGTCCATGGCTTCGTTCTTGTACTGCATGAAGTTCAGCGTAGCGCCGGAGTAGTAGATGGCGTCAAGGCCGGTGTCCACATCGTCGATCACGCCCCACTCGATGTAGTTGATCTCGTAGGTCTTGTTCTTGGTTACCATATCGGTGTAGGTGGCGGGTTCCACGATGCTGATGGTGATATCGATGCCGGCCTCGGCGCAGTTGGCCTTGAAGATGTTGGAGATGGCATCGATGTTGTTGGTGTTGTTGCGGCAGGTGAGGGTGAAGGCCAGCTTCTGGCCGTCCTTTTCACGGATGCCGTCGTTGTTGGTGTCCACATAGCCGGCGGCTTCCAGCGTGGCCTTGGCGGCCTCGATATCAAAGGCCGGGAAGGTGGCGGCGCCGTCGCTCAGGTCCTTGTATACGGGGGAAATGGGGGTGTTCATGGGCACGCCGCCGCCCTGGATGGCGATGTTGACAAGGGCATCGCGGTCGATGGTCTGGGCAATGGCCTTGCGGACAGCCTGGTCCGCCAGCATGGGATTGGCGCGGTTGAAGGAGAAGTAGCCGTAGCCCAGGGAGTTGACGCGGGCCACGCCGTACATGTCGGGTTCCGCATCCAGCTGCTGCTGAACGGCCACGGACAGGGCGTTGGAGCCGCAGTCCACTTCGCCGGACTTGATGGCCAGCATCAGGGAGTTGGCGTCGGTGTAGATACGGATGGTGAGGCCGTCCAGGTAGGCGCCCATGCCATCGTTGGCCAGAGGCCAGTTATCCACGCGGGAGAAGGTGTAATATTCGCCCTTGGAGTAGCTGTCCAGTTTGAAGGGGCCAAAGCCGATGGTGGGGACCGTCGCGTTGGCGAAATCTTCGATGCCTTCAATCAGGTGCTTGGGCATGATGTCCACCCAGTAGCCGACGTTGGTCATGAAATCCACCTGGGGCTCCTTGAGGTTGTACTGCACGGTAACATCGTCCAGCGCAACGGCGCTTTCCACATTGGCATAGTAGTCGGAACCGAAGTTCACGTCATGGGTGGCGCAGTAGGTGGCGGTGAAAGCCAGGTCTTCCGCGGTGAACTTCACGCCGTCGTGCCAATAGATGCCGTCGTGGATCTTGGCGGTAACGGTTTTCAGGTCCTCGCCCACTTCGTAGCTTTCCAGGATGTAGGGAACTTTTTGGGCGTTCTCGTTAAACACCATAAGGGACGGATACAGGATGTTGGATACGAGGGCAGCGTTCAGGTCGTTGCTGATCCAGCCGTTCAGCGCGTAGGGATCGCCCACCATGCCGATGATGAGCTGGCCGCCTTGAGCCGCACCGCCTTCCGCAAGGGAAGGAACAGCCATCATGGTCAGGGCCATTGTTGCCGCCAGAAGCAGTGTCAGGAACCTTTTCATCTTGTTTCTCTCCTTCGAAGATTTTTATATGAAGAAACGCCGCCCTCTTTTCCGGCATTTCGCCATACCTAAAAGGATTGTACACGTAAGCATCGTCCAGGGGATGCAACGAAGGGGGCACCCCTTCGTTTGCAATCGTCTCGGCCGGCTTCGCCGGCCGGGCGGGGCGCTTGCGAAGCAAGCATTCCTTACGCTTTTCGCCGTCCGCAGCCGCATTGGCCTAGCGAAACGAAGGGCAATGCAGCAGGCTGCAGGCGAAAAGTGCGGGATCGAAAAAGTGACGTGTCACTTTTTCGAAGGTTATTTAACCCAAACCTGGTCCAGCACGCGGAGCACGTTGCCGCCGATGATCTTTTGGATGTCCCCATCGGTGTAGCCGTGCTTCACCAGCCAGCGGATGATGTTGATGGAGGCTTCGGTGGGGTTCTCCAGGCCCTTCACATAAGGCACTTCCTCATACTCCACCTCGTTGTTGCGGGTGTCCTTAATGGACAGGCTGGCAGCGTAGGCGTGGTGCAGGCCCACATGGTCCCCGTACAGGGAGTCCACGCCGAACGCCACATGGTCCAGGCCCACCAGGTTGGCCATGTACTCAAAGTGCTCCATCACGGAATCGATGTCATGGGTGTTGTGGGTCTTGGTCATGGTGGTGTGGGGGGCGGATTCGGCGCAGACCACGCCGCCCTTTTCCGCTACGGCCTTCAAAACGTAGTCTTCAAACAGGCGCTTGGAATTCCACAGGGCTTTGGCGCCGATGTGGGTCATCAGAATGGGCTTGTCGCTGGCGGCGACGGTGTCCACCGTAGTCTTGTGGCCGCAATGGGAGCAGTCGATCAGGATGCCCAGCTTGTTCATGCGTTTGACCGCTTCCTTGCCGAACTTGGTGAGTCCCCCGTCGGTATCCTCCTTCAGGCCGTTGCCAAGGGGGTTGGATTCGGAATAGGTGATGCCCATCACCCGGATGCCGAAGCCGTAGAGCACATCCAGGCGGTCCAGCTCGTTTTCAATGGGGGTGGCGCATTCCAGCACAGGCACCCAGGCGATTTTGCCCTCGGCCTTGGCCCTTTTGATGTCGGCCACGGTCTTGCACTGGATCAAAAAGTCCTGGTGGTGCAGATCGCACAGCCGCATGCCGATATCGTGGACAACGTCCATCCACTTCCAGCCGCTTTTGCTGGTGATGTTGGCGGAGCCGTCCATCATGTTGTCAAACACGCAGTCAATGTAGCTCTCGGCCAGGGCGTCGTAGGCGCAGAATTCCCGGCCGGCGTTATGGTACAGCTTGCTCTCGTTCATGTCCGCCGGGAAATAGCAGGGATGCTCATGGGTGGCGATCACGATGCTCTTGCCCACGATCTCCTTTACCCGCTTTTCCTGGGCTTCGCTGTCCAGGGGCACGCGGTATTCCCCGGCCCAATTCCACTTGGCAAGCTTGTACACGGGGTAATCCACGCCGGGGGTCAGGTAATCGAAGGCTTTGTATCCCTTATAGGCAGGTCTCATTTTGATTCGCGCTCCTTTTTTTGGATAATGATTAAACGCTTGCGCGCTTAAACCGCTCACCGTGTCTTGGGGTTCAGGGTGTCGTTGATGGCGTTGCCAAGAATATTGAAGCTGACAACGTAGGTGGTGATGGCGATGCTGGGCCAGATCCACCACCAGGTGGGGTTGGGGGTCTTGATCAGGGCGCCGGTATCCCAGGCTTTTTTCAGGATCAGCCCCCAGCTCCAGGTGTTGGGGTCGCCCAGGCCAAGAAAGCTCAGGCCCGATTCGCTCAAAACCGCGGTGGCCATGACCAGCGTTAAGTTCACCATCACCGGGCCGATCACGTTTAGAAGAATATGCTTGTACAGTATCTTCCGGCTGGGTACGCCCAGGCAGCGGGACACCTCAATGAAGGGCATTTCGGAGGTGCGCAGCGTGGCGTTCCTTGTCACCCTGGCCAGGCTGGGCCAGGAGAGGATGCCGATGACCACCGCCACATTGGTAACCGAGGCCCCGGCCACCGCGGCGATCACGATCATCAGGGGCATCATGGGCAGCGTCATGAAGATCTCAATCAGGGAATCGATGAGCCCGCCTACGCGGCCCTGGAAATAGCCGCTGATCAGGCCCAGGGGGATGCCGATGGCCGCGGCGCACAGCACCGCCATCACCGATACGTACACCGATGTCCTGGCGCCCCAGATAATCTCCGCCATCACATCCAGCCCCAGATTATCGGTGCCCAGCCAGTGCTTGGCGCTGGGGGCGTTTTCAATCTCCCGGCCGTATCCCTTGGGATATTGCGCCAGCAGCGGCGCGCAGATGCCCGTAAGCAGGATCAGCAATACCACGCACAGGCCGATCATGCCCAGCTTGTTCCTGCGGAACGCCTGAAAAAAGGACCGCTGATTCATGCCTTGCCACCTCCCAGCTTCACCCGCGGGTCGATCCAGGCGAGCACAAGATCGGTAAGGATGTTGATGAATACCGTCGTCACGGACAGGATCAAAAACGCCCCCTGGAGTACCGGATAATCCAGCGTGGAAACGCTGTCGAATATCAGCCGCCCCACCCCCGGCCAGGAATAAATGCTCTCGGTCATGATCGCGCCGCCCACCATGCTGGCGATCATGATGCCGGTGGCGGTAATGGTGGGGATCATGGCGTTTTTCAGCGCGTGCTTGCGGGTTACGTACCGGTCGTCCCACCCTTTGGCCAGCGCCGTGCGGATGTAATCCTCCTTTTGAACCTCAATCATGCTGTTGCGGGTATACAGAATAATGGAGGTACAGTTCCCTAAAAACAGGGTGAAGGTTGGCAGCACGGCGTGCCTTAGCACATCATAAGCGTAGGCCAGGCCCTGCTTTGGGGGCGGCGTGTAGGCCCCGCCGGTGGGCAGCCAGTGGAGCCTGTACCCGAAAATATACAGCAAGGCAAAGGACAGGAAGGGGATGAAGATGGAGATGCCCACCATGGTGATCACGTTGATGAACCTGTCAAAGGCGCCGTTGCGCTTTTTGGCGGCCTTTATCCCAACGGGGATGCCGATGGCCAGCGCGCAGGTGATGCTTAGCGCCAGCAGCAGCAGCGTCCAGGGGAGCTTTTGCAGCAGCACCGTGATCACCGGTTCCCGCGTTTTAAAGGAGATCCCCAGATTCCCCTGGAAAAGCTGGCCCAGATAAATCACGTACTGCACCAGAAGCGGCTTGTCCAATCCGAACTGCGCCGTCATCTTCGCAACCGTTTCCGCGCTCATTTTGGGGTCCAGCATCATGGAAACAGGGTCTGCCGGGATCAGGCGCAGCAGGAAAAATGTAATGGATATGGATATGAACACGGTGATCAGCCCGCGGTAGCCGCGCCTTATGAGATATTTTCCCACTCCCAATTCACCTCCATAGGTTTTCTACGCGTCATCCCGCATAGTAGGGGCACCGGACAAAGTGGTTGGGCGCAATCTCCTGCAAGGGGGGATGCTGGGTCTGGCACTCCTTGCGGGCCATATAGCACCTGGAACAAAACCGGCACCCGTCCGGGAGGTTGACCGCGCTGGGGATATCCCCCTCCAGCAGGATCCGCTTTTTCCTGATGGTGGGGTTGGGGTTTGGTATGGCGGAAATCAGCGCCTTTGTATAAGGGTGGGCGGTATGGGCAAAAAGCTCCTTGGCGGGCGCCATTTCCATCATTTCGCCCAAGTACATGACGATAATGGTATCGCTGACGAATTTCACCACGGACAAATCATGGCTGATAAAGATGTAGGTGAGATCGAATTCTTCCTTCAGGCTGTTGAAAAGGTTCAGCACCTGGGCCTGCACGGAAACATCCAGGGCGCTCACGGCCTCGTCGCAGATGATGAGCTTGGGGTTCATGGCAAGGGCCCTGGCGATATTGATGCGCTGGCGCTGGCCGCCGGAAAACTCATGGGGAAAGCGCCCGGCCATTTCCCGCTGCAGCCCCACGTGGGCAAGCATATCCCCCACGTGTTCTTTGATATCCGCGCTTTTTTTGTATAATTTATGTTCCTTCAGCGGCTCCGCGATGGCTTCGCCGATCTTGACCCTGGGGTCCAAGGATGCGTAGGGGTCCTGGAAAATCATTTGCAGGTCCCGGCGGATGGCCCCGCTTTCCTTTTCCTTCAGGGGCAGAATGTCCTTGCCCCGGTAGATCACCTGGCCGGAGGTGGCGGAAATCAGCTTGAGCAGAAGCCTGGCCAGGGTGGATTTCCCGGAGCCGCTTTCCCCCACCACGCCAAGGGTCTGCCCCTTGAGCACGCTGAAATTCATGTCGTCCACGGCGTGCAAAAGCGTGGGTTTGCCAAACCAGCTGTTGCTGATATTAAAGTGCTTGGTAAGCCCCTTCACCGTAAGGAGGGCGTCGGTTTTTTCCATCATTCCTCTCCCCCCTTCTCCAGATAGCAGGCCACGCTATGGTGGCCGTTGATTCTTTTTTCGCGGGGCGGCTGCTCGAGACAGGCCGGCGAGCAATGGCCGCACCTGGGGGCGTAGCGGCAGCCCTTGCCAAAGTGCTGTACCATGGGAACTGTTCCCGGGATGCTGTAGAGCTTTTTCGCCGTTGTTTCCAGTGTGGGGATGGCCGACAAAAGGCCCCTGGTGTAGGGATGTGCCGGATGGAGGAATACCTCCTCCACGGTGCCCTTTTCCACGATCTGCCCGGCGTACATGACCACCATCTCATCGCACACCTCCGCCACCACCCCAAGGTTGTGGGTGATGAACATCAGCGACCCGGCCTCCTTCAAACGCGACATCAAATCCAGCACCTGGGCCTGGATGGTCACATCCAGGGCGGTGGTGGACTCATCAGCGATGAGCAATCTGGGGTTGCAGGCGATGGCCATAGCGATCATGGTACGCTGGCGCATGCCGCCGGAAAACTGGTGGGGATAATTCTTGATCCGCTTTTCGGGGTTGGGAATGCCAACCTTCTTGAGCAGGCTGAGGGTCCGCTCCTGGAGCTCCTTCTTGCCAAGGTCCGGCTCGTGGCGGCGGAGCACTTCCTCGATCTGAAAGCCAATGGTCAGCACAGGGTTGAGGGAAGTCATGGGCTCCTGAAAGACCATGGAGATTTCCTTGCCCCGTACCTTGTACATTTCCTGTTCCGTTTTCTTCAGAAGGTCGCTTTCTCCAAGGTAGATGCTGCCCCCGGCCACCTTCGCAACCGGCGGCAGAAGCCGCATGGCCGCCAGGCTGGTGATGCTCTTGCCGCATCCGGATTCGCCCACGATCCCCAGCGCCTTGCCTTCCGTAACGGAAAAAGATATATCATCCAGCAGGTTGTACCGCTGCCCGCTGTCGCTTTTAAGGTCAAGCCGGAATTTATCGAACCGCAATACGTCTCTCACTGCATCTTCCCTCCCGGTTTTTGACATGTGCGCAAATTGGATTATACCACTTTGCATTTTCCCCTACCGCTCTGCCACTTGACTATCCGAACAAATCTTTAGCAACGCAGCAGTCCGCCGCATTCCTCGCACAAGCCTGTGGATGGGCGCCAATTCCCCGCCATGTCAAAAATTGCATTTTCTTCCATTGCAAAATGCAATTTTCGATTACATAATATCATATTCCAGGGGATAATTGAAGGAATATTGATTTTTAAATTGTTTTTTCTTCGTATTTTTGGGATCTGTCTTTTTATTTACAATTATCGACTTCAACGAAAGACACGAATGATATGATGGTAATGTGTCATATCGTTCCCCTATTTTTCATGAAATTCTTCAGAAATTTGTTATCTGAAGAACAGACATTCCAAATTGTCATATACCTTTATCCCTTTTGCTTCAGCCGATGCTGGCCAGCGCAGAGAGAGGGAAGGCGCCGTCCGTTCTTCCTGACGGCAGTCCGGTTTTATCCGTCATGCTGCCGCAAGAACAAGCGTACGGATGGCATCCTGTAAGGCACCGCCAGCAAGCAGGGGCAAGGGACCACCGCAAGCTTTGAAATCCCCTTCGCAGAGGAGTGCTGATATGCTGCACGCAATCGTAGTCGATGATGAAAGTTCCGCGCTCAGGTGGTTTGAAAAAATCGCGCTGGAAAGCCGGAGCCTGCATCTGGAAAAAGCTTTCCGCAGTGCCCAGGAAGCCGTTGGATTTTTCCGTGGCCATAAAATGAAGATTACAAGCGATATATATGAGGACATTCCAAGGTAGTGACTACTTCTAAACCATCGCACTGGGCAGGCTCTGTCACTATTTCGGGACTGTATCTGATTTTGCACATGCCGCAAGCTGCGCGAAGCGATCGATCGAAATCGGAGAACGGGCAGATATGATGATGATCGCGACAATGGCGTATGGTGTTCTGACGAGAATTGTCCTGGCGGAAGGGGCATATGAAGAAGCAACCGGGTTGGCCAGACGTTTTCTTTCGCTTTGCCATGAAACCGGCAGTTATAAATACTTCAGGATGAGGAAGGCTTATGATCCGGTACTTGAATTCGCTTGCGCTAACGGAATAGAGCCGGAAGTCACCTGGCAGATTATAGAATTCGCGGGCTTTCACCAAAAAAAGTGTACGTCGACGCATTTGGCGGCTTTACCGTATTTCAGGATAAGGAACGGCTGTTTCCTTTAAAGCTTCAAAGGAGAAAGGAACGCAAGCCTCTGGCCTCTCTGCTTAACGCGGGTGAGCGCAGAGCGACAAAAGAGCAGATGTATAACGCTATATGGTGGAAGTCTGAGTCGGAGAATGTAAAAAATGTGATCGCGGTGAACCTGACCAGTATTAAAAATGAACTTGGGCGAGCTGGGATAGAAAAGCCTGCCGTCTGCCGTGGAAACCGCTATTTTATTTGCAGGGATGAAATTGAGTGCGATTTTGATCTTTTTGAAAAAGCATATGATGATTATAAACAGAACAACACAATAGGACAGGCCAAAAGCTTTTGAGTCTTTACAGCGGGGAGTATCTGGCTGGTTTTGAGGCGATTTGGGCCGAACATATGCGAATAAAGTACCGTTCTATCTATGAAGAAGCAAAAGGCGTGATTTATGAAACGTCCAATGCCTTCTAGGTGACATCCCCTAAGCAATACGGAATTAGGCAATAGGCGCCCTGAACCAGTGCGAACAGCGATTATTAACTTGTCGGCATCGTTGCCTTAGCATTTTTTTGAACGGTCGAAATTACTATTAAATAAAGTACAAATTAAGGCGCCGTAGCCTTCGCTGACCGCTCTTTTTGAAACCTTGGCATATTGCCCCCCCAAACGGTGCTGCAATGGAGCTTTTGCCAGATCCGCCCTGAATGTAGAACCGGCATGATTAATACTGCTGTATAGGAGTGTGCCAAACATGCTCAAGCCGTGCGTAAAAATGATTCAGGGTGTGGCGTTGTTATCTTGTTGTATTTTTGATATTTTACGATATTGTTTGACGCGCATCAAAATGGCTGAATAAAACCCGCCCTCCTAGATGGTTGGCGGGTTCGGCGGAGAAGGCAAAAAAAAACACAAGACACTTTCAAAGAGTGTCTTGTGTTCATGGCGGAGAAGCCGGGATTTGAACCCGGGCTGCCCTTATCGAGCACTACTCCCTTAGCAGGGGAGCCCCTTCGGCCTCTTGGGTACTTCTCCATACAGCCAAACCATATAAGCTATTCCGCTGAAAAAATGGCGGAGAGAGAGGGATTCGAACCCCCGGTGCCTCTCAGCATCACTGGTTTTCAAGACCAGCGCCATCAACCGCTCGGCCATCTCTCCATGCGCAAGAACCAGCGAAGGTTATTATAACAGGCTTTTTGAGCCTAGTCAACGGGCAAAGTGGGCTTTTGGGGGTTCGGAGGGGTGAAATCGGCTCTCATGGGCGATTTGGTGTGAAAAGGTACGTTGGTAGCACTGGTCTGGGGTCATAGGTCAGGGAAATTCTGGACGGAAAAAGCAGTGATATGTTGCAAAAACCAGTGCTATTTAGGTGTAAGCTTTTGAGAAGAATGTCAGCCGATGTCAAAGGGATGAACGACATTGAATATATCTTTGCGTGCCACAATGACTGTACTAAATCGGGCCTATCCCGAATTTTGTGTAAAACTTAAACTGCGTAGAACGACAAGATTGAAGTTGGCAGGAAAGCAGGGTTCTGCTTCTCTGCCTTGGCTGTAACGACAGCAAAATCCAGACGGTCTGTCAAGGGCGGATGTGAGGCCCATCTTGCGAAGTTGGCGGTTGAATCCCTCAATGGCGTTGGTGGTATAGATGATTTTGCGCACCTCGCCCGGATACTTGAAATAGGTGCTGAGGCCCGCCCAGTTTGTCCGCCAGGACTGCACAGTCTTGGGGTATTTCTTGCCCCAGAGCTCCTCAAACCGATCCAATTCAGCCAGCGCGGCGGACTCGTCCACGGCGGCGTACACGCGCTTGAGGTCGGCCATCAGCGGCTTGATATCCTTGTAGGACACAAACCGTGTCGTGTTGCGGATTTGGTGAATCACGCACTTTTGAATCTCCGCCTTGGGATATACCGCCTCAATCGCGTCGGGAAAACCCGTCAGGCCGTCTACGCTGACAATGAGCATATCCGCAATACCACGGTTTTTCAGATTGTTGAGCACCGTCAGCCAAAACTTCGCGCTTTCGTTTTCCCCGATGTACATCCCCAGAACATCCCGCTGCCCTTCCATGTCCAGTCCAATAACGACATAGACGGCTTTCTTGACGATCTGCCCTTCTGCCCGTACATGGAAATGGATCGCGTCCATATATACCACGGCATAGAGTTCCTGCAGCGGGCGGGCCTGCCATTCCTTCACCACCGGGAGGATTTTATCGGTGATCCGGCTGATGGCGCTATCCGACACGTCCAGCCCGTAGATTTCCTTGATATGGCCCTCGATATCGCCCGTGGTCATCCCTTTGGCATACATCGATAGGATTTTCTCCTCGATGTCGCCGGTCAGAGTCGTCTGTTGCTTCTTGACCAGGCCCGGTTCGAACTCGCCTTTGCGGTCTCTGGGCACCTGAATATCCACATCGCCATAGCTGGTTTTCAGCGTTTTCTCGCTATGCCCGTTACGGCTGTTGTCGGTGTCCTTGTTGCGAAAATCATACTTGCTGTAGCCCAGTTCCTCATCCATTTCCCCCTCAAGGCCCTGGTTCACAAAGGTCGCGATCATATCCTTGAATAGCTCTTGGATATCCTCCATGGATTTTATGCCCGCGCCTTCCATGAGTTGGCCCAGTTGGGCCCTGCGCGCTTTCTGCTCCGGGGTAATCCTGCTCTTCGCCATAAATGAAACCTCCATGCTGTTTCTATCCTATCACAGCTTCGAGGTTTACACAAAGTTCGGGATGGTCTCCGATTTCCATCTGCTCCTGCTTGCCCTTCTTCTCCCGCAGCATGCTCCATGCCTCGCTTTTCCCATTCGTTCCTTAGTATATTTCGATACCTAGGCCCCCTTTCCCTTTTGGTCTTCCCCGCTCTGTCCCAATAAATTAACCGCTGACAGGGTTTGGCAGCGGTCTGAGGCATAGCACGCCTCCTTCCCTATACTGAATACGGAAAAGAAGCAGTCGCAAAAAGCACTTTTCAGCGGATAGAAACCGATCTGGTCTAATAGATTTTCGTATAAGCCGCACGAAAGAGCTGAATGTACCCTGTCATTTCGGGCAGGAAAATTTGAACCAAAAACGCAAATTGCGCAAGCAAAAGATAATTTTCCAATGCCGACATCAGAAATCTTGTTCCGCTGCTTTTGGGCGAACACTTTCGTATTATGCTGGTGGGCATGGCAATCCCTTATTTGGATGAGTCTTCTATGTAATAATCGACTCGATACATGTGTTCCATGTGACCGGTGGTTGCAGCATTTATTTAAAGAAAGGAAACTGCAGCCCGGTAGGAATTTTGGAACGCACAATTGATAGAGAAAGGTCTTCCTTTCAGTTGATCCGGTACTTTGCAATTACGCTTTCATTTAATTCCACCCCCAGGCCCGGCCCCGCGGGCACATCCAGTGTACCATCGGAGCTCAATGCCATGGGTGAAAGGCACAGGTCCCGGCAGATGGGCGAATCGTTGACGCAAAACTCCTGAAAAAGACAGTCCTGAGCCCAGGCATTCAGGTGCAGCGACGCGGCAGTAAGAATATCGCTGGTCCAGGCGTGGGGGCAGAATGCTTTGCCGGCCATTTCGGCCATGTGAACAATCTGCCTGGCCTCGCTCAGACCGCCGCAGCGGGAAATATCGAACTGAACGATATCGGGGGACGCATCCCGGAGCAGCTGATCGTATTCATACCGCGTGCCCAGCTGTTCCCCGGTGGCAATGCGGGCGCCCACCTGCGCCCCCAAGGCTTTGAAACCCGCCAGGTTATCCGAAGGCAGGGGCTCTTCTACCCAGAAAATGTTCAGTTCCTCCAGGTGACGGATAATCTTGGCGGCAAATTTGACATCGTTTTTGGTGATGTAGCCGTCGCACATGAGCACCATATCATCTCCGGCCTCCTGTCGGGCTGCCCGAAACAGCGCCACGCCTTTTGCCGGGTCAGCCGTAAAGGTGCCCCAGCCGAACTTGACCGCCCTGTAGCCCAGCTCACGATACTTGACTACTGCCTGCTTCATCTGACCGGGGGTGCCGCGCACCAGCGTGCTGGCATAGGCCGTGACCCGTTCACGGTTGCGGGCGCCCAGCGCCACGCAGACCGGTACGCCCATAGCTTTGCCCTTGATGTCCCATAGGGCGATATCCAGCCCGCTGAGGAGGTGGATCAATGCGCCGCGCCGGCCGTGGTAAAAGCCGGAATTGTACATTTTCCACCACAGGCGGTCGGTTTCCAGCGGATTTTCCCCGATTAGGATATCGCGGAGGCCCCGGGAGAGAAAGTCGATAAGCACCGGCGCGTCCATCAGCGCGGCCATGACATGGGGATGGCTGTCTATATCGGCCAGGCCTGAGATGCCCGCGTCGGTATGCACCTTCAGGATACAGGAATACCTTGGCCCATGGGACTCCTCCGCGCCGCTGTCCATGCCATAGGCAAAGGGGCTCATGAGGATGATGGTTTCAATATCGGTGATCTTCATATGGGCCTCCCGGGCTTTGTTCTGCACACGATGGGCCTGGCTGGATTGCCGCCCACCACAGAATTGGATGGGATGTCCCTGATCACAACCGAGCCCATGCCTACCGTGCTGCCTTCTCCGATACGTATGAACTGGCGTACCGTGCAGCTTTGGCCCAGGTAGCAGTTTTTTCCTACCTGCACCTGCCCGGCCAGGGTGACGCTGGTGGTGAGCACCGCGTTGTCGCCGATAACATTATCGTGGTTCACCACGCCCCCCGAAAGCATGAACACCCGGTTATGAAGCACTGCGTTTGCCCCCACAAAGCACCGGGGATAGATCACGCAGCCCCGGCCGATCCTGGCGGTGCGCGAGATAAATGCCGTGGGATCGGCAATGGACACAACCCTGTCCCAGGGGATTGGATGGGATATGGGCCATTCCTCCTCCGGCACGAACCAGGCATTGGGAAATTTGTCCAGGATTTCCGGCCCACCCAGCACCGGATAACCGTTGCGGATATCGCCGGTTCCCAAGCCGTCCGGGGTAATGTAACCCCGTAAATCCCACTGGGGCGATACGGCATTGGCTCTTTCAATGATCTCCGCCATTTCCGTGGAGTGGACATACCCGCCCAGAATAATCAGTTCCTTCATTGCCCTTTTCTCCTCACGCAAAGACCACGACGGCCTTCATGCAGTTGTCCAGCCGTTTTTCCACCATCTCGAACCCCCGGTGGATATCCTCAAGTGGCAGCGTATGGGTGATGATCGGGCCAAGATCGATGCGCTTTTTGCGCAAAAGCTCCGCCACCACCGGGAAGGTATGGGGATTGTTCACAGAACCCAGCACGTCCAGCTCCTTGAGTTGGATATCGGGGATATGAATGGTGACCGGTACATTGGTATGGCTGAACAGCACGATCCTTCCCCTGGGTTTGCAGGCCGTTGCGGCCAGGGGCAAAGCCTCTTTGGTGCCTGCGGCATCGATGACCACATCCACGCCCCGGCCATGGGTGATTTGATGGACACGGCTTGCAAGATCCTCCTGGCGGGTATCAACGACAGTGGCCCCTATCCCGGCGGACAGGCTGTTCCGGTGGCCGTTCCGGCCGGCTACGATCACCTCGCCGGCGCCTGCAAGCAAAGCCAGCTGTATATATAGCTGGCCGAAGGGGCCGTTGCCGATGATCAGCACATCCTCGCCAATGGACAGGCGGGACCGGCGGATGCCCTCCAAACAGACGCCGATGGGCTCCATCAGCGACGCCCGTACAAAGTCGACTTCCTCCGGGAGAACACAGCAGTTCAGCTCATGAATGCCCACGAATTCTGCGAACCCGCCGTGGCTGTGGCAGCCGATGTGGTCGGTGTCCGGGCACAGGTGATACAACCCCTGTCGGCACAGTTCGCACCTGCGGCAGGGCATATTGGGTTCCAGCGCCACGCGGTCGCCGGGCTTTAGCCGCTTTACGGCCCTGCCTACGGCATGCACCACGCCGGATACCTCATGGCCCAGGGCAATGGGGAAGAACGCGGCGAACGCCCCGGTGCGGAGTTCTTCAATATCTGAACCGCAGATGGAGCAGGCCTTCGTCCTGACCAGCACATACTCGTCCCCGATCTCGGGCACATCAATTTCCCGCAGCGCAAGCTTGTCAATCCCTTCCATGACCGCCGCTTTCATCCGCATGGGTCTAACCTCCTTACAGCGCGCCGTATTTGTCGAACACATCCCGCAGATACGCTCCACGCTTTAATTCCTCCCGGCTGCTGTTCTCCTGGTTTGCCTTCTCCAGCGCCAGGGGGACTACCTGTAAAACCATTTCCCTCGGAATCACCACCACGCCGTCACAGTCCGCGAAAATCACATCGCCGGGATGCACCAAAATATCGCCGCACTCCACCGGGCAGTCATACCTGATCACCAGGCCCCTGCCTTTGCTGTCCAGGGGCTTGAACCCGGCAGTGAACACCTTAAAGCCCAATTCCAGTATTTTTTTGGTATCCCGGGAGATGCCGTCGATGATGGCTCCCCTGGCGCCCCGCATCATGCTGGCGGTGGAAAGCAGTTCCCCCCAATAGCCGTTGCGGGTGGAGCGGTTGGTGCACGCCACCACCACATCCCCTTCCTTCAGGCTATCGATGGATTCGATCTCCAGTTTATAGGGGTCCTCCGGGATCTCGTACACATCCACCGCCAGGATGGTCTTGGCGCGGCCGGCGATGACAAACCTGCGCTCCAGAGGCCGGATGTCCTGGCGCATGGCCTGGTTGCGATAGCCCAGCTCATCCAGGATATCGGCCACCACGCCGCTGTAGAGCGTTTCCTCCATAAGGTCGAACATGGCTTTATCGTTTTTAAACTCCATACAATTCCCTCCTGTCAGCCCAGCTTGATTCCCAGAATCTCCAATGGGTTTCTGCGCGCCATACTGTCAAACACGGTCTGGGGCAGATCCGGCAGGCCCGTACCCTGGCCGAAGCGCCGCGCCGCCTGGAAGCCCTCCAGGGTGGACCGGGGTGTCGTCACCGGAAAGTCCGTGCCGAAGAAAAGCTTATGGGTCACCTTGTATTCCATGGCCAGCACCATGGCGTTGTAAAACTGCCACGGACGGTAGTACAGGGCAGATATATCTGCGTAAACGTTGGGCTGCTTGCGGATCAGCACGATGGTTTCCGCTTCCCAGGGGTGCCCCAGGTGCGCAATCACCTGCTTCAGGTTCGGAAAATCCAGCGCCACCCGGTCAATGTGGATGGGACGCGTATATTCCAGCGGCCCCTTTTCCACAAAAGAGGTACCCATATGCCACAGCACTGGAATATGAAGGCGCTGCGCCAGTTCGTAGACCGGATAAGCCTTCTTTTGATCCAGCGGGTGAAAATGCTGATAGATCGGGGCCAGTTTCAGTCCCTTCAGGCCCAGCGTTTGGACGGCGTGGCGCAAAAGCGCCGGCGCATCCGGCCGGTTGGGATTAACCGACGCAAATCCGGCAATGCGGTCCGGATGCTCCCGCTGGTAGGCGGCCACATATTCGTTGGGTACCACCACACCGCTTTCCGGGGCGTCGAGGGCCAGCACGCAGGCCGCGTCCGCCTGGGCCATCTCCTGGTCCCAGTGGCGCTCCTTGCCGGAGATCATGCCCTCATAGCTGCCTCCGCCCCGGATACAGTCCTCCATGAATTTGGTGCCGACCAAGTGCTCCGGCGCGATCACATGTGTGTGCAGGTCGATCAGCATGACATGCTTTCCTCCGCATCCTCCAAGATGACTGATGCCACGCTGTTGGCGGGCAGAAGGCACTGGCAGGCGAACCGCTCCAGCACATCCACCCGCCTTGTTTCCACCGGCAGCAGGGTGAGAGTCTCCTCATCCCAGCGACACATATCATCGATGCGGTAGACGTTCAGCTTTTTCAGGCCCGGAGTAAGCCCCTCAAACTGCAAAAGCGCAATGCGGTCGGGGCAGGCGTCCAGGGCATAATTGCTCATCAGCACCGCTGTGCGCCGCCCGCTTCCGGCGGCGATGGCGGCGATGCCGGAATCTGCCTTGCAGTGCAGCATACTGCCATCCATCTGCGCCAGCAGGCGATAGACAAAATACTGGGGCCTGACTCTGCCGCTGTCGGAAAACAGGCCGTAGCGGTGCGGCGATTCGTTCCAGTGGCGGTACATCACTTCGGTGATGCCGTGGGGAGAATAGAAGCGGGAAAACTCTAAAGGCCGCATTCTGCAGTCCCAGGCAGAAAAATAGTGGGACCAGTCAAGCCCCGCGCCGGTCATTTCCATGACAGCAGAGGCCAGGAACGCCGCCCGTTTGCCTTGGTAGGCCTGCTCCTCCACGGAGACAAGGTGATAGGATGGATGGCCGGCATCCTGGTAATCAAACCCCTTGTTCATCTCATTGATCATCAGTTCCGGCTGGCTGGCGCCCATATTGCGGATCATATGCCGCACATGCTCCGTCTGAGCCCTAAGGCTGGCGGGATCATCCTTGTAGGAATGCCAGCTCACAAACTGCAGCGGTGTGCCGTTTTCATGGCACAGGCGTATAAACTCCTCCAGCATGGGACAATCGTAGTGGGAAACGGCCGGGCCGCCCACCTTAGCCTCAGGAAACACTTCCAGCACAGTCTTTGCGAGCATGCGGTAGAAGTCGTAATTCTCCTGGGCGCCGGGGATCAGAAAGGGGCAGCCGCCATCCTCCCCCAGGTTGGGCTCGTTCAGATGCTCCCAATGGGTGACGATTCTGCGATCCAGCGAATACCGCTTCACCAGCGCCCGGATCACATCCTGATACTCCCCAACATCATTGGGCTGCCAATGCTCCTGTCCCAGATTCGGGAAGAGCACCGGCGGCTTGATGTTCACGGTAGCCAGAACCTTTGCGCCCGTCTGCGCCAGGGATTCCATGTACGGGTCCAGACGGCTCCAGTCAAAAACGCCGTGGTCCGGGTAAATATTGAAATATTCCTGCAAAAAGATACGGATGAGCCGGGGCCTGAGCAGCCGCAGCCCATTCACCACCTTGGGCGGCAGCGGCTCATGGCTCGCCCCGCCCAACCCGATGCCTTGGCGCCACAACTCCGCGTCTTTGGCATGCTCCGCGGCATTTACGAAAATACCCGTCCTTTTCAGCGAAGAAAAGTCCATATCAACCATCCTTCCTATCAGCCTTATTTCACCCGCCATTGATGCCCCCCGATGGGTTCGATCCCCTCCACATCGTTGCGGAGCACATAGCCGAAATTGGCGGTCACTTCGGTTCCGTCGGCGAAGGCGCTGCGCTGCACCCATCCGTCTTCGGATAGAATCTCAAAATCCGTCATCTCCAGCTTGCCGATCCGGCGGTGGAGGCCGGCAACGGGCAAGGCCAGGGCAAGGGCATGCTGAACCTGCGGGTCCTCGAACCGGAAGCGGAACACGCGGGTCTGTGCGCCCCTGCCCGTCCATGCGTATTGGGCCCCAAAGGGGAACACGTCTGGCGGGCAGCCCATCAAGGCGTCTGCGGCCGCCTGGAGCGCCGGCCTTCCGCCGCCATATTCAAACAGATTGGGGTCTGCGCGCCGATTAAAGTATCCGGCATTATAGCTGTGCATTTCCCACCAGGAGTGCAGGATGCTGTCATGATAGACGAGGGAGGTCAGCGGTACGGGCCAGAACACCCAAGGGCCGTATTGCGGCCAGGCCTTGACCGAGCCGATGTCGTATTCCAGGGAAAACAGGTCGTTGAAATTCTCGGAGCTGACGATGCTCCCGCGGCTGTCTTCGCCCTGGCCAGCAACCAGCGTCCTGCGCAGCCACTGCAGGTCCTGATCCCGGCTCAGGGGCTGACCGGGGTGGCCCCAATGGTCCGTTGCATAGCATTCGCCGATGCTGGCGCAGGTGAGCACGTCAAAATGATCCCAGGTCATCCGGGAGAATGAGCCGGATACGGCCTCCCGCTCCCTGCGGTACATTTCCGGGCTGCATACCTTGTACCATTTGTTCTCATCAATCTGCCAGCCAAAGACGCGGCTGTTGTCCCGGGTGATACGGTACATGGCGGCCCTTTCCGGCGTCTGGTCATCAATGGCCTCGTTGATCCAGGTCCACGGGCATACGTCATAGCCAAGGGCCAGGATGCGGTCAATCTCCTCCTGCGGCAGGCGGATGGGGGGCAGGCCGCCCATTTGAAAACCCCTGTCATAGCAGTTGAAATCCACCGGGTAGACCAGCGCCCGGTCAAACCCATATGCTTTGATTTTTTCCAGCTCCCGGGCATAGTTTAAATCATCCTGGCAATAGCCGATGTAGCACATCAGCGAACCAAAGAGCTTTTGAAGGCCGGGACGCTTTGCAATCTTTTCCTCCCAGGTAGCAAAGCGACCCCGCTCCTTGACCCTTGCCCGATACCGTTTGGCCAGGGGCACGATGCGCGGATTCGTGAAATACAGACGAATCACCCGTTCATACCGCAGTGCGCCCAGGGAGTTGTCCTGCATGTTTTGCGCGCGGATGCCCCGGTCATCCTTTTGGTACCACCACAGGCTGTCCACTGCGGTTTCGGCGGTCACAAGCAGGCCGCCGCTTTCTGCCAATACGCCGAACATCATCATGGAAAAGCCATAATGCGCGCCGCTGCGGCAGACGCGGCGGATGTTTTCACCCCGGCCGTCCCAGAGCATGCCCTGCATGATGGGGAGCAGCAGCTTCATGGGTTCTCCGGCAGGCAAAAAAGCTCCGGGCATTGAAACGGCTTTTACCTGTCCGCCGGACACAGGGGGAAGGCGCACCTCCAAGCCGTCTGATAGCAGCGTATAGCGAAAGGTGAGGGGGTAATCCCCGGCCAGGACGGAAACAGCCAGGCAATCCCCCTCGGCCTGCGCCCGCACCGGAGCCAGCGGCTGAAAGTGCGCGGGGTAATCATCCGCATCGTGATTATGGGTGTCGGAGCCGCACCACTTGGCGCTGGCTTCATCCAGCAGCCAGATTGTGCCCCGTTTCAGGTCTTTGAGCGTAAGGCCACGCCCGTTATCCTCCGCCGTGATGGACACGGCGCCGTTGCTTATGGTCTGCATGCGTTTCCTCCTTTCATGGCAGCACCCTTGCTGTGGTTCCGCGGTACCAGGCATCCACCCGCCTGAAGGCTTCGGCATAGCGGACGCCGGCGTGGTATCCCCGGAATTTGGCGCACGTCTGGATCACATCGCAAAAATCAAAACCGGTAGCTTCCTGCATCCAGCTTGCCTGGCTCTGATGGCATAGGAACATTTTTTGCTTGGTTTCCATGGCCTCACTGATGTCTACAAATTCCCCGGGCTCAAAGCCGATGCCCCCCAAGTTGTCCATATGATAGATCAGCGGCTGTCTACCAAGGGCCGGCAGCGATCGCTTTATGTTGGAGACACAGGCTAGCGGCGCGGCTTCGAACACTAATTGGCCGCAGTTGCGGTGATCCACGTGGTAGTCCCCGGGCCCGTGGGTGAATATCACGTCCGGCCGGGCATACCGCAGCACATCCACCATTTTCAGGCGGGCAGCCAGGGAGACCTCGGACATTTCATCGTCCACGCCCATCCAGACCGGCTCCGCCCCGATCAGCGCGGCGGAACGTGCCATCTCTTCCCGCCGGATCGCAGCCATGTCCTGCGGAGTATAGCGGGGGTGCCCCATGTTGCCGTTGGTCAGGGAGGCCATGAATACCTTGTCGCCACGTGCGGCATACCTGGCTAGGGTTCCCCCCATCAATATCTCCAGGTCGTCGGGATGGGCGCCTACCGCAAGTATGTTTATCATCTATTCTCTATTCCGGCGCGGTCCGTTAATCAAGAGCCAGCAGGCGCGCCCCTCCTTTTTCGATTTCCAGGCTGATCTGCCAGGCGTATGGCGTATCATCAAAGGTAAATGGATCATTACGGATCAGCTCCAAAGGGCTTGGGGTTTTGGGCAGCAATGTCTTTGGCACAGCTGCTGTTACCTGCGCCTTCGGACCGGCATTAATCAGGAACAGCAGCCTGCGCCCCTTGGCCATGCCTGTATGCCAATACACATCACCGCCGTTTATCGTGATCTTTTTCGGAACGCCTGCCAAAATGGACAGTCCGCGCAGCAAGGCCTCCAGTCCCGGATCGTTGGAGCGGTGGTATCCCTTGCCCAGAGACATGCCCAGAGCCACCACCGTGCCCTGTCCGATTTTCCTTGCCGTAGCCAGGTTGTATCCATCCTCATCCCGAGCCAGGACTTCAGTGCCCTCCCTTTCCATCAGGGGCGCAAGGGCTCCTTCGGCATACACAGCGTACTCCTTGCCCTGCAAGCGCAGGGGGACCAGCCGGCGGAACTCCGTTTCTTCCCGTTTCACGCCCGGGTCGGGCAGCTGATAGTAGGGACCATACTCCGCAAGTTGGATCTCCGGACCGTAATCGATGCCCAACGCCGAGGCAAAGGGGCGATCTTCCCCCGGGTACTGATAGAACCCCAGCGTGGTGAAGGCGTCCGCGCCGCCCTCAATAAGCAACGTGCCCCCATCCTCCACAAACTGCAGAATGTTCTGGGCCGCGGAGGCGCTGACCACGGCGGGCCTGCCCATCACCAGCAGCCGGATGCCCCGCAGGCCTTCCAAATGGCCGGTGTCCACAAAGGAGTAGGGGATGCGGGCACGTTCCAGCGCCTTGGACCAGCCCTTGAGGCTGAAGACCGACTCGGCGGTATCCCCGGTAGCCGCCCATTCCAGGTTGTAGGCATTGGCATCGTGAAACAGCGCGGTCTCCGGCCTGTCGGGCTGGTAATCATCCAGCAATGCCCCATGGCGGGCAAGGAAGGACCCGATCTCCCCAAAGACCTTCAGGCGCTTCCCGGTGCCGTCGTTTCTGTCCCAGATGCCCAGGCTGCCCGCTTCCCGGCCGAATACCTCGCTGCGCCAGGCCCAGGCCAGCACCGTCTTGGCGCCCCGGGCCAGGCCGCTCCAAAACCACATGGAAAGGTTCGCGGCGTCACCGTCGTACCCCTGAAGCTCACTGATCCAAAAGGACCGGCCGGGATTGGCCGAACGCGTCAGCTCCACGCCGGCGCCGAATTCCGCCAGCGTCGCCGTCTGAAAGCCCGGATAATGGGAGGTGCCGAACACATCCGCCTGATCGGCCATGTCAAAAAAGCTGCCGGAATGCAATGCGTGGAGCATATGTTCTCCGTTTCCGTACTGCCCCAGCCTGCCCCAGCCGTACAGCGAGGGCGGTCCGCCCTCATGGGCGGCAATGATATGGCGGCTGTCCATGGCCCGCAGGGCATGTACACGGAATTTCAGATGCTGTGCCAGCTTCCATTGGGCAAACGCCTCGAATTCCATCATTTCCGTATATGGCCTGCCCGGCAGTTTGCCCGGCTCCACGTCCTCCCAGCAGCCGTAGCGGCGCTTCCACGCGTGGTTCAGTCCCTCCAGGCCGCTATAGCGCCTATCAAGCCATTGCCGGAACGCTTGCTTGGTGTGGGGGCAGTAGCATACCAGCCCGTCAGACTGGATGCACCAGCGCAGCTCATTCCAGCAATCCCAGGCGTAAAGGGCCGGATGACCGGCGTAGCGGGCGGCCACGGTTTGCAAAAAGCGTTTCATAAGGGCAAGCACCTGGGGATGGTCCGTACACCCCCCCGGGGTCAATCCCTGGTGGGCTTCTCCACGGTTGGAGGAGACCACCAGGCTGCCCATGTGATCCACCATTTCCGATCCGGGCACGGCACGGTGGATCCAATAGGGCTGGAGCTCCGCGCTGAGGCTGAGCACAACCTGAAGGCCGTTTTCTAAGGCCAGGTCCATCAGCTGGTCGTAATCGTCAAAAACGAACCGGCCCTGTTCGGGCTCCACCCAGCCCCAATTAACCCAGAACTGAACGGTATCAAAGCCGGAAGCCTTCATCCGCTGCAAATCCTCCCGCCAATACCTGGATTCGGGAAAGGGCGGGCGGTAATACTGCACTCCAAATCGCATGCGCTTCTCCTCAAATGGATAAATACGTGCGGCAATGCCGCGCAGACGGATGGCGTGAGCATCTTGATCGTCTGCGCGGGCATTTGCGGTAAGTTACTTGTTCTTGGCTGCCAGGAATTCGTCAATCTGCCGCTGGAATTCGGCCTGCATCTTTTCGATGCCGGCTTTCTTGAGCGCATCCCGATACTCTGCCAACGTGGCTGCGGGATCAGCAGTCAGCCCCAGCTCCAAGACCTTGCCATAGGTGTTGTTCACTTCGGTGACGGCGGCGATTTCCACCTTGACGGGTTCGATATCAAAGCTGATGCCGGAGATGACCGGGGTTTCAAGGAATTGCTCCTGCCATTCGGGGTTGTCATACTGGCTTACAAAGTCCGCAGGATACTTGCTGCTGTCTTCAGACTCAAACCGATAATTGGAGAAGCCCATGCCGATCATGTGGCCAAAGCTCCACAGCTCTTCCGGTTTCAGTCCTTCGATAGGCTGATAGAGGCCCTCGGCCGACTTTGTGAAGGTTACGCCTTCGATGCCATAAATCATGGCTTCGTAGATATCCTTGTCGGTGACCATCAGGTTCAGCAGCATCAGTGTGCGCTCAGGATTCTTGGAATTAGCGCTTATCGCAACGCCGTTTGCATTATAGGGTCGCCTGGCTACCTTGCCGGACAGGGTGACGGGCATATAGAACCCGATCTCGGCATCTGGGTTGTTCGCCTTCAGGTTTGAATAAATGGAGCCATAGGTGCTGCTGTTCCAGCCGGCAAGCGCGGTGGATTGCGCAGATATGGCATCTGAGGTGGCGGTCTGGTTCGCCAGAGCGTTTTTGGACCAGTAGCCCGCATCCGCCCAGCGCTTGGCGATCATGACCCATTCATCCATGGCTTTGTCAAAGGCCGGGATAACCAATTGGCAGGTAGGATCGGTGATGTCATAAGCAAAGGGCATGGTGTTGTTGTCAAGCCCCTCAATTTGGAGGTTGGTGTTTTCCATCAGGTACATCCAGGAAAGGTTGCCGGCTTCATTGGAGTTTACCGCATAGGGGATCATCTCCGGCTCATTAGCCTTGATAGCCGCAAAATAAGCCTCAAGATCAGTGACCTTCTTGATCTCCGGCACATTGTATTTCTGGCGCAAATCCTCCCGGTAGGTCATGCCCCAGAACACCGTGTTCTTCTGCAAATATGCGGGGATCATCAGGATTTGGCCGTTGATGGAGCTTTGCTCCCAGGCATCTTGGGGGCAGTCCGCATACAGGTCCGGCGCGTAGACGGGGAGCAGGTCGTTCAGCGGCAGATAGGCGCCCTTGCGGCCTTCGTCGTTGAAAAGGAACCAGGGGGCGCAGAAGATGAAGTCAAAGTCCTCGCCGGAGGCAAACATCAGCGGCGCCTTGGTCCATGCGTCGCCCCAGCCAAGATACTGCACCTCAAATTTGGCATTGATCTTCTCTTTGAGCTTTTCGTTCAGGGCGGCTAGCACCTCATCTTCAAAGGGGGTCATGCCACCGATGTGGACGTACTTGATGGTGACTTCCTTGGAGGTGTCGATGGCGGTCTGTGCCTGCGCGGGGATGATGATCGGCGTGGTAAGCAGCATCACCATGGCTGCCAGCAGGGATAGGATATTTCTCGCTTTTCTCACTGGGTGATCCTCCTTTTAATCTTCTATTCATCAAACGCCCGTGCACTGGCGTTTTTTACCTAGCCTTTGACTGCCCCAACCGTAAGGCCTTTCACAAAATACTTTTGTACAAAGGGATAGGCCAGCACGATGGGACCGATGACCACCACAGTCAGCGCCAGTTTGATGGTCTCTTTGGGCACCTCAATCCTGACCCTGCTGGCGTTCATCACCAGATTCATGTTCTGGGCCTGGGTCAGGATCCGGTAGAGGACGTATTGCAGGGGATACTTCTTTTCATCGCTTAAAAAGAGCATGGCGTTGTACCAGTCGTTCCAGTACCCCAGAGCAATGAACAGTCCAATGGTGGCTATGGCGGGCGTCAGCAGGGGGAGAACGATCTTCAGGTAGATGCGCAGGTCCCCCGCACCGTCGATCCTGGCGGATTCCACCAGCGCCTCATGGATGGACTGGGTGATAAAATTGCGCATCATCAGGATATAGAAGGGATTGACCAACGCCGGAATGATCAATGCCAGCAGGCTGTTTTTCATCTGGTAATAGCGCACCATAATGATGTAATAGGCAACCAGCCCGCCGCTGAAAAGCGTGGTGAAATAAAAATAGAAGGCAAGGGCGTTGCGGAAGGGAAAATCCTTGCGGGAGAGCACATAGGCTGCCGTAGTAACAATCATAAGGGCCGCCAAGGTGCCTGTGCCCGTAATAAGGATGGTGATGCCATAGGCATTGGTGATCAATCGCGGCATGGCGAAAATAGCCCGGTAGGCATCCAGGGACAGCTTTTGGGGGATCAGCGAATATCCCTGAGCGATGACCACTCCGTCATCGGAAAGAGAGCCGGATACGATGAGTACAAAGGGTACCAGGCAAAACAGGGCCATGGCCCCCAGTACCAGCGCGCCAATGAGGTTGATGAGCACCGTATCCGCATGCAGCTTAGCTTTCATGGCGTCTCCCTTAAAACAGCGCGTAGTCGCTGTTGATTTTCTTGGCGACGGCGTTGGCGGCCGTGATGAACACAAAACACAGCACGGACTGGTAGAAAGCCGCCGCGGAAGTCATGCCGATGTCGCTGTTGCCTATCAGCGAACGGAAAACAAACGTATCAATAATATCGGTGTTTTTATAGAGCATGCTGTTGGCCCCGATGAGCTGGTAAAACATTTCGAAATCGCCGCGCATCAACCCGCCCAGGGAAAGCATCAGCAGGATGATGATCGTGGGTTTGATCATGGGCAGTGTGATTTTACCAATCATCTGGAAGCGGTTGGCGCCGTCAATGGTGGCAGCTTCATAGAGCTCCGCGTCAATGCCCATGATGGCAGCCAGGTAAATGATGCTGTTGTATCCGGCCAGCTTCCAGATGCGCAGCAGCGGCAGCAGGATATACCAGTACCATGGCGTCTGATAGATGTTCAGCGGCGGATTGCCGGCAGCCGTGATATAGTGGTTGATCAGGCCGTTGTCCACGTTGAATATATTGTACATCAGCGCGCCCACCACAACCCAGGAGACAAAATAGGGCAGGAACATGAGCGATTGCGCCGTTTTTTTGAATACCTTTCCGCCCATCTCCGCTACCAAAAGGGCGATTAGTACCGAGGAGGACGTAGTTACGATGATGAACAGAATATTGTAGACCATGGTGTTGACGGTGACGGTGAGCATCTTTCCTGAAACAAAGAAATATTTGAAGTTGTCAAAACCTATCCAGGGGCTGCCCAGAATCCCTTGCTTGTAATTGAGGGCTTTGAACGCAAGAATGATGCCGAACATAGGGATATAGGCCATCAGAAAGCAGATGATGATAGAAGGCGCCGCAATCATCAACAATCCTCTGTATCTGACTGCCTGGGATACAAGGCTCTTCCTTTTTTTCATTTCTATTTGCGCCCTCCCCAGCCGTTTTGCTGTTTTTATTGTAGCAGAATTGCCGTTCATTTCTATAGAATAATATTGAGATTGCTGGTTGTAAATTGTGATGATGCCGCGGGATTTGTGCAAAAAGGATTGATATGTTGAAATGCAGCCATGTATCTTGTATAATTTTTCTTGAAAATGAATGCGATAAGGATAATTAAACATGATTACGTTGCTTCTTGTGGAGGACGAGGCCGAAACCAGACGGGGTCTACAAAATTTTCTTCCTTGGGGGGAGATTGGGATCGGCCGGGTGGAGGTGGCTGCCAACGGGCTGGCCGCAGTGGATTTATGCGAGAGCTTGCGCCCGGACATCCTGCTTACCGATGTACGGATGCCTAAAATGGATGGGATACAACTGGCCTTGTACATCCACGAGCGGTTTCCCATGTGCAAAGTCATTTTCATCAGCGGCTATTCCGACAAGGAATACCTGAAATCAGCAATCAAGGTAGGCGCAGCAGGCTATATCGAAAAGCCCGTTGATATACCTGCGCTGAAGATGATGCTGATGGAGGCAACGGAGCAATGCCTTCGGGACCAGAAGCGGCTGGAAAAAGAAAAGTATCAAAGCGACGTAACCCGAAAAGGAATGCCGTTGATTCTGCAAAAGCTGGCTGCCGGTGCCTGCTATGGCAACACCTCAAGCCAGGGCGCTCTTTCGCCGTTAAGTCACCTTCAGATGGATGCGGCCCCCTTTGGGGTGGTTACCATGGCTGTCAAGCTGCATGCGGATGGTGTGCTCACAGACATGGAAGGTGAATATTTCCGGGAGGACATGATCTCCCGGATCAATGGCGGGGACATCCCGGGGGAAGATATGCGGGCGGCCGCCTGCTTTCTGGAGGAAAGGAACCTTATTATCCACTGCTTCTTTACGGCCCCAGTTTCCCTGACGCAAATGCATGCCGCTATGGCCGCCTTGGTTGCGCAGCTCAATGAAATATATAAAGGAAAGTATCTATTCACGGCAGCAGCGGGGGACGCAGTGAAAAGCCTGGAGGATACTCCCCGCTCCTTCCAGTCGGCCCAGCGGTTGGCCAAGGCGCTGTTTTACCTTCCAACGGGTGTCCTTCACACAAACAGCGTCATACCGGAGGGCGCATTCGTCATCCCGGAGGAAACCGAGAACGAATTTGACACCCTGATCCTTCGCGGGAGGGTGCAAGAAGCTCACGGGTGGCTCAACGCACTGGAAGAAGCCATCCGCCGGTATCCGCTCACAGAAATCAGCTTTGTCAAAAACCTGTACTTTAATCTCTATGGGCAACTGTCCTCCGTATCGCAAAAGCTCAGCAGGAGCGATAGCCTCCTGGAGAGGGACCGTTCGTATTTCTGGCAAGAGCTTTCCGTAATGGAAACGCTCCATGATGTCACCCAGTATTTCCATACCCTGATCGATTCTTTTTTCGGGGCGGTCGGGCAGATGGTGCAGGCTGGTCCGGCAATCCAGGAGATCATGGACTATATCCGCGTTCACTATGGCGATCCAGAGCTTTCCATCAAGAAGATTGCGGATTTTTCCCATTATGACTACTATTATTTGTGTGCGCTGTTCAAGAAAAAGGTCCATACGACCATCAACGATTATATTGCCGGCGTCAGAATGGAGAAGGCGGCGGAGCTTTTGAAGGAGAGGCGCATCAAGCTGCAGGACATCACCAGCATGGTGGGGTACAGCGATCCCAGCTATTTTACGAAGCTTTTCAAAAAGCATATGGGCCTGACGCCATCAGAATACAGGGAGAAGTGCGGCCTATGATCCGGACGATTGCCCGCCATTGGACGAGGCTTATAAGGGATGCTTCCATCAGGATCAAACTGCTGATTTTTGCTCTCATCATCTCCATCATCCCGCTGGTGGCCGTGACGGCTTTGAATTATTACGGCATCGCCGAAAGGATGACAACCTCCGTCAAGCAGAGCGCCAGCCAGGTCTTTACCCAGAACGCACAGCTGCTGGAGAACAAAATCAATACGCTCTGGAGTATTTCGGTGTCCATCGCTTCTGATCAGGATGTGATCCAATACAATTTGTCGGATCACCCGGCAGCATACTATGAAGATTACGTGGCGCAAAACAGAGATTATTTGAAGCTGTTATCATACATCAACAGTTTTCGAAGCTATCCCGAGGTGGAGCGTACGATCATCTATGCCTTTGGCCATCATATGTTTGCCGATGAGAACACCAGCTTTTTCAATCTGGACAAAGCCACCGGCACCCAGTGGTATCAGCGCCTGATGGCGCAGAAGGATCTGATGGTGTGGTTTCCCTACTCCAGGAGCATCGTCACCCAGGTTGGCGCACCGGTGATCACGGCTATGCGCAAGATCAGGGATCTGAACAACTACAGCGACCTGCTGGGTATCCTGCGGATCGACCTGCCCCTTTCCCAATTGGCCCGCATTGTGGATACCGGCGAGGTTACCTCCGGCACGTACGCTTTCATTCTCAACTCCCGGGACGAGGTGGTCTACTCCAACCGGGAAGGCTGGTCCCCCGGGGAAGTGGGGCTTGATTATGCCACGCTTGAGGGCCGGTATACGAACGCGGACATGTGGTACGATGTGAAACTTGAAAAAAGCAAGTATATACTCAAGTCCGCCCCTATCCGCTATACGGACTGGTTTATGGTGATGCTGATCCCCGGCGCTGATCTGCTGGCGCTTTCGTATAAAACCAGGGATGATATGATCCTGGTGGCGATCATTACATCGGTTGCAGCATCGATTCTGGCATACGGTATCTCCAACTCCCTCACCAGGCGCATAAGGCTGCTGGCCAGCCATATGCAGGCGGTGGACGGCAGCGTGCCCAACACGTCGCTTGACATGGGCAGCCAGGACGAACTGGGCCAGCTGCAAAACAGTTTCAACGCCATGCTCATGCGCATCCAGTTCCTGATGAAGGAGGAGCTCCGCCTGGGGCAGGAGATCAAGAGCCTGGAGATCAAGGCCCTCCAGGCGCAAATTAACCCTCATTTCCTGTACAATACGCTGGACCTGGTGCATTGGCGTGCCATGAACAAGAATGTTCCGGAAATCAGCAGAATCGTGCAGGCGCTGGCGAAATTCTATAAACTGGGTTTGAGCAAGGGTGAGGACAAAGTACTCCTGGCCAACGAAATTGAGCATGTCCGGATGTTTGTGACGATACAGAATGAGCGCTTCCAGCACCTGCTGGCCTTTGAAACAGATGTGATGCCGGAGGTGATGGATTGCAAGGTGCCCAAACTCCTCCTGCAGCCTCTGGTGGAAAACTCCATCATCCATGGAATTATGGAAAATTCCTCCATGAAAGGACGTGTTCAGATCAGGGCATTCATCGCGGAAGGCGTCCTAAAAATACTGGTGGAGGACGACGGAGGCGGCATGAGTGAAGAGCAGCGCAAAAGCCTGCTGACAAGCGCAAGCAATGAGCATTACGGTGTGAAAAACATCCATGAAAGGATCAAATTGCTCTACGGGCCGGAATACGGCCTGCAGTATGAAAGCAAAAAGGGAAAGGGGACTATGGTCACTATTTCGCTGCCAGTGAACAGGTAGCAAGGAGAAAACGGCGGACAAACTGTTTCATAGATTGCGCGCGGTTGATGTGGTTACGGTCTTTAGCGGAGCAAAGGCTTTTGTGGCGGCCTTCATGCGTGATGGCTGGCACGCCGGCGGGAGAAGATACCGATAACCCATGTTCGCCGCCGTATCTCTTCATTTAGGCGTTCCAGCATATTGGTAGAGGTGATTTTCTGGGTGTCCAGTTCCGGGAAAGCATAGAAAGAAAGAGAATCTTACAGCCAATCCCCAGTGCTTGAATGTATTTAAATTCCCACCGCCTGCCTGAGGGTATCATCGATATCTCCTTCAAAGAAATGGATGTACCGGTTGTAGGTGATCTCAACGCTGGCGTGACCCAGTAGCTTGGAAATTATCTTGACCTCCACCCCTCTCGCATACAGGTTACTGGCAAAAGAGTGCCGCAGCGCGTGCAAGCCCCTATGCTCCACGCCGGCCGCTTCACAGGCGCGTTCCATGGTTGTCAGCAGGTGACGGTAGCTGACATGCTCCCCGGTTTGGGTTGCAAACACATAGGCGCAGCCCCTAACCTGCTGTTCCTTTAAATTCAGGATCGCCTCCATGGCCTTAGTGTTCAGGGGGATGGTCCGCTTCCCAGATGCCGTTTTCGTGGTCCGCTGGACGACGTTCTTCCCGTCCACCCGGACCATGTTTTTGTTCACACGCAGTGTCCTCTTTTCCTCGTCTATATCATTCCACTCCAGCGCCAGCGCCTCGCCGGCTCGGAGCCCGGTCTCCAAAATAAGAACAGCTCCCCATCCATAACGGAGGCGGAGCTTGTTGCTTTTCTGTTCAGTGAATGCGGCCACCAGTTTTTCCTGTTCCTCTTTCTCATAGGGGAAGACGACCTTGGTGTTGTGTGTCATAGGCGGCATCTGCACACCCTGTACCGGATTTCGCTGGATCACTTCTGTCAGCATCGCGTGATCCAGGACCTGGCTGAGCATCAATTTCTGCTTCTTGATGGTGGAAGCGCTCAGGTCAGCCTCCAGGCGGTTGATATATTCCTGAATGTGCTCCAGCCTGATCTCCCGGATGTCCATGTTCGCCAGTTCATCTTTGCATAGGAGCTGGAGGCAAAACTGGTACCTGGCATATGAGGTTGGGCGGATTTTCCCGAGCTTGAACTTCTGCAGCCAGTTCAGCATGTAATCGGCTAGCACCAGGTTTTCCGCAGGCTGGGCCGCATCCCCTTTGGCACCTTTAGCCACTGGCTTTTTCTTGGCTTGACCCTTTTCCGTTTTGGTGCCCTTTGTGGATATCGCGGCGGCCTGCACTGTCTGGAAGCGTTCCAGGACCTCTGCCTCCGTGTTGCAGGTGATAAATTTCCGCTTTCCGTCCAGGTCTTTGTACCCCGCCTGGAACCTGCCGTCAGCGCGTTTGGTGATCTTCCCAAGCTTCAGGTGAACGATCGTCACTGCTTTTTCCCCCTTGTGTTTGCTGCCATCCGGAGAACCAGTGACATGGTAAATCGTTCTGATCATGATATCAACTCCTGTCTGGCCAAATCAGTCATATATAGGAAGAGAAAGATTCGGCCGGCATTTGTCTCATGTACACAAGCAAATACCGGCCGATATCGTTGGTTGAATATGCCTTATTGTGCAAGCTTACTCCGTGTGATTGGGCCGACAATGCCATCATCCTCTATCCCCGCGGCAGCCTGGAAGGCTGTCACGGCGGCAGTGGATTTTGGACCATAGATGCCGTCCGCCTTACCGGGATCAAAGCCCAATTCCGCAAGGCGCGCCTGGACCGCCAGCACGTCATCCCCTAGGAGCATGGCATGACCCTTCTTGTACAACAGCAAGCGCGTGCCAAAATTATAGGTGACGGGACCATCAGTGTCAGTAGGCGCCGGCGCGTCCACCTCGCCGTATTGGATGAAGGGCAATTCGTACCAATGTGTCCACCCCCGACCGGCAACCTTGGTCTTGACACAACCATAGGCAAAGCCTTTCCACTCAATGGCATGCCCACCACCGGCGTAATACCCAACATGGCCGGGTTTGTATAGTGCCAGCCCTACGGTTTCCGGTAGCGCATCAATCGTCCCCCAAGCCATCCCCTTTTGCTTGGTATAGGTGAACATGGAGGTCGCCCCTTTGTCAGGGCAGCCGTTGGAGCAATATTTGCTGGAGAAGGTTTTGCCTGTGCCGATAGCCTCCAGCACGCCTTGCCCTCCACCGGTCCAGGCATACCCTTTTACCGCTCCGATACAATCTGCGACCACCTTCCCCACAGAAATGTCTTGCCTGTATCGGTTCATGCGGGAAGCGGCATAGGAAGAAGGGTACTGCTTGGACTTTCGGGAAAGAAGGCCATCGGTCGCCTTATATACGCAGCAGCCGTACCAATAGGGCTGCCCCAGCATCTTCTCACAAAAGGCGATGAAGTGCTCATTGGTAAAGGGGGTATCCACGCGGTTGATCAGTTCGCTCACAATCTTCCCTCCCATATAAGAAAAGCGGCGGATTACGCCCCGCCGCCATCTCCGCTGTCGTTGTTTTCAGATTCCCGATCGTGCAACTGTTCCAGAACATCCTTGAGTTTCTGTGGGATGGGCAGGCCAAGGTGCCCTGCGTTCTCCAGCATCGAGACCCCTTCATTCGAGCAATAAAAACAAAGCACCGCAGTACGAAGCGTGCTGCCATTGCCAATGAGTTGCGTGTCCACAATGTGCCCGACACCGACCAGTACGAAGATCAGCACCTTCTTTGCGATGCCGCGGAAACCCACTGCGCTGGACAGCGTCCTATCGGCAATGGCGCACAGCACACCTGTCACATAGTCGGCAGCCATCAGTGCAATGAGCGCATAGAGCAGGCCATCAAGGCCCCCGACAAACCACCCGAGAAAACCACCCACTGTGGTGAGCGCCGCCTGAACCCAGGCCCAGACTTCCTTCATGATCCTGTCCTCCGATCCAAAATGTGCATATATAAAAGCGCCCCTGTTTTCACAGAGGCGCGTAATGGGGAAATGAATTTTCTTGTAATGATCCTTATGGCTTATTTGGCTGGATCATCGGCTGTGTTCTTAACCTCAGCCCCGGTTTTTGCAGCTTCATCCGCCTTCCTGGAGGCAGTCTCCTGCAACGCTTCCGTTGTCACCCCGGCGGCGTCCATGAGTGCCTGCATGCTATCAAGCATCCCCCAAGCGGAGGCAGCCTCCACTTTTTGGGCGGCCAGTTCGCTGGCCATGGTCTCCAGCTGGATCTGCATGCTCTCCAGCTCATGCACCCGGGCAAAGCTGACGGAATAGCCCTGAAACACGTTGAACCCGCTCTTGACGCCGGCTACTGTCCCATCCTCCTCATACAGCGTCCAATGGTTCCCGGCAAGGGCGGTGAGCTCCTCATCCATAAGCGGAGCGTCAAGCTCAAGTCGGAGCCGTCGCACGTTGACCCCATTCACCGTGGCCGGTTCCTCATAGATATCCCTGCAGCCAATCAGCAAACCCCCAGCTTCAATCTTCATATTTACATCCCTCCCCACCTACGCAGCCTTTTTTCCATAAATATACAGTTCGCCGACGGTACAGTATTTGTCGGTCGAAGCGGTTCTTCTGTCCCAGTCGGTTATCACGAGCTTGATGTGAGCGTAGGCGACATCATAGTTGTTGCAATAATGGGTGCTGCCGTAGGCGGATAAGGCGCCATTCCGTCCGGAGATAGAACCTATTGTGGTCCAGTTGGCGCCGTCGTTGCTGCCCTGAATGGTCGCAGCAATGATGCCGTTTACAAGGCTGGACCGCGTCCTGTTGTACAGCGTGATATAGATGTTCTTGAGCGGTTCCGCGAAAGAAAGGCTTATCCACGGCGAGGTATCCGTGTTCAGCGCGGCCCAGCCGTTGGCGTCGGAGTAGCTTTTGTTGAAAGCTTTCCAGGGTGCGTAGGTGGAGGAATATTGGCTAGAGGCATTGGCGCTATAGGGGGATGGCGCGGTATTGCTTGTCATGGCGCTCAAGGGATACGGCCCGGCTTCCGTCCAGTTCGGGAACAAGGTCCAGACCCCTCCAATTTTCCGATACACATGGCACAGTGTCCACACCCCGCCAATCCGCCTGTAAGGGAGCCGGTCGACGGTGGTATCGTAAGCACCACCGCTTTTCACAAAGATACGCTTCTCGCCCACACGGCTCCCTCCCGTTATGACGTTTTGAAGTAGATATCACCATCAGAACCACCTGAAGGCGTGGCTGAACCAGCTGAGATATTCTCTGTCGAATAGAAGACATATGGACCCTTGAAAACGCCGCCCTCCAAGCGGCTATACCTGGGAGGCGTCCAGTACGGCATCATCAGATCCTGATAATATGTATTATCTCCGTGATTGAAATGCAAGTGGGATGCCCAACCCTCATACCCCGCATAGCTGTCGTAGGCAATATAGGTCTTTGTGATATAGGGAGCATAACTGGTATCATTTTCAAGCCCTTTCGCCTTGCCAATAGCCCCATTGATATCTGATGCATTGTGGGCATGGGATATGGGAGCAAAACGCTGGTCAAGCGTCTGTCCCTTATGCAGGATATCCCAGTCGTCGGGCAGGGCAAACTGCTTGGTATTGGAAGCAAACCTGCCCAGGGCGGCCCGGTCGGCCCGGAAGTCCCAGAAGCGGAGAGCTGTGGGGATCACCCCGGCGATCTCAATGGTCGTCAGCGCATCCGCAAGCACCAGCTTCACTTCATAGGGATAGGCAACATTTATACCGCCACCGCCCATCCAGTAGGCGGTGGCGCTTACGACCATCGTGCCGCCGGCAGGATACCAGGTGGTGGTCCCCATTTGCCGGTAGTAGGCTTTGACGGTCAGGGTATTGGCGCCAATGGCCGTAAAGGCGAGGGTAGCGATCCCCCGGATATAAGTGCCGTTCAGATCGGGTGCGCAGCCGTTCGTAGCTGCTCGGGAGAAGGCTACCCCAGATGCGCTGGGGGAGGCGTAGTTCGTAACCGTTATCCCGACGGTCAGCACCTTTTGCCGCCCACGGGTGTCGGTGACGGTCACCGTAAAGGTAAAATCACCGACGGTGGTAAGCAGCCCGGTGGTATACGGCAGCGCCCACCCTGTGAACCCGGCCCCCTCCACCTTGACCGTCTGGATGGAGGCACCCGTGCCTGCGGCGATCGTTGCAGAGATCGTCGCCTTGCTCTTGCTTTTGACATACATGTTCCATCCCGCAGGCACGGCTGGCAAAGTATCGCTGTACGGAGCAGCGGTAAGGCCAGTTATGGATGGTATGACGGAGGCGTTCACGGTGGCCGTGAAGGAATAGGTGTTGCTGCCCAGCAGCGTTGTGCCATCATAGGTTTCCAGCGTACAGGTGGCTGCGCCGGAGGTGGCGCTGGGCAGCAGGCTGAACCAAGAGGCTGGCAGTGTGAAATCCGTATAGGTAATGCCAGCCGCAAGGTTTTGCACCTGCTCTCCGGCCCCCAGAAGCTTCCACTTCACCTTGTGGGTATACCCGGCATTCTGGGCGATAATATTCTGCAGCCGTATTGTCTGCCCTATATCCACGGTAGTTAAAAGATCAATTGTGCCCCGCAGCCGGCCGGCTTTTAGCGTACCGTCGGCGCCCGCCACTATGGAAAGGAGATCAGCCGCAGCCTTTGCTTCAGATAGCGTGGAAATCAGCTTGTTGGTATAGTTCCCGATCACCACACGGACGGTAAACTCCCGGACCGGATCACGCTCCGCCTCCATAGCTCGGGCAGGGATATCAAGGGCAAAGAAGTCATGGTGGATGGAGATGGTATCCCCCAGGTTACATTCCTCCAGCGGGGCATACAGCGACCAGAAGGCGGAGCGCTTCAGGAACAGCAAATCCAGGTCATACTCCACCTGGGGGATATCCACCGTCGGAAGATACGCTTCTGCTTCAGATAGAAGTTCAGATGGATCGTCGATATCATCAAAGGAGACCCGGCCCTCCTTGGGGGCGTGATACAGGCTGATGTTGGGCGAATCAATATAGTCGCGGCCATCATTTATCTCTTCAAAGGTGGCGCCCTCATACCCCGTCACATGGAGCCGGGTGATGGTGTCCTTGACGGATTCCTTGTATTTGATCCCCTTCAAATTGCGTCCCCGGCGGATGGGAAACTTCCGGTCCAGGCCGCACGGGGACAGAATATGGATGGTCCAGTTGTCAGGGAAAAGCTCTCCGCCCCACAAGGTGAGCACCTGCTCTTTCAAAGCCCAGAAGTGGCTTTTCTGCAGGATGTCCAGGTGGTTTAAGCCGGAGCCGGTGTTCACGGTGCCAACCGAAAAGCCGGTGCCGGCAAGGATCAGCCCAAGGGCATCCTCCTGGGTGACGCCATTTTCCGTTTCGGGATTCTCCGCCGTTTCGATATTCACGATTTCCGAATTCCGAAGGTCGTAAAAGATGTGCTCGGCATCTACCCGGAGCATGCGGCCGGCGCCAACGTCCTCCTTTTGGATGCCATTTATGCGGTACAGCTGGCCTTCCGCACAGATGAGCCGGTCCTGCACAATTTCAGATGCGTTCGTTCCGTTCAGGGGATAAAGCATGGTGAAAGACCAATCCCCGTTGATGACTCTGTGGGTGCGTGGTTCCCTGGCATCCGGCAGCCGGCCTAGCCCGGAAGAAAACCGCTCTGTTTCCCAGGCAGCCGGTGTCATGTCCGCCCGGTACAGTGTCAGGTGGCCCACAGGATCAGCCTCCTCAAGCAAAGCTCAATTACAGTAAGGGCACAAAATCAGCCCCTCTCTATGGCCAGCATGGAAATACTGCAGTTCAAAGCATCCCCGTCCACGGCGATTTGGCCTGTCGCAGCCAGCACAGGGAAATCCCCGGAATATGGGATAGAGGTCAGTACCCCGCCCAGCAGGTGATACACCCAGCCGGTGACGCAGTCGATGTAGACGGACATGGACTGGGGCGTCGCATAGCTGATTACCAGTCCTGCGCTTCCGCCCAGGGCAAGCTGGGCGAAGGTCCCGTCAATTTTGAAATACAGGGCCGCAGGGTGCTGTGCCGTATAGGTCACGGAAGGAAGAACACCGGCGCCTGTGAACATCTCCTGGTAAGTACAGTTTTCGGAGGTGATCTGTTCAGGGATACGGGTGTTAAGGTCCAACCGGAACCCAGGCACGCTGGTCATGACCCGGTGCCAACAGGGCGGGTTGCACAGAAACTTCATCTGCAGCCGGCCCCAGCGCAGCCCTTCCATTTCCACCTCTCCATCGGCATCCTGGATGCTGCCCAGGTAAAACCGGTCCAAATTTGAGGACAGCCGGAGTTCGGAGGCATTGGCCAGCCAGGCAGCTGCATCTGAAAAAGCGGCCTCCACGGCCGCACGGTTCGCTGCTTTGACCATCAGGGAGATAGGGATGGCCGTAGGCGCATAGGCCCATTCCGTATCCTCAGCGGAAAGCAGGCTCCCGGGGATGGATTCCGAAGCCCGGGTCCGTTTGGGCAAAATGAAAGGCCTGGCGCGCTCCAGCGTCAAGCCCTTGTCGATATTACTGACACGGTCCAGTAAAATGTAGGCCAAAGACATCCCCCTCCGGTGCGGATTTTGAATTGAAGCATCAGACCGTGAATGAGTGGCCATCATAGCCCGATAAAGAATTGACTACGATTATTACTCTTCAGGATCAGTTTTCAGAGCGGGCAAGTGCCCGGTTAATGGCGTCAATGACCTCGGTGACGTCCACATCCTTTTCAAAGATGGCGCCGTAGAGGTTCACCGTCACGAGCCGGGAGGCAATCTCCGGCACGCCGGAGATAACCCCCTGAAGCTGCGCGGCCACCACTTCATCCAACCCGCTCATCAGACTTGTCATGCTGTCGATCACCCGCTGCTTTTCGCTGTTCAGCCCTTCCGTAAGATATTGGGCCAGGGATTCCCCTGCATCTTCCCAGGCGGAGCCGTAGGAGGCGATAAGGTCCGTCATGGCCTGGAGATTGTCGGACATAACCAACCGCAGCGCTTCCTGGCGCAGGTTTTCTTCATTGGTGAGATCAGCATATTTGTCGTTCACGGTTTCTTTTTCTTCCCGGAGAGCATCGATCTCCGTCTGGCGCGCAAGCTGTGCCTGGCGCAGCGCTTCCGCCGCGATCATGTCGTCAATCTCTTTTTGCAGCTCCCGGCGCTCCCGGGCAGACTTTGTCAGGCGAAGCTGCTGATGCTTTTCCGCCAGGTTTTCCTCATACTCCTGAACACGGGCAGCTTCATTTTCAGCGTCGGTCTGGTCTTGAAGTGCGGCGATTTTATCATCAATGGCAGCCTGCTCTATTTCCTTTTCAGCCGCGTACCGGGCCTTGAGGGCTTCGACAATTTTACCGTACACCGTCTTTATGGCGGACTGCTGTTTGGAAAGCGCCTCTTCCTGAAGCTGCTGCTGTTTGCTGTAAATTTCCTCCGTAATGTCCCACAGCTGGTCTCCTGTAAGCGCATAAGCGTCTACAATCCCCTGGAGCATATCAATCTCCTGAAGCGGATGAAAACAGAACTTTTCTCGGAGGGCAGAAGCAGCGACTGGCAGAGTGACTGTTCCCAACGTACAACCCAAGGATCCAAGGAGTATTTCACGAATTCCAGAGATTGGTGCTCAATATTTGAATAGCTGCTCTTGTCCAAATCCCCGATCATGTGGGGTGGAATACGGAAGATGCGCGCAATCTCGTTGATTTGGAACTTCCGGGTTTCCAGGAATTGTGCCTGTTCGGGCGGGATGCCGATGGCATGGAATTTCATGTTTTCTTCCAGCACAGCTACGCGGTGCGCGTTCCCACTACCCTGGTAGGCGGAGTTCCAGCTGTCCTTCACCCGCTGGATGTCCTTGATGGTGCCAGGGTGCTCCAGGACACCGCCCGGGTTGGCGCCGTTGGCAAAAAAGCTGGCGCCGTATTCCTCTGTGGCCAGCGCCATGCCGATGGCATTCTTCGCCAGGGCGATGGGACTGTACCCAACAAGCCCGTCAAATCCGAGCCCTGGGATATGCAAAACCTGATCCCTTCGCAGGGTGATGGTGCCGCCTTGAGGCGTTCGCCCGCTTTCATCCGTATCCAGATAGTAGGTATAGACCAACTCGCCGTTTCGGGCCCGGTTCACATCCATCTTGCTGGGAAGTAGGGGATACAGGGCCACCGGCTGCCCGCGTCCATTCCGGACGATTTGTGCATAGGCGTTCCCCCACAGAAGGAGATGGCTCATGAGCGTTTCCCGGAACACAAAGGAGGTCATCTCAGGGTTGGTCTCGTTATGGAGCAGGTTATATAAAGGATGCTGTGGAACACGCTCCTTGCCGCCATCTCCTCGGTACCGGTAGACATGCAGGGGAAGCCCAGCCACAGCTTCAGCCAGAATCCTCACGCAGGCAAACACCGCCGTGGTCTGCATGGCCGTGCGCTCATTGACCGTCTTGCCGGAGGATGTGCTGCCGAACAGGAAGGAAAAAGAGGATCCGACACGGTTTTGGGGCTTGTCCCGGGCTTTGAACAGACCATGAAAGGGCATCTTCACGGGTGCACCTCCAAAAACGAGTATGAAAAAGGCACCTCTTTCGAGATGCCTTGGGGGGGGACGATGATCTTAGGTTATATTGTCTGCTTTCGTATATCGGTCTTACTATACAGCACACGGCGTATTTCTACGATGTGTTCCGGCTCCAGCACCGTATAGAAGATCAGGTAATTCTCTACCGGGATAAACCGCGTTTCCGACAAGAGACGCATCGGTGATGGATATAGCGAATGCGCATATGGGAACTCTTTCAGCTGAAGAATATGCTGCTCCAGCTTCTCCATGAGCGACAGCGCGGCTTCCGGATTTTTCAACTCTCCGGCGATATAATTGACAGCGTTCTGAATGTCGCTCCTGGCTGCCGGTAAATATTGAAGCTTATACATGGCTGGACTCCGCATCCTTCCGGATCCGCCTGCGTAATTCTGCAAACACATCCTCATGGCTCAAGCGCTCTGTTGTGGTACGAGCCTGAAGCTCGGCCTCCATGAGCTTCAAATAGATTTCTTCTTCCAGCTTCTTTTGCGAGTATGCATCATAGCTCATGACGACCATGTCGGCATATCCGTTTTTTGTAAGTACAATCCCCTCAGGGTTTTCATGGGCTTCGCGGGAAATATCCGCAAAATGATTACGCAGATCTGATACCGGCCTGATCTGACTCACAATACGCACCTCCAATATCGTCATGGCATCATTTTATCATGATTATGCGCATCGGTCAAGGATTACAAAATTAAAACCCCGCGGTGATCATATACCGATCCGCCGTCATCGCTGTGCCGCAGCGCCCGGTCCAACGCCATGATCGTGGCCACTGCGCCGTCGATCTTTTCCGTGGATTTCTCTTTGTCCGGCTTGATGTTCCCAGCCGGATCCGTCTTGATGTAGATGTTGTCCATCATCCAGCGCAGGACGGGATGGCCTCCATGGGCCAGCTTCTTTTCCAACGTGAGCTTCATGAGCTCCTTGGTAGGCGGGCTCATATCCTTGAAACCCTGGCCGAAGGGGACCACCGTGAAGCCCAACCCCTCCAGATTCTGAACCATCTGAACAGCGCCCCAGCGGTCGAAGGCGATTTCCTTTATGTTGTATTTCGTACCCAGGTCCTCTATGAACTTCTCAATGAAGCCATAATGGACCACGTTCCCCTGGGTAGTCAGGAGATAACCCTGTTTTTCCCATAGGTCGTACTGCACATGGTCCCGGCGGACACGCAGGTCGATATTTTCCTCCGGGATCCAGAAGAAAGGCAATATTTCATACATGCCGTCATCCTCTTCCGGAGGGAAAACCAATACAAAAGCAGTAATGTCGGTGGTGCTGGCCAGGTCCAGACCACCGTAACAGACCCGGCCTTTGAGCCTGCCTTCATCCACCGGGAACGCGCAGGCATCCCATTTGGCCATAGGCATCCAGCGTACCGCCTGCTTGACCCATTGATTCAGACGCAGCTGCCGGAAGCTATTCTCCTCGGCCGGATTCTGCTTGGCGCTTTCACAGGCAGCTTTCACTTTATCTATGCCAACCGTGATACCCAGGGACGGATTCGCTTTTTTCCACACCTTTGGGTCTGTCCAGTCATCTTCTTCCTTTGCACCGTAAATCACAGGATAGAAGGTGGGATCGTGCTTTCGGCCTTCCAGGATATCCAGCGCCTTCTGATGGGTTTCGTAGCAGATGCTCTGTGTATCCGTCCCAGCCGTGGTGATCAGGAAGTACAGGGGTTGGAGCCGAGCGTCCCCGGAGCCCTTGGTCATGACATCAAAAAGCTTCCGGTTGGGTTGGGTATGCAATTCGTCAAACACCACGCCGTGGATATTGAAGCCGTGCTTGGAGTAGGCTTCCGCCGAGAGCACCTGGTAGAAGCTGTTAGTGGGGAGGTAGATCAGCCTTTTCGTGGAGGCCAGCAGTTTTACCCGCTTGGAAAGCGCCGGGCACATGCGCACCATATCGGCGGCCACCTCAAACACAATGGATGCCTGCTGACGGTCCGCGGCGCAGCCGTACACCTCAGCTCGTTCCTCATGGTCTGCGCAGGTCAAGATAAGAGCAATGGCCGCTGCCAGCTCGCTTTTGCCCATTTTTTTAGGGATCTCCACATACGCGGTATTGAACTGCCGATATCCGTTGGGCTTAAGGACCCCAAAAAGATCCCGGATGATCTGCTCCTGCCAGTCGATAAGGTCAAAGGGCTTGCCTGCCCAAGCGCCCTTGGTGTGGGAGAGGGCTTCGATGAAGGAAACGGCATAGTCGGCGGCAGCTTTGTCATACTGCGACCCGGTGGCTAAAAAGGCAGTGGGGGCATATTTCTTCAGCTTGCGCACACATCCGTCTCCTTTGCCGGAATCATAAGAAAAAGCCCCTTGACGGAGCTTTTTTGGCTTGGTAGGTGATAAACCACCTGTTCATCTATGAAGGCCGCTGCACCTAGTCAGCCTGGCTTATCAGGCTAGAAGACTCAACGTTTATCACGCTTCCCATAGCATCGTCAGCTTTCAATACCTTCCCGTCCCGCTCGACTGTCACGCCGTCTGAGCCATAATTGTCCACCCAGCGCCGCACTGCTGCAGACGCAAACTTTGGATCCAGTTCCATGCCGAAACACACACGGTTCAGCTGCTCGCAGGCAATCCCCGTCGAAAAGCTCCCCGCAAACGGCTCGTACACAATCGCGTTCGCCTGTGTAGAGCACGTCAGAGGATAGGCCATCAGGGGCACGGGTTTTTGGGTGCTGTGGTACTCGGATTTTTTCGGTCGGTCAAATCTCCATACGGTGGTTTGCTTGCGATCGGAGTACCAGGCGTGTTTCACCGTATCTTTAAAACTGTATTACCTCGGTCATCCCCTCGGCCTTGGCCGCCGCAACGCGTCCGTGGCCGGCGATGATGTTGTACTCTCGGTCAATCAGGCAGGGATTTACAAATCCGTATTCCCGCAGGGAGGCGCGCAGCTGCAGGATCTGCTCCTTAGAATGAATACGTGCATTGCGCGTGCATAGTCCATTTTCTCGGAGAAGGTGAATGCCTCGCGCTGCACGTTTTCGCTGTACTCAATGTTCAGCGCCGCTTCCGCATCCTTGGGCGGAACAACGGTCACATCGATCTGCGTCCAGCCAAGGGATTGGGCGGCCCGGAGCCTACGCAATCCCGCCAGCAGCTGGTATCTGTCGCCGGTGTCCGTCGCCATGACGGTGATGGGGTTGATCAGGCCGTTTTTTTGGATGTCCTTGGCTAGCTCGTCCACCCCGGAGGCCAGCTTACGGATGCGTTCCGTCACCCTGATTTTGTCAATGGATATGTTCATCCGCGTTCCTCCATGGTCAGCCGTTTTTTGCTGTTGGCGTTGAGCCCTCTGTTGTAGTGCCGGACCAGGACGCGGCAGAATGCCTTGCGCATAGCCGGGTCGGATGATTTGCAGTTGAAGTGGCTGGATTCGGCAAGGTAGTCCTGCCAGATCTCGGCAATGCTGCGAAACCTCATGCGTTCGGGGAACTGCGATATGCCGAACTGGTGGACGAACTCCGCCGTGCCCACCAGAAACTCGCGCCGGATCACGTTGTTGATGCCCTCCCATGTGGCGCGGAGGACCCCCAGGGTTTTGTCGAGGGTGTCATAGCCGTAGACCGTACAGACGGTGGTCAACGCATGGATCGCGGAGATGCTGTTAAAGCTCCTGTTGGACATCCCCACCGTGAATCCGTTGGCACGGGTGATCCGGTCGATCTGCACACACTGCTCGTCCCCGGCCTCCAGGCCGGCCTTGAACTGGTTGTATATGGTCAGGGGGCGGCTGTTCTGGTTCTGGGTGCGGAAATACTCCGCCTCATCCTGATAGGATAGCCCTGTGAGCACAAGACACTTGGCGTGGGTGTAGCCTAGCCTGCGCAGGGCGGCCACGCGGTGCGCTCCGTCCAACAGGTGATACTGGCCGCTGCGTTCGCTGACGATGGGCAGCCCCAGCTTTGCCTCGTCAAAGTGGGCGACGATTTTATCGACCTGTGCGGTGTTGGTGGGGCGCTGATAGCCGCCTACTTGCAGGGCCCCGATGGGAAGTTCAAAAATCGTCTGGCTTGTTGCTTTTTCAATCATTTTTCTGTCCTCCTGTTCCTAAGTCGAAGGGATTCCGCCCTGCCCTTGCTTCGTCCACCAGCATCCTGGCGAGGCTGGCTTTGTCCCGGAGAGCTTTGAGTACCTTTTCGTCTACGGTGCCCCGGGCTACCAGGTGGATGTAGGTACAGGGTTGGTGCTGACCGACACGGTGGATGCGGGCGCGGGTCTGCTCGTAGTTGCTCATGGAGTAGTCGAGGGAAAAGAAAATCAAGGTACTGGCAGCTGTGAGGGTGATGCCCAGGCCCGCCGTAGCGATTTGGCCGATGAACACGGTCACGCCCGGGTCATTCTGGAAGGTTGCCACCTGGGCGTCCCGGTCCCTGATCTCGCCGGAGATCTGTGCGTACCGGACGCCCTTCTTGGTGAGCAGTTTCCCAATGGCCCGGATTTCCGGGATAAACCTGGCGATGATCATCAGCTTCCTGCCGTCCTGTTCCGCGCTTTCGATAAGGTCGGATAGCGCGTCCAGCTTGGCCGAGGAAACCTGTATGGGGTTCGGGGCTTCGTCTCCACCCAGGAATCCGCCCGTAAGCTGCGAGAGCCGGAGAAGCCGGGTTAGTACGTTGGTTACGGCGACGGTATCGCCTTTCAGTTCCGCGTAGCTGTCTTTGACCAGCTGGTGGTAGGTGCGCATGGCGGCCGGTTCCAGGTCCACATGCTGTACGATGTCCGTGGTGTCAGGAAGGTCCAAACATTCCGATTTTGTGGCCCGGAAGGCAATGGAATGAAGTCGTTGCGTGAATTCCGCCCCCATGCTTTTCTTCATGACCGGTGTATGGCTGCCGTACCCCACCATGTCGAAATAGCGGCTGCGGAACTGGTAGAAGCTCTGCCCATACACCCGGGGATCGGCGAATTTGTACTGGCTGAAGACGTCCACGGGCTTGTTGGTGATGATGGTGCCGGTAAGCAGCAGGCGGTACTTCGCCCTGGCACCCAGCCGGTGCAATGCCTTGGAGGCCGCGATGCCGGGCGATTTGATCTTGTGGCCTTCATCCGCGATGATAAGGTCCGGCGCCCACTTGAGCAGTTCTTTTTCCAGCCGCCAGGCGGATTCATAGTTCACCACGAGCACCTGGAGCGCAGCGCCGGCCATGTTTCGTATAGTAAAGGCCTTTTGGGCGAGGGTCCCTTCCAGCACGGCCAGGGAGAAGTCGAAGGCGGCAAACTTCTGGAACTCGTCCTTCCATACGCCCAGGATGGAGAGCGGCGCGACAATCAGCAGGCGTTTAACGCGCCCAGCGTTCCAGAGCGCGCCGGTGATGGCGATGGCGGTCAGTGTTTTTCCTGTGCCCAGCTACATCTCCATGAGCAGGGCGCATCCGGCACCTGTCATGGAGGGAGGTACATCACCACCTTCTCGCGGCCCAAACAAGCGCATGGCATACTGAACCGCTTCTCGTTGATGCCTGTAGGGGGTCGCCTGAATGAACAGGGTTTCTCGGTCATCTTGCATTCGTATCCTCCAGTATCATCTGCCGGTGGTTCGGCGAGCCATATTCAGCGAGCATCTCGCGCAGGACTTTGGCTTGCTGCTCGTTGCCGATTTCAATCATCTGGGAGAGGATGCGCTGCTGCTCGTCCGAGAGAATGCTACGGTGCGGATGGTACCAGTCCGCAACCTTCACGCAGCCGCCGTTCCCACGTTGGGTTTCAAGGGGATAATCGACAGTGAGGGCAAGAATGTCGGAACGAATCGTACGCGTTGTCACACCGAGTTCCCCTGCCAACTGCCGCATCGTATCCTTGCGGCGAGCTGTCAGGATTCGGATGATCTCCGTCCTACGCTCGTTTATCGTCACTGCCGATCACCTCCTTTCCCTTGGCTCTGGCTGCATCGTACAAGGCAAATAGGAAGCCTAATTTCCTATTTGAAAAATTTTTTGACGAATATCGATAAGAAAAAAACCGGATGAATTTGATCCGCCTGTGATGGGCGTCTCATCATTCATCCGGCTATTTGGTCACTCGACATCAAAGTCCCAAGAAAAGAGCACCCTCGCGGGTGCTTACAGGTGTACTCAGGTATTTACAAGGCTTGCAGTCTTGGTGGAATGAAGCTTCGCTCCATGGTGCTGGGGTTGATGAGTATGATTTCCTTGGCCCTTTGGCGGGCATATGTCACGGTGTAGGCAGTTCCACCGGTCTCTGCTCCGTTGTACACAGCCAGCAGGGCTTGCGCATGATCTACCATGTACCTGTTTCGTGCCTGGTAACAGTCCTTCGTGTACTGGCCGGACAAGAGGATCGTTTCGTCCGCCTGCTCAATCAGCTTGGAATAGCGTATCCGCCAAGCTTCGGACCAGTTATCGGCTTGGCCCTCATATGGGATAACACAAACCAGCCGGATCTCCGGGTGATGTACTGACCGTATCATTTGTACCAATCGCCCGAAGATGATATCACTTCCCATCGCGGCGCCGCAGTAGAAGGTATCATATCCTTGCGATATCCTGTCCGATATTTCTGCAAGCAGCATTGCATGCAGCTTGCTGCACGTCGGACTGAATTCATTTTCTCCAAAAGGTAAACCGCTTGGGCGGTGACCGGTAAATGCAACTGTCTTTGCTATCTTCATTCTTTCATCCTCTAAAATCATTCCGTAAGCCATTCTAAATCATATGTAGCAGCAAGTCAACGGTATTCCGTTAATCTTTCCTGTTTCAGACTGCTATGCTGGGCCTAACGGTATTTCGATACGGGGATGGTAAGCATGACGATTTCCGAGGCAGTTGTTCAGCGGCTATTGGAGTTATGTGCAGAGCGCCAAATCACCGTCAACAAGATCAGCAATATCTCAGGGATCACACAATCGACGGTCAGCGATATCATCAACAGATCAACGACCAATCCGGGAATTGCCACCATTAAGAAGCTCTGTGACGGATTTGATATCGACATACGAGAATTTTTTGATTCTGACCTTTTCGATAATCTGGAGCAGGAAGTCAAGTAAGTTAGGCGCCGCGCACCGAAAGTACGATGCGCGGTATGTTTTTAGCCAATTCTAAAAGTCACCCGAAGTAGACCTTTCGGCGACAAATGCCTGCAATTTCACCAGGGTAGGCTGCTTCTCCTTTCCTCCACAGTTCAACGCAGGATATCTCCTGGCGCCGCACTCCGTAAAAGGTTAGCTGCAATGAGGTCGCGGTTGTCTGTTCTGTACGTTTCCGGGCAGGAGGCAAGAAGCGCGAAAGCAAGCAGCTTCACAACAGCATCCCACCTTCCGCGGAGCAGTCCTCCGTGAGATTCCGCCAGCACACAAGCACCTTGGCGATGAAGTCCCTAAAGCCACGCTTGACCCGCCGCCATAGGTACACAGGCAAAAATCTGGTGGGTGTATCTGTGGCCCAAATTTCAGTGATGTACCAGATCCCCTGATGCCGCATAAGCAGCAGATAGATGCCGTTGTCATAGCGAAGCTCCTGGCAAATGGTGTCCAAAGAAATCCCCTGATCCTCGTGGGCTGTGATGAAGGCAGCCACCTCCCGTAGGAGCACATAACCGCGAATAAAACGTGCGCCGTGGCTCCGGTTCATTTCTCCAAACTGCCGCCAGCCGGATCTTGTAAATTCCACCTGCACAAGCAGCTTCATCTGCCCACACCTTCTTCCGTTTTCCCAGCACGGGTGAAGGTAACAATGTCTACACTCCGGCTGGGCAGAAACATGACCACCTCATGCTGCTTGCCAAACAGCATGGTCAATAGGCGATTGCATCGCCTTTTTGTTGCGATTCCCGTATGCCTAGTTCAGCCCGTTCATGACCGGTCTGACTGTAATTGTGCTCCGGCGTGTTATACCGGAACAGGACAAAAGCGGCTGTCCCCTGCGTCCTCATAGATGGGCTGACCGTGGGATTAACAATGTTACCCGAAAAAAAGGCAAAAAAAGAAAGCCTTCCATATAGCCATAGCTACTTGTCAGGCTCGTCGCGTTTTCCCCGAATGCCGCTCTTTTACGCGGTCACGCCGTGCGCTGCAAGATATCCCCCCTTCCCTATTTGGTTGTCAAAAAAGAGAGCCTTATCATTAGGCTTCCGACGCCGGCTTTGGCCTCCCACCATATGGTATCCTTGCGGCAGCCCTCTGCCGCGGGGATCCTTCCGCTGTCCATACCCCAATTATAAAGGCTCTCTCAAGGCTGTTCAACAGCAAACTCTTTGCCCAACTAACCAAGCGGGTCTACCAGACGAGGTTTTTCCAGTCTATTTGACCGAAAATCTCCTCCATATAGACTTCTCCATCCTCGCTTTTGGCTGATTGCTCCTTCAGATAAGGTGCAAAGCAGGTGTAGTCCGGAACTGCCGGCAGCATATCGATGCCTTCCGTTTCCAGAAGATCAGCCTTGCATGTTTTACGTACAAGTTGGACTAGGCAAAGCAGACTTTTGACTTTATCATCATTTTTCATACTGGCGCATTGTGTGAGATAATAGGTGCTTAACAAATCGATATATCGAAAGTCGTATTCATCAAAGATCGTGCGTTCTTTTGGGCTTTCATCTAACAACTGATATCGAAGCTCGTCTACTTCTTGGCTTACCGCATTTTTCATAAGCGCGCTGAAGAATTTAAGATAGGAACGATCCGGATGCCACGCGGCTGAAGGTCTGGCATCTGGATTTTGTACATTCTTCTGTTTTGGCGGCAAAGATAAATACTCGTCTATCAGGAAGATGTGGCTGATTGCTTCGATGATGGGTATTTTGACGGAATAATATAGATTTCCGTGTCCATATTGCATGCATATCTTTTCTACATCGACGCCGGGCGGGGAAGAAGAGTTTTGAAGGATTGTTTCCCGGATACTGCATGTTCCATTTTCCATGGTTTTGATCTCGCCATTTCCCAGGAATGCCTGGCGGATATACTGTTTTAAGATCTCCAAATGTTCCGCCATGTCCGTATCGTATTTGTTCTCATCAATATTGAATTGGCTTTTCTTCAATGGCATGATGGATTGTATCGCCTGGTGGAGCAGTTTCAGGTCATTGTAATCCCCGGCCACCTCGATCCCCATCAGCCGGGGAGTGGTCTTTGCCCACAGCATCCGTGTCCCTCCCTTTTTTGTTTGCTGCTCTTTTACTTTCGCTCTATGCCGGCGGAGAGGGCCCTGTGGGGTGTCCATCCGGGAAGTCCGCCGGGTCTTCCAAGGGAACAGGATCGTCCGGAGCAAGAGACACAGGCGGTGTGCGCGGAAGCAGTTCATCCAGCGGCAAGCCTGACAAGTATGCCCGTAAGGTCCGTTCGCCTCCCGGATAATCCGTTCTTTCCCTCAGCAGCCTGTACAAGGTCTGGGTCATGGCCCGAACGCTTTGTCCGGCTTCCACAATGCCGCTCGCCAGCGCTTTCAACAGAAAGTCTTCATAGGGTGCGATGACCCCCGGGGTGTTCCGCCTATCCAACTCGTCGCTGTTTCGAAGGATGCAGGCTTTGGCCGTTCTGGGATCACACCCGAATCGATCACCGATCTGCTGAAGCGTGAGCCCGTCTTCACGCAGGCGTCTGGCTATGCACCACTGGCCGGCGGGCATCTTGGGCATCTGAAATTGTGCTCGCCGGCCTCGGCCTGGCTTAGGCGCCATGCGTCTGTTCCTCCTTGCAACTCGTTCTATGAAGCATTGTACCGTCTGCTTCCGTGACGTTCAACGGCAAACTCTTTGCCCACGCTTTATTTCTATTAGAGAACCTGACTATGGGAGGTAGGGTCGTAGCTATTCCTCCACTAACGCCAGCAGCCAGGGTGCGGTAGGCTTTTCGATCAGCCGGGCGTTGCTATATGCCATTTCCAGGGTCAGGCAGGTAGAGCCGGCATAGTATCCGTCCATGGGCGTCAGTGTCATGGCCAGATCGGGAGTTTCCATATTGGTCAGGCAGATAGGCAGCAGGTATTGAACAGTGTTACTGTAAATTTGCGGGGCCACGATGCCGGGGCTATACATAGCCTTGCGCCTCGCGAGCTCCACGGCGGCTTCAAAAAGCAGCGGAAGATTTTGCATTTCCCTGATCTGCGGAGGTATCCGCTTCAGATTCTCACTGTCACCCAGGATATGCGGGGTATTGACGCGGATGTTCCAGGCTGGATAAAAGCAGGTATCCGGTGTCCTGACAAGGCTGAACGGCCGCATCGGAAGCGGCTCGATGTATTTGAGCCACGGGGAGCTTTCCTCAGCAAATCCACGGGAATACCACGCCATCAGGGAATCCTTCCGCTTATTGCGCTCAAAAAGGGCGTAGATGCCCGCGTAACGTGGCGTATATAAGCCAGTGTGATAGCAGGCTGTTTGATTGCGGATATAAAAGGTCAGGTCCGCCGCCTGATCGCTGGGGGCATACATATAATCCAATGCCGTATACTGGAATACGGTATTCATATACCGTTCCAGAATGGGAGTCAGTGTGTTTTTCCCGACGGAACTGGGACGCGGAAACCGCCATGGTTCGGGAATGGCCATAGCGGCCAGAGTATCCAATTGGTCGTACCAAGAGGGCACATAGGCGAATTCAAACAGGCTTGGGTGACAGCACCTCACATACCTTGTCGATCATGTCCTGTAGCTCGTTTTGGCTGACCCAGCGTTCAAAATCACGCGTGCCGTGATCGCCTGTAAACTCTGCGGTATCCATAAGGCATGTCAGACGCTCATCCCTACGCTTGTGTTTTCGTAGTTCTGACATCAGGTAGTTTTTACTGGTAATAACAAGCCATCCGGCAACATTGGGATGTGTCTTCAATACTTCATAGCTCTTGAAAGCCTTGATAAACGTCTCCTGTATGCAATCGTCTACCAAAGGGAGAAATATGGGATCATACCGCATATACCGTATGCAAGCCTTCCTCAGCGATGAATAATGGTCAAGGAATAGCTTCTCAATGTAGGCGACTCTTTCGTTATCGAAATCCATATACGCGCCTCCTGTGTCCAATTCGGCAAAACTAAACGAACCCACAATATGTCCATCCTGTTGACGGCTACAATTTGTGGGCTTTGTTATGCTCAAATGGATAAATATGTAGCCTACCATGGCTTTCCATATGCGTTAATATAAAGACTCAGTCAAATAAACTGACCGTAGCTTTTTCCGACCGATAACCATAATGGAGTGGCCAGGAAATAATCGTGGAAAGGAGCATGTCATTCTTGGATTCATGGTGTTAACGACTCAATATCCAGAATTGCTCTTTTCAAATCATCAAACGACGTATGGGAAGGGCCGTCCTGGATTTTAGGCCCTCTGGATGCCCGCACTAAGGAATTGACAGAATCGTCAGTACCGTCCAGCCCGAAAATCGTTATTGATGTAGGAAGGTTCCATTGTCGAAAAAGACGATGGACCCTGTGTAAGTGTGCCTTCGACACTTCCGGCGCAAGGAGCGCAAGTTGAACAAGCGTACCATATCCCACCTTCTCTCCGTGAAGGAATGTGTGAACAACATTTGGGTTAACTTCGATTAGTCCATCGTGGATGCTGTGAGCGATGGCCAGCCTGAAATCATTACCTGCGGTGTTTCCCACCAAAGCGCTCATGAAGAAGATGATGTCGATGATCTCATCCATTGCCGAGTTAATACATCCACTGTTAATATCTACCATGGCTTCTGGACATTTTTCGAGGAGTGAATCGTATATTTCCTTTCCTAGCGAGGCTGTCAAATAATTGAAGATCCCACTTTCCGCATTACGCATAGCGTAATGCGTTTCGGGCCATTTGGAAAGTGTATCGGCAATTCCGGACAGCATAAGCCGTGGCGGTGCTTGTGTAATGATTTCTGTGTCAACCAGGCATAGCCAGGGACTGCTTGCGGAATAGATGCCCTTGTCCGCCAGTCCATTCTCATGGTATGTGACAATTAGCGATACCATACAGGCACAGGTGGAGGCACAGGTTGGGATGGTTATACAAGGTATTCTGCACAGGTCGGCCACCCATTTACTGATATCCAGCGCTTTTCCTCCGCCCACTCCGATGATGAAATTTGCTTTTTCTCGCAAGCAGGTGTCACGGAAGGCATAGGCCTGCTCCTGGCATACCTCAGTAGTGAAATATTCCAACGCAAATGAAACCCCCTTGGCCTGAAAAGAACGTGTAAGCGTGTCAAGGGTCTTTGACAAGGCAGTTCGCCCACCAATCACAAGTGCCCTTTTCCCAAGCCCCTCGGCAAGGCCGCCGACCTGCATAAGAATGCCGGGGCCCCGGATGTACCTATTGGCACCAATCATGATATTTTTCATTTGATCGATCCTTTCATTGCATCGGCAATGAAGTATTTCTGAAGAAACATAAACAGAATCAAAGGTGGTATGCAAGCCAGGCAGGCAGCTGCCATGGTAGCCCCCCAGGGGATATCCCTGACCATCGGATCATTTGGCGGGAGGCTGTTGATGGCTACCATGAGCATTTGTTTTGCTGGGTCTCTGACGATGATCATAGGCCAAAGAAAATCATTCCAGGAACTTTTGAACACAAAGATGGTTAGGGTGATGAATGCTGGGATAATAATGGGGGTGATGATAGTTCTATAGATTTTGAAATAGGAAGCCCCGTCAATCCTTGCTGACTCGATCATTTCTGTGGGCACGGCCACGATGTATTGGCGCATCAAGAAGATTGCAAATGGGTCCGCCACATGAGGAACGATCAATGGCAGGTAGGTATTGGCCCATTTAAGGCTGACCATTGTCATGAATGAAGGAAGAACGATGGAATCAAAAGGGATCGTCATCGTATACAGAACCAAAATGAACAGCAGATTTTTACCCCCAAAGCGCAGTTTGGCAAAGGCGAAGCCTGCCAAAGAGGCGAAAAAGAGCGTTAGGGCGGTCCTGGTAATGGAGACAAACAGGGAATTAGCATAAATCCGTGTTAGGGGAATAGCATCTGCCACATATTCGAAATTCTCCAATGTCAGCTTTTGGGGCAATATCTGAAGCGTTGTCTTGAAGGTTTCCTGGTTTGGACGGATAGCCGCCACCACCATCCAAAACAGAGGGAAAGCGCATATTATTGCCAGAAAGATGGAAAAAACCAATAGACAAGTATGCATCCTTTTTTTTCTTTTTGAATTGCTTTTCATTCCATTTCACTCCTGAAACCGAGTAGGACAAAAGCGGACAGCGTCATGATGACGATCAGAGAAATGAAAGTGATCGCCGAAGCATATCCCAGCTTGAAAAACTCAAAGCCGGTACGATACATATACAGAGAAATGGTGGTCGTTGCGTCACCCGGCCCTCCGCCCGTGATAACATACGGCTCCTGGAACACCTGAAAAGAGGATATCGAACCCATTAGAAAACAGTAGAAAAAAATGGGTTTTATGGATGGGATGGTGATATGCAGCGTTTTTTTTAGGCTCGTGCATCCATCCATTTCGGCTGCTTCATACAGTTCGTTAGGTATATTCTGCAATCCAGCCAGCAGTATGACCATATGCCAGGGCATCGTCCGCCAGATAATGACGAAAATATCGGTAGCCAGCGCAAAGCGAGCATTCAGCAGCCATTCCACACGTGGTAAATGCAACGCCTGAAGGAAAAGATTTGCAAAGCCGAAATTGTATTCAAAAATATACCCGAAGGTCAGGCACAGGGGCACAATAGCCAGGGCTTGGGGAAGATAGAAGCAAGTCCGAAATAGACCCCGGAATGGCAGACGCTTCTGGTTGATGATCAATGCCATGCAAAAGCCGAAAAATACCACTAGGAAGATATTGGCGGCCCAAACAATCAGCGTGTTTTTGACCGCAACAAGGTATGTGCTGTCGTTCATAATCAGGTTCGTATAATTGCCAAAACCAAGGAAACTCTTTTTGCCCATCCCATTCCATTTGTAAAAGCTTGTAGCTAGGGAATACAAGATGGGGAAAACCTTGAAACAAGCAAAAAGAATCAGGAAGGGTGAAATAAACAAAAATGCGGCCCTAGATTCTTCCTTATCAACGCGAAAAAGCTTTTTCATACATCACCATTGAAGGATCAGGACGGAAGCGTTTGCGGCCCCCGTCCTGACCGTGTCGATCAGTATTTAGACAAGCCTACCTGCTGGCGTATGGTTTTGCCCATATCGGCAATCGCCTCGTCGATCGTTTTTTGGTCGCTGATGGCCTTCGCCATTTCGGTGTTGAGTATATTGAGCACTTCGGCAAACGCCGGTGTATATTTGTGAAGCGTGGCGTTGGAAAGGAGCTCCATGTCAACGGCTTTCACGTTCTGCCCGCCAAAGAAGGCATTCAGCTTTTCAAAACTTCCGGATTGTGGCGGATTCTTCATAAAGATGTTCAGGGACATGTTGGTTACTGTCTTTTCCTCAAGGGTATAGCACGTTTCGTCATCATACGCTGTTTCAAGTAAAGCGCGGGCAGCAATCTCTTGCTTTTTTTTGTCCGTTGTCAGAATTGTATAGCCCATTGTTCCCTGCATGCTCTGCTTGCCACTGGCGAAGGTCGGATAAGGTGCAATCCTCCACAGCCCGTCAGCATCGGGAACATTCTGCATCATGATGGAAGTCATCCAGCCAGCTGTGAGGATGCAACCCACCTTGCCCTCAGAAAGTGCGCCATACCAACTGGGAGTCAGGTCCGTAAGCTTTGTGGAAAGGCCCTCGGAGTAGATCCTATAGATGGTTTTGAGGGCATCGATGGCACGGGGATCCGTATCGACGATGCATTCGCCGTTCTCATCAAAGAACCCCATGTCCTGCTGCCCGAAGAATATCTCTCCCCAGAGATTGCATGGTTTGTCCGGAGAAATTGTCGTCCAATAGATATCCTCATTCCTGGCAGTGTAATACTGCATGAATTTGTTGCCGGCCGCGAAGAAATCGTCCCATGTTTTAACAGTTGTCATATCGATTCCAGCGGCAGTACACAGATCTTCACGGTAAAGCATCATGGAGGAATTGCCGCGCAGCGGGATACCATACATCCTGCCATCCTTCATCGCGGAGTTCCAAACGTATTCGGGAACCTTGTCCTTATAGGGCGCAATGATCTCCGTGATATCGGCGGCAACCCCACTCTCAATGAGCATAGGGTTTAGTTTGAAGTTCATCTCGATCACGTCGGGAACCTCGGAACCAGCGGCATAGGACAGCATGATTTTCTGCATCATGTCCTGGGATGAGCCGCCCTGAGATGTGAAGGTATACGTGATCCCTGCATACTCGGGGTGCTTTTGGGTGAAAAGCTCCCACGCGGCGCCATAGCAAGCCCCGTTACTCCATGACCAGTGAGTGATCTGCGTTACTTCGCCTGCACTTGCGAATACAGGCAGGATGATCGCTGCTGCAAGAATCAATGCAATTACCAGAAACCTTTGCTTTCTCATGCGAACCTTTACCTCCTTATTATCAAGATGATTTCTCATCATCTCTCACCCAACCTTGACTCCCATCCGTCATCAAACAGCCTTAGAAAGTTTTTGGGGGAGTAGGGATATTTCTCGCATTCCGTCTCGTTCAGCTCGACACCCCAGCCGGGCTTGTCGGGGACCTCAATGAAACCGTCCTTTGCCCTGGGGACCCCCTCCAGTAAATCCCATACGCCGGACCATAGCGTGTCATCAAAGCATTCCTGTATCAAGAAGTTGGGAACTATGGCATGGATGTGCGCGTTTACAGCTGTGCAGAAGGGACTTTGCGCCTGATGGCACGCCACCAGCTGATGGTTGGCCTCCGATATGGCGCATGCTTTAAGTGTCACGTAAAGCCCCAGGTTCATAACCTCCGGCTGCACGTAGGCGATGGACCTGGCCCTTGAAAAATCGATGAACTCCCTCAGCGTGTGAAACTGTTCACCGGTGGCCACCGGTACATGGATAGCCCTGGCCACTGTTTCCGCTGCCTCCACGTCACAGGTATGGACAGGGGCCTCCAGAAACATGGGCGAATATGCCTCAAGCCACCGGCCAATCCGAATCGCATCCGGTATCGAGAACCTATCGTGGGCCTCAATGCATAAATCTACATCCGTTCCCACGGCCATCCGAACAGCCTCTACCAAGGATTGGGAGACCTTTTCTTCTTCATGACTGATGGACATGTACGCTTTCCCGAACGGATCAAATTTCAACGCCGTATATCCTTTCTTCTTCATGTCCAATGCGGCTTCGGCATAGGATTCAGGATTTCTGGGTCCTGTATACCAGCCGTTGGCGTACAGGCGGAGCCTGTCACGCTGTTTTCCGCCTAACAACTGCCATACGGGCACTCCCAACGCTTTCCCTAAAATATCCCAGCAGGCCAGGGTGATGCCATTCACTGCAATGTTGGCCTTCAGGTACAATTTTTTATACAGGAACTGCCAGAGTCTCTCCGGATACATTGGGTTCTGGCCGATGACAAGATCTTCAAGCTCGTCTAGGCTGGCCGCCTGGGACATGGTTGACAGCCCGTCTGTGGCTTCGCCAAGCCCCACCAACCCTTCGTCCGTATAAACCTTGACAAACATCCAGTTCTTGAAAGTGTTGCCGACGATGAACTTTTTGATTTTTGTGATTCTCATGCCTTGATCAGTCCGCCCTTCGCGTTTTCAAACCTTCATATAGGGCTTCAGGATACTTAAGACCTCGTTGAGATATTTCATGCCAGTATCATCTATGCAGTAGGAGTTGTTCCGAGTGTAAGCACTCTTGATGATCCCCCTGATCTTCAAGACTTCCTTGTAAACGCTGGTGAACTGGGTTTCGAAAAAGAAAAGGGGCGACATATCCTTGTAAATTTGCTTTGCCTTTTCTTGCTCTCCGCTTTCCAAGGCGTCCCATAGGGCGACACACACATCGGTCACATGGCATCCGGGCATGTTACCAGCCGTACCTCTCCGGTATTCCTCAATTATGTACCTACACCCAGAACCTCCGAAGACGCCTTTGCATTCCCCTGTGTTATCATCAAACAATTTCTGCATCTTCAATGTGCTGGGCACAGTTTCTTCCTTTACATACTGCACATATTCGATTTCCCTACATAGCTTGAGCAGGAATGCAGCGCTCATATTTGTGCCCACAGGCGGCTCATAATTCTGGATGAACACCGGAATTTTCGCGGCATCCGAGATGGCTTGATAATATGAAAAGATGCTCTCGTCGGAAAAACCCTTCGATTTGATATACGGTGGCATGGCGATGACGGCACTGGCACCAATATCCTTGGCGTGCGTCGCAAATCTGGCCGCGTTTTCTTTGCAGGTAGCGGCTACTCCGATCACTGTAGGGATCCTTCCGGCGGCCGTTTCCACGAGAGCCTTTGCGAGTGTGAACCTTTCCGAATCGCTCAGCGAGGTATATTCGCTAGCGTTTACCGGATAGACAAGACCGTGAGCGCCACATGCTACGCAGAATTCAACAATGTTCCTGAATCCGTCGACATCAATGGAGCCGTTCTCATGGAAGGGGGTGGATGGGATCGTATAGATACCCCGCATGGCTTCTTTCCCCATATGCTCTCCTTGCTTTCATGAATGATGTTTGCAATGGCGTACTCCAGCCCTGTGCCTACGGAAAGCTCACAGCACTTTCATGCGCCTCTGTACGGCCGGGGGATATTCGCTATGCATTTTTCGATTTGTCCCAAACAACAGCGGCTGTTATCACCATTATTATAAAAACGCGTTCCATGGGTGTCAATTCTGTTATTGGAGAACCTATTCCTATCTATTGAGAATTATATAGGCCCCATAGCTATTGATTTCTAGATTTTTTTAGTGTATTCTTGATATATCGATGAATTGCGGATATGTCTTCTCATAGAATGGGAACATAAAATAGTAAGGGGGAAGGTAACTCGGTGACAAAGAACGGAAAAGGGTTGCAGACTTCCACATCAATAGAAAAGATGATGCAGGTGCTCAACTGCTTCACTTATCAGCAACCGGAACTGCCGGCGGCTGAGATCGGCCGGCGTCTTGACCTGCCCACGGCGACACTCTACCGGCATCTGCAGGCAGTGGAGGACGCTGGCTTTATTGAGCGTGATCCCATCACACACATGTATTCGTTGAGCCTGCATATCGTTGGGCTGGCTGGTGTGGCACTAAGCCGCTACGAAGTACGCAGGCTAGGTCAGGCAAACCTTGATGAGTTGTGTCATACGCTTTCCATGAACGCAAATCTTTCGGTACTGTACAAGTGCGATACATTCCACTTAAGCTATGCAACATGTGGAACAGTGGAGACGGCTTATACGATCCTAGGCAGACGTAGCCCCGCCACACAGACAGCCATGGGCAAGATACTACTCAGCTACCTTCCAGCAGAGGAAATGCTGCAGTTAGTGCAAAAATACGGCCTGCGGCCGCGTACATCCCACTCAATAACGGATCTGCAGCAGTTACAGACGGAGTTGAAGCAGTGTCGCACCCGGGGGTATGCAACCGATCTGCAGGGGGTCGGCATGAATTGCTGCTGTTTGGCGGCACCCATTCGTTCGCGTATGGGCGTGCCAATCGCCGCCCTCAGCGCTACTACGACGCCCGAGCGCTTTCAGGCTGAATTCGACCGTATCCACAGCAACGTGATGGATCAGGCGATGGAGCTATCATGCAAGCTTGGCTATTATGATATGGGCATGCATGCGGAATATTGACATCCAAATAATCCGGACCCTAGCCGGAAGTGTTTCCGTCCCCCTTGCCAGTTTAAACAGATTTTTCTGAAACTCATCCCTTTGCACCGATCTTACGCATGATCACATCCGCAAAATGCATCAAAACCTGGCCAGCCTTGGCAATATTGTCCTTGTCCAGTCGATACGCCGGGCAGGAAATGCATAGCGATCCAAGCAATATCTTTCGCTCGTCCACGATGGGAACGCCCACACAACGGATACCAATACAGCTTTCTTCATCATCCACCGCATAACCAATCTTGCGGATAGAGGCCAGTTCCTCCCGTAAAACCCGAGAATCAGTGATGCTTTTTTCTGTTGCCTTTTGCAGGGTATATATGCTGAAGAACTTTGCCAGTCGATCTTCCGGCAGCACAGAGAGCATTGCCTTCCCTAATACGGAGGTATTGGTAGGATACGTTCCGCCTACGGTGGAGATAAACTTTACCATCTGTTTGCTTACTACCTGGTCGATAACAATGGTGTTGAAATGGTCATCCAGGATGGCCAGAAGGGTGGTTTCTCCTGTCAAGTCAGCAATTTCATCCATATATCCGGAGGCAGTGGAGCGGAAGCTCATATGCGCTCCCACCAAACTGCCGAGATAGTAAAGTTTTCCAGTCAGCCTGTATGCCATGGAGCTGGGATCTTTCTGCACATACTCGTGCTCTTCCAGTTCCTTGAGGATGCGGAAGGCGGAATTTACAGTAATGCCCAATTTTGAGGCAATTTCTGTTACAGCATAAGGCCGATACTGCGTGGCCATCAGTTCGACGATGCTAAGCAGTTTCTCTGCGGCTGGGGCTTGGTATTTCTTGGCCATTTTTCTCCTCTCTTTCTCTGACACATCAATTTCTGCTTATTTCACAATATACCATGGGGTATTGACTTTTTCAATCCATATCCTTGACAGATGCGACCAGACGGAGTATACTATTTATATATAAAATTAGTTTTTATATATATCTCATTATCCGCGAATCACACCGCTGGACTATTAGGAGGAGTTCCATGGCCACCAATCGAGCCTCAAATGACTGGAATGTGCTGTTGATTACATCCGATGAACATAATCCCAAAATCATGGGCTGCGCGGGGGATTCCACCGTACAGACTCCAACTATGGACCGGCTAGCCCGGGAAGGAACGCTGTTTACCAAAGCGTATTGTCCATATCCCGCCTGCGCACCCACCCGCCAGAGCATGATTACGGGGCGCTACCCACAGGAGCACGGGCAAATTGGCAATCCGTACTACTTCGATGAACGGAACCGCACATGGGCGCACTATTTCCATGATTGCGGCTATACCACTGCCTGTATCGGGAAAATGCATACCAACAACGAATGGCATGATCATGGGTATGATTTTCGCCTTGGTCCGCTGGATTATGACGCTGTGATACAGTCCCATACAGCCGCATGGAGGGATTCCGCCCGCCATACGGACGGATATACCGGCAAAGTGTTCGGTGCTTTCACGCCGCAACTGTGCAGGGAAATGTTCCAGGCGGAGGTAGTGGATACGCCCCAGGAACACCGCGATGTATATTTTCTGGAGCAAACCAAGCGGTACCTCCGAGAGCATAAGGATCAGAAATTTTTCCTTCACGCCTCCTTCAATGACCCCCACTGGCCATGGAATGTCCCAGAGCCCTTCTTCAGTATGTACGACCCTGCAGCCATCCACTGGCCGGAACTGATTCCAGGCGATCTCAATGACGATTGGCTGGCCAACAAACTCTACCACAGCGAACATTGGGACAGACTGCCCGAGGATATCATCCGCTTGTGTCGCTCCAAGTATTATGCCAGCACCAGTTACCTGGATCATACCATTGGCCAGATCATTGACCTGCTGGATGATCTTGATTTGGCACAAAACACCCTTGTGGTCTACTGCTCTGACCACGGAGATATGGCAGGGGAGAAAGGCCTGTGGTTCAAAGATCTGATGTTTGATGCCACAACCCGTGTACCGCTTATCGCCAGGATGCCCGGGGTCATTCCGGCTGGCCGACGCTGTGAAGAGTTGATTAGCCTAGTGGACCTGTTTCCAACTTTCGCCTCTCTCGTAGGCGCAGACGCCCCTCTGCCAGAAAACATTTCCGGGACAGACCTGTCGGCGGCCTTCAGGGGCGGGGACTGTCACAAACAATATGCCTATTGCGTGTACCAGATAGATCCGTCCACCCTTAGGCCCAGATCCTTCATGATCCGCTCACCACGGTGGAAGTGCATACGTTATGACATGGCGGAGGAGAAGGACCGCTACGTGCTTTATGATATGGACAACGATCCGGATGAGGTGCACAACCTGGCGCATACTCCCGCCTATCAGGAAATACTGGACCAGCATCTGTCCGAAATGGAACGTTTTCTCGCCAAGTGCACCCCCTCTGCCTTCAATAGCAGGATAATGCTGCAAATTGGATAATTAGGAGGACCATCATGAGAATCTCCACCAAGGAAATGCTCAAGGCGTTAAATGACCGCGGTTGCGGGCCTGATTGCCCCGTTTGCCACATGAATAACTGGATCGCAAATGGCAATGTGGTGGCGGCTGTTCCACTGGATGAACAGGGCCGCTTGGTAGTGGAGGGGCTGGGAGAAATCGTTCCGATGGTCCGCCTTCAGTGCAACAACTGCGGATGCCTGTTCTTCTTCGATCCCATCGTAATGGGGGTTAAGATAGGACTATTGCCGGAGAAAAGGTAAGTACGCGTTGGAACGGCCTGCTATGGCAGCAGGCCGTTTTGCCGCCTATCCTTTTACCGCTCCGATGGTCATACTCTGCATGAATCTGTCTTGGAAAAGAAGAAAGCAGAGGATGATGGGCACGGTCACAATGGAACAGCCGGTAAGCACCAATTCCCAGGGAATGGACTGTAAGGAACCACTGTCATTAAGTGTGGGCAGGATAACACTGACGGGCATCATCCTTGGGTTGTGAACCATAATCATAGGCCACATGTAATCGTTCCATTTGTTCAAAAACAACAAGATGGTCAAAGCACCTAGCACAGGCTTAGCAGCCGGCATGACGATACGCGCATATACCATTCCGTGGCCAGCGCCATCCACCACGGCGGATTCTATAATGGCATCCGGAATGCTTTCCATGTATTGTCTGATCATGAAGAGCGCAAAAACGTTGGCGATGCCGGGCAGGACCTGAACCTGATAGGAATTCAGCCATTTGATCCTGCTAAAAAGCAAATACATAGGAGGAATATTGACCTCCATAGGAATCATCATGGTAGCCAGCAGCAAAGCAAAAAGGATCTTTCTCCCCTTGAAGGAATACTTGGCAAAGGCAAAGGCCGCCAGTGAAGCAATAAACAGGGTCAAGGCTGTATAGGCGCCAGAAACGCCTACGGAGTTTATAAAGGTGCGCAGGATAAGGCCAGAATTGTAGTTCCACAGGCGCACATAGTTGTTGAAGGTGAAACTGCGGGGCAGTCCGGCTGGATTTGCGGCAAATTCTGCCGCGGTCTTGAAGGATCCTGATACCATGATGAACATGGGATATATAGCCAATAAGCAGCCAGTGACTAGCAGAAAGTGTAAAAGTGCTTTGATAGGGATGCTTCGTTTCATTTTGCCACCTCCCTATCTTTCATCAGCACGTTGATGATGATCACTAGCAGCGCGATAATAAAGAACAGTACCCAGCCGATGGCCGAAGCCAGACCGAAACCACCTCCGTTAATTCGAGTAACCAAAAGGTTGAGCACCGGCTCCGCACTGATGGGTACGACGGAATCACCGGCCGTGCCAAGTAAAACGGCAGGCTCCGTGTAAATTTTCATGGAATTAATGGCATCCATCATGAAGGCGAACAAGAAGATTGGCTTCATTAAAGGGATGATGATACGAAAAAGCCGCTGCGGCGAGCTGGCACCATCGATCTTGGATGCTTCAATCACGTCTGGGCTGATAGTGGTAAGCCCGCTCATGTAGATCACCAAAAACCAGCCAGTAGCACGCCACATCATCATTGCGATCACGGACGCCTTTGTCAGGAAAACCGAGCCAAGGAAATCAATCCTGGTGCCCAACAACCTGTTGATCACCCCATATTCTCCGCCGAGAATCACTTTCCAACATAGCGCCGCCGCTACTACAATAACCACTTGAGGCATAAACAGCAAAGGTTTATAAAAACTGGATGTCCTGCGGCTGAACGAAAAGCTTAGTAAATATGCCAGCATAAAGGACACTACCATCATAGGCATAAAGCGAACCACAAAATAAAAGAATGTGTTTTGCAAGGCGTTCCAGAACATACCATAGTTCAAAAGGGCGATGTAGTTCTTCAGCCCGATGAATTTGGCATCGCCATAGCCTTTGTAGCTGAAAAAGCTCAATATGAAAGAATAGGCTGAGGGATAAACAAAAAAGAGCGCAAAGGAAACGAGAAACGGAGAAATAAACAGGTAAGGCACCAGCCTGTTCCAACGTCTCCGCCTCATATGCTGCACTTCCTGTTCTATGGGGTTCGCTTTCATTCCACAGGTTCCTTTCTCTGTGGTATTCCGTATCGCTTGACGGCGAGGAGGACGGGCGGAACGCCGCCCGTCCCCTTCGATTAATCCTTCCCTGCGCCGTTATTGCAGCTGGCCGATGGTTGTCACCATATCATTTTGTGCCGCGGCCAGAGCATCGTCAAGTGTTTTTCCGCCATTGAGATATTCGTCAAGATATTGTGCCAGAATACTCAACTCCTGGGAAGAGGTCTCGGTAAAGGGGAAGGTTTTAAAACTCTCGAACACCTGGAAGTCCTTTGCCGCGATGCTTACGCCGAAGAAAGGGTTAGGGGTGTTGACGACGGGATCATCAGCGCAGCTCTTGATCAGCGGGGTTAGCCCCAGTGCGCCAAACACTGCCAGGGAACCGGTCTTATCCAAGCGCATTTTAGTGAGAAATTCTAAAGCCAAGTCCTTGTCCTTCGCGCCTGCGGGTACAACGAATACAGCTGCGTTGCCACCAGCGGCGAAGCTCTCCGGCCAGGGCGCGATACCCCACTTGCCCTGTTGCTCAGGCGCGATCTTCGGCAAATTGACCTTGAACCAACTGGCAATCAGGGTAGAGGCTAGCGCGTTGTCCTTAATGGCCTGCTCCCATTCGGGTGTCAACGCCTTGAAATTGCCTGTTACGCCCGCATCCTTGAGGGCTTTGAGCGACTCAAAGGTTTGTCGTACACCCGGGTCTGTGACAAGAACGTAGTTTCCCGCATCGTCCCTGAATTTGGCGTCATAGCCCGTAAGCGTGAACATCAGATCCGGCGCGAACGTGGTACTGCCAATATTCCAGATGTATGCACCGGGGTATTTTTCCTGCAGCTTTTTGCCCGCTGCGATTAGATCGTCCACTGTCCTGATGGCTGTCACATCCAAACCCGCATCAGCAAACATATCGGAACGGTAGAACCAGTATTTGGGCTTTGCGTCATACGGGAAGGCGATCATTTTGTCCCCATAGGACATAATGCTCAGAATACCGGGAATGATGTCCGCTTTGTAGGGCTCTACGGCGGCGGAAATGTCCTCAAGCACGCCCGCATTTGCAAATTCCGGAACCTGTGTGTAGTTGAGCATGACGATGTTGGGGATGTCGTCGTTTGCACTTAACGCTAGGCGGAATTTGTTGGCGGATTCCGCATCGTTGGCTCCACCCACGACGACTTCAATATCCATCTTTGCAGCCAACTCGGGGTATGCAGCCAGAACGGCTTGGGTCGTCTTGGTTTCATTGTCCGTATTTCCCCAAACCATCAATCGGAGGACCTTTTTTTCGGCCGACGCAGCCATAGTAAACAAAGATAGTACCAATACCAAAACCAGCACAAGGGAAACCAGTGTTTTGAGCATCCTTTTCATGGTGTTCACTCCTTTTGTTTAATAGGGTACCATTGATGTTCGAGTTGGCTTGTTTCCCTTTTGACAACCACCTCCCGGTTTCATTAAAGCACTAAATGGCATGCGTTTTATCTCCGGTAATGACACGATCAGAAACGTATGATAATTTTAACTTCTGGGATGCAAGGCAATTTGACCGATAAGGACTTAGTATGCCGGTTGTAGAAGTTGAGAACATCTTCCTGCTTATCACCATAGGCGACGAAAATAGACTTTGGATCTGCGCTCCCTTCGTCCAAGGCAAAGCCTATGTGGCACTCGCGCCTATCATGGTTGTGCAGTAGCCGCAATAACAGCCGGTTGTTTTGGGGGTCCCAACCACAGTCCGACACCTGGCAGGTGGCAAAAACGGCCTTGACGACGTCGCCCTTGATATCAGCATTGCATGCGGGAGGAGCATCCAATCCCATTACCTCATTACCTGTGCTTAAGAACCGATAGCAAAATGAACTGTTGATGGAATCCAGAAAAATGACCCCGGCAAACTCGGATATATAGGCGACATCGCCTTCGCCCAATGTATCCGGCTGAATCCAGTCCAGGCCGATGTAAAAAGCGGGATAGTCACAATCCACTGCTTGATAGGCCATTTGGAGCTGTAGCAGGAACTTGTAGAAATCCATATAGAAACGGTCCCCTGTAAGAGCAGTCATCAGCGGCATGCAGTCAAACAGGCGCGTGGTGTTAAATGGGATATCAAACGTACTATAGGTGTCCTGCTCCTTGACGAGCCCCTTGGTGAGATGCTTGTAACCCTCGTATTGGATGGGGATCATACAAAGCCATAGATATTCATATGTATCCCGGGCCTTGCTAAGGTAAACGCTCTCGCCCGTGTGTAGGTAGCGGTAAGAACAATAGGTGGCGTATGTGGGCAGTTCGAATGCATCATGGTTGATAGGAGGCTGCCCTTCTCCGTGCCAGAAGCCACCGTCCGCACTCCAGTTATACCAATGGTTAATGGAAGCGAATGTTTTGTCTGTCCAACCCTCCATACGGTCTCGGGCATCAGCGTACGCGTTCTTTCCCGTCTGTCCGTGCATGTAGTCAAGGGCAATCAGCAGCCAGACATCGGCACAGGTGTCGTCATATTCTCCTTCGTCAGTGTAATTGCGTCCCACCATGCCATCCGGCATCACATTAGCCGCCAGATAATCCATCGCAGCGATGGCGGAATCCCGCCATGACAGGCAATCGACACCCTCCACAGCCTTGCGTTCCAGATACAGGCGGTATAAATAATAGACGGCCATGCTCATCATGTGGGTGGTATAGCGGCATATGCCGTCCGGATAAGGATGGGAAGTGCGGCCTTCCTGTATACGGCATTCCCGTACATACTCGACATAGGTGATATAACGGTCTTCTCCATCCAGATATAAATTTGGAACACCGCCGTGCTTCCGCTGGCTTTTTAGGAAAAAGGCCACCATTTCAAAAGCACGGTCACGGGCCCAGCCTTCCTCCGGATGTCTCACCCACCACTTGTACAGATTATGCGCCAGCCCCACATTGGCGCAGATGGGAATAAACTTGCCGTATGCACCTTCGGCCACGTCGCCCTTGGCAGGCTTTCCGTCGGAGAGGCGTATTTGCTGGCGGTAGCCTTTTCCATCAATATAAGCATGACAATTTTTGTATACGGACATAAATAAGGTCTCGCTTTGATCCATGGTACGGAAGAACGGTGTTTCCATTTGATATCCACTGGCTTCCCTGTACCCAGTAATGCATTGTCCCTGAGTCTCACCCACTGCCAAAACAACCGAGTAACAAACCGTCACACCGGAAATGGGGATGGCCTGCAAAGGGTAAATTTCCAGGATGCCGCCAGCCCCTTCCGGCCGGTAGCGGATGCGGCCGTTCCAGTAGGGCTGGTCAAGACCATACCCCAACCCCAGGACATAGGTGCGCAGGGAATCCCGGCGAAGACTGAACAGGAAAGGCGCGGAATTACGCTGAGGCTGCACTTCCATCTCGTGATGAAATACTGACGTTACGGGGGTCAGCAAAGGGAATTGGGCAAACACAAGCTCCGACCCCTCGGGGGCAAAGCTGACCTCGGTATAGGGTGCCTCCGCTATATCTGCAAAGGGATGCGCAGCTTTCACCTGATAGCGGATGACACAGGCGGGTTTATCCGCGTAGAGCGTGAGGTATGCTTGCAGGGCGTAAAAGGAGCTCTCACCGGAAAAAACAAGGGTCACTTGCGACTCTGTCTCATGCAGAACACTGCATTCCCTGAAACGGTGCCCCAGAGGACCCACATGATAGTAGGGCGGCATCTTCTGCGTCACAGCGTGGCGGCGGCTCTTGAACAATTCCAACCGACCTATGGAAATGCCTTGCTGAAATACTTCCGCCTGGCCATATCCGATGCTGTCCTTGGTGAAGGACAATCCGAAACCGAGCTCATTCTTAATAAGGAAGGTGGTCCCATCAATATGGAGCAGCGTGTTGTTGCACATACAATGTTTGCCCCCGTTCATATTTGGCGCAGAATTATTTTATATATAGAATACCATATTGAAGAATTACTGTCAAGACCCCACAGAAAAAAATGAAATAGCAGCGAAAAGCCCTCTAAAATATGGGATTGACAGAACTGGCATCACAAAGTATAATTAGTGCAAATATAAAAAGTGATTTTATATTTAGAGTATTTTTGAATGGAGAGGAACATAGGTTATGAAGCACTACATTGGCGGGGAACTCGTTTGTGGCAATGGTGAGACCATGGAAGTGTTCGACCCGGCTACCGGATTCGTCGCGGAGAGATTTCCCGCAGCGGATGCTACACAGGCTCAGGAAGCGTTGGATGCAGCTGCTGCCGCATTCCCAGCTTGGTCCAAGATGTCGCTTCGTCAACGGGGAGAAGTGATCCTCCGCTTTGCCTCGGCATTGGAGGCTGAGCGGGACAAGATCATTGGTCTGCTGATCCGTGAAACAGGCAAGCCCCTCGCCGGCGCTGTTTATGATTTCGAAATGCTGCCTAATTGTCTTCGTTTCTTTTATGAGGAGGCGCTGCGCTTGGAGGGCGATATCATTCTTGATCCGGACAACAGCCACCTTAATTTGATCATACGGAAGCCCATTGGTGTGGTGGTGGGGTATTTGGCCTGGAATTTCCCGCTGCTGAACCTGGGCTATAAATTGGGACCTGTGCTAGCCTCGGGATGCACCTGCGTTTTGAAGCCTTCCTCCCTGACATCCCTGGCATCTTTGTATGTGGGAGAGGTGGCCAAAGCGTCAGGTGTTCCCAGCGGGGTGATCAATATCATCAGCGGTCCCGGCGAAACGCTAGCCAAAGCAATGAACAGCAGTAAGATCCCTAAAATGCTTACCCTGATCGGCTCCTCGCAAACAGGGCGCAAGATCATTACCCAGTCGGCAACGTCTATCAAGCATTTTTCCCTTGAACTTGGCGGTAACGCCCCAGCTGTGGTATGCAAAAGCGCAGATGTGGAATCTGCCGCCAACCATATATGCGATATCAAGTTTGGCAATGCAGGGCAGGTGTGCGTAGCCGCCAACCGGGTGTTTGTACACAAAGCAGTAAAAGACACTTTTCTCCGAAACGCCCTGGCCTTTATTAGCCGCATCACGCTAGGATCCGGAGATATGCCGGCAGATATCCTGATGGGACCTATGATCTCTCAAAAAGCACAGACAGAAATGGCTTCGCTTGTCAAGGATGCGGTGGAAAAAGGCGCTCGGGTGCTTTGCGGCGGAAAGCCGGCGGAGGGGAGGGGTTTCTTCTTCCTTCCAACCATTTTGGACGGAGTTACCCCGGATATGCGTGTTTATAAGGAAGAGATTTTCGGACCTGTTATGCCTGTGCTTGCCTTTGACGATGGGGACGATATCGCAGCTATGGCCAATGATACGGAGTATGGATTAGCGGCGTATCTGTTTACCAATGATTTGAACGAAGCATTGTCCATATCCCGCGCCATTGACGCAGGCAGTGTCAGTGTGAACGCTCCATTTTATGCCTGCAATCTACCCCACGGCGGTCTGAAAGAAAGCGGCATCGGCAAAGATTGTTCAAAATTCAGTCTTGAGGAATACTACGGAATCCAGCGGATATCCATTCAAAACGCCTGACCGGCATTTCTATGCAGGGAGCGAAGGGATATGGGGATGAAAATACAGGCAATCAAAACTTATGTGGTTTCCCAAAAACTGGGAGGAAAGAGTTTTTGTTATTCCCAGGCATGGTATGATACACGCACTATTCTTTTGTTGGAACTGATCACCGATGATGGGTTGTCCGGCTGGGGAGAATCCTTTGGGAATGCCTACGCTAATCAGACCATCATCGACCAGGTCTATGCACCTGCTATAATGGGGGAGGATGTGTTTGCCAGCGAACGCATCTGGGATACCCTTTACCAAAAAATGAGGGATAATGGGCAAAAAGGAAGCCCCATTGAGGCCATCAGCGCCATTGACATCGCCTTGTGGGACCTGAAGGGCCAATACACCCGCATGCCTGTTCATCGGTTGTTGGGGGGATCCCGTCGGGAGCGCATCCTTCCTTATGCTACTGGATTGTACCGCAGCAGAAGCAAGAGCCTTGCCAAAGATCTGATCGACGAGGCGGAAGGCTATATCAAGCAGGGCTTTCGTGCCTTGAAAATCAAAATAGGGTTCGGGTTGGAGACGGACCTTGAAACCATACGGGCTGTCCGCTGTGCCATCGGCCCCACCAGGTTGATGGTGGATGCCAACCATGCCTATACTGCCCATGAGGCCATACGCCTCTCCCACGCCATGGAGAAGTACGATATTGAATGGTTTGAAGAACCTGTGCCGCCTGAGGACATTGAGGGATACAGGGAAGTCAAGGCCAAGACAAATATCGCTGTGGCAGGCGGGGAAGCTGAATTCACCCGCTATGGCTTCTATCGCCTGCTTTCCAGCCGGGCGGTGGATATTGTACAGCCTGATTGCTGCGTTACCGGCGGTCTGTCAGAAGCCATGAAGGTTGCCACCTTGTCGACCATCCACAACATTCAATGCTTTCCCCATGTATGGGGTAGTGCGGTGGCGCTTAGGACAGGCATTCATTTTGCTTTTGCGCTGCCCGATTTTCCTGGCTGTTTGAACCCACGTGGCATGTATTTGGAGCTGGACCGCACTCCGAACATTTTCCGCGAACAGCTTTCCCCTGGCGCATATCATTTGAACAGAGATGGATATATGCTCATGGATGAAGAACCTGGATTGGGCCTTCATATTGACAGATCGCTGATCGAAAAGTTCCGTGTGAAATGAATAAAAACATACTTGGGAATGTATCGATAGCCTAACCGGGCAATTACAGGCAGGCAATCTGTGAAGGAGGATGCATGACACTTGGACGAACCCATTCTTTTTGTTGATGGGGGAACGACAAATACACGGTTTACTCTGATGTTTGGAGGTACGGTATTGGAGCGGAGCCAGCGCCGTGTCGGCGCTGCAAACTCCTCCAACGGGAAGTATAACGATGCCCTTGGTGCAGCCGTTATTTCGGAGGTCCATCAAATGGAGCAGACCCATGGGATTGCCATACGGAGGGTTTGCGCTTGCGGAATGATCACCTCCGCCAGCGGATTAACGGAGGTACCCCATATTTGCGCGCCTGCAGGTATCAAGGCGCTTGCTCAAGCGGTTAAATGCATTCGATTGCCTGAAATATCGCCGGATTTGGAATTTGCCTTCATTCCTGGCGTAAAGGGCGCAAACAATTCGATGCTTACATCCGATATGATGCGTGGGGAAGAAACCGAGATCATGGGTATCCTTACGGAGAAATGCGAGCAAAAACGCTTGCTGGCAATCCATTTTGGTTCCCATAATAAGATTATTGACATCAATAAAGGCGAGATTCATCGCTCGGTGACTACTCTGAGCGGTGAATTGCTCCATATTATAACCCAAGATACTATTCTCAAATCCTCCGTATGCGATTTAAATGGAATTGATATGGACGAAGCGTTTGTCCACATGGGCTATGAGACGGCGGAGAAAGAGGGTATGTCGAGGGCGCTTTTTGTGGCAAGGCTTTATCAGGTACTTGAGCATGCCAGTCCGTTACAAGTATCATCCTTCCTGTTAGGCATTCTGACCCAGCAGGATAGCGTAGCCTTTTCCCGCTTTTTCTATGAAGCAGAGGACGAGATTATACTCTATGGTCGAGATACCTTTTCCGATGCGTTTCTTTTATGCATGCGGCAGAGACTGAAAGATAGGTTTATTCGCAAGATCCCTTTCGCGGACAGCCAATGGCTAAGCGTGCGGGGTATGCAGCAAATCATTGCGGAAAGTGAGGTGTTCTCCCATACTTCCATCGATTGAAACGTGTTTGCGTAGAACAGGCATTATCGCCATTGCCCGCGGTCTTCCCTTCAACCAGGCAATCCCCATGGTGGAGGCACTCTTTCTTGGTGGCATCCGATTGATGGAGGTCACCATGAACACGGAAGGTGCGCCAGAAATCATTGAAATGCTCTGTCGCCATATGAAAGGGAAAATGCATATAGGCGCAGGCACAGTAACCACTCCGGAAAGAAAAAGGACAGCCCAGGCTGCCGGCGCGGCTTTCATAGTGATGCCCAATCTTGAGGAGTCGGTGGTCGCTGATTGCATAAAGCATGGTCTGCCGGTTTTCCCGGGTGTCCTAACCCCTACAGAAATCTGTCGCGCGATGGATCTGGGATGCAGTTATGTGAAACTATTCCCAGCAGGAGCAGTACCTTCTGCCTATGTGAAGGATGTGTTGTCATCCCTCTCGGAAGTTAAGGCGCTGGTGGTAGGCGGTGTGAACAGCCAGAATTTTGGTGAATACCTGCGAAATGGCGCCACAGGTGCAGGAATCGGGGGAAGCTTATGCAAGGTTCCCCCAGATAATGACTATACATTGATAACACTGGAATCGCAAACACTGATAAATATTTATGCAGAGCATATAGGCGGAACTCTTGAATCAGGAGCTATTTGGGGCACGATATGAGGCATAGGTGCTGTCTATAAGCAGCAGTTTTCCTTGTCCTGCTGCAGCATATACTAAATACTTATGCTCAGCGAGGTTGTACATAATTTCAAGAAATATTTCTTTTTGACCCAAGACTTGCGTTAAAAATTCGATTCGCGTTGGCTGATTCATACTGAGGTATCGCCTCTACTATAGCAGTAATGTAGCGGCTAAGCGAAAAAGTGCTACAGATATAGCCTGGGTGTCGGGACGCTGAGTGTTATACCGAAGAAGCACTCTACGATCTGCATTGACAGATCCTAAAGCCTTACATTTTAGCCTGCTTTTCCTGTCGCCATGTGCCTGGTGAACAGCAGAAGCGACGACGGAATGCCTTATAAAATGTATTGAAGGTAGCAAATCCTACAGCGGCAGCAATCTCTTGGATGGGTAAATCGGTTTCTTCGATCTGCCGTACCGCTTCACGCATGCGCATGTCTTCCACATAATCACTGTAATGCCTACCTGTCTGATCGAAAAACACTGCGGACACTTGCTTAGGTTTCATGGAAAAGTGCTGGGCAAGGAAATCAATGCAAAGCTGTGGATCGGAGAAATGCCGGTCCACATAGGCTTGCACATCTGCCTTTGCTTGTTTTGCATTTGGCTTCTTCAAATCTCCGATTTTATGACATAGCACCTCTGCAGAATGGATCCATCCCTCCAACTGGCTGGGAAGACTTGTAGACTCATCATATGCCAGATCCTCATCCAAAGGCACGTTTTGGGAAACTGCAACCGTCCTCAATATGGCACAGAGACACTCGAAATATACCTTTCCATCCAAACGGTTCATATCCCGCACCTGTCCTTCAACATCCATCTGCTTCATCACCTCCCGTAGTCCGACAAAGGAGCCGGTGGACAGTATATAGGATATCCGCTGGAGTTTACCAAAATCAAGATGCGGCCAATCTGTACCGCGTTTTCCGCAAAGCTGAACTATTCCTTGTCCCTCTGCGCTACTAATCGATTGCCGCAGTTCCCAAAATATATCGGGCATAGCTTCGATCCCAGTAAACGGGTAACTAAGTATAATGCATGCTTTTTTTGAAAAGGTCTGGTTGAGTCGTTTAGTCAATTCGCAATCTACTTCTTCTCCCTCCCGAGCAGGAAGGAGGGTGATGATATGCCGGTCGGATAGAACATGCTGAAAGCTTCCTTCTGGTAAAAGTCCTTCCAACTGTGTTTTGGCTGATGCCAGACTGTATCCCGCCTCGCTTTCTGATCCCCCGTCCGGTTTCAGATCAACTAGCATCAGTCTGTAGAAACCACGACTTAACGGCCCCAACCAGCCATTGAGCTGTGCTCCTGGCATTTGTGGATTTCCGCAAAGCGCTTGGTCAAAATCATTATGATGTAAAATTGCAATCATATCGTCAATTCGCTTTGTAAATTTAGCCATAGAAATATCCATGTTTCGAATAGTGGATTCTATATACAGATATACATCTTTTTGTTTACCTTCTCCTCGACCTGAGGCTATCTGCCCAAGCAGCCTTCGGACAGGACGTATATAACGGTAGGCAAAAACCAGAGATAAAAGAAAGCCAAACATCAAAAGAATAAGAGCAGAACTTAACATGGTCTGCTGTAGTGTCATGTAAGAACGTTGGTAAACCTCAGGCTGAAGCCCTACTGACACACGCATACCCAAAAGGGGGACTTCTGCCTCCAAGATATCCTGGTTTCCCTGGGTTTGCCCCATGGACAGATATGGTTTCCCTTCTTGTATAAAGGTCAGCGAACCAGTCTTCACAAGTTCGGGGCTGACCATAAGCTTTGCGATGTCCGCTTTGGCTATACACAGAAAAAGGGTTGCCTTTGCATGGCTCGAAAAAACTAAAGGGATCTTGTACAAGAGATAAGGCCCTGGCTGTCGTTCAAAAATGGAGAGATCTGTTTCCGGATAGAGTGGATTCCCCTCTTGATGAAGCCATTGCTGCCATCCCTCGATGGATAAGTCTCCCATTTTGAAAAAGAAACTGTAATAGGATGCGTTGGAGGCGTAAATACGGACAGGATCTATTACTATACCACTTTGATGGAACACAATGGCGCTATAACTTTGAACAGATACCAGCATTAAAATGTCTCGAAAGCGCTTCTGGGCGATCCGAGCTAGAAGAAGGTCTTTTGCTTGCATATCCTTGCCCAGTACGGCTACAGCAGATAGCTCACTATCATTCAGGAGGATCTGGGATGTGCTGTGGAATGATAATACCGCAGCCTCCACTGTTTCGACCCCTGTGAGGAGTATCGCTCGCTGCCTCGCCAGCTCCGCAAGGCGTACCGATTCGAGGGATTTGAGAGAAACTGGCAGAGCGCAAAGAAAAGCCAGGCACAAAAGAAATAAATAGGTCAATGTAGAGCGTAAGAATAATTTCCGCATGACCCTATCTCCTCATATCACCGTTCAAAGCGGCTTGTCGCTGTTGACAAGTCTTTCTCCTTACAATCTATCATAGGCGAACTTTCAGCGTCAATGTATTTATTAAAAGCGGCGAGATATCAACCTTCCGGCGCAAATTCAACATCTCATCCTGTTTGTTCTGTCCTTATATCACAGATTTTTACCCTTGTTCAACTTGAATAACAGCAGAAAACAAGGTACGATTTTGCCAAGGAATAAATACATGGAGGTGCTGGTATGATCCGTTTTGGCTTGCGTATCTTATCCCTTACCCTGTCGCTCGTGCTGCTTTGCGGCACTGCACTGTCCGAAAGCAACTTCAACCTACCGGGCGAATTCCCCATCCTGAAGGAAAAAGAAGAGATCACCATCGGCGTGGTGGCCAATGCCAATGTTATCGATTATGTTGATAACGAGTTTACCCACTGGCTTGAAGAGAAGACAAATGCGACCTTCAAATTTGAGTTTTTCTCTCCCTCGGATGCGTTACAGAAGCTGGAGATCATGATCAATTCCGGCTCTAAGCTTCCCGATGTGTTGGCAGGTTTCGACCTGTCGGAAACCGCTATCCAGAAGTACGGGGCGCAGGGGATCTTCCGGTCCGTAAACGAATACATCGACACTGTGGGTGTGGGTATGCAGGATGCCTTCAGTCGGGTGGCGACCAAAAAGCTGCGGGAGATGATAACCTCCCCAGACGGAAACATTTACTATGTTCCCCGCTTCAATGAGCAGGTCGGTAACATGTGGCAGCTTCGCTCCTGGATCAACAAAAAGTGGTTGGATGATCTTGGCCTTGCCATGCCAGCAACAACAGACGAACTGTACGAAGTGCTTAAGGCATTTGCAGAAAAGGACCCCAACGGAAATGGAATTAATGACGAGGTGCCTATTGTAGGTGCTACAGGCAACAAGCAGCAAACAGCTGATTTTTTGATGAACGCCTTCATATATGATAGCATGAATGACCGCTGGACTGTGAAGGATGGTTTGCTAGACGTTCCCTACAACAAGGATGAGTGGAAAGAAGGCTTGCGTTATATGAGCAAGCTCTGTGCCGATGGGCTTTTCTCTCCACTTACCTTTACAATGGACAATGCACAGTTGCAACAGCTGCTGGCGTCCGGCACGGACAGGAATGTAGTAGGTGTGTTTACTTCCAACTCCTTCAATGTAACGCCTGTAGACAGCCGACGCCTGGAATACGTGCCGCTACCTCCACTTACCGGCCCTCAGGGTGTAAGCTGGGCTGCCTATTTTCCCACTACACCCACTAGTCGTTGGATCATCACCAAAGACGCAGTCAATCCGGAACTAGCATACCGTATAGGTGATCTGATGGTGACTAGAGAGGCTTCTATGTTTGCTCGCTGGGGTAAGCCAGGTGTGGATTGGCGTGAGCCTAGTGCTGAAGACAAGTGTCTGCTGGAAAACTTGGGATTTAAACCCACGGTAGTTCCCATACTTGAGTTTGGCGTACCGCAGAAGTCCCATTGGATGATGACCCACTGCTTTGTACTGGAACTTGGGCTGAATGATGGGCAAAGCTTCTCCAATAACGATCCCCTGTACTCCGAGCGTTGGGTTGCTCTAGCATTACCCCTGTACATCAACAAGGCTCCTGGGGAGGTCGTAGAACAGATCAAGTATACACTGGAAGAAAATGAGCAGATCCAGGAGATCAAAAGCACGTTGAAGGTCTATGTGGAGGAGTCCATGGCTCGCTTCATCACAGGTGACCTGGACGTTGAAAAGGATTGGGATAATTATGTGAAGGAGTTGGACACTATTGGTCTCGACTCACTACTTGCCGTATCCCAAACCGCCTATCTGCGTTCCATTGGCAAATAATATCTCATTGTCGCTAGTATCCCATAAACGATTTCATTTAAATAAGGATGGCGGGAGGGTAAAGACCCTCCCGCCCTTTCACCGGTAATTGAAGGAGGTATGAAAATGCGCTCGGCCCCCTTAACCCGCAAAACCCATAAACGACGGTTTATTAGCATCACCCGGTGTTGGCAGCTGTATATCTTTTTATCGCTGCCCCTGCTCTATCTGACCGTCTTCCGTTATATGCCCATGGTGGGGGCGCAGATTGCATTTCGAAAATTTACGCCAGTTGGCGGATTATGGTACAGTCCTTGGGTAGGATTTCAGAACTTTTTGAAATTTTTCCGTTCATACCAGTTTGAACGGGTGATTACTAACACACTGAGCTTGTCGTTGTATTCGCTTGTGGCAGGTTTCCCCTTGCCGATCCTGCTTGCGCTGTTTATGAACGCTATGCGGGGGCAAAGGCTCAAGCGCACCGTTCAGACCATCGTTTACATACCTTATTTTATATCCACGGTGGTACTGGTTGGTATGTTATTGCAATTTTTCAACGCTAGGTTCGGCGTGTATGGGACGCTTTCCAGGTTGATGACAGGTAAATTTCCTGCTGACCTTTTCGGTAAATCCGCCATATTCCCGCATCTATATGTTTGGTCTGGGGTATGGCAATACGCAGGCTGGAATTCCATCATATATTTTGCAGCTCTATCTGTTGTCAGTCCCGAGCTTCATGAGGCGGCGGAGATCGACGGGGCTAGCCGCTTGAAAAGGCTGTACCATATCGACCTTCAGGCTGTACTTCCTACAGCTACGATGTTGCTAATACTCAATGCAGGACAGATGATGAATGTGGGATTCGAAAAAACGTATCTCATGCAAAACAGCTTGAATTTGCGAACCAGTGAGGTGATTTCTACCTATGTGTACAAAGTAGGCATCGCCGAGGGTGGTGGGGATTTCTCCTACGCCTCCGCCATCGGTCTTTTCAATTCTGTGGTAAACATGGCCCTTCTGCTCATTGTTAATGCCACAACCCGCAGGCTAGGCGGTAATAGCATCTGGTAAGGAGGGCGTCAAATGAATGCCATTTCCCGCGGAGATCGGATATTGAATGCAACAATTACACTTGCTATCATACTTGTAGGACTGTTAACGGCCTATCCGCTTGTATATATTGTTTCGGCTTCCTTCTCTTCACCCAGAGCAGTAACAACAGGCCAGGTGCTCTTGTGGCCTGTGGATGTAAGCTTGCAGGGATACAAGGCAGTATTCCGCGATCCTAACTTTATGATTGGTTACCGTAATACCATATTTTATACCTTGTCCGGTACATTCTTGAACGTGGCATTGACCCTTGCAGCGGCGTATCCTCTTTCCAGGCAGGAGCTTCCAGGGAAGCGTCTTATTCTTTGGTTTTTTTCCTTTACTATGCTCTTTAGTGGAGGCTTAATCCCTAGCTATATGCTAATGAACGGCCTTGGCTTGATAAACACCGTGTGGGCTATGCTGCTGCCCGGCGCAATAGTTGTCTATAATCTGTTCATCACGCGAACGTTCCTGTGTACATCCATCCCGTTAGAACTTCTGGAAGCGGCGCAAATTGACGGCTGTTCCGATTTTAGATACTTCTTCTCCATCCTGTTGCCTCTATCCAAACCTGTTATTGCTGTCATTGCCTTGTACTACGCAGTAGGCCACTGGAATGCTTATTTTAATGCATTCCTATACTTAACGGACAGGAGACTTTTCCCACTACAATTGATTTTACGAGATATTTTGATCTCCAATAAGATCAACACTGCCACCATAGTGGATCCGGAGCTCATGGAGATACAGCAGGGCATGGCGGATCTTCTCAAATATGCGTTAATTGTTGTGTCAAGCGCTCCCATTCTCTGCTTGTATCCGTTGATCCAACGGCACTTCACAAAGGGTATGATGATTGGTTCCTTGAAAGGATGATACTTTTGTATAAAACCGTTGCCTTTAGTATGCAATCCGCCTTTGATGTGTTGGAAGGTCGATTTGTAAACCCTCAAACCGGATTGCTGCTCAATTATGCCGGCATGGATGGCTCCGTGCTCTTGCCTACGCAGGAGGAATGCTGCTTGGGTATGCCCAACCACATGTCCTGGAATTGCCCACTGGAGGACGGGGCTTATTATGGTGGGCTGTATCTAGATGCTCTGGTCAACCGAGCTGTGTTGCTGGACTGTGAGAAAGCAGCTGCCGCTGCAGCGCGCACTGCTAAGGGTCTTTTGTCTCTTTTGGTAAACGGCGCGGATAGCGGCTTTATCGCCAGGGGGTATGTGTTGCCGAATAAGGCTCATTATTCCGTGGGTTCCAATGATCAGACCTTTCCTTGGTTTTATGGTTTATGGCGATATACCAGAAGTCCTCTGTGTAGTGCGGATGAAAAAAAAACCTTGGTGTCATCCATGGAAGCAGTGGGAAAGGCGCTTTGGAGACTAAACTTCAAAATCCCAAGCGATCATCCTTCTATGGGGGACCGTGGTGATTATATGCTGCCTAATCCTGCCGACGTTTCGAAATTGCTTTTTATTACCCGTGCTCTTTTTGACCTGACGGAAGACCCCTTTTGGTTTACCCAGTATGAAACCTTCCTGCACACCTGCCCACCTGGTTCACAGGATACACGACTGACACTTATTTCCCGGGGCGCGGGATTTGCACCTTATGATGGGGAATCTGTATTTTACTGTCTTGCGGATGGTCAGGCTATGGAAGATGTGTTCGGCGAGAGAAGGTCAATAACAACCGTACAACTTTTCACACGGGCGATGGTTGACATTGCCTTGCGCGGATTGTGTGATATGCTTCAAGATACACCAGAGCGGGAACTTTATCGGTGTGCTCTCCGAATGGATGCCTTGGCGCTAATATCCCATATCCAAAGGCATAAAGGGTTCAGCCTTTTTAAGGCCCCCGATTTCAGTGGTAATTGGCGGGTGATGAACAAGTTGTGGCATCCTCACTATACTGTAGCAGAGACGGTACCAATTGCTTGGGCACAAATGCCTATTTGGTTTAGGGAATGTCCCCGTTTCCCTTACGAGAATGCCTTTGTCCGTGAGCCTCTTTATGCTGGATACGTGGCGACATTGGCGGGCATCGATATGCTGCCTGGTATGGATCATTCGATAACAGAGCTGTTGCTTTCCATCCCCTGGGACAAATTGTATACTTCTACCTTTTATGCAGCTCTTACTGTTCATGGCCAATGGCTGGCAAACCGGTTAACACAATTCAACAAATGATCATGGAGCACTAGCACCAATTATTCTGTTTCGCTTCCGCAATAGAAAACACCGGTCTTCAATATATTCAACCTTGCTCCTGGGCTTCATGCATATTTTCGTGGTATTTGCAGGTGGAGAACGCACTTTCGTGGCCTGTATGCCTGGCTCTTTGCCTTGATCGCTACCTGGGGTCTGCCTTGTGGGATACACAAATAGTGCCAATCCCCCTAGTTCACACTCGGGAATGGGCCATAAGCACAGGAGGGAATGACTTTATTCCCTCGTCGTTTCCGGGAAGTGCTTTGAATTTTTCTCCCTCTTATAGTCTTTCTGCGACTGTGTATCAAGCAAAAACCATTCTTTCTGTACCTTACGACAGAGTTGTTGAATTGGTTGTTTCGGTTTTAGGTCCCGTCTCCATCGTTCTGGATGAAAAAACGGTACTGGAAGCTTCTCACATTTCATCACTAATCCCAGCTTACCACCGCTCAGACCCCCGAAAGAGGGTAAGTCTTTATCTTGGCAAGGGAACCCACGTATTGAAGCTTGTGTTTTCAGCTTCTGTTGAGAATCTACCTGTTGCGTATGTGAACATCATTTACCCACGTAACACTGCAAGCTGCACAAGTGACATAGAGACCAAATTCATAGGTTTAGAGTAATTTCCTGTAAGAAGCAAACTGCCATCTAATTTCGCCTCTTACCCAGCGTTTGCCATCCGATTTGTTTGAAATCGGATGGCAAACTTTTCTGACATCAAACAGCCCCCAAAACAACAAAACACCGATGTCAAACATCGGTGAACCCTTTGATTTACAAAGCTTTTTTCGTATGCCATAGACTTTCAAGACCAGCGCCATCAACCGCTCGGCCATCTCTCCATGCGCAAGAACCAGCGAAGGTTATTATAACAGGCTTTTTGAGCCTAGTCAACGGGGAAAGTGGACGTTTTGGAGGTTCGGAGGGGTGAGTTCGGCTCTCAGAAGCGATTTGGCATAAAAAGGTGCTTTGGTAGCGCTGGTCCAGGGTCATAGGTCAGGGAAATTTTGGACGGAAAAACCAGTGATATGATGCAAAAACCAGAGATACCGGGGTGGAGGGTTTTGAGGTTGATGTCATAGGATGTCAAGAGAAGATCTGGATCCTTCAAAACAAATGGCATACTTACCTGCTTAGGGAAGCACTGCGTAACAGGTCCGTTGAAGTGCTCGATCCGGTATAATGGCGGCCGGTTTCCCCGCACGTACCTTTACCCAATAACCCAAAGGGTGCATTCTTTACGCCTTTCAAGGCAGACACCCTGTGTCCCTATAAACCGGCCATGTCATACTCACGAATCAGAATGGCAGCCATCGTACCGCCGTACGCATTGATAGACACATCAGCTTTCACGTTCGTATTTTTTTATTGCCTCTTCCTGCCTTCACATTTACCAAGAGTTCAAAAACTAAAAAACCATTGAGATTCCGCCAGAATGAATGGACAACAAGCATTCATTATGGAGAAAACCCAATGGACAAACACGTCGCAAATCTACTGGTTTTGTCAACAGATACCTATTTCTCCTGCACCTGTTGGCAAACAGAAATATGGATTGACGGCATATGACGGCTTATTTCCCAGATCAATTCATGAGGTTTTCGAGGAGCATTGCTGCTCTTTTTTGCTGTTCGGGCGTGCTGTGCGCGTAATAGGACAACGTTGTTTGGACGGAGCTGTGTCCAAGCAAATCACTGATCGTTTTGATATCTACTCCGTTTTCCAGAAGACGTGTTGCATAACTGTGCCGAAGGGTATGGTAATGCACCCCGCATAAATGCAGGCGGCCGGGGGCGGGGGGGGGGGGGGGGTGTAGGGTTGGGGGGGGGGG
>JAEWVC010000007.1 GCA_023459275.1 Bacillota bacterium | reverse complement strand
GCAAACGGGGGCCGTCCTAACGGGCGGCCCCCAGACCATCAACAAACCCTTAGGAGGTATCGGAGGACTGCGGTCCTCCGATTGCAGATCGAAAATCAGCGACATGTGCGGTGATTTTCGCAGGAATCTCGAAGAAATTCCTACCTTGCCCGAGCAAACAGCCGCACGATGGCGCAGCCGTCGTGCAATGCAGCGAGGGAAAACCTCGACAAAGTGGCATAGCCACTTTGTCGATAGCTTGGGGGGCCGTCCTAATGGGCGGCCCCTTTTTTGCGCCCGGCTTCCATCCGCCCCGGTACATAAAAAGATAATGCGCGGCATGCTGACACCGTAGGGCGGGGGCTTGCCCCCGCCGAAAGGTTTGCCCCCGCTGCGCCGCATCGGCGAATCCCTCATTCAGGCTTACACCCATCAACACAGCGCATATTCTATCGGCATTGGGGCTACCCCAGCCGTCCATCCCGTGATATACTGTTTGATAGAAAAACAATGTGTTTCGTATCCGCACACACAAAGAATGTTTCATCCGGTGCCAGCCGTCACCGGACGCTTTCACGGCGGGAAAGGGAATCGCGTGAGGAAACTGCTTTGTACCCTGCTGGCGGCGGCGCTGCTGCCCTGCTCCTACGCGGCCGCCGAAGCCGCATATCCTATCGTTCAGGAACCCATTACCCTGCGGGCTTTCCAGTACGGCCTGGAAAACCAGCAGGTGGACTTTGACAACCTCTGGTTCTTCAAGGAACTGGAGAAAAAGACAAACATCCATATCCAGTGGGAAGTTGTCCGGACCGACAACGATTGGAAAACCAGGCTGAACCTGATGTTCGCCTCCGGCGATTACCCCGATCTGATCCTGCGCAGCGACGTGGATATTGAAGAGTACGGCGTCACCCAAGGCATTTTGCTGCCCCTAGACGACCTCATTCCCAAGTATATGCCCAATTATTACAGCCGCCTGAACATGAACGATGCCAACGCCTCCATCCCGGCCTCCGACGGCAAAACCTACTGGATCGGCAATCTGGCGGCCCAGAATATCAACCATGACGGACACTTCTTCATCAACAAAGCCTGGCTGGACAAACTGGGTCTTGCGGTCCCCGCCACCATCGACGAGCTTACAACGGTGCTGCGCGCCTTCCGGGACGGCGATCCCAACGGCAACGGCCTGAAGGACGAAATCCCCATGTCCGCCGGAGACTTGACCCAGCAAACCCAGGGCTTGTACACCCATTTCGCCAATTTCGGCGTTCCCCTGAACCGCTATATATACGCCTGCATTGATGACAGCAACAATGTCGTCTTTCCCGGGTACATGCCCGGGTTCCGCGCCGCCTGCGAATGGCTGCACATGTGCTACAGCGAAGGGCTGCTGGACATTGAGTCCATCACACAGGATTCCAACGTGTGGGGCGTCAAAATGAACGAAGGCCTGGTGGGCTATACCACTTACCCGCGCCTGATCAATACCGCGCTGAAGCAGGAAGCCGCGGACCAGTTCGTGTCCATTCTGCCCCCGGCCAGTGCATATGGCGTGTCCGTGCCCCGCCTATTGGAGGTGCCCACCCTGGGCGCGTGCCTCACCGTTGCCAACAAGCATGTCCCCGAGACGCTGCGCTGGCTGGACGCCCAGTTCGAAACCGAAACCATGATGGTCAGCGTCAACGGCCCCATTCAGGAGGGCGGCCCCATTCCCCCCACCATGAAGCTCGACGGGGACGGCATGTATGAGGTCCTCTACGTGCCGGAAGACAACGCGCTGTACCAGTACGTACCCGTATACCTGGGCCAGTTTTTCGCTCCCGGCGATTACTATTTTGCCATCTTTAAAATGCCGCCCCACCGTGTGGAGCGCTACAACTACAGCCAGGCGTATGAAAAAGCCGGCGTGCTGGAAAAGCATTCTTTCTATTACTTGTACAAGCTGGTCAAACCCGATAACGAAAGCGCTTTGGAAATCTCCCGCCTGTTCAACGAGATCGAAAAATTCATGAAGGAGTCCATCGCTTCCTTTATCACCGGCGGCGTCACCGACGAAAGCTGGCAGGCCTTCCTTGATACGGCCAAGTCTGTGGGCGTGGAACGCTACATCGAGTTGTACCAGACCGCCTATGACCAGTACCTGGCGACGCACTGACAGGGGGGCATGGGAAGAACGGCGGAAAGTCAATACTTATAGCAGGAAGGGGAGCTTTTTGAAAAAAGCTCCCCTTCCTGCACCATCCCCGAAAAACTTCCATTATAGGACAAAAGAATAAACACTGTACCAAGAAAAATATGGGGCCGCGTCTTTTCTGAACCGGGCGGTACCCGCCTTGCCCTTCCGAAGGGATTGTTGTGCCAGATGCATGGCGCATAAAGCAATGGGGCTGTCGTGCTAATCGCATAACAGCATAATGATGCAAGAAGATGGCATCCGAAGGTTTCCAAAGGGCGACCGGAAAGCCCTTTGGTCGTGCCCGCAAGCACGAAATCCTTCTTCTTGAATACGTTCATGCAAAATGCATGCCTAGCCTGGCAACCCCGGAATGCCTCCATCTCGGCGCCTGCCGTATCACTCCACGCGCCCCTGGGCCCTGTTTTCGCTCAGGCCCGAAAGCTCCACATAGAAGCCTGCCACAGCGGAATTCATGTACACCTGCAGCGCAAGGGAGGCCAGCATCCCCAGCACAGTGCCCACAAGCCCCCAGGCGGTCAGACTCCCTGTGACCCCCACCGCCAGAATAATCCAGCCCAGAAAGCTGAACTGCAGGTAAAAAAGCCTGGCCTTGTGGCCGTCCATCATTTCCTTGCTGCGGGCAATGGCCTCCATCACGCCCATATCGGGGTTTTCGGCCAGAAGATACGGCGCCATGGCGTACCTGTATGCCGCGATGATCCCCGGCACCACCAGCAGCAGCGACCACAGGCAGATGAAAATAATCATCATAAGATACAGGCCCAGGCAGCGCCACAGGATGCGCAGCCGGGAGAACACCAGGGAAAAAGGAGGGTTTTCTTCCGTGTGCAGCGCCACATAATACACATTCATCCCTACCATCAGCGCAAAGCCTAGAATGAACTGCAAAATGCCCAGCAGTGTGATCCAGCCGGAATACGGGGAATACGCATTTTGGATATACGCCAAATTCCCCGTGGCTTCAAATTGCGCAATGGAATCCGCGCCCAGGCGGAACTGCAGCGTATTCTGCAGAAGGCTGATCAATCCCGCCGCAAAGGTCACCGTCAGCGCGGTCTGCCAGTTGCCCCGCAGGGCCGAAAGCCCGCGCCTGCGCAGGGTACGGCTGTCGGAAAATTGCATGTTCTTCTCCCCTTTCATGAAGTGCATTGTAGCACAGACACATGGAAACAGGCGGAAAAATTGCATGAAAACCGCGCCTTGGCGTATCAGTCCTCCGTTTTGTCAAAACAGCGCTTTGGCAAACTCCTTGGCGTCAAAGGGCTGCAGGTCATCGATCCCCTCGCCCACGCCCACGTACCACACCGGCACGTTCAGCTCCCGGCGGATGGCAATGGCGATGCCGCCCTTGGCGGTGCCGTCCAGCTTGGTCAGCACGATGCCATTGATGTCCGCAAACTCCTTAAAGGTGCGCGCCTGATTCAGGCCGTTCTGCCCGGTGGTGGCGTCCAGCACCAGCATGCAGCGCACATCGGCCTCCTTGTACTCCCGGTCAATCACCTTGCGCATCTTGTTCAGTTCATCCATCAGATTCTTCTTGTTGTGCAGCCGTCCGGCGGTATCCACAATCAGCAGGTCCGCCTTGCGGGCCTTGGCCGCCTGCACCGCGTCATACACCACAGCCGCGGGGTCGGCGCCTTCGGCATGGCGGATAAGAGGCACCCGGGCGCGGTCGGCCCAGATGGCCAACTGATCCGCCGCCGCGGCCCGGAAGGTATCCCCCGCGGCCAGCATCACCGTTCGCCCGATGGCCTGAAACCTAAGCGCCAGCTTGCCAATGGTGGTGGTCTTTCCCACGCCGTTCACGCCCACCACCAGCATCACCATGGGCCACTTCAGCGGCGGGCGCGGGATGTCCATCTCCCCGGCGATGATCTCCACCAATATTTCCCTTGCCCGGGCGGCGTTTTTGACATTTTCCTTTTTCACCCGCTGCCGGAGCGCATCAAGGATCTCCTGGGTAGCGGGCACGCCCGCGTCGGACAGGATCAGGATGTCCATCAGCTCGTCGTAAAAGTCCTCGTCCACCACGCCCGCGGATTCCACCAGGTCGTCCACCTTCTGCGCCATGTTGGAGCGCGTTTTGGAAAGCCCCTCGCGGAGCCTGGCGAACAAGCCCTTCTTTTCCTTTTCTTCCATTGCGGTATCTCCTTCCGCTTTAAACGGCAGCGCCGCTCTTTATCATCCCGCGTACTCCGTCAAATTCACCGACACCATTTTGGAAATGCCCCGTTCCTCCATGGCCACGCCGTACAGCGCGTCGCACCGTTCCATGGTGCCCTTGCGGTGGGTCACCACCACAAACTGCGTCTTTCGCCCGTATTCCACCAGGTAATCGGCGAAATAGTTGATGTTGGCCTCATCCAGCGCGGCCTCGATCTCGTCCAGTATACAAAAGGGCGTGGGCTTCAGTTTCAGCATCGCAAACAGGATGGCGATAGCCGTCAGCGCCCGCTCGCCGCCGGACAGCAAAGACAGCAGCTGCAGCTTTTTCCCGGGCGGCTGTGCGGTGATCTCTATGCCGCAGTTCAGCGCGTCGTTGGGATCGGTAAGCTTCAGTTCCGCATGCCCGCCCCCGAAAAGGCGCACGAAGGTTTCCCGGAAATACCCCTTCAAAAGGTTGAATTGCGCCACAAATTGCTGCTCCATTTGCCCAAGCAGCCTTGTGATGAGGATGGAAAGATCGTCCTCCGCCTTCTTCAAGTCCTCTTTCTGCACGCTCAAGCCGTCGAACCGCTCCTTCATGGCCGCGTATTCCTCAATGGCGGTCACGTTCACCGTGCCCAGGGCCCTGATCTGCTCCCGCAGCGAGGCGGCCTCCTTCTCCCCGGCCGCCAGGTCGAACCGCTCCGCCCGGTAGGTTTCGGCCCCGCCGTAGGTCAACTCGTACTCGTTCCAGATGCGCTCCTGCATGGCGGTAAGGTCCGCCTCCACCCGGGCACGGTTCAATTCCGCCCGGTGCAGCTTCTCCGTGAGCTCCGACGCTTCCTTCGTCAGTTCCTCCGCCTCTTTGCGAAGAATGCGCAGCCCGGATTGCCGGCCTGTGCGCAGGCTTTCCATGGCGTCCACCTTCGCCTGGGCCTCCTGGGCCGCCTGGCGGCTGCATGCGGCGGCCTCCGTAAGGGCGGTCAATCCGGCCTCCTGGGCCGCGATGGATGCCCGCAGCGCGTGAAGCTCCCCGGCAAGTTTCGCAAGGTTCCCGGCCGCCTGCCGCACTTCCTCCGAAAGCCGCTGGCGGTCGCGCCGTAAGGCATTCAGTTCGTGCTCCCTGCCGGTAACGGCCATCATCAGGCTGGTAAGGCTGTCCCGCCGGTCATTCACCAGCCGGCGCGCCTCCGCCAGCGCCTTTTGCAGGGTTTGCGCCTGCCGCTCCATTTCCTCCTGATCCGTCTTAACGTCGCCTGTGCGGCGGGAAAGGCTTTCAAGCTCCTCCGCAATCTGGCCGATGCCCTCGGTAAGCTGCTGCCGGGCATCGTATGTCTTTTGCAGGCGTTCCTTCGCCGCTTCCCATTCCATCAGGGCGCTTACGGCCCGTTCCTGATCCCGGGCCACGGCGATCTCTTCCTGGTGCATCAGGTCCATGGCCTCGGTCCGGAGCGCCTTGCGCTGCGTCCGCTCCTTTTCCAGTTCTTCCATCGAAGCCCGCTCCGCGGCCAGCTCCTTGGCCAGCCTGCCTGCGGCCTCTTTCAATTCCTCAATTTCCCGCTCCCGGCCCAGCAGGCTCGCCGCCCTTGCCTGTACGGAACCGCCGGTCATGGACCCGCCGCTGTGCATCACATCGCCCTTGAGCGTTACCAGGCGAAAGGCCTGCTCTCCGGCCCGCATGATGGCGATACCAGCGTCAAGGTCCTCCGCCACCACGGTGCGCCCCAACAGGTTTTCCATGATTTGGCGGTATTCCGGGTCGAAAGAGATCAATTCACTAGCCACCCCCAGACAGCCGGGCATGGTAAGCAGCGGCCGCTCCCGCGGGGTGAGCACGCGGCCGCGGATGGCGCTCATGGGCAGGAATGTGGCCCGGCCCAACTGGTTCTGGCGAAGGTAATCAATCATCCGCTTGGCGGTATGCTCGTCCTCTGTGATAATGTGCTGCAGCGCCCCGCCCAGCACCATGTCGACGGCTGTTTCCAGGTGCTTGGGCACGCGCATGAGCATGGCCGCCACGCCGCGCACCCCGGTTTCCCCCCGGGCTTTGGCATAGGTCAGGGCCTTGCGCACCGCCTGGGCATACCCTTCGTAGGCTTCGGCCATCTCAGAAAGCAGCTTCAGGCGGCTTTCCGTAGCCTGCTGGCGGCCTGCGGCCTGCTGCAGCGCCTGGCTTTTCTGGCTGATGGCCGCGCCCAAAGCCTGCACCTGCGCGTCGATGGCGGAGGCGTCCTCCGTAAGCTTTTTCAGGCGTTCCCGGGTAACCTTCTCCTTCTGTACCGCAGCCTCCCGGGCATTTTGAAGGTCGCCTTCCTTTCCGGTAAGGTCCTCTATGCTGCCCTCCACCTCCGCAAGCCGTTCCTGCATCTGGGCAAGGATGGCCTGCTGCCGGGACTGGGCCGTGCGCTGGCTGCTTAGGCGGTTCATGGCGCTTAAAATGGCCGCCTTGTGGTCTTCCAGCGCCTGTTCCCTTGCCGCCTCCTCCGCCTTCAGCCCATCCAGCCGTTCCTGCTCCAAAGCCTGCTCCTGCCGGGATTTTTCCAGCGCTTCCTCCAGGGTCTGCAAATTCCCCTCCCCGGAGGCATCCGTTTCCGCAAGCTCCTGCCGCCGCTGCTCAAGCTGCTCCTGCTCATTTATAAGGCGCGCTTCGTTCTCCCTGCTGTTTTCAAGCTGCTGGGCGGCCTTTTCTCCGGCAGATTTCTGTTCATGCCACCGGTCGTTGGCGTTTAGCGCCGCATCCCGCAGCGTTAGCAGCTCCGCTTCCAGCCGCTCCAGTTCCTCATCGGCCTCTGTCACAAGCTGCGCCTTTTCCGCCTGCCGGCCCGCGTTTTCGTCAAGCGCCTCCTGAAGCCCGTCCATGGTCTGGGAAAGGGCGGTCAATCGCTCCTTGATCTTGTCATGGCGCAGGAGGAACACATTCAAATCCAGTCCTTTCAGCCTTTCCGCCAGCAGCAAATACGTTCTGGCGGTCTCCGCCTGGCGGCCAAGGGGCGTCAAAAGGCTGGAAAGCTCCTCCAAAATGTCCTCCACCCTTGTCAGGTTTTCCCGCGTCCTTTCCAGCTTGCGCTCGGCCTCATCCTTGCGGGCCCGGAACTTCATGATCCCGGCGGCATCCTCAAACACCTGGCGGCGGTCCTCCCCCTTCTGGGACAGGATCTCGTCAATGCGCCCCTGGCCGATAATGGAGTACCCCTCCCGGCCGATGCCCGTATCCCGAAAAAGGTCCACCACGTCTTTTAACCTGCAGGCGGCCTTGTTGAGATAATATTCGCTTTCCCCGTTGCGGTATACGCGGCGCGTGACCATCAGTTCGGCATAGTCCACCGGCAGGGACCGGTCCTCGTTGTCAAACACCAGGGAAACCTCGCAGTAGGCCATGGGCTTGCGCTTTTCCGTGCCGCCAAAGATCACATCCTCCATCTTGGCGCCGCGAAGCAGCCGGGCGCTCTGCTCCCCCAGCACCCAGCGCACGGCGTCGGCAATGTTGCTCTTGCCGCTGCCGTTGGGGCCCACAATTCCCGTTATGCCCTGGTTGAACATGATCTCCGTGCGCTGGGCAAAGGACTTGAACCCATATATCTCAAGCTTTTTCAGCCGCATTCCGATCCTCCCGCATTTTTGGCGTGGGCAAGGGCTTTCCCGGCCGCCGCCTGCTCCGCCTGGCGTTTTGTCCTCCCCCGGCCCGAAAAGACCGGCAGGCCATGGGCCAGGACCTGGGCGGTAAAGGTGCGGTCATGGGGCGGCCCTTCCGTCTCAAGCAGCGCATAGGTGGGCGCCTCAAAGCCCCTGGCCTGTACCCACTCCTGCAGTTCGCTTTTATAGTCGGTAACGGAAGCAAGCGCCTCCTCCCCCGGCCACAATCTTGCGATAAGCGCCCGGGCCTCCTCCATGCCCCCGTCCAGGCAGACGGCAGCCAGCACCGCTTCCATAGCGTCGGCCAGGATGGAAGGGTTCTCCCTGCCGCCGTCCTGCTCCTGGGATTTGTTCAGTATCAGATAGCCGCCAAGGCCGATGGACTCCGCCACCCTGGCGAGCGCCGCTTCACACACCTGCAATGCCCGCCGGTGGGTCAAGCCGCCCTCGCTCATGGCCGGATGCTTTTCGTACAGCGTCCTGGACATGGCGTACTGCAGCACCGCGTCCCCCAGAAATTCCAGCCGCTGGTTGTCTTCCCCGCCCGCCGAGGGATGGGTCAGCGCCCGTTTCAACAGCGCTTCGTTTTTGAAACGGTATTGCAGTCTGTCCATCAGTTCCCGCAAAACCATCGCTCCTTTCATTGGAAAAGGGCTGCCGAAGGTTTTCGGCAGCCCCCGGAATGCCTTCCCGCCCATTGTATTTATTTCGCCTGGTGCTTTTCGATGTAGTCCACCACATCGCCCACGGTTTTAAGCTGAACGATGACCTCGTCCTCCACCATGATCCCAAATTTGTCTTCCAAATCCATGATCATCACCATTACGTTGGCGCTGTCGGCCTTCAGGTCCTCCACCAGCCTGGCTTCCCTGGTTACCTTGCTGACATCCACGCGAAGCTGCTTTGCGATCATGGCCGCTACTGTTTCAAATACCATACCAGTTCCCTCCAATTTCGTTTTCCGTTTTTTGGATAAGTGCCTTATACATCACACCTTGGTAACGCCGGATTCTATCTGCCTGCCAATGAGTTCCGGCACGCGGCCCTCCGCCATCAGCGCCGCCTGCTTGATGGCGCACGCCATGGCGTGGGCATTGCTGGAGCCATGGGCCTTGACCACCACGCCGTTCACGCCCAGCAGCGGCGCGCCGCCCACCTCGGCATAATCCATCAGCTTGGCCACGCGGCGGAAGGCGGGCTTGGAGATCATGCCGCCGATCTTGCCCCGCAGATCGGACAGCAGTTCCTTTTTGATAATGTGCATCAGCGTTCCGGCCACGCCCTCCATAAACTTCAGGATCAGGTTGCCGGAAAAGCCGTCGCATACGATGACATCCGCATGGTCGGCGGTAATATCCCTGGCTTCCACGTTCCCCACAAAGTTGTAGGCGGCCTGCTCCATAATGGGATAGGTGCCCTTCACCAGCGCATTGCCTTTTTCCGCCTCCGCGCCGATGTTCACAAGCCCCACCCTGGGATCGCCGATGCCCATCACCTTCTGCATGTACACCGAGCCCATCAGCCCGAACTGGTCCAGCCATTCCGGCTGGCAATCCACGTTGGCGCCGCAGTCAATCAGCAGGAAATATCCCTTCCCGTTGGGCATCAGGGGTGCCAGGGCCGGCCTTTCAATGCCGGTGACGCGGCCCAGGCGGAACATGCCGCCGGCCAGCACCGCACCGGTGGAACCCGCGGATACGAACCCGTCGGCCTCCTTCTCCTTCACGGCCAGCATGCCCATCACGATGCCGGAGCCCTTCTTCTGGCGGATGGCAATTACCGGAGCGTCATGGTTGGATATGACCTCAGGCGTCTCCACCACCTTGATCCGGTCCTGTACCTGCTTCACTTTTTCTTTATCAAGATACGGCCGCATGGCCTTCTCTACCCCGGCCAGCGTCACCTGAAGCTCCGGCAGTACGCGAAGCGCCTCCGCCGCACCTTCCACCGCTGCCCCGGGGGCATAATCGCCGCCCATGGCGTCCACAAAAATCCGCACGCACCCTCGCCCCTCTCCCATGGAAACAGGATGATTGTAGCATACAAGTTAGGCAGATTGCAAGAAAATGCTGCTTTACCTGCGGGCCTTGCGGCCCGCCATCCGCCTTCCCAGGGGGCGCCGGGCCATGGGAAAACGGCGCCGGTTGTACAGCGCGCCCTCCCTAACGGTCTCCCCAGCGGGAGCCTGCGCGCCGGGCAGCTCCATTTCCCGCCAGAGCCTAACGGGCGGCACACCGCTTTGCCAAATGGTGGGCACCAACGCCCCCGCACCGCGCATGGCAATGTACTGATAGGCGGAGAAGGCTTTTCCCTGGCCCGCCTTGAGCACATGGGGCCAGTAGAGCATTTCCCCCATGGCCCGGCTGAATTCCGCCGTTCCCAGGGTGCCGATCCCATCCGCCATCCCCGCCTGCAGCCGGTCCAGATACTGCTGGTCCAGGCCATGGCCGGTGATGGTCAGGTACGCCTTTTCCACCCGCCGCCGGGCGTACCGCAACAGACTGTCCTGGCTGGCACCGGTCACCGCCATCACCTGCTTGAGCGGCAGGATGCGAAGCGGCAGAAAATGGAGCCCACCCAGCATTTCCTGCGCGGGCAGGGCGGCCAGCAGCTGCAGGTAGGCCATGCCGTGCTCGATCAAGGATGGCATATCGATGATATCGCGCGTCAGGTCCCGCACGGTCTCCCTGGCCTTTTCCGCATCCTCCGTCTCCCGCCAGCCGTAGGCGGCGCGGCGCACCTTTTCGTCCGCCGGATACACAAGGCACATCCCCAGATGCACCTGCGCCCCGGAGCGGGTGACATAGTCGTCGCTGTTGAGTACATGATAGACGGGGTAGGCCGCCGGGTCGGGGACCGCGGTGCCCATCATCACCATGGGGGAGGCGAATCCGTAGCCCACCATGTTTTGCGGCAGCACGCCGCTTTCCCTTGTCCACAGGTGGGCCAACACCTGCAGCACCGCCGCCCCCTGGCTGTGACCGCACAGCCACAGGCGGAACCGGCTGTCCTGCCGGCTGGCCTCCCGCAAAATATCCGCCAGCGTCAGCCTTGGAAGGCCCAGCTCCGCCGCCGTCTCGGGAAAGGAAATGCGTTCCGCGTTCTGATCAAACTGCCTGGCCAATTGTAAAAAGCCTTGGTGGATGCCGTTTTCGCTCAAAAAGCGGAAGTTGGAAAACCAGTCGTAGAACCTGGTGCCCGTGCCGCGAAAGCCCATGGCCACCACATAGCGGCCTTCTCCCGCGGCTTTGATCATCACCACCGCCTTGCCTGTATCGCTTCCCTCCCTTTGCCGCATGGCGGAAAAAACCTGGCTCACGGGGTTCAGCTGCCTGGCGTCGGCGCGGGCGCGGTATACGGCCCACTTATTGTACAGGAACTGTTTCGGCTCGTTGAACTGCGCCTGGGCCACGCCGCCCCGCAGCTTGTTGTCCACCTGAAAGTTAAAATCCGTCCAGCCCGCCCGCATCCAATCGCCGATGCGAAGGTCGTACGCCGTGGACGAAAGTTCCAGGGAAAGGCGCATCAGTTCCCGGGAGAAAGGCGGCCGGAGCCTGCCCCAGGGGTCTGGCTCCCAAGGCGCGAAAAAGGCCGCGGTCCTTACAAGATCGGCAAAGGTCAGCCGTCCGCGCACAGGCGCCTTCATGCCTGCGTCCGCCTGAAGCTGTGCCACGCAAACTCCCCCTCCCCCATGAAATTTCCCCAAAAAGCCGCCGCGCCTATCATACCACGCGGCGGCCCCTGAAACAATATGCGGGCGCCTGTTCCCGGCTGTTTCCGTATAATGCACGGCACTTTACAGACATTTCCAAGGTTTTCGGATTCGTTCCGGAAAAATCCGTACATGGTTATATAGTATGCATTCAAGGAGGCAGCTATGGAGAAAAGCAAAACGGTTCTGTATATCGCCATGAGCCTGGACGGATATATCGCCAAAGAGGACGGCGGCATCGGCTGGCTGTCCATCGCGGAATGGCCGGAAGAAGATTACGGGTATGGAGAATTCATCAAAGACGTGGGAACCGTCATCATGGGCAGAAAAACATATGAAAAGGTGCTTTCCCTTGGAATTCCCTTTCCCCACAGGGACAAAAGATGTTATGTGCTTTCAAGCAGCAGGTCGGGGCAGGATGAAAACGTCATTTTCTATTCCGGCAGCATGAAGGATCTGATCCAAGCCATCAAACTTGAGCATGAAGGCAATATCTTTGTTGACGGCGGTGCGGAAACAGTGCATGCGCTGCTGCGGGAGAACCTCATTGAGGAATGCGTCATCTCCATTCTGCCTGTACTTCTTGGCGGGGGAATCAGGTTGTTTCGGGAGGGCAGAGCAGAAAACAGGCTCCGGTTGATTTCTTCAAAGCCATTCCCTTCAGGGCTTGTGCAACTGCATTACGCTTGCCCGTCTCCGCATGGCGTGTGATACTATTGGAAAATATTATTTCGTCCATGGCGGCGAGGGATTTTCGATGCAGGGCTAGGAACCGGAGCGAGGCAACGCCGCGCTACACTGAGTGGAAGGCGACACAGCCGGCGCCCGTTCAAAACATTTGAACGGGCGGTCGCGCAGCGACTTGGTTTCCTTAAGGAAACTAACCTTCCGCGCGAAAAGAACCGTCGCAACGACGAAATAATGTTTGGAAATAGTATGATTTGTAAACAGCACCCCCTCGTCTTTGCCGCGCATATATTGCGGCATACATAAGGCCCTTCCGGGGATTCCCCGGAAGGGCCATGCAGCAACATTACACTGTCTTAATACGTAACCGCCTTGCGCACGTAAAGCTCCGGCTCGGTATAGCGGTCCGCGATGCCGGCCATTTCGGCCATCTCCAGCCGTTCCGCCGTATATGCCGTAAAATAGTAGGTCTTTAGCACTTCGTCCTCCATGGGCCAGGGCGTTCTGAGATTATACGGCATAATTTTATAGGTGGCCTTGTTCAGCACATACAGCAGCACATCGGTATCGCCCGCCAGGTCATCTTTGATGCTGAAAGCTTTGCCGTATTCAAACGGCGAAGACGTCTGCTCAAGATCCGCCGCGGTAATGCTGTCATACTCCTTGAAAACGGTGAAAAATTGGCTCCCGGGCCAAACATTGCGCTTATACGAGCAGGTAACCGTCACCGCATCGCCTTCCACCGCAACGGTAACGTCACCGATGATCCGCTTGTTGCCGGCAATGAGCATGTACGATTGCGTGCCGTCCTTGCTCAAATCAAGGGGCGTAAAGGTGTACCACTTGTCGGTGAGGGGATCGGAAACATAGCGGAAGTAGGGTCCGAAAGAACAGACGGTGTTGTTTGGATAATAGACTGCCGTAATGCGCATAGCCATAGCGGGAGCTGCAACAGACAGCAGCATAACGGCGGCGACCAGTCCTACCAGAAAGCGGGATCCGGTTCTTTTCATTTTTTTCATATGTGCGCCTCCTTTTTTAACAATATTCTGCAAAGTGCAATTTTCCCCTTTGCCCAACCCGACAAAATTTTTTCGCCCCGTAGCGCACGCTTTCCCAACAGATAGTTTTCGGAGGGGGTCCGGGGGGACGCGTTTTTGAATAAGGGTGGCCCCCGCGGTGCCGGGCCGTGCGCG
>JAEWVC010000006.1 GCA_023459275.1 Bacillota bacterium | reverse complement strand
GTGATTTTCGCAGGAATTTCGAAGAAATTCCTACCTTGCCCGAGCAAACGGCCGCAAGACCGCAGGTCTTGCAGTGCAGCGAGGGAAAACCTCGGCAAAGTGGCAAAGCCACTTTGCCGATATACTTTATTGCATTTTGCGCATGGCCTCATACCCAGGGTCATCGCCGTATTCACGCATAGGCGCGTCCGCCCCCAGCCGCTCGATGGCGTTGCGGATCTCGATAAAATCCAGGTACGGCAAATTGGGCTCCAGGGCGGCTTCCTGAAGCGCGGGCAGCGCCCGCTCGTCCATCAGCCTGCCCAGATACCCGGCAAACAGCGCCCGGCGCTTTTTCTCTTCCCCAAAAAGCTTCAGGGCAAGCTGGAACACGGCTTCGTTTCCGGGGTATTCGCTGAGCGCGTCCAGCAGCGCCTCCTGCCCGGCGCGGTTGCATTCTTCCAAGGCATTGAGCATATCAGGCACCGCCGCGCGGCCCATGGCCTTCAGGCTTTCCAGGGCGTTGTCGCACAGCTCATCCTTCTGGCGGCGGTTTTTCTGCCAGGCGATGTAGCGGCCTTTGGGCGCGGCGCTTTCCATTTCCCTAAGCAGGCCCACGGCGGTCATCCTGGCCTCCGCCGGCGCGGCGGCATCGTCCAGCAGGGCGGCAAGGGGCTCCTCGCACTCTTCGCCCAGCGCCAGGATCCGCTCCAGGAGGGGGTCCGGCACAGGAATGCGCTTCACGCAGTATTCCTTCAGCCAGTCAACCAGCTCCTTGGGATCGGAAAAGCTGTCGAAATAGGTGCCGGGCATCGCGCCATTCAGCCAGGCGGCGGGGGTGTTCAAAAATTTCAGATACACGCCGGGCATATCGGCTTCCATCGCTTCCAGCGTCTTGTAATCACCGGCCCGCTCCTTCATCCACAGGGACGTATATTCGGCAAAATGCCTGTCAAAATCAATGCACCGCATGACGGCCTCCTTTTGTCAGCAAGGATTTTTCCGGTAATGCTTCTGGATTTGCCTGACGATACGCAGGATCCTGCGCAGGGAAACAGGAAGCACGGCGGCCACCCGCCCCGCCTCCTCCCTCCGCCCCGTTTGCACCAGGAACAGGAGTTCAAAGGCTTTCACCCACTGCAGCGTCTTTTCCCCGGCCGCTTCCTCCCGCATCTTCCCGGGCAGCGACCTGTACAGGTCAAAGGCGAACCGGGCGGCCTCCGCGGCGTCGCCGTGGTGCCCCGCCTCCGCAAGGAACATCCGCAGAAAGAACCGCCACCTGGGAACGCCTATCAGCTCCTTGGGCACGCAATGCACCTGGGTGATGCGCCGCCGGTAGGTGAGTATATAGGGCATGGGCTCTCCCATGCGGTTTAGCAGCAGCACGGCCCTGCGCTTCTGCTCCTCCGACAGCCCCTCGTCCATGAGCAGCTCCTTCACCAGGCCGGCGCCGTCCTTGCCCAGGCCGCCAAGCAGGGACAGGAGCGCGGTATGCAGCCGCTCATCGGGCAGGGTAAAGGCCCAGCGCACCGTTTTGCGCAGCTCCTCATCCCCGTCCCAGCGGGCCTTCAGCTGTTCCTCCCCGCCGTCCAGCGCAGCGGCGATCATAAGCAGGCGCCGCTTGCTCTCCTCCCTGGGCAGGATGGGGTGGTAGCCCAGCTCCTCCCGCGGCCCGCCCTCCCCCTTAAGGGCTTTGCGGCACAGGTTGTAGCCGTACTCCGCCTGCAGGTTCTCCGGATCGATTTGAAGGACCCTGGCAAACACGGCCATCGCCTTTTCAAACTGGTTAAGGTTGTAGTGCGCCACCGCCAGGCAGTTCAGCGTACCCACCCGGAAGGGCGTCCATTTGCTGCGGGCGAGCAGGAAGGTCAAAAGCAGCTCCTTCTGGTTCAGTTGGCTGGCGGTATGGCAAAAGAGCAGCTCCTCGCCGGGGGAATCGCACCACTTGGCGGCCTGGTTCAGCATGCCCGCCGCCGCCCGGGGCCTTTTGAGCATCCACAGCGCGCAGCACAGGCAGCAGCGCGCCTGTACGCTCCTTTTGTCCATGGCGCAGGCGGCCATGGCGTGGCGCAGCGCCTCCCTTGGCTTTCCTTCGTTCAGAAGGGACAGGGAAAGCATGGTGCGCACCCGCGCCCTGTCCCCGGATACACGCAGCGCGCGCCGCAGCTGCTCCGTGGCCTTATGGGGCCTGTCGTCCGCGAAGGCCTTCAGCCCCCTGCGGATGAGCAGCTCGCCCCTGCTGCTCCCGGCGGCCCCCTCCTCTCCCACAAGCGCCGAAAGCATCTCCCTGGCGTCGCCGGCATAGGGCCCGTCCGGAGCAAGGCGCAGGTAATGGGACAGGGCATCCAGCGCCTCCTCCATCCTTTGCATGCCGTAGGCGTTTACGGCCAGGCCCCAGAAGCATTCCGCCAGGCCGGGGTCGCGGCTCAACAGCCGGTACAAAAGGCGGCTGGACTGCTCGAAGCACTCCATCTCGCTGAGCGTTTCCGCCAGGTCCATCTGAATCTCCACATTGTCCGGCGAAAGCCGCGCCGCGCTGCGCAGGAGCGCCACCGCCTCCGGAAACCTGCGGCTGCGGCGGTTGTCCATGGCCAGCCTGTGCCAGTAGTCGGTGGACCTTGCAAAGGGCACCACCTCGCCCCGCCTTACATGGTTGCGTATTTCCTTCATCCAAATTCTCCGCGGGCAAAGCCGCCCAATATACTATCTGGACGCCTTTTCCATCAGGGCCTGCAGGTCCTGCGTGGTAAAGGCGTAGCGCCGGTGGCAGAAGTGGCAGCCAAGCTCCGCGCCCTTATCCTCCCTAATCAGCTCCGTAAGCTCTTTTCGCCCCAGGGAGATCAGCGCCCGCTCCATGCGCTCCCTGCCGCAGCCGCATTCGTAGCGCAGGGGCCGCCTTTCAAGGATCACCGGCGCAAGTCCCCTGAACCAGTCAGTCACCAGCTCGTCCGGGGAAGCGTAGTTCAGTTCGCTGCTGATGGATGAAAACAGGGGCGAGCGCAGCTCCAGCTGGGACAGCGTATCCTCCTGGCAGCCGGGCAGAGGCTGCATCAACAGGCCCCCGGCCCCAAGCACCTGTTCCCCCGCCACCAGCACCCCCAGCGCCACCAAAGAGGGCTGCTGCTCGCTCTTGGCAAAGTAGAAGGCGAAATCCTCGGCGATTTCCCCGGTCTTCATCTCCACCTGCCCGATGTACGGTTCCTTGAGGCCCATGTCCTTCACCACCGTCATGCGCCCCTCGCGGCCCACGGCGCCGCCCACATCAAGCTTGCCGTTGGGCTTTAAGGGGAACACCACCCGGGGGTGGTCCATGTAGGCCTTCACCCGGCCCGGCTCCGAAACGGCCATCAGCGTCCCCGCCGGCCCGCCGCCCTTGATGGTAACGGTTACGGAATCCCCCGCGCCCTTGAGCATGGCGCCCATCATCAGGGTGCCTGTCATCAGCCTGCCCAAAGCGGCCGCGCACACGGGGGTCAAACCGTGGATGTCCGCCGCCTCCTGGGTCAGCTGCCTTGTGGTCAGCAGAAGCACCCTGGCCTGCCCCTCCATCAGGGTGATATGCAGCAGCTCATCTTGCTTATGGTATGCGTCCCAGGTCATTTGCGCTCCCTTCCCCCTCATTCAACGGCTGGGGAAGCCTTTCCCTTTCATTCGCAGGCATTGGGGTCCTGACGTTTGAGCGCGGCTACATGCCAGCGCTCCTCCTGCTCCCCGGGTTTTAGCATATGCTTGTCGCCATAGAACATCACCCCGGAGAACCCGGCGGCAGTAAGCCAGTCCATAAGCTCCTCCCGGGTATGGGCGCGCTGGCGCTGGCGCTCGTCAATGCGGCGGTAGCTGCCGTCCGCCTGGCGCACAAAGATGCACAGCTCCAGCTCCAGCAGGGCCGTTTTGGGCGAATAGCGGTTTTGCCAAAGGTAGGTGATGTTTTCCGTATCCTCACCCATAAGCTGGCCCCCCAGCATGTTTTTAAGCTTGTAGGGGGTGGAAACGTCAAAGAACAGCCCTCCGCCAGGCCGGAGCGCCTGATAGGCCGCCTGAAAAAAATCCTGCACCTGCCGGGGTGCCGTCAGGTAATTCACCCCGTCGCAGGTGCATAGCACGGCGTCCATGGCCTTGTGCAGGCGCAGCGCGCACATATCCTGTTTCACAAAAGGGATGGCGGCCCCCGCTTTCCTGGCCTTCTGCGCCGCCTGCCAGAGCATTTCCGCGGAGCTGTCCACCCCCGTGATACCAAACCCCATCTTGTACAGCGGGAGGGTCAGCCCTCCCGTGCCGCAGGCGCACTCGGCCACCCTGCCTTCCCGTATGCCGTGCTGCGCCATCATCTGCCTGTAAAAATCCGCCCAGGCGGGATAATTCACATCCGCCATCAGGGCGTCGTACACCTCCGCGAACGCCGTATACATAAACACCTCAAAGCATTTGTAAAAAGCGGCCTGATCAGCCCTGCCGCTTGCGGGGCCGCTTGCACCCCATTTTCCCGCCGATGCGGCCGCTTTCCTTGGCGGTCAGCCCCGCCCAGCCTACCTCCGCCACGCGTTCCAAAAGCCCCAATTCCCTGGCGGTTTCATACTTTTTCCGGTCCCTGGGGGACAGGGTCTCAAACATTCCGGCCACTGTTCCTCGCCTCCCTTTCCGCCGGTAGCATGCGCCAAAGAAAGGTCAGGCATACGGACAGGAACGCGTTACTCCTCGTCGTCTTCCTCGTCTTCCTCGTCGTCATCTTCCTGGCTCAGCCCGCGGTTCACCGCAGCGCCGTCGATGCGGCTGTTGATGTATCTATCGAACACCGCGTTGGTATAGCTGGCATAGATAAAGCGGCTCAGGCTATACCCGATGAGGATGTAATACAGCATCAGCCCCAGGATCGCCCACTGCACCTGCCCGGAGAGCAGCACCACCGCGGCGCCGATCAAAATGGGCACCGCGGCCAGGAGCCGAAGCCCCACGGACTGGGGCAGCCGGCCCACGGACAGCAGCACGGCGTTGCGCAGCAGGTCCTTGAATTTCAATTTATAGGTCACCATCAGCGGGTACATGTAGACCGCCGCCAGGAACCACACCACCACCAGCATCACCGCCAGCACCTGGGGCACCACAAAGAAGGGGGACTGGGCGGTCATCCCGCCGTAGAAGGTCCAGCACACATACAGGATGATGGGCATCAGGGAGGTGATGAAGGATACCAGCAGCCCCTGCTTCCAGTTGGTCTTTACCGCGTCCTTGAAATCGGACCAGACGAAGGCGTGCTCATCCCTTGCCCAGTTGCGGGTCACATAGCTGACGCCCGCTGAAAAGGGCCCTGTGATGGTGATGGCGGGGATCATCATCAGCAGCCACCCGAAAGCAAGGCTGGTAAGCATCGACCGCGCTTCCTCCCCGGTGAGGAGCACCGCCTCCCCCGCCTCGTTCACCTGGCTCAGCCCCGACACCATCGCGAACACGGAAAGCATCGTCACCAGGATCACTGGCAGCCAGGCCACCGCGTACATCAGGTTCAGCCGCATGAGCCCCGCGAAGCGGATGCGCAGCATTTCCCAGAAAAGCTGCCACCTGTTCTTGGGCAGATCCTCCTTGCGGTAGTCGCCCTTGCCGCTCTTGCCGTAGTAGTAGCTGTTCATCATTTTCCCAAACATGCGCTTTCCTCCTTGCACCATGGCCACCGGTACTTCATCATATCATATTTGTGTGAAAATTTGAAGTACGGCGCTATTTCTTTTTGATATCGTATGGAAAAATCCGGCGGGGCGCTTCCTTTCCACCCCGCATCCATGGTACAATAATGCAAGCCGGCCCAAGCGCGTAGGAAAGTGCCCTCCTGTGAAAAATACGGGAGCGGGCGTGCCGCTGCCGGATTTTGTCGAAAAATATTTCTATTTACCATTGCAAGAATTGGGAAAGGCGAACCGTTTTATGGATGAAAACCGAACCCAGCCTCCCGTAAGCAGCGCGGGCCCGCCTCCCGGGCGGGTGCTGGACATGGTTTATTTTGAGGAGCTGTACCAGAAGTACGCCACCGACGTATTGCGGGTCAGCTACTTCTATCTGGGCGACAGGCAGAAGGCGGAGGATGTGTGCCAGGACGTTTTCGTCCGGCTGCTCACCAATGCCCCGGTCATTACCGAAGGCCGGGAGAAGGCCTGGCTTCTGAAAGTGGCCCTCAACCGCTGCCGGGACCTGTGGCGCGCCGCCTGGGTGCGCCGGGTGGTGCTGGGTACGCCCGCCTTCGAACTGATCCCCGCGCCCGACGAAATTTCCAAGTTTACCGACCGCGCCGAGGTGATGGAGGCCATCCATCAGCTTCCGGCCAGTTTTAAAGAAGTCATCCTGCTCCACTACTACCAGGGATACGGTATCTCGGAGATCGCACAGATGATGGATCTGCCGGAGGGAACGATTTCCAGCCGCCTGTCCCGGGGGAGAAAAAAATTGGAGACCATACTGAAAGGGGGCGATGCCCGGTGAAATGCTTGGAGCAATTGAACGACATAGCGCAGGAAGCATTGGGTGGCTTGAATGCCGGGCAAGAGCTGAAGCTGAACATACAAAAGGCGGCGCGCGCTGGTAAAAAGCGCCGCATGGAGCATCTCCTTCGGCCCGTGATCGCCGCCGCGGCGGCCCTGGTGATCCTTGTTGCCGCGGGCACACTTCTTCCCGGCGCGCTTCACCCGGGCACGGCCCCCGGTGAACTGAACGATGTGCTGGACAGCCATCCGGCCGGCCAGTCCACCAGCGAGCCCGGAAGGGCCCTGGCGCTGCTGGACATTCCCCCGGGAAGCATCTCGCTTTCCGCCGGGAACCAAACCCCCGAATACCGCAGCATCTGGGCGCCCTCCAGCGGCGGCAATTTTCCGCTTATCGGCGTCAACGGCAGGTTCTACCGCATGCTGCGCAACCCCTCCAGCATCCCGCAAAATTTGCTGGCCGGCGGGGTGGGCCAGGTGGCCGAGTTCACCCAGGAACCGGCTCTTGCCGACATCAACCAGATCATCAGCAATGCCGTAAGCCAGGGCGAAACCGTGTACAGCGTAAGCGGCATGGACGGCGCGCTGGTGGCAGCCAATGTGGGCGGGGAACTGAAGGTGTTCCAGCGCGTTTCCTTCGCCAATAACGCCGTCATCGGCCGGGAATCCCTCTCCCAAACGCTGGGCATCAGCGGCAATGTGGTGGGCATGGAGCTGACCGACGTGGGCACCGTGAGCGATCAGGCTACCGCCGCCTACCTGGCGGATGTCCTGGTCTCCAACGCCACCTTCGTAAACGCCGCCGGCAGCCAGAGCAGCAAAAGCTCCCTGCTGATCCAGCTTTCCAACGGCCTGTTCGTGCAGATGTTCGTGAAAAACGACAGCCTCTCCGCCTGCGGCTCCTGGTCCTGCCCGGAGTTCTTTGATGCCTTCCGGGACGCCGTCAAGTAACGGGGAGAGACAAGGATACGTGATATTTTTACGGGAAGGGGCCCTTTTTGAAAAAAGGGGCCCTTCCCGCCCCGTTGGCCCTAAAAACTTCATAAGGGGATGGATATATGGCTTTGTACCTGTCGCCAGTCTCCTGCACATCACTATTCCAATAGAAGAAATAAGTTATAGAGTTTTTGAAGGATGGGTGCGGGAAGGGAAATTTTTTCAAAAATTTCCCTTCCCGCAAAAATATCCGTCTCTCTCCCCGTCTCCCGTTCCCTACTGCTGCGCGGCGGAAAACTTCTGGCGGAGCTGGTCGATTTTCTGCTGTTCCACCTGCTGGGTGGGATACCAGCCCTTGGTGGACATTTTCTGGTAGATGCCCCCCTGCATGCTCAGGGTATCCTTCAGCGCTGTGCCGAAGGTGTTGCTCACATTGGCCGTGCCCGATTCCGCGGTGCCGTGCATGTACAGGTCGCAGGCGCCCTTGGTGGTCAGCAGCAGATTTTCCATGATGTTCCTGTCGTTCATCCCGTCTTCCCCCCCTACACCAATTGATACAGCTGGTTGAAAATCTGCTTGTGCTTGTCCATCATCTGCTGGACGTAGCCCTTGAGCTCCGGGTCCTGCAGGCCCTGGATAGCCTGCTGGCACTGGGTTTTCAGAAACTTCTCATGGTTCAGGGCATCCTCGATATACAGCAATTCCTTGGGACTCATTGCCTTCACCTCCGTGGGTAGTATGATCTTGGGGGGGCTTGATTATTCCGGCGCGCGGCGCGCTTTCAGCCAAAAAAATCATGCGCACTGCTCTTGACAAGTTCATTCCAAGCGTCTATAGTGTGTATGCACGATATGCACACTATGACGGGAGGCGCCCTGTGGACATCCTGATCAGCAACCTGAGCAGCAAACCCATTTACGAACAGATCACCGACCAGATCAAGGGACTGATCCTGGGCGGCGCACTGTCCGCGGGCGATCCGCTGCCCAGCATGCGCTACCTGGCCAAGGAGCTGCGGATCAGCCTGATCACCACCAAGCGCGCCTACGCCGACCTAGAGCGGGAGGGTTTCATCGCCACCGTTACCGGAAAAGGTACCTTCGTGGCCGAAAAAAACCTGGATTTCATCCGGGAGGAAAAACTCCGGCAGATCGACAGGCACCTTCAGGCGGCCATCGACACGGCCCGCCAGGCCGGGATCCCCCGGGAAGAACTGGTAAAGGCGCTGAACGCGCTGTGTGAAGGAGACTTGCCATGACCACCAATGCCATCGAGGCGCGCGGGCTGCGCAAATGCTACAAGGACTTTACCCTGAACGATGTGTCCTTCATCCTGCCCATGGGGCAGGTGATGGGCTTTGTGGGGGAGAACGGGGCCGGGAAGACCACCACCATCAAGGTGCTGCTGGAGGTGATCCGGCGGGATGCCGGGGACATCACCCTGCTTGGCACGCCCATGGACGGCGCGCAGAAGGCCGTCAAGGAGCAGATCGGCGTGGTGCTGGCGGAGAACCAGTTCCACGACTGCCTTTCGCTCCTGGCCATCCGCAGAGTCCTGCAAAGCATCTACCGAAATTCCTGGGATGGCGCGCTTTTCGATACCCTCTGCGGCCGCTTTTCCCTGCCGGCGAACAAGCCCTTCAAGGAATACTCCACCGGCATGAAGCGCAAGGCAGCCATCGTGGCGGCCCTCGCCCACAACCCCCGGCTGCTGATCCTGGATGAGCCCACCAGCGGCCTTGACCCGGTGGTCAGGGAGGAACTGCTGGACCTCTTTTTGGATTTCATGCAGCAGGAGGACCATGCCATCCTGTTTTCCAGCCACATCACCGGGGATCTTGACAAGATCGCCGACAGCATCACTTTCCTTCATCAGGGGCAGATCGTATTCAGCCGCGATAGGGAGGACCTGTCGGAGCACATGGGGCTGCTCAAGTGCGGCGGGGAAGCCTTTCAAGCGCTGGACAAAAGCCATGTCCTGCGCGTGCGGAAAAGCGCCTTTGATACGGAGGCGCTGGTGGACGACAGGCGGTTTTACGCGTTGCGGTATCCGGACCTTTTGATCCATCCCGCCACCACGGAGGAGATCATGCTGTTTTATGTCAGGGGGGAAAAGCCATGAAAGGACTCATTCTCAAGGATCTGTTCGTGCTGAGGAAGACGGCGAGGGTCTTCATTATCCTGATGGTGCTGTACGCGGCTATGGCGTTTTTCCTGCACACCGATTTCGGTGTCCTAATGGCCTTCATCACGGGCATGCTGTCCGTTACCTCCTTCGCCTATGACGAGCAGGCCAAATGGGACGCCTACGCGCTGACGATGCCCGTTTCCAAGCGGGAGATGGTGGCCGCCAAGTACTTGCTGGCCCTGCTCCTGGGGATTGCGGGCGGGATTGCGGGCCTGGTGCTCAGCACCGTCTCCGGCCTTGGCAGCGGGAGCCTTGATACAGCGGGCATCCTTGTCAACACCGGCCTGGCGGTTTGCGCCACCTACCTGTTCAGCAGCATCGCCATTCCCCTATTGTATAAGCTGGGCGCCGAGAAATCCCGCCTGGTGCTGATGATGTGCTATGCCGTGCCGATCATCGGCGTGACCATCCTGCTCAACTGGTTTTCGGACGCATCCGTCTCCGTGCCGGACCTCATGGCCGCCGCCCGCACCGCGGCCATCGCCCTGCCCTTCCTTGCCGCAGCCGCCCTCGCCATCTCCTACCGCGTCTCCCTTGCCGTCTTTGGGAAGAAGGACGTATAGCACGGGGCATGAAGGGACACGGAAAAATATTGAGGGAGGGCTTTGTTGAGCCCTCCCTCAATATTTTTCCGTCCCTTCCCCTTTCTTTCTCCTGTCACGCCGGGGGAATCATGGTCAGGGAGATGCGGTTTTTCTCCTTTTCCACATTCAGCACCCACACGGTGACCACATCCCCCACTTTCACGGCCTCGCCGGGGTGGTTGATCCTGCGGCGGCTGAACTGGGAGACGTGGACAAGCCCGTCCCGATGGACGCCGATGTCCACAAAGGCGCCGAAATCGGCCACATTGCGCACGGTGCCCTTCAGTTCCAGGCCGGGGGTGAGGTCATCCAGGGTGAGCACATCCTTGCGCAAAAGGGGCGGGGGCAGCTCATCCCGGGGGTCGCGGCCCGGCTTTTCCAGTTCCTTGACGATATCGCGCAGGGTGGGCAGGCCGATATCCAGCTGTTGGGCGATATTTTTCGCGCCCATTTCTTCCACCTTTTTGCCGAGGTTTCCGGGGGCTGCTTTCACAGAAAGCCCGGCAAGCTTCAAAAGCGCCTCCGCCGCCCCGTAGGACTCGGGATGGACGCCGGTATTCTCCAGCGGGTTTTTGCCGCCGGGGACGCGCAGAAAGCCGGCGCACTGCTCAAAAGCCCTGGGCCCCAGCTTGGGCACCTTTTTAAGGGCCGCGCGGGTTAAAAAGGGGCCGTTCTCCTCCCGGTAGGCCACAATGTTCTGGGCCACGGCACTGTTGATGCCCGCGATATGGGAAAGCAGGGAGGGGCTGGCGGTATTCACGTCCGCGCCCACGGCGTTCACGCAATCCTCTACCACGCCGGAAAGGGCCGCGTCGAGTTCCGCCTCCTTCAGATCGTGCTGGTACTGCCCCACGCCGATGGACTTGGGGTCGATCTTCACCAGCTCCGCCAGGGGGTCCTGCAGGCGGCGGGCGATGGAAACGGCGCTGCGCAGGGACACGTCAAACTGGGGAAACTCCTTGGCAGCCAGGGGCGAAGCGGAATATACGGACGCGCCGGCCTCGGAAACCACCATGTAGGACACGTTTTCCCCCGGCATATCGTGCATTACGGAAACGAAAAACTCCTCTGTTTCCCGGGAAGCGGTGCCGTTGCCGATGGCCGCCACCTGCACCCTGTGCCTGCGGATGAGCTTTTTCACGGTCTCCTTCGCCTGCTCCACCCGGCCGTGGCTGGGCAGGGGATAGATCACCGCCGTGTCCAGCACCCGGCCCGTTTCATCCACCACCGCCGTCTTGCAGCCGGTGCGGATGCCCGGGTCCAGACCGATGGCGGCCTTCCCCCGGACGGGCGGCTGCATGAGCAGGGGCTTCAAATTCTGGGCGAACACCCGGACGGCGGCCTCTTGGGCCCTTTCGGTCAGAGCGCCGCGAAGCTCGTTTTCCAGGGACGGGGCAATCAGCCGCCGGTACCCATCCTCCGCGGCTGCCTGCACATAGGGCGTGGTGATGCTTCCAGGCCGCACGAAGGGGGCCGCCACCTCCCGGATGGCATCGGCCTCCTCCACCTGAAGGCCAACCTTTAAGAAACCTTCCGCCTCGCCCCGGTTCATGGCCAGGATGCGGTGGGAGGGCATCAGGCGCAGGGGCTCCTGATAATCGTAGTACATGCTGTACACGGAGTCTTCTTCCTTGGCCGCCTTCACCTTTACCTGGCAGGTGCGCCGGTACAGCTCCTTCAGTTTGGTGCGGATGCCGGCATCGTTGCTGAAATCCTCGGCCAGGATGTCCATGGCGCCGCTTAAGGCGGCCTCCGCGTCCTGAACATCCTTCTCTGCGGATACGTAGGGCGCTGCCAGATCCTTTGCGCTGCCGGATTTTTGGGACTGCATCAGCAAAAGGTTGGCCAGGGGTTCCAGCCCCTTTTCCCTGGCAATGGTGGCCCGGGTGCGGCGCTTGGGCCGGTAGGGGCGGTAAATATCCTCCAGGGTCCCTGTTGTTTCCGCCGCTTCCACGGCCTTTTGCAGTTCGTCCGTCAAAACGCCCTGTTTTTCCAGGGAAGAGAGGACTTCTTCCCGGCGCTTTTGCAGCGCGCGCAGCTGTTCCAGCCGCTGGGCGAGATCGCGCAATACCTGGTCGTTCAGTTCCCCGTGCTGCTCCTTGCGGTACCTGGCGATAAAGGGAAGCGTATTCCCTTCATCCAACAGCCGGATCACCGCTTCCGCCTGCCAGGGCTGAACCTGGAATTCCTGGGATAAGCTCTTCACAAACGTCATCTGTTTTCCTCCGCGTGGTAAACTACCCTATATTGTATCCCGAACCGGGCCGCATTTTCAATCCCCTTTGGTGATACATTCAGAGCCGCACAGAAAGATGGCGGGAAGGGGGCTTTTTGCAAAAAGCCCCCTTCCCGCACCTATCCCCGAAAAACTTCATCAGGGAATCTATATCACCGCACAAAGTTTGTCCGAAGCCGCTTTTCCTGGGCGGGCAGCAATACACCGGCCTGTTTTCCGGCCTCGATGCACTTCAAAAGCCAAGCCATGTTCCGGCCCAGGACGCGCATAGTCTGCAGGCCTTCCTGATCCTCAAGCACTTCCTCCGGTTTGTTGCCGTGCACCATGGGCCAATACTGGGAGCCCACCACCATCATGCGGGAAATGGTCAAATATTTCTGCATCTGGTCCAGCGCGGCGGTGGTGCCGGCCCGGCGGGCGGACACCACGCAGGCGCCCGGCTTGTAGGCAAAGCAGCTTCCAGCGTAGAACAGCCGGTCCATAAAGGAGATCATGGACCCGTTGCAGGAAGCGTAGTACACGGGCGATCCGAAAACAAAGGCGTCGGCCTGCTCCGCCTTTTCCAGAACGCGGTTCACCGTGTCATCGTCAAACACGCAGCGTCCGGGCTTATCATGGCAGTGGCCGCAGGCCGTGCAACCCCTGATGGGCTTGGTGCCGATGTGCACGATTTCGGTTTCCATCCCCTCTTCCTTCAGGGCTTTGGCTACCTCGTTCAGCGCGGTAAAGGTGCATCCGTTGGGATGGGGGCTTCCGTTCACAAGCAGGACTTTCATGGCAGTTCCGCCTCCTTGAAAAAATTTGCATGCGCGTACTTGATTACCGCATCGGGTCCGTTCATTCCTGCCGGAAGCCGGAATGTTTCAAATACCGCCTGGTATAGGGGCAGACCTCGATACACTTGCCACAGAGGGTGATCTCCTCCTTCAGGCATGCGGCGGACAGCGCCCGGGCGGCGTCATGGCAGGCCTTGGCGCAAAAGAATTCCTCCCGGTCCATGCCCGCCTCCCACAATTTCCCCGAAACGGCCCGGCCGGGGCAATGGTCCCTGCAGGCGGTGCACCCGCCGCACCGGGAACGATCGATAGGCGTTCCCACCGAAAGGGGCGCGTCGGTCAAAAGAGAGGACAGGCGGACCGCCGGGCCATAGGCGGGCGTTATCAGAAGTGCGCATTTCCCGATCCATCCAAGCCCCGCCCTGGTGGCCACGGTTTTGTGGGGCAGATCGGTGCGGTACCCTTCATGCTCGGTCACGGCGGCTCTTGTCTGCGCATGGGCCTGATATCCCCGGGAACGCAAAAAATCTGCGCCGGCAGTCACAAGGCCGTCCAGCCTGCTATTGAGGCTGTGGTAGGCGTCAAAGTAGATCCGGCTGGGCCCATGGGCGATGGAGGCCACGATATGCGGCGGGATGGCCACCGCCACGGACACGCCCTTGTCAAGCGGCCCCTGAACCATGCCGTTAAGCTCCGCAAAGCCGCACAGTACCGCGCCCTTGTCCAGCAGATAGCGCTCAAGCTCCGCCGAAAGGCTGCTCATACCGCGCCCCTTTCTTGTCCCGCGCCGCATTTTCCCAGGCCGGCGGATTAACGGCCATGGCTTTGAGGCCGCTTTTCATCACCAGTGTCCGCAAAAGCGGTCTGTAGAGGAAGGGGCACTTGACCGCCTTCAGGAACAGCCGGAAGCGCAAGCCCCGGGTTTTTTTGCGGTAGGAGGCCAGCACATCCTCCCCGCCTACGAGAAAAGCATTGGAAAGGCAGGCCGCGCCGCGGATGGCCCAACTGATGCCTTCCAGGGAACTGGGGCTGATCATTCCCGCCGCCTCGCCAAGGAGCAGCGCGTTCCCGGCGCCCAGGCAGAGCCCGCCCACCGCCCGGGGCCGAAGCACCAGGCAGGCTTCCGTTTTCAGCGGCTCGCCGAAAGCGAAGCCATGGCCTGCCAAAGCGCTCTTCTGCTTTTCAAAACTCCGGCGGCAGCCCTTAGCCTCATATGCGCCGCCAAACAAAAACATGCCGTCCTTGGCGATGGACCAGGCGCACAGCCCGGCAATATCCCGGTCGAACACGCAGGAATAGAAGGGGGCGGACCCGTTAAGCCGGAACCACTGCTGGATGGCCACATAGCTTTGCATTTTTTTCGCCGGGAACAGGGTTTTGCGCACCAGGGAATTGGCCCCGTCCGCGCCCACCAGGTACCGGGCGCAAACCTCCCCGGCTGCGCCGCCCTCCGCGGTGTATAAGACGCGGAAAAGGCCGCCCTCCCGCCTGACCGCGCGGCAGACGCCGGTCACCACCGCCGCCGTATCAGGGATCAGGGACACAAGCCACCGGTCAAAGGCGCGGCGGTTAAGATTGATATAAGCCCTGGGATAATGGCGCACGAGCCGGGTTTTGACATCAACCGTCTTGACCGCAAAAATTTGCGGGCTGACCAGGATCTCCTTGGGCAGTGTAAGCGCGAGGGCGGCCAGGGCCTTTTGCGCATCCGGGGCCAGCAGCCCGCCGCAGGGCTTTTCCCTTTGAAGGGGCTGGCCGTTAAGGGCAAACACCCGCATATGCGGGGCAAGAAGCCTTGCCAGGGTAGCGCCCGCCGGGCCAAGGCCGATGATTGCCACATCGTAAGGCGTCATGCTTTTTCCCCCAGCCGTCAAACGTGATATTCCCAGGCCTTCAGGTCCACAGGCCTGGCATTCCTGTGCATCCAGCTCCCCATCTCCTGGACGTCCGCGTCCGTCAGCCTTTTCATTGTTATGGCCCCTTATGAAGTTTTCTGGGAGGGCGCGGGAGGGTGTCTTTTGAAAAAGACGCCCTCCCGCCAAACCCTCACAAAATATACTCCCTCTTCGCCGCGGGACGGCCGGTCATCTCCCCGCGCTTCTTGGCGTACTTCTCGTTTTCGTTGCCCAGCACGGCGTAGGAAGCGATCTTGCTTTCCTCCACGCCCGGCTGGTTGAAGGCGTCGATATCCAGCAGTTCCCCGGCATAGGCGGTGGCCATCTGGAAGAAGAACAGCAACTGGCCGATGGTATTGGCGTTTACCTCCGGCAGGAGGATGGTCTGGTTCATGCGCCCGGACCGGTACAGCGCGTACTCGGTGCCGGTGAGTTCCGCCGCGATCAGCTGGTTCAGGCTCTTGCCGCCCAGGAAGGCCACATCCGGGAATTCCTCGCAGCCGTGGGGGATGGGCGTCTCCTCCCGGAACTTTTCCACCTTCAGGAAGGTGATCACCTTGTCGTAGGGGCCTTCGGTGTACAGTTGAAGCTGGCTGTGCTGGTCGGTAACGCCCAGGGACTTGGCGGGGGTCTGCCCGGCGTTTACCGCCATGCCCTTGCGGGTAACATTCTTGCCCAGGGACTCGGCCCAAAGCTGGCAGAACCAATCGCCCATGTACCGCAGGCTGTCGGCGTAGGGCATAACCACCTGCACGTTTTTCTCCATGTCCTGCATGGCGATGTACTGCAGCGCGGCCTCCATCAGGGCGGGGTTTTCCCATACGTCATCGGACTTGCAGCGCTCGTCCATGGCCGCGGCGCCCTGAAGCATGGCCTTGATATCAATGCCGCAGACCGCCGCGGGCAGAAGCCCTACAGGGGAAAGCTCCGAAAACCGGCCGCCCACGCTGGAGGGAATGTAGAAAAGCCTGAAACCCTCCGCCTTGGCCAGCTTGATCAGGTTGCCCTTCTCCTTATCGGTGGTGGCGATGATGTGCTTTTGCCAGCCCGCGCCCACTTCCTTTTTCAATAGCTCGCTGACGATCAGGTACTGGCTCATGGTCTCCGCGGTGGCGCCGGACTTGGTGATCACGTTGAAACAGGTGGTTCTGACATCGATCACGTCCAGCAGCGCCTGCATGCGTTCCGGGTCAATGTTGTCCTCCACATACAGCCGGGGCCCGCCCCGCTTTTCCGCTGGCAGTTCGTTGTAATGAAGATGGTTCAGCGCCTGCTGCACCGCGATGGGGCCCAGGGCGGAACCGCCGATGCCCAGCACCACAAAGGTGTCAAACTCCCCGCGCACCTGCGCGGCTACTTCCTCAATTTCGCGCACAATTTCTTTTTGGTTATAAGGCAGCTCCATCCAGCCTAGCCAGCCTGTGCCCCGGTTCTTTTGCACGGCCTTGTTGGCCGCCGCGGCATAAGGCGCCATGGCGTCCAACTGGCTTGCGTCGATACCGTACTGCAGCCCCATGGTGTCGGTCATCATATGGTTTACGTCCAGCTTGATCTGTTGATTGGACATGGAAAATTCCCCCTCCGTGCGTTGTGGTAAATAATCGGTTTATTATAGCATAATTTCCCGAACCGGCAAAGAAAAACCGCCGAGGTTACGGAAACGGCTCGTGATATTAGCGGGAGGGGGTCTTTTTGAAAAAAGGCCCCCTCCCGCACCCATCCCCGAAAAACTTTATAACTATGTATGCATATGCCCTGCGCATTCACGAAAGAAGACCGCGGAGGAAGATTAAACTTTGGGTAAGCGCCGCTTCATCCTCCGTCTGGGCCGCGTAGGGCTCCAGAATGATGTCCCCCTGATATCCCATGTCCGCCAGCGCCCGGAAGAAACGCGGAAAATCGAAGCTCCCCTTCCCCGGCAGGCACAGGCTGCCTTTTGCCTCCCAGTCCAGCACATGCACATGGGCAAGGCGGCTACCAAGGACCTGCAAAAAGGCAAAGGGGTCCATACCCGTCACCCGCGCCTGCTTGATATCCAGGGTAAAGGCCAAAGCGGGGCACGCCTCCATGAGGTACTTAGCGTCCTCCGGGCTTTTCAAAGCGCACCAGGACACGTTTTCCCAGGCCACTTTTATGCCCCGCTCCCCTGCCATCCGGCAGATAAGGCCCAGGGTTTCCGAAAGGTTCCGGATGCGGTTTGGCATGAGACTTCCGCGCACATCCGGCGGGCCGTGAAAGACCCAGACCCCGGCCTTGAGCGCCGCCCCGCAGTCCAGCACATTCTCCAGCAGCCGGAAAGCGTCCCGCCGCTGCTTCTCCGAAGCCCCGAACAGGTCGCCCTCAAACTGGAGGCCCTTGGCGTGGATGGACCGGCAGGGAAGCCCGCAAAGCCTGTCCCGCACGGTTTTGCCAAAATCGGCGGTATATTCCGACCAGGTTTCCAAAAAAATTTCGCAGCAGCCCACAGGAAAATCCCGCAATTTTCCCGCCGCGTCCTCCGTCTCCAGCCGGCCGTAGAAGGCGGCGGAGGAGAGCCCCAGGCGCATCAGCCTTCTCCTCCGGAAAGCTCGTCCAGCGACAGGCCGAAGCTGGGTACGAACTCCTCCATGAACACCTGCACCTCAGGCAGGTCGATTTCCCGGATGGATTTGAGCACCGATGTTTTGGCCTGCAAAAATTCCGAATTACCGGCCTTCTCCTCCTCCACGCACTTGATATACGCGCAGATGCGGTCGGCGGCCTTCACCAGCCTCCAGTCATAGGTGTCCTCCTGATGGATGAGGTACGGCGCAAAGGCGGGCTGCAGATCCCCGGGGAGCATGGACAGCAGCTTTTGGAAGGCCAGCTCCTCCAGCTTTTTGTACTCGGTGCGCATGAAAGGGTTGTGGTACTTGACGGGGGTGGGCAGGTCGCCGGTGATCACCTCTCCGGCGTCATGGTACATGGCCAGGGCCATCACATGCTCCGGGTTCACGTCCCGGTGAAAGCGGGTGGATGCCACCGCCGCCAGCCCATGGGCGATGATGGCGGCCTGCAGCGCGTGCTCCATATCGTTTTCCGGCCGAGTGTTGCGCATCAGCCCCCAGCGCTGGATCAGTTTCATGCGGGACAGGTAAGCGAAAAAATGCTTCATTTGCTGCTCCTTGACAGGTTGTTTGTTTGTGGTATAATCATACCCGAAAATTGCATCCACCGCTAGGGGGGCAACACGGTTTTTTACCGTGGCTGAGAGGGCATCGTCCCGACCCTTGGAACCTGTGTAGGTAATCCTACCGTAGGGAAGCGGAGGGCACGGCAAAATCCCGTGTCCATGCCTGTATCTTCGATAAGGAGAACCAGGCGTCCTCTGTTTCCCGCGTGCGCAAGCCGCGGGTTTTCTTTTTCTTGATGGGTGCGCAAGAAAGGATGGATACCATGGAAAACTTCTTGATCGCTTCCGCGCTGGCCGAAGGAGAAACGGCTGCGCCGGAACCCACCTGGCTGCAAACCGTGTTTGCGAAGTTCGGCGAAATTTCCCTGACCACCTGGATCGCCCTGATCGTTATCTTGCTGCTGGGGCTTGGGCTATGGGCCGTCATCCGCCAAAAAAACAAATGGACGGCCCGCATGCTGGCGTACGCGGCGCTGTCCGTAGCCCTATCCTTTGTGCTGTCCTACATCCGTTTGTGGAAAATGCCCCAGGGCGGCAGCATTACCCCCGGCAGCATGCTGCCTCTGCTGCTCTTCGCCTATACCTTCGGCGCGGGGCCGGGCATCCTGGCCGGCGCGGTATACGGCATCTTGCAATTTATCCAGGATAGCTGGATGCTGAACATCTGGCAGTTTTTGCTGGATTATCCCATCGCCTTCGGCATGATGGGTGTAGCGGGGCTGTTTAGGGGCAGGAGCAAAACGGCCAGCCTGCAGCTGGGTATCCAGATAAAAGTAGATTGGATGCTCCTTACCGGTATCGCTATCGCCAGCGTGGGCCGGTTCGTGGCTTCCACGTTAAGCGGTGTGGTGTTCTTTGCGGAATACGCTCCGGAGGGCGTGCCGCCCCTGCTGTACAGCATTGGCTACAATGGCACGTATATGCTGCCGGAGCTTATCATCTGCCTGGTGATCGCTCTCCTGGCCGGACCCCAGCTTTTAAGGGCGGTGAGAGGCAAGTAGCCGGCGCAAAACAACCCGCCGCATGCGCTGTTTGGGACGCATGCGGCGGGTTTTCAAAATATTCCGCATGAATTGGCGTTTCCCGACGAACCATGAAATTGACAAGCCACGCTTTCCATAGTACAATGGGCCAAAAGTTTCAAGCAACGGGGGGACGTGCATGGGCATCATCGCATCCCGCAACCTGGAAGAACAAAGGCGGGAGAAGAACGGCATCGTCTATTTCGACCGGGGCACCATCACAGGGCAAAGCGGGCGCAGGTATGACCGCTTCGCCATCAAGACGCATTTTGTCCAGCCGGGCGAAAGCCAGGCAGACTTGGTGAGAAGGTATGTGCTGCCCCTGGCTGAGCCCGGGGATGTGCTCTCCTTCGGGGCGAAAGTCATGTGCATGTGCGTCAAGAGCGTCAAAACCAAGGATGAGGTGAAGCCCGGCTTCTGGGCCAACTTCCTGTGGCGCTTCGCGGGCATCAACCATACGGGTGTGGGCATGCACGAGCCCTACAAGCTCCAGCTGGTTATCGACATCTGCGGGCTGCCCAGGGTGCTGCTTGCGGCATTCTTGAGCGCCATCACCAGGCCCTTTGGCATCCACGGCGTGTTTTACAAGGTGTGCGGCAAGGGTGTGGGCGGCATCGACGGATTTTATTTCCGCTCCAGCTTCGACCTGTACAAGAACCTGGCGCTGATCAATCCCTCCAACGGGAGCGAGCTGTGCGAGAACCTGAGCAAGGAAACGGGCATTCCCGTGGTGCTCATGGACGCCAACGACCTGCAAAGGGATCAGTTGGGGAAATCCTCCAACATGCCCCTCAGCGACGCGGAGCTGCAGGAAGCCATGAAGGACAACCCTTCCGGCCAGGGGGACGAGCTGACGCCGCTGATTTTGATTAGGCCCCTGGATAAAAAGTAAATAACGAAGAAAGGCGCTGGCTGCCGGCCGGCGCTTTTCATTTTTTTGCCTGCCGGCTGCGGCTGCACGCGAAAGAGGTATCCGCCGGCCTAAGATCGAATGAAATATCCAACACATGAAGGGGAAGAAGCGTATGCAAACAAAAAGCCTGCCGGTTTTGCTGCTATGTGCTTTCCTGGCATGCTGCCTCCTATTGCCCAACGCTGCCGCAGCGGAAGCAGATACCAAAAGCGCTTACAAAGCCTACCTTGCCACAGGAGAAATTCCCAGCCTGTGCGCGGCCTGGGCGGACCAGTTTTTCATCGGCGCGGCCGTTTCCTTGCAGGCGCTTCAGGACAAGGCCATCCTGGAAGCTGCAAAAACCCATTTCAACAGCCTCACCTGCGAAAACGAAATGAAGGCCGAGTCCGTGATGGATTACCAGGCCACCTTGCTTCAGGGAGATGACACCCGGGTGGCGCTCAACATGGCAAAAGCGGAGCCTTTGCTGGCCTTTGCCAGGGAAAACGGCATGAAGGTGCGCGCCCACACCCTGGTCTGGCACAACCAGACGCCCGATTGGTTCTTCCGGGAGGGCTTCAAAAACACAAAGGACGCCCCCTATGCCAGCAGGGAGACCATGCTTTTGCGCATGGAAAACTACATCCGCGATGTGATGGCCTGGTGCGAAATAAACTTTCCCGGGCTCATCTACGCCTGGGACGTGGTGAACGAGGCCATTGAGCCCAGCGACAGGCATCCCCTTGGCTACCGCACGAAGAACAACGGCTGGTACGCTACTTTGGGGGATGACTGGATCAAGCTGGCCTTTACCTTTGCCCGCAGATATGCCGCCCCCGGCCAGGAGCTTTTCTATAACGACTACAACTGCTATCAGCCGGAAAAGGCCGCAGCCATCCGGATGCTGCTTTCCTCCCTTTTGGCGGAAGGCTTGGTGGACGGGATCGGGATGCAGAGCCATATCACCATGGATTACCCTTTTCTCCCCGATTATGAAAAGGCGATGAAAGCCTACGCCGCCATGGGCCTTACGGTCCAGGTAACGGAATTGGATGTGAATACCCAGGATGGCACCGCGGCGGGGCAGACGCGGCTTGCCGCCAGGTACAAGCGGCTTTTTGCCCTGCTTCAAAAGGCAAAGGGGGAGGGCGTTCCCATTACCAGCGTCACCTTCTGGGGCGTGTCCGACAAATATACCTGGCTTACGGATTTCGGCAAGACCAGCTATCCCCTTCTTTTTGACGGAGATGTGCGGCCCAAACCCGCCTTTTTCGGCGCGCTGCTGGACCTGGCCATCCCATAACTGCCTCCTGCAGCGGCGGGGAGTACGCATCTTCTTTTTGAAGGATTCCCCCGGTTGGCGGGGCCCAGGGACAGGCGCCCCGGGCCCTTATTGAAATACCGCTTCCGGCTCCTTCCCCTGATATACCGTGCGCTGTTGCCTGGGCTTGCGCCAATTGAGGAGCACCACCTGGCCCGGCAGCGGATCGCTGACCAGCACCTGTTCCCCCCGCACGCTCAGGGCCCCCGGCAGCCCGAACCCGTCGGAGCGCCACACAACCTTCCGCTGCCTGAGGGAAACCTGTGCCAGCGTACCCACGGAGCCCGCCAGCACCGTGCCGTCCGGCAGCGCCGTCAAGGTGCCCGGCAGGCCGGGAAGCATCAGCACTTCCTCCATCAGGGTACGGTTTCCCCCCACGAAGCCCAGCAGGGTCTGCACCTCACCGTCCTCCACGGCGCACAAAACCGCCAGGCCACCTTCGGCAAAGACGGTCTGGCAGGCGATCCCCGGCACGCTGATGCGCCGGTACAACTTTAAAGTAGGGGCCTGGAACAGGATCACTTCCCCCGCGGCGCCCCCGGCCACGGCCAGCAGCTTTCCGGTGGGATGCACCCGCACGCTGCGGGGATATACGCCCGCTGCATTGCCATACACAAGCTCCCCCGTGGCCGCTGCGACGGTGTGCAGGCTGTCCGCCTCGCCGCTCAACAAGTACAGCCATCCCCCCTCGGGGGAGGCCTGCATGCACTCCAGGCCCGGCGGCGCGGGAAACTCCCCTTCCGCCTTCCATGCCCCGTCCCAGTAGAGAAACCGCTGCACCACGTCTTTTTTTTTGCAGGCGCAAAAAAACTGCGGCCCGGCCGGACACGGCGCGTGGGGACAGGAAAGCGCGCATTCCACCCGCCGGAAATCCTCCCGGCTCCAGAAAAAAAGGCCCAGTTCCTTGTCGGCGATCCAAATGGCAGGCTGCATGCGCCGCGCCCCTTCATCCCCCCGTCAGGGTTTCATGCTGCATTTTATGACAGGGGGACGGATGGGGTGCAGATGTCAGGCCGCCTCTTTGGCAGGAATCTCGCGCCTTTATGCAGAATCATCGTTTGTTATTTTTATGCCGGAGGTACGCGCATGTTTATGTATAAGACAAAAGGCACCTGCTCCAAACAGATCAACCTGGAGATCAAGGACGGCATCATTACCGCCTGCTCCTTTGTGGGCGGCTGCAGGGGCAATGCCCAGGGGCTTTCCAGGATGGTTATAGGCCAAAACGCGAAAGAAGTGGCGCAGCGCCTGGCCAATATCGCATGCCAGGGGAATACCTCCTGCCCCGACCAGCTCTCCAAGGCGATCCTTTCCTATGAGGAATAACGGGTTTTCATTCCCGCCAGAGTATGATACAATGAAATGCGGAACACAGAACCGGTAAAGGAGTCCTCCGTTTTGACCGAAACCAGTATCGCCACCTTCAGCCAGTTGGACCTAAGCCAGGAGGTATTGAAAGCCGTCGGAAAGATGGGTTTCACAGAGGTCACCCCGGTGCAGGGGCAGACCATCCCCTTGATGATGGCCGGCCGGGACATTATCGCCCTGGCCCCCACCGGCACGGGGAAGACGGCCGCCTTCGGCATCCCTATGCTGGAATACATGAGCCTAACCGAAACGCGCATCCAGGAAGTGGTGCTCTGCCCCACCCGGGAGCTGGCGCTTCAAATAGGCGATGAACTGTCAAGCCTTGCGGCCTTCATTCCGGAGGTCCGCATCGCTGTGCTCTACGGCGGCCAGCCCATCGCCAAGCAGATGACGCAATTAAGGCGCAAGCCGCAGATCATCGTGGCCACGCCGGGGCGCATCCTGGACCATATGCAAAGGGGCACCGTAAAGCTGGACCAGGTGCACACCATGGTGCTGGACGAAGCCGATGAAATGCTGAAAATGGGCTTTGTCAAGGATGTGACCAGGATCATCGAGGCCGCGCCGCCCAACCGGCAATTGGTGATGTTCTCCGCCACCACCAACCCGGACCTGATGACCATCGCCTGGAAGTTCCAGCACGACGCGGTGGAGATCACCATCCCCGCCACCCGAGAGAACCGGCCCCAGATTACGCAGTATGTCATCGCCAGCCAGCGGGACAAAAAGTACGACCATCTGCTGTACCTGCTGGACGCGGACGTGTACCACAGGGTCATGATCTTTTGCAACACCAAGGATATGACCCAGCGCCTGGCCACAAGGCTTCAAAAAGCCGGCTACAGCGCGGACTGCATCCACGGCGACATTAAGCAAAGCCAGCGCAACGCGGTGATGCAATCCTTCCGCAAGGGCAAGTTCGAGATCCTCGTGGCCACCGACGTGGCTGCCCGGGGCATCGACGTGGACGATGTGGAGGCCGTTATCAACTACGACCTGCCCAACGAGAACGAATATTATCTGCACCGCATCGGCCGCACGGGCAGGGCCAAGAAACACGGCGTCTCCTTTTCCCTGGTGCCCTTCGCCGACAGCATCCGCATGGACGAAATCCTGCGCTACCTCATCGCCAAGCCCACCCCCCTGCGCTTTGACGAGATGGGCACGCTGGTGAATGAGGACGGGGAGCCGTTCTTCGAGAATATGTAAGTTTCGGTCACGCCACGTACAGAATCCGCATGCTTCCCAGATATTTTCGGATTTCCTCCCGCAGGAAGGCCTCGCCCTCCCTGCGGAATTGTTCTTTATAGCAGTATTTCCCGCGGCCCCGCCCCGTCATCAGGGCGGGGTCGTACAGTTCCGGGGCTTTGGGAAACGCATCTTTATTGATGGCCCGCTGGACAAAGCTGTACGTCATGAAAATAATTTCAATGAACATGATTTGCTTTGCTTTTGTGGACAGGCCCTCCGCCAGCAGCGCCAGCAGCGCTGTGTATTTTTCCCGCCAGTTCTCCGTAAAAATCACCGGCGCGATGAGCAGCCCCACGGGATAGCCGGCATCGCAGACGGCGTTGACAGCTTCCATCCTGGCTGTGAGGGGCGATGTTCCCAGTTCTATTTTGGAGATGATCTCCTGCGGGTTGACGCTCATGCGCACAATGGCCCTGCCCCTGTGGTCAAGGGGCAGGATTGGCTCCACCATGGAGAATTTTGTGGGAAAGGTCAAAAAGCCCCGCTCCGCCCTGGCAAAGGCCTCAATGGTCCAGGGCAGATTATCCGTAACGGTGTTCTCAAGCACAAGATCGCTGTTGCTGCCGATCTCAAAGGTCAGGTCCCTGTCCGCAGCTTTGGAGGTTTTGATCAGCTTGTCCATCATCTGCTCCCGGTTGACAAACAGCCTCAAATAGGCGCATTTATTATAATTACATACCAAATAGCAGTACAGGCACATGGCACTGCAGCCGGAGGAGGTATAAGGTACCAAGTAGTCCGACACCTTATGGTTTTCCACGTATTTATGGGTCTTGCGCACGCCCACCACCAGGTGCCGCTTCATACGGGGGAACGCGCTGTTTTCCTGCTCCCGCAGGCAGGGGATGTTGTTGTGGCTCTCGATGGGGATCCAGGGCACATGCCCGTATTTTTCCTTCAGGCGCATGCCCAGGGGATAGCTTAGGGCATCCGTCTCGTAATAAACCGCATCGGGAAACATGTCCCCACCTCCCCGGATAGTATGAAGACCGGCGCCGACGCTTATACCGCGGGTACCCCACTGCGGCTCCCGGATAAAAAAGGGCTGCCCCAAAAACAGGGCAGCTCCCGCGATACAGCGCGTCTATCAGTCGTCCTCTTCCTCTTCCTCAGGCAGCTCGGCGTTGTGGAACACGTTTTGAACGTCGTCGTTGTCCTCCAACATCTCCAGCAGCTTTTGGATCTTCTCCAGGTTTTCCGGATCATCCACCGCCACCGTGTTCTGGGGAAGCTTTTGCACCTCCGCGGAGAGGAAGGAAAGGTTTTGCTTTTCCAATGTCTCCCGCACGTTATGGAAATCGGCCGGCGCGGTATAGATGACAAAAGCGTCCTCCTCGGCCTTCATATCCTCGGCCCCGGCTTCCAGCGCCATCATCATCAAATCGTCTTCGTCCAGACCCGGCGTGCGCTCCAGGGCGATAACGCCCTTCGCGTCGAACATGTAGCCCACGCTGCCCGTGGTGCCAAGATTGCCGCTATTTTTGGCAAAGCAGTGGCGGATATCGCTGGCGGAGCGGTTTCGGCTGTCGGTAATGACCTCCACGATCACAGCCACGCCGCCAGGGGCATACCCCTCGTAGGTGATCTCCTCGTAATTCACGCTGCCGGCCTCACCGGCCGCTTTTTTGATGGAGCGGGCGATGTTGTCATTGGGCACGTTGCTGGCCTTGGCCTTGGCGATAATGTCCCGCAGCTTGCCGTTGACGTCCGGATCGCTGCCGCCTTCCTTGACCGCGATGGCAATCTCGCGGCCGATCTTGGTGAATATCTTGCCGCGCTCCGCGTCCGCCTTGCCCTTTTTATGCTTGATGTTTGCCCATTTCGAATGCCCGGACATACTACCCCTCCCAAGGTACAGGATTTCGTTGAAAACATGTTATTTTACCATAGGGAACGTTTGCCCGTCAACATTGCGCCACCTTATTTCCTCGGTTTTTCACGGTTTATGCACGGTCACAAACAAATTTCGCTCACTGTGCGTTACGGTGACGGCAGAAGCCCCTTCGCTCCCGGTTTGGAAAACATCCGCGCGAAAACAAAATGCGTTGCGCCGGCAGAAAAATGCCCGCACCCCTCAGCTCCGTTTTTCCCGCCACGCAAAATTAGACTTGGAAGGCTGGGAAAAATCGCTTGACAAAGCAAACCGTTTTTTATATAATGGCTTTCGCAGCCGTCCGGTTGCTTGTTGGGGAATGGTGTAACGGCAGCACCTACGACTCTGACTCGTATTGTCTAGG
>JAEWVC010000005.1 GCA_023459275.1 Bacillota bacterium | reverse complement strand
CAAGAGTCCACATCGACGGGGAGGTTTGGCACCTCGATGTCGGCTCGTCGCATCCTGGGGCTGAAGTTGGTCCCAAGGGTTTGGCTGTTCGCCAATTAAAGCGGCACGCGAGCTGGGTTCAGAACGTGCGAGACAGTTCGGTCCCTATCCATCGTGGGCGTAGGAGTCATGAGAGGATCTGTTCCTAGTACGAGAGGACCGGAATGGACATACCACTGGTGCAACTGTTGTCGTGCCAACGGCATAGCAGGGAAGCGAAGTATGGACGGGATAAACGCTGAAGGCATCTAAGCGTGAAACCCACCTCAAGAAGAAGACTCCCACTGTTTAAAGCAGGTAAGACCCCTGGAAGACTACCAGGTAGATAGGTCACCGGTGGAAGTGCAGCAATGCATGCAGCTTGGTGATACTAATCGGTCGAGGGTTTGATTTGAACGCTGAATGAAGATCAATTGTAGGTCAACAATCTTTCTCTACGGTGTGCAGTTGTCAGGGTATGAACCCTGAAAGGCTCGAAAGAGCAAAGCGGTGAAAGAGTAAAAGGCGGAAAGCGAAAGCCGAAAGGCAATAGTGAAAAAGCCGAAGCAAACACCGCAGCAAACAAGTTCACAATTTCCGGTGGCTATGGCGAAGGGGTCCCACCTGTTCCCATTCCGAACACAGAAGTTAAGCCCTTCAGCGCCGATGGTACTTGGCTGGACACGGCCCGGGAGAGTAGGTCGCCGCCGGATTCCATAAAGAGCATCTCTTGCGAGGTGCTCTTTTTTTGCAATGGCGAAGGAGATCCACCTGTTCCCATTCCGAGTGCATGCTGGCGGGCGGGCGCTTAATAAGCGCCCCTACGGTGTGATTTGTTCGTTGGCTTTTCTGCTGGAGGGCGCATGCGCCGGAAGCAAGTCCATATTCTTTTTTCAACCGTAGGGGCGATTACAAATCGCCCGCCAAGCAGGCTTGCCTGACATCCGCTGCTTATATACCGGACAGGCCATAAAGAACACCCGATTCGTCGCGCGCTCTATTATTCGTACATTCTGCACATTGATGTTTTGGGTTAGATGCACTACAATGAAAAACGGAATGAAAAGCAAAACGTCAGTGAGGGACATATGGCTGAACTTTGGGATGTATACGATGTTTCACGGCGTAAAACCGGCAGGACGGTCGTCCGCGGCGAAGCCTTGGCAGACGGGGAGTACCATCTGATAGCGGATATATGGATCATGAACAGCAAAGGCGAAGTGCTTTTGCAAAAGCGGTCCATGGAGAAGGAATTGGCTCCGGGGCTTTGGTGCTGCACGGGCGGATCGGCCATCGCAGGGGAAAACGGACGGCAGGCTTTCATCCGGGAGATGACGGAGGAACTGGGCGTTGCTCCTGATTTGGCGCATTCGGAGATTGTATTCTCCTATACGAAGGGGAGCTATCACAAGGACGTCTGGCTTGTACGCCAGAACATTCCCATGGAAGCTTTTCAGCTGCAAAAGGAAGAGGTGGAGGCTGTGCGCTGGGTGCCGCTTGCGGAGCTGGAGGTGCTTGCGAAGAACCCCGCCATGGTATGGCAGCTATCCTATCTTGACCGGATCATCGCTTACCTGAAAGGGAAAATGCAACCGGAGGAATTGCCGCATGCAAAAGATTTATCAAGATGAAATGCTTCTGCGCACCAGCCATTGTGATTTTATGGGAAAATGGCGGCCCGGCGCCATCTTTGAGGCCATGCAGGAGGCAAGCGGCATGCATTCCTACCTGCTGGGCTGCGGCCGGGACGTGCTGGTGAAGCGGAACATTGTCTGGGTGCTTTCCAGGATAGAGGTACGGATGGAGAAATACCCCGGCATCGCGGACACGGTGCGCGTGGAAACCTTCCCCGCGCCCAACAGGCGTTGGTTCTTTCCGCGGTACTTTTCATTCAAGGATCAGGCGGGCAATCTGCTGGGTTGTGCCTCCAGCCTGTGGGTGCTGCTGGATACCGTTTCGCGGAAGATGGTTCCGCCGGGGGATATTGTGCATTTGATCCCCGACAACAGCGATCTGACGCCGCCCATGGGCCTTCCCGGGACGGCCTGGGAAGCTGAAGGGGAGGAAGAATTAAGCGTCCGTATGCCCGCATATACCGACCTGGATGTAAACCAGCATGTGAACAATACGAAGTATGCGGACTGGCTCTGCGACGCCCTGGGGATTGAAACGCTCCGGGAGAATTGCATAAAAAGCATCTGCATCAATTACGAGCAGGAGGTGCGCCCGGGGCAGGAGGCTTCGCTCCGAATGAAAAAAAACGGGCAGGAGTTCAGCCTGTACGGCTTTCATGGGGAGCAGCGGTGCTTTGCGGTTTCGGGCACGCTGATGCCAAGATAGAAAAAGTTTAATACAGTGAAGGGAGCACTGAACGCCACCTCATCCGGCGCTAAAGCGCCACCTTCCCCTCAAGGGGAAGGCACTCAAATCGTCTTCTCGCTTCATTTTCGGGGTAGCCCCTTGGCTGATATTACTGATGATGAAGTTTTTCGGGTGGGGTGCGGGGCGGGTGCTTTTTTCAAAAAGCGCCCGCCCTGCTTCCATTCCCCGCAAGTATCTTCTCCGCCTCCCGTTTCGCCGCCTTCATGGCGGTGGGGAAGGGGAATGTGTCAAGCTCCGCAAGGGAGGCCCATTGATACCCGGACAGTTCCCTGGCTTCCGGCGCTGTAAAGTGCATCAGGCGCATATTCCAGACCTGGTGGGTGAATACATGCTTTGCCGCGGCGATATCCCCCTGGAAGCGTGCTGAAAGCCCCAGGGCTTTCAGCTTTTTCCCCATAGCGGCGGGGGTATCGTCCTTTTCATTCAGCACAAAAACAAACAGCCCGCCCAGCAGCTTTTCCTGGCGCCGGGAGACAAGGATGCGCCCGCCGGAAGTGACAAGCCCCACCCCCATGGCGATCTGCCTGGGGGTGCGGGCTTTCATCTTGATGGGCAGCATTTCCGCGTCCCCGGCGGCGCAGGCGTCACAGCAGCCGGAAAGGGGGCACTGATCGCAAGCCGGGGTTCCCGGCAGGCAGACGGTGGCCCCCAGGTCCATCATGGCCTGGTTGAAGTCGCCGGGGCGGTCTTCCGGCACAAGCGCGGCGGCTTCCGATGCAAGATGCCGGGCGATGCCGGGGATGGAGATATCCTCCCGGATGCCCGTCAAACGGCTTACCACCCGCATCACATTGCCGTCGATGGCAGAAGTCTTTTCGCCAAAGGCGATGCTGGCGATGGCCCCGGCGGTATAGGGCCCGATGCCGGGGAGGGCACGCAGCTCCTCCGCGGTCTGGGGCAGTTGGCCGCCAAAATCGTCCGTCACCTGCTTTGCGGCCTTTTGCAGGTTGCGGGCCCGGCTGTAGTACCCCAGGCCCTCCCACGCCTTGAGCAGCGTTTGCTCCGGGGCTTCGGCCAGGGCCCGAACCGTGGGAAACAGGGCCATAAAGCGGGGGAAATACGCCAGCACCGTTTCCACCCGGGTCTGCTGGAGCATGATCTCGGAAATCCAGACCGCATAGGGGTCGTTTATGTCCCGCCAGGGCAGCGTCCGCTTATGGACATCATACCAGGCAAGCAGCAGCCGGGCGGGCGTCGCAGTATTGCTGATAAGCATTCGGTCCTTTCCGAAAAAGCGTTGCGGGAGAAGCATCCTAGACATTGTACCACAAAAAAGGACGTTTCCAACGAAATTCCTCTTCTGGGCAAAAAACGGAGGTAGAGGGAGATATCACGAGAAAACATGATAATAGGAGCATGAATCGGAAAATATGCGGGAAAATAAGGAGAATCGTCTGAAATCCGTGATAGGGATTGCTTGCCATCCCTCCCGAAATGACGTAAACTAAGCACGTGTCGTTTAGCACTCACTTAAATCGAGTGCTAACAATAAGGAAGAATCGAAGCAGCGAGGAGGATCACAATGAACGTGAAACCTTTGGGTGACAGGGTTGTCATCAAGAACATTGAGGTGGGCGAAACCATCAAAGGCGGCATTCTGCTGCCCGGTACGGCCAAGGAAAAACCGCAGATGGCGGAAGTGCTGGCAGTGGGCCCCGGCGGAATGGTGGACGGCAAGGAAGTTACAATGCAGGTATCCGTGGGCCAGAAGGTCATTTATAGCAAGTATGCCGGCACCGAAGTCAAGGTAGACGACAAAGAGCTCATTATCGTACGCCAGAGCGACATTCTGGCCGTGGTGGAATAATCCCGCCGCAAGGAATAAGAGGAGGAAACAATTATGGCAAAGCAATTGAAATATGGCGAGGATGCCCGCCGCGCCCTTGAAAAGGGCCTCAACGCCCTGGCGGACACCGTCAAGATCACCCTGGGCCCCAAGGGCCGCAACGTGGTGCTGGACAAGAAGTTCGGCGCGCCGCTGATCACCAACGACGGCGTGACCATCGCCAAGGAAATTGAGCTGGAAGACCCCTTTGAGAACATGGGCGCCCAGCTGGTGAAGGAAGTCGCCACCAAGACCAACGACGTGGCCGGCGACGGCACCACCACCGCCACCCTGCTGGCCCAGGCCATCGTGCGTGAGGGCCTCAAGAACCTGGCCGCCGGCGCCAACCCCATGGTGCTCAAAAAGGGCATCGAGGCCGCCGTGGAAGCCGCTGTGGAAGGCCTCAAGGAGATCAGCCAGCCCATTACCGGCAAGCAGGCCATTTCCCAGGTCGCGTCCATTTCCGCCGGGGAAGAGGAAATCGGCCGCCTGATCAGCACGGCCATGGACACCGTTGGCAAGGACGGCGTCATCACCGTGGAAGAAAGCAAGACCATGAAGACCGAAATGACCACCGTGGAAGGCATGCAGTTTGACCGCGGCTACGCCTCCGCCTACATGGTTACCGACACCGACAAGATGGAAGCGGTGCTGGATGATCCGCTGATCCTGATCACCGACAAGAAAATTTCCAACAGCCAGGAGATTCTGCCCATCCTGCAGCAGGTTTCCCAGACCGGCAAAAAGCTGCTGATCATTGCCGAGGACGTGGAAGGCGAAGCCCTGGCCATGCTGGTGCTCAACAAGCTGCGCGGCATCCTGACCACCGTTGCCGTAAAGGCCCCCGGCTTTGGCGACAGGCGCAAGGAAATGCTCCGTGACATCGCCACCCTGACCGGTGGCCAGGTGATCACCGAGGAGCTGGGCCTGGACCTCAAAGAAGCCACCATGGATATGCTGGGCCGTGCCGGCACCGTGAAGGTGGACAAGGAAAACACCACCATCGTGGACGGCGCCGGGGAGAAAGCCGAGATCGATGCCCGTGTCGCCAGCATCAAGGTGCAGATCGGCGAGACCACCAGCGATTACGATAAGGAAAAGCTTCAGGAGCGCCTGGCCAAGCTGGCCGGGGGCGTAGCCGTGATCAAGGTTGGCGCCGCGACCGAAGTGGAAATGAAGGAGCGCAAGCTGCGCATTGAGGACGCCCTGGCCGCCACCCGCGCCGCGGTAGAGGAAGGCATTGTTCCCGGCGGCGGCGTAGCCCTGATGAACGTGCTTGGCAAGGTGCAGGCTCTTTTGAGCAAGTATGCCGGCGACGCCAAGACCGGCGTGCAGATTGTGCTGCGCGCCCTGGAAGAGCCCATGCGCCAGATCGCGGCCAACGCGGGCATTGAGGGCAGCATCATCGTGGAGAACGTGAAGAACGCCAACAAGGCCGGTTACGGCTTTGACGCCCTCAAGGGCGAGTTTGTGGACATGGTGGAGCAGGGGATCATCGACCCCACCAAGGTGGCCCGTTCCGCGCTGCAAAACGCGGCCAGCGTAGCGGCCATGGTGCTCACCACCGAATCCCTGGTCACCGATATCCCCGCACCGGAACCCGCACCCGCGGCACCCGGCGGCGGAATGGGCGGAATGTACTGATTCAAAAAAGCGGCGCGGTTGCGCCGCTTTTTTGTGCTTTGCACGATTTCCCTGTAAAGCCTGCAGCTTTACGGCCGGGAAATCGCGTAAGGTATGTTTGCTCCGCAAACCCCGTACGGCTGGCAAAGCCAGCCGATACGATTATAAATAGAAGAGGCTTCGCCCCTTCTATGCATCCCCGAAGATTAGTCATACTTTGTCAATGGCTTAAGGCTTCCCCTGAAATGGGAAGCCTTTTGGCTGTGCTGACAGCACTGAAGGTTTTCAGCAGACAAGACACACGCACACGGCCCCGGGGATGGGCAGAGAGGACAATACCCGGCGATCCGGGGCGGAGGATAATAGCGCCACGCCGGTATGCTGGTTGGCCGCCAGGATGCGCCCGTCCGCAAGCAGGATGAAATCCCTGGGCCCTTTGCCGCCGGAAGGAAAGAAGCCAAGGGACACAAGACGCCCGTCCTCCTCCACCCGGAAGCCGGCGATGCTGTCGTGGCCCCGGTTGGATACGTACAGCGTGGCGCCATCCGGTGAAAGGCGGATGGCCGCTGCGGTATTTTCCCCGGCGAATCCTTCCGGCAATGTGGAAAGCGTTTGCAGGAGCGCAAATTTGCCCGACACCCATTTCAGCACGCTGACGGCGTTGCCCAGTTCATGGGCCACATAGGCTGTGCCGTCCCGGCCGTAGGCCACATGCCTCGGCCCCAGACCGGGGGCGAACCCAAACGCATCATAGGGGGAGAGCAGCCCGGTTTTCGTGTCCTGGGCATAAAGCACCAGTTCGTCCGTGCCCAGGTCTACGGCACACAGTATGCGTGCCCAGGGCAGAAAGGTGACCTGGTGCACATGGGGTCCGGCCTGCCGGGTGGGGTGCGGCCCGCGGCCGTGGTGGGAAATCAGCTGCAGCCGGGGTCCGATGCCCTCCTCCGTGACCGGGAAGGCCGCCAGGGAGCCGGTGGCATAGTTGGCCGCGTACAAAAACTGTCCGCCAGGGCAGAGCGTCAAATAGCAGGCCCCGTTTCCGCCGGTGCTCTGGCGGCCAAGGAAAACAAGGCCGCTTTCCGTAAGCCGCCAGGCGGTGACGCTGCCCATCATGCCGCCTTCTTCCGCGTTGGCGGAAACCGCGTACAGCCGCCGCTGGGCTTTGTCAAAAATCAGATAGCTGGGGTCAATCAGGGATGCGCCCGTGCTTTCCTGTTTGAGCACGTTCCCTTCAAGCCGGCAGGAAACGAGCCCCGGCCCGCCAAGCCGGGTCAACGTTCCCACAAAAAACTGCATATTGATGCCTCCGTTACAGCACAGCCTCGTTTTCCAAATGGAAGTCGCAGGGGATGTCGATGGTGATCACCGTACCCTCCCGGGGCTTGCTTTCGATCCGGATGGACTGGTTGCCGCCGTATAAAAGCCTGAGCCGCTTGACGATGCTCATCAGCCCGAAGCCGATATGCTTTTTGTCGAAAACCTCCTCCTGGGAGGCGCGGTCAACCTCCGCGATGACTTCCGGCCCGATGCCGCAGCCGTTGTCGCTGACGGCAATCAGCAGCCGTTCCCCATTGAGCTCGGCCCGCAGGGTGATTTTGCGCAGCTTGCGGCCGGAAATGTTGCCGCCGTGCACCAGGGCGTTCTCCACCAGCGGCTGCAGGATCATGTGGGGCACGGCGCATTCCAGCGTTTCCTCCCGGGCTTCCGCCTTAAATTGAAAGCCGTCCCCGTAGACCTCTCGGTACAAAGCCAGGTACTCCTCCACCGTGCGCAGCTCCTGTGCCAGCAGACAACGTTTTTCCTCGGCGTTCAGCAGGTTGGTGCGCAGATACCGGCCGGCCCGCTGGGCCAGGCGGGACACATCCTCCTGTTTGCCCATCAGGGCCAGGGAGGAAACGGTGGAGAGGATGTTGCAGATAAAATGAGGGCTGACCTGGTTTTGCAGCGAGCGGTATTTCAATTCCAGCAGGGCATATTCCGCCTGGTGCTGGCGGGTGGCCTTCTCCACAAGCTCCGCGGTATACTGCTTCATCCTGGACAGCAGCCAGCGGAACCTGTCCGCCAGCATGCCGATCTCATCCTTTGAATAGATGGGCACCGGTACATCAAAGCGGCCTTCGCTGACTTCGCCCATGGCTTTGGACAGCCGCTTGACGCCCTTGGTGAGGGAGCTGGTGATGGCGAAGATGGCCGCCAGCGAAAACAGGAGCGCCGCAACGCCTGCCAGCAGGCTGATGCGCTGCAGTTCCCCGGACACCGCCAGCATTTTTGAGACGGGGACCAGGCGGACCACCTGCCAGGCTTTGTCCGCGCTTACTTCCCTGGTGAGCCAGTACTCCACGCCGCCGTTGCGCAGCCTGCCCGAGGAAGCGGTTTCCCCGGCGGCGCTGAGCAGGCCGGAGGTCATGGCGCCGCTCATAAGCACCACCTCGCCGCTGCCGCTCAGGATGGCCGTCATCCCCTCCGGTTCCTTGCTAAGGCCCAGGAGCGCCTTCAAAGGCTCGGTTTTCAGCCGGGCGATGAGCATGCCCGTATGCGCAAGCGGCGATACGGTATAGACATCCTTCTTCAGATACACAGAACCGTTTTCATCCGAAAACCATCTGGTGAAGGTCTGCTTCAATTCCTCCAGCCGCGTGCTGCCAAAGGCGGGGGAAAAGGCGGACAGCTCGGTGACCAGGGAGGAACCCTTGTAGAGGTTGTCCGTAAGGTCCGCCGCCGTCATCTGGTCGAAATTGCCGGTATTGCAGCTCATATAGCGCAGGCGCGTTTCCACGTCCAGCGTTTTGGAAAGCCCGGGGGAGGCGCTTAAGGCCTGGGCCAGGCCGGCCGTGTTGTATAGGGTGGTCAGCCCGGTATCCAGGTCCTTGGTCACAAGCGATACCGTGGTCAGAAGCTGGCGCGTATAGGCGGCGTATTCCTCCGCCTTCTGCAGGAGCAAATGGTCCCGGAGGCCCGTGTTCGTAAGGACCAGAATAAGGGTCAGCACGGAGCAGACGGTGACCATGAACCAGGCCATCATCTTTGTGCGGATCTTCACGGCACGTCCCCCTTTCCTCCTGTCCGGTTGCGGTAATCTGTAGGGGAGATGCCCTCATATTTCACGAACACGCGGTAAAAGTTCACATAATTTTTGTACCCCACGGCGGAGGCGATCTCATCGATCCTGTGGCCCGGATCGCGCAATAACCTTTTCGCCAGGTCCATCCGGGCTTCCGTGAGCCAATCCGTATACGTCTGCCCCGTCTTTTTCCGGATGAGGGAGCTCACATACGCGGGGCTCAGCCCGAAATGCCCGGAAAGCTCCTCCAGGGAAAGCTGGGTGCTAAGGTGTGTCCTGATGTAGGCCACAATGCTGTCCGCCATCAGGGACCCGCCGCCCGCCCCCTGCGGCTGCCCGGCAGCGGCTGCGCCAAGCTCCGCAAGGGCGCGCTTGACCGCGGCCACCACGGCCCCGTTCTCAAAGGGCTTGAGCAGGTAATCGGAGGCGTGGAGGCCCACCGCCTTCTGGGCGTAGGCGAAATCATCATAGGCGCTGATAAAGATGATGCGGCTGTGGGGAGAGGCGCTCCTGGTGACCTCCACCATGCGCAGGCCGTCCAGCCCCGGCATGCGGATGTCCGCGATGACGATGTCGGGCTTTTTTGCAAGGATCAGCCCGCGGCCCGCCACACCGTCATAGGCGACTCCCGCCACGGTGCAATTAAGCGCCCGCCAGTCGATGGTCACGGCCAGCCTGTCGGCGGTGGCCCGGTTATCGTCGGCGATCACCACCTTGTACAAAAGCACCACTCCTTCCTTTCAGGGTGTCGAAAAAGTGGCGCTGCCACTTTTTCGAGCTTTTCCCTCGCTGCACCGCAAGACCTGCGGTCTTGCGGTCGGTTGCTCGGGCAAGGTAGGAATTTCTGCGAAATTCCAGCGAAAATCACCGCACATGTCGCTGATTTTCGATTTTTAATCGGAGGGCTCCGTAACCCCGCCTCCGCCTGTGGCGGATAAGGGCGGGATGGAGGAGGCCGGCGAAACGAGCCATGCGAGCGGTAGCGGAGCAGGACGGCGATTGAGCCGGATGGGAAAGCGGGCCCTCCGATGCCTCCCAGGGCTTATCAGCGGTTTGCTTCCTGTTTACCCCTTTACTGCGCCGGACATGATCCCGCTGACAATGTACTTCTGGGCGAACAGGTAAACGATCACCACCGGCAGCATGGAGAGTGTGAAGAAGGCAAAAGCCATGTTTACATCCACCCCCGACTCGCTCCTGTACACAAACTGGGCCAGAGGCAGCGTGCGGTTGTACGTGGACTGCAATATGGTGACGGAAACATAGAAGTCGTTCCAGGCAAACAGGGTGTTGAGCACGATCATGGTCACGTTGATGGGCTTGATCAGCGGGAAGATGATCCGGAAAAAAGTCTGGGGGATGGTGGCACCGTCAATGTATGCCGCCTCTTCCAGGTCCGTGGGCACGGTTTTCACAAAGTCCGTGATCACCAGAATGCAGATCCCCACCTGAAATCCGGCCCTGACCAGGATGAAGCCCGGCAGCGTGTTCATCAGCCCGATGGCCTGAAGGTTCAGGTACGTGGGGAACATGATGCACTGGAAGGGAATCAAAATGCCCATCAAAAACAGGTAATAGACGGCGGCGTAGCCACGGCTTTTGCTGCGGGCCAGAACGTAGGAGGCCATGGGCGTTAATACCGTCAGGATGAACACGATGGATACCGTGGTGATCAGGCTGTTGACAAAGCCCGTGCGGAAATCGCTGTTCTTCTCGATCACGTCCCTGTAGTTTTGCAGGTACAGGCTCTTGGGCAGCGAAAGGGGCGCGCCGGAGCCCATTTCGGAGGGCGCCTTCAGGGAATAAATCAGGCTGATGTACAAGGGGGAAACGAACAGCAGCGTTACCGCCAGCACCAGCAGAATCCGCAGCGCCTTTCCGGTTTTTTTGCGCAGGGCACCCGGGCGGAGGGAGAGCGTGGTCATGCCTCCACCCCCTTTGCGCGGAAGAGCTTGGAGACGATAAAGGAGAGGATGAACAGCAGGATGGTCATCAGCACTGCCGCCGCCTGGCCGTAGCCCGCCTTGCTGTTGCCGAAGATGTTGTTGTAGATGAACATGGACATGGTGAGCGTGGTGTTCCTTCCGGGGCCGCCGTTGGTGGTGGCCATCACGGCGTCGAACACCTTCAGCCCCCAGGCCAGCAGCAGCGACACGTTTACCGAGAAGGCGGGAACGATCATGGGCACGGTGATCTTGAAAAACTTCTGCCAGTAGCCCGCGCCCTCCACGTTGGCCGCCTCATAATACTCCGCCGGCACGCCCTGGAGGGCGGCGATGTAAATCAGCATGCAGTAGCCGCTGGTGCGCCACACGGCGATAACGGCGATGCCGAACATGGCCTGGCTCTTTACCCCCAGGGGGCTGGGCAACTGGAACAGCGGGGAATAGACGGTATTGAAAATATACTTCCAAACGAAGGCCGCTGTCAACATGCTGATCACGTAGGGCATGAATACAAAGGTCCTGCACAGGCTGTTGATCCTTGTGTTCTTCTCAATCAGCAGCGCGATCAAAAGGCCCAGCAGGTTGCTGAACAAAATATAGTAGGCCGCGAAAGCGAAGGTGTTCCCGATAGAGGTGCGGAAGGTGGCCCCCAGTTTGGGATCCAGCAGGTTTTTGTAGTTGGCCAGCCCCACAAACTTCGTCTGGGCCGGGTTTACCAAGTCCCAGTTGGTCAGGGAATAGGGTATGCCCTGCAGGAAGGGCAGAATAACCACCAGGGTATACAGAATAAGTGCCGGCGCCACGAACAGGGCATAAATAAACCGCCTTGACGTGCGCTGGTTTCGCAGGATCTGCATGTGTCCGCACCCCGTTTCCAATCAAGATGAGCTTTCTTTGAGAAAAGGGAGCCCATCGCAGCGCAATGGGCCCCTCAGGCTGTCGAAAAAGCGGCTTTGCCACTTTTTCGAGCTTTTCCCTCGCTGCACTGCACAAGGGCTGCGCCATTGTGCGGCCGTTTGCTCGGGCAAGGTAGGAATTTCTGCGAAATTCCAGCGAAAATCACCGTACACGCCGCTGATTTTCGATCTGCAATTGGAGGGCTGCGGCCCTCCAATGCCTCCCGGGGATTGTAAGCGGTCTGGAACGTTACTTTGTCTTGCTGGCGTTGATCTCGTCAAAGGCGGCCTGCAGTTCTTCCGCCACGTCCTGGGGGGTCATGGTCCGGTCGGCGGCAAAGGATTGCAGCACCGTGCGCCAGTTGGTGAGGTACTCGCCGGAAAGCTGGGCGGTAAAGTTCCCGGCATGGGCGATGTTGCCTGTTTCCTTGGCCTCCATGGCCGTCTTGATCACCTCGGGCATCTCAACCGTCACGCCCGGCACCACGGAGGGGCCCAGCGTCCTGGCGCTCCACTTGCCGGCGGCTTCGGGGGTGAGCAGGTATTCCATGAGCTTTAGGGCTTCCTGGGCGTTTTCGCTCTTTCCATTGACCATGAAGATCTGGTCCAGCTGGATGCAGTAGCTGTTGGGCTTTCCGTCGTCCCTGGGCAGGGGGAACATGCCGTACTTGGCGTCGGGATTGAATTCCTGGATCTGGGCGAAGGCCCAGGTGCCGTCATAGATCATGGCGGCCTGCCCGGCGGCCATGGCCTGGCGGGCCATGGTGGTATCGTTGGACATGTCGTCCAGCCGGCTGTAGGCCATGCGGCGGCCCCAGAGCTCCACGGCCTTCAGGAATTCGGGCGTGTCGGTGAACTTGGCCTCGCCGCTCATCAGCTTTTCAAACACGTCGTATTTCCCGTTTTCCATCACCAGCGGCCACATGATACCCCGCACCTCAATATCGGGATACGTCACGTTGCTGTTGTTGCGGATCCAGGGGTCCACGCCGTTTTGCTTCAGGGTTTCGCACAGCGCGTCCAGCTCGTCCTGGGTGGCGGGGGCGGCCAGGCCGTATTTGGCGAAGATATCCTTGTTGTAGATGACGCCGTAGGTTTTGAAATCCAGCGGCAGCGCGTATACCTTGCCCTGGTAGGAACAATCCCCAATGTCCGCTTTTGTCAGCTTCAAGGCTTCAATAATGGGGCTGTCCGTCAGGTCCATCACATAGCCCGCGTCGATGATGTCCGTATACTGGGAGGGCTGGCCCATCATGATATCCGGGGCGTCGCCGGCGCCTACCCGGACCCTAAGCTGCGTGATATATTCATTCTGGGACAGCGCCTGGGCATCAAAGGTCACGTTGGGGTTCAGGGCCATATAGTCGTTCATGATCTCGTTGAAGGTGTCAAGCTTCACCGCGTTGCCCATGTAGGTCAGGATCTTGATGGTGACAGGCGCTTTCGTTTCGGCAAAAGCAAGCTGGGCCAGGGAAAGCAGCAGCGCCAGGGACAGGACAAAGGCAAGTACCTTTTTCAAAAAAACCCCTCCTTATGCATTTTTAACGGTCAGACCCGATGCCTTTATTGTAACGGCTCCTTTGTGAAAACGGTATGTACCGCGTTTTCGTTTTTATTGATTATTCTTGTGAATTGTGCCGTTTTCCTTGCAATGTGAAAAAAAACGGCTATGATGATGCTGATCATCCGGTGCGTTTTATATAGGAGGGAAAGCTATGGGCCGTGTCGCTTTTATTACGGGTGCCGCCAGGAATACGGGGTACGCCATCGCCAGGCGCTTCCTTCAGGAGGGGTATACTGTCTGCCTGTCCAGCAGGGATGCGCAAAGCTGCGCGGAGGCGGCGCAGTCCCTTCGGGAGGAGGTGCCCGGCGCGGAGGTTTTGGGCCTTGCGGTGGAGCTGTCCGACGTGGAGAGCATCCGCGGCGCCTTTGAGACCATACGGGAAAAGTACGGCCGCCTGGACGCCTTCGTGGCCAATGCCGCCAACCTGGCGGTAGGCATCAGCGTGCTAAACGCCACGGTCAAGGACTGGGAGGAGGTTATGAACGCCAACGCCCGCGGCACCTTCTTCTGCTGCCAGGAGGCGGCGCGCCTGATGGAGGGGACGGGCGGGGCCATGGTGCTCATCAGCTCCGTGCATGCCAACCAGGCGATCCCCGGCCGGGTGCTGTATTCCGCTTCCAAGAGCGCCATCAACGCCATGGCCCGCTGCATGGCGGTGGAATTGGGGTATTTGCGCATCCGCGTCAACGCGCTTATCGCCGGCGCCATCTGGACCGAGCGCTGGGAGACCCAGACCCCGCAGGAAACGGAGCGGCGCAGGAGCCAGTATCCCGCCGGCCGGGAATCCGCGCCGGAAGAGATCGCCGCGGCGGTGGCCTTCCTTTGCTCCGACCAGGCGGCCACCATCACCGGAACGGAGATGACCGTGGACTCCGGGATCAGCATCTGCCTGCTGCCCTACAATAAGGAGTGGAATAGAGCATGAGCACTATTATGGATTTGATTTTCAGGGAAAAACTTGTGATCATCGCCCGGGGCATCCCTTCGGAGAAGCTGGTTATGGCCGCGCAGGCGATGTGCGGGGCGGGGATCGTGCTGCTGGAATCCACCTTCGACCATTCTCTTCAGGACCCCATCGCCGACAATACGGCAAAGCTCAGGGCGCTCATCAAGGCCATGGGCGGAAAAATGGCCATCGGCGCGGGCACCGTGCTCACGGTGAAGGAGGTGCAGGCCGCCCACGACGCGGGCTGCGGGTACATTATCTCCCCAAGCACCAACCCGGAGGTGGTGGCGGAAACAAAGCGGCTGTCCATGCTCTCCATCCCCGGGGCCATGACGCCCACGGAGGTCGCGCGGGCTTGGGATCTGGGGGCCGACATGGTCAAGCTGTTCCCGGCGGATGACCTTGGCGTTCATTATATCAGAAATATCCGCGCGCCGCTGCCACATGTCCCCCTGATGGCTACCGGCGGGGTAAACCCCGCCACCATTCCTGAATTTTTGCAGGCCGGGGTCAACGCCCTGGGCACGGGGATCACCGTGCTCCGCAGGGACCTTGTGGAGGCGGAGGACTATGCGGGCATCGCTGCCCTGGCCAGGGCCCACGTGGAGGCCGTGCGCGGCGCGGAGGGAAAAAAGGCATGAAGATCACCGATGTAAAAGCCTATACCATGGATGCCTTCCGCACCAACTGGACCTTTATCAAGGTGGAGACGGACGAAGGGCTGTACGGCTGGGGGGAGGCCTCCCTGGGCACCCGGGAAAAAGCGCTGGAAGGGTGCGTGGAGGACTTAAAACGGATGGTGGTGGGCCGCAACCCCCTGGAAATCGAGAAAATGTGGTTTGAGGTGTACAGGGATTCCTATTGGAAGGGCGGGCCCGTGTTCCTGTCGGCGTTAAGCGGCATCGAGATCGCCATGTGGGACATCACGGGCAAGTATTTCAATACGCCCATATACGGCCTGCTGGGCGGCAAAATGCGGGACCGGGTGGTAATGTACGCCAACGCCTGGTTCACCGGCGCGAAAAAACCGGAGGAGTTTGCGCAAAAGGCCCGGGAGACCGTGGCCCTGGGCATAAGGGCGCTGAAATGGGACCCTTTCGGCAAGGCGCACATGACCCTTACCCGCAGGGAGATGGATGACGCGGTGGCCTGCGTGGCCGCCGTCCGGGAAGCAGCGGGGCCGCATACGGAGCTGCTCATTGAGTGCCACGGCCGGTTCAACCCCTATACCGCCATTGAAATAAGCAGGGAGCTGGCACCCTTCAAGCCCATGCTCATGGAGGAGCCCGTGGTGCCCGACAACATGGATTCCCTGGCGCGGGTGCGGGAGCACTCCCTGGTTCCGGTAGCGGCGGGGGAAAGATTCTATTCCAAATACCATTTCTGGGACGCGCTCCACAAGGGGGCCATCGACATCGCCCAGCCGGACGTGTTCCACACCGGCGGCATGATGGAGTCCAAAAAGATCGCCGCCATGTGCGAGGCCTGCCATATTCCCGTGTCCTTCCACAACCCCAGCGGCCCCATTTCCAATGCCGCCATCCTGCAGCTTGCGGCCTGCGTACCAAACTTTATGATTCATGAGATCATGCTCACCGACGGCTCCTTCCGCTTTGACATTACCGACGAGGAGGTCGTATACGAGGACGGCTGCATCCTGATCCCGGACAAGCCGGGCCTGGGTATTGACGTCCGGGTGGACGAGGTGGAAAAGCGCCCTTATGTGCCCAGAAATTTGCGGCACTACACCGGCGCCCTCACCGATATCCGGCCAAAGAATGATACGGTGTACTATTTCAAGGGATTGAAAAAAGGGTAGAATAATTGACCTGGCCTGGGGGGCTTTTGCCAGACAGGCCTAAAACATATGCTTTTAAGGTAGCGACCTCCTTCCGGCGCTTCGGCGCCACCTCCCTTCCAGGGAGGTGGTACGGAGATGCCGTGACGATGGGAGGTTTCCCACGGGAATATTACCCCTTGAGCGATGCCTGCATCATAGGCAGCCGGGGCGCGGGGTATAGAGCGGTGCAGGGCAATGGCCGCACCGGATGGGAAGCGAGGCACACGGCGGTGATAACTCGCAGGTAAAAGGCGCGATCCCGCAAAACAGGCACATTTTTGACGGACAACAAAAAGCTCCGGCCCGCAGGCCGGAGCTTTTGTATGCATATGGAAGAATTAGCGCTTGGAGAACTGGGGCGCGCGGCGGGCGGCCTTGAGGCCGTACTTTTTCCGCTCCTTCATACGGGGGTCACGGGTCAGGAACCCGGCCTTCTTGAGGGCGGCGCGCAGCTCGGGGTCAGCCTTGCACAGGGCGCGGCTGATGCCGTGGCGGATGGCGCCGGACTGCCCGGTAAGGCCTCCGCCCGTCACGTTCACCAGGATGTCGAAACTCCCGGCGGCATTGGTGAGGGCCAGGGGCTGCCGAACGGTCATCTTCAGGGTTTCCAGACCGAAATAATTGTCGATGTCCCGCTTGTTGATTACGATTTTGCCTTCACCCGGCACCAGACGGACGCGGGCAATCGCCTTCTTGCGGCGGCCAACGGCATTGAAATCTGCTTGAGCCATCTTGTTTTACGCTCCTTTCCGCGTCACTTGAGTTCCAGCTTTTCGGGCTGCTGCGCTTCGTGGCCGTGCTCCGCGCCGGCGTAAACGCGCAGTTTCGTAGCCATCTTGCGGCCCAGGGGGCCCTTGGGCAGCATGCCCACGATGGCTTTCTTCACGGCAAACTCCGGCTTATCCGCCATCAGCTTGCGGTATACGATCTCCTTCAGGCCGCCGGGATACCCGGTGTGCTTGTAGTAGATCTTCTCATCCAGCTTGCGGCCAGTCAAAACCGCCTTGCCGGCGTTGATGATGATCACATGGTCCCCTGTATCCACGTAGGGGGTGTAGATGGGCTTGTGCTTGCCGCGGAGAATCGAGGCAACCTGGCTGGCCAAACGGCCCAGCGCCAGCCCGTCGGCATCGACGATATACCATTTCCGCTCAATGGCCTCGGCTTTGGGCATGAAGGTTTTCAAAGGATATTCCTCCTTGGATATTGGTCAGAAAAAAAGTCTGCGGTGCCCATGATGGTCGCATGTGCCCGCCTTTGTCAATAGTCCCGGGGCTAGCGGAGTCTATTGATGCCATTTGCTATCATATTATATTTTCCCATGGCTTGTCAAGGGTTTTTTACGTTATGGGGATACGTTTTGGGAAATGGCGGGAAGGAGGGTTTTTGAAAAAATCCCCCTTCCCGCACCCAACCCTCAAAAACTTTATAAGGGAATCTTCATCAGAGGGCTTATTTGATTTGAAGGTGCTGTCGCGCTAAACGCATATACCATATATTGTTGTTTAACGAGAGGGATTTCGCGTCTGCGGACGCGACCAAAGGGCTTTCCGGTCGCCCTTTGGAAACCTTCGGGTGCCATCTCTATGAATCATCATGCGGTTATGCAACTATTGCGACAGCCTCTTATTCTACATTTGGGATTCCAAAGGGATAATATCCCTTTGGCGGGGTCCAGGGGCAGGGCCCCTGGCGGCTATTGCCCTACGACAGCCTTGATCCGGCGCACGCCAGCGGAGGAGGACTCCTCCTTGAGGATTTTGAAGGATTGCAGGTCCCCGGTATTTTCGGCATGGGGGCCGCCGCAGATTTCCTTGCTGAAGGTACCCATGGTGTACACCTTCACGCGCTCGCCGTACTTGCTTTCAAACAGGCCGATGGCGCCCTGGGCCTTGGCCTCGTCCACGGTCATTTCTTCCATGGTGATGGGGGCCTTGGCGGCGATGGCCTCGTTGACCAGCTTTTCCACTTCCTTGATCTCTTCCGGCGTCATCTTGCGGCCGAAGGAAAAGTCAAAGCGCAGCCGTTCGGCGGTGATATTGGAGCCCTTTTGCGCCACTTCTTCCCCCAGCACCTTGCGAAGGGCGGCGTGCATCAGGTGGGTGGCGGTGTGCAGCTTGGCGGTCTCCTCGGTATGGTCGGCCAGGCCGCCCTTGAAGCGCTGCTCAGCCCCCGCCTGGGAGGTGGCCTGGTGCTGCCTGAAGGACTCGTGGAAGCCTTCCACGTCCACGGTGAGGCCCTGCTCCTTGGCAAGCTCCACCGTCATTTCGATGGGGAAGCCGTAGGTATCGTACAGGTGGAAGGCGCTCACACCGTCGATGACGCCGTTTTCCACCTTGGAAGCTACCTTTTCAAACTCCTTGTTGCCCTGGCGCAGGGTGCGGGCGAACCGCGCCTCCTCCAATTTAAGCTGCTCCAGCACGAAGGCGGCATTCTGCGCAAGCTCTGGATACACGGCCTTGTACTGGTCGATGATCACCTGGGCGATCTCGGCGGTAAAGTTGTCGGGCATGTTCAGCTGCATGCCGTAGCGCACGGCCCGGCGGATGATCCGCCTAAGCACGTACCCCTGGTCCACGTTGGAGGGGCTTACGCCCCGGTGGTCCCCCAGGATGAAGGTGGCGGTGCGGGTATGGTCGGCGATGATGCGGAAGGCCTTGGTGGTCTCCTTGTCCGCGCCGTATTCCCGGCCGGACAGTTCGGAAATTTTCGCCAGAATGCCCGCGAACAGATCGGTTTCATACACGGTCTTTTTGCCCGTGAGCACGCAGATGGTACGCTCCAGGCCCATGCCCGTATCCACGTTCTTCTGGGCAAGGGGGATGAAGGTGCCGTCCGCCTGCTTGTTGTACTGCATGAACACGTCGTTCCAGATTTCCAGGTACCTGCCGCAGGAGCAGGCGGGGGAGCAGTTAGGGCCGCAGGGCTCCTTGTCGGTGATGATGAACATCTCGCTGTCCGGGCCGCAGGGGCCGGTTAAGCCCGCGGGGCCCCACCAGTTGTTTTCCTTGGGCAGGAAAAAGATGCGCTCTTCGGGAACGCCGCATTCCCGCCACAGCTGGTAGCTCTCCATGTCCCGGGGGGCGTTCTCGTCGCCCTCGAACACGGAGAAGGCCAGGCGCTCCGGGGACAGGCCCAGGTATTCCGGGCTGGTCAAAAATTCCCAGCTCCAATGGATGGCATCCTTCTTGAAATAATCGCCCAGGCTCCAGTTGCCCAGCATTTCAAAAAAGGTCAAATGCGAGGCGTCGCCCACATCGTCGATGTCGCCGGTACGCACGCACTTTTGCACGTCGGTGAGACGGACACCGGCAGGATGCTTCGTGCCCATCAGGTAAGGCACCAGGGGATGCATGCCTGCGGTGGTAAAGAGCACCGTGGGGTCGTTTTCGGGGATGATGGAGGCGCTGGGGATCACGGCATGCCCCTTGGACTCAAAAAATTTCAAAAACAGTGACCGAAGATCATTGGATGTAAGCGGCTTCATAACATCTCGCTCCTTTTATCCCTGCGGCCGCCTTCGTCTTTGGGACGGCCGCTGCAAGGTGAAATCCTGCAATTCGCTACATTATATAGGAGAGGGATAATTCCTGTCAAGGAAAGACGCGGGGGCCGCATTCAAGAAGAGGGCGGGGAGGCCCCTTTTGAAAAAGCGGCCTCTCCGCACCCCTCCGGAAAACTTCATATTGAATACAAGGTATAAGACGTAAATTCATTTCAAGGCGTCATATCTGGTTTTGTCTATGTAAAATTGCGGGCCCCCATCTTCACTGAACCCATTTTGCACCATGCCCGCTTTTTCCATCACCCGAAAGGAAGCGATGTTATGTTTATGACAGCCTCCGTGAATGCATGGCAAGCCTGCGGTTTCAAAAGCATATTCAAACAATTTGGCAGCGCATTGGGTTGCGTATCCCTTGTTTCTGTAAGCTTGACCGATGGTATAAAAGAGTACTGTTTGCCCGGGCGAACATTTCCCGTCAAGCCCGCACCATCCGATAATCCTGCGTTCGTTTTTTTCAAAAACAGCGAAGCATAAATGATATATGGATCCATGCCTGTTCCTCTTATGGTTGTTCTGCATATACGCAATAGCTCTCCGGGCATCTTCGGGGGAGATGCTGCCCTTCTCATATTTCCACATCCGGGCAACTTCATCAATATCGCTGTCAGTAACTGTTTTTAGCATCAGATGATCCGTATATAGCTCCATATTTTTCCTCCTTCATAATGCGGCAATGCCTAAGTTTACCGGGCCGCAAAGCACACATGCGCGCCCGTCAGACAGCATGCGGGAGCCGGTTCTTCAATAGGTTCTAAGTGGTTTTGGCAGTCTGAATTGATCGAATGAGCTGCTCGATTGCTTTTAGAAAATATTTTGGCGAATCATCCTCTCCTGCAATATGATATGCGGAAGAGAAAACCACTTTGCCGTTACAAAGGATATCGCCTCTATCCGATATAAAACAGTACTCGCGGCCGCCGGCTTTGATTTTGGCAATCATATTGCCAAAAAACATATGATTCCTCTCGAAATGCAGCAATTCATAGGAAGGTCCCTCCAGGATATGCAGGATGCCTGCTTTTATTTGACAGTCTTCCATCCTATATGAATCCTCCTGCGGCAAATTTCTGCTTTCCAGTGAACAGTCTTTCGCAGGGAATGCACCTGCGCGCATAAGCGGTATGGGAGGGGAAATGGCCCGTTGGGATCCGTCAGCCCCGCGTGACGCTTATCGCCCCTGCGCTTTGGCAGGCTGATGGATGATGCTTCTTATTTCATCAACAATCTGTGAAATGGTTTTGCGGTCGGTATCGATGATGTAATCGCCGGGATGGGGGGCCATCCTCAACCACCTGAACTCGACTTCGGTGGTGTCGCCGCGCTTCTTGTGGCGTTCAACCAGCGTTTCTTCGGAGCACTTCAATGTGAACGCGAGGACCGTGTAATCCTTCGCGGTGATATCTTTCAGGATGGCCTCCCGGATTGCCTCGCCGATCACCACCACGGAGGAGAAAATGACATAGTCAAAGTTTGAATTAAGGTAGGTGGACAGAGCAAAAGACATGGTTTTGTCGCCGCTGCGCAAGCGCGGATCGGCGATTGAAAACGGATGGACGCACCAAGCCCAGTCGCCGTCGAAATACGCGCTGTTTTCAAAGGACTCAAACAGTCCTTCCGCCACAGCGGTTTTGCCCACGCAGGGCGAACCGGTGATGATAATCAGCTTTTGCTTAAAATGATCTGGCATCTTCCCTCCGCAAACGTATCCTGCCAAATATTCCGTGAAGCAAAACGGCCCAATATGAAATCGAATTTGACTACTCCAATGTATATATCATAACATTGCGCCTGATTCCTGCCTTTTCAATGTATACAAAGCCTGCTTTTTCAAAAGTTTTAACGAAACCCATGTGACGGTAACTGGGGGAATCTTCTTCAACAGGATAGGCTTCCAGATACTGGCCGCCGTTGTTTTTTGCGTATTGCTTTGCGGCTTCAATAAGGATATGCGCCATGCCCTGTTTTCTATATTTCGGCAATATATAAAAACAGGTGAGCGACCATACATTATCAAGAGTATCGTTGCCGCCCAAACCTTTATGTCCGTCTTTGGGGGCGACTGAACACCAGGCGATTGCCTGCCCGTTATCATTTGCCAAAAGACCGATTGGTATGTCTGCCTCGACTCGGTCTTTTATATATTGTTTTCGGCATGTGGGTGTGTTGTTTTTCTTTTCTTCTTTTGTCATGCGCCAAGCCATACACCAACAGTTGCGCAAGATCCCCTTGGATTCGAAAAAGGTTTCAAATGCATTCCAATTGTTTTTTCCGACTGGACTTATTTTGATCGTATTTTGCTGCATAATTCGTACCGGTCCTTTCAAAACACTCCGTGAAATTATCCCCTCGGCAAATTCCTGTTTGCGGGCGGAGGACGCATGCGCCGCGGGAGACGCGCCTGAGCGGATGAGCGGCGTTTGAAGGTTTGCCTGCCCGGTTCACCCAGTCTGCTTTCTTCCCTTTGCCAGCAGGAAACCCAGCAAGGTGCCGCAGGCGTTAAGGATCACGTCGTCCACGTCCGTCATGCCGGTCATTAATACCCATTGCAGGCATTCAATCGCGGCGGAAAGCAATATTCCGGCCAGCAGCGCTTTCCAGACGGATTTCCTGCGAAGGATGAATCCCAGGGGAAAAAACCATGCCATGTTTCCGCCCACATGGTAGATGAACGGCCACACCCCGCTTTTGAATTCGTCAATCGTCGTCTGAAAGGGGATCCACTGCACCGCGAAACGCCGGGCATCCAAGAGGTCTTTCCAGGCGATGCCGCCGCGCAGCACGGTGATCTCCGTAAGTGCAGCGATATAGAACACGGAAAGCAGCCGCCCAAGGGACAGCGGCTTGCCGCGCATTTTGACAACCAGCGCGTAGATACCGCAGGCAGCCGCCGCAAAACCTGCCGCCCGCAGGGTATAGAGGGCAATCCCGTGGAAATTCATAGCTGATCCTCATGTAGAAGCAACCCGTACCGCAAATAGGAATTGGCGCCCCAGGTTCTGCCTATGGTGCCGGGCGTGCGTTCACATTCTTCTTCCATAATGTGTAAACGGAACACGCTTCAAATCCAATTTTGTGATAGAATTGTTGATTCGATAGGACAAGGGCTGTCTGCGCCCCCATTTTCATGCAGCGGGCGATGCTTTCATAGACCGCCGCCTTCCCCAACCCGCGTTTCCGGTGCTCCGGAACGGTGACAACGGGTTCAATGTATGCTTCTTTTGTCCCGGAAAGGTACCATGTTCCGCAGTGAGCGGCGTATTCGCCATCAGGAGCCGCAACAAATACCGCGAGCTCGGGGTTTTCGTGCGGCGTCCCTAAGGCATCCGTTTCTGTAACAATTGGCGGAAGCCCCTCGTGGTTAAAGCCTTTCCAAATGACACGGCTGTACTTGCTCTGGTCTTTGCTGATAGAATAATCTGTAATATAAAAGCCACTGTCAAGTTTATAAGATAAACCGCCTTTTCTTAAATCCCGTGCAAGCACATATTCTTTTTGATCACAAACGCCGTATCCGCTGGCTTTGGCACAGTCAATTAAAACTTCATCTTTGTCATGAATATAGATGCCGGATTCCCCGTTGTTCGCCAGGTTTTCTTCTGCATATTGGACCATTTCGGGTTTGATGTGCTGAAAACCGGGATTACAAACAATGTAGGCCCGTCCAGGCCTCATGTCGTGCGTTGCAATACCGACAATTTTGCCATCCTGCTCAAAAATGCCGATTTGCGGCAGCGTCGCCTTGTCAAGATTCGGATGCCCCAGAAGCCATTCCCACCTTGCCCAGTGCCAATTTGTGTTCAGGCCATGCGCCCCATGCTGTTTCAGGAAATCTGCCACCCGGAAAAAATCGGCGCAAAATGCCTCCTGGGGGTAATGCCTGATCTGTATGCCCATGCGCCTTGACCTCCGCCAGAATAGATTGAAAGATGGCCTTACAATTTCTGCTTGCCTGTATCTTATTTTATTATATCGCACGCTATAGCGCAACAATGAGATGCGGAACGCCGGGGCCTGGCGGGCATAAAAGATTTTAAACAATGCGTATGCGCCCGCGAAGCACGAAAAATCCCGCGACAGCCAGCACAAGAACGGTGACGGCAACGCAAACGCCCCGCAAGGCCTTGGGGGCCTTTTTGCCAAGCAACCTGGACAGCAGGGAAAAAAACGCCATCCCGGCCACGCCGCCCAAGGTATTGAGGATCAAATCGGTGATATCGCTGCGCCCTATGGCCAGGGCGTACTGCAGCACTTCAAAAAGCGCGCTGCAAAGAAGCGCCAGGCAAACCCGCACGGCAAAGGCGCGCTTTGGCGCGAGCATGGAAATATAAAGCCCGAACGGCATGAAAACCAGGATGTTGAAGCGCATTTCAGACAGGGTATTGCCCTGGAACGGCGTTACGTTGATGTGCCGGAGGGTGCCGTCCCCAATGTAGGGCATGTTGAATTTCCAGAGGACCGCCCAAAAAAGAAAGAGCAGATAGATCAAAAACAGCACACGGATCAGGCCGTTCTCCCTGGCTGGGCTTTTTTCCTTTGAACGCTGCACCATGCTTAGCTCCCCGCTTTTCTTTTTTCAGAGGCTTTGGGGGTTCCCGGCCAATCTTTAGACGGCCTCATGCTATTTCCAAATATTATTAGCCATCAAATATATCCATGTTTTTTAAGATTTGGGTAACGGCATCCAAAAGGGTATCTGCAACATAATACGGCTTAACATCCTGCCAGGTGTGCCGGTATTCGTGAAGGCTTCCTTTTCCGACGCCGGTCAAAACGAGAATGCCTTTCGCGCCTATATTCCGGGCCAATACCATATCAGACATGCCCATATCCCCAATGACATAAGACTCCGCAAGGTCTATTTCAAAATCCGCGCAGGCTGCGTCCACCATGCCCGTCAGCGGTTTCCTGCATCCGCAATGATCGGACTCCATGTGCGGGCAGCAATAAACGGCATCAAAATGCGCGCTGTCCTGCAAAGCAAGCTCATCCTTCAGCGCATGTAGCTTTTCGGCATATTCGTGCCATGTGAGCTCTCCCTTGGATATGTGGGACTGGTTGGTAATGCCTATTGCCAAAATATCACGGTCATTCAACTTTTTGATTGCCTCCGCGGAAAATGGAAACAGATCAAGCGACCGTATATCGTCGAGGCCGCCCCCGCCAAGGGTGCCCTGGAAATCGATAAAAGCCGCAATTTTCATAAAAAGCCTCCGTACAGGATGCAAAAACCCTTGCGAAAAGTTCCGGTCTGCCGGGCGGGAAAACCCACCCATGCAAAAGCGCCTGTGCCTATGGACAGCGTTTGGAAAAGCGCAAATTGGATTCCGGATATTTGCATTATTTCATGCTTCCTCAAGCCGAAAATTATGTTCCTCTTCCGGCTCCCACCGCGTAACCGCGCCAAACAGCATGCCATGTCCGCACTTTTCGCATTCGAACAAATACCGGACCTCAGGCGAAACGGGCGTATCATGATCCGTGATTTTGATTTTCCTCACAGAAAAGAGCCTTTGATTGCAGATAGGGCAAACCAAAGGGTTGCCCCATATGAACACTTTGTATATTTTCATAAATTCTCCTTCGTCCAACGCAGGCTTGCCGGGGAACAGAGCACAAGCGCTACCTGCCTGATCGTATATCAGGGGAAACGGCCCAACAAAGACTGTCAAGCCCGCTGCAGGGAATGCGCCTGCGAGTGTGAATAGCGATGAAGGGTCCTGCGAATTGGAATTTGCCGAATCTACACTATACTCATTTCGCGCACTTCATTTCGATTTCAGAAAGGTTGTCAGATAGTTTGTTTTGCCTTCCCGTTTCCCGAAAGCCATATTTGAAATAAAGGGAATACGCCTTTTGATTATTTTCCAATACCCAAAGAGTCGGTACCTCCGAACACTGTTGTATTGCAAACAGCAGGAGCTTTGAGCCATACCCATTGTGCTGCTCATTAGGTAGAACATATAAATTTTCAATCAGGCTTTCGTGAACGGATACAATACCGACAGGATTTTTTTCCATCAGCATATACACTTTTTTTCCGGCCTTCATTTCATTACGCAGATACTCTTCTTGGCGTTCAACTGTATGCTGTTTAATTAAGTCTATGCTACAAAAGCTCTTATGAGATTCTTTCCATGATTCTGAATGAATCTTTGCAGCAGATACAATATTACCACCATTTACTTCCACTATCATGAATACCTCCCCACAAATAATCTGTAGTTCAAAACTACTCGATAAATTCTTGTTTATCGGCCATCAAGGCATATGCGCCGTCTGTCAGACAGTATATCAGGGGAACCGGTCTTTCACAAGACAGCCAAGCCGGCTGCGGATAATGCGCCTGCGGTGTGCATAGCGATGAAGGGAACCTGGGAATTGAGATTTGACGGCTTCTTGTTATGCGCGTTTTGCGGATAGCTGTTTATTCATAATGCCCTCCAACTGATTTTCCGCTTTTCCCGGTTATGCCAATAACCCGCGGCCATTTATTGGTTTCTATGATGGTTGTAGCGTTTATGTTGCCTAAATGAGCGTAAAAATGGCGGAACTGCGAAAGAATCAAGCTCAACCGATTGGATTTACAACCCGATGGAATACCATACAGCATTTCATCAGTCAGCGTATCCAAATAGTCCATGATTTTTGCCTTCATGCTGCCAAGATATTGCAATAGTTCATTTCTTGAGAGCATCGTTTTGCTTTCAATGTCCAAAGAGTTCAAATTCGGTTCGTGAAAAGCAGGTTCCGTATACTCGTTCGGATTGATATACCATTGATCGAGAGAATGCAACATATGATATGCATGTTTCCATATAGGCATATCGCAGAGAACAAAATCGAGATTACACGTTTGCAGCATAATACTTGCATTTGTAAACAGAACCTCTGTATTGAGTTTGATGGCACTTGTCAATTCCGATCCCATATTGAATCTCCTTAAATTTAAGTATTCCGCATTTCAGTACAGCTAAAAAAATCCTATTTATCGGCCATCAAGGCGTATATGCCGTCTATCAGACAGTATACCAGGGAAACCGGCCTTTCACAAGACAGCCAAGCCGGCTGCGGAAAATGCGCCTGTGCGTGTGAATAGCGATGAAGGGGCCTGCGAATTGGGATTTGTCAAGTGCATGCTAATTCTGTTGATTGAACCAGTTTAGCAGGCTATCATAGTCTCCTTTATAGCGCCATGAATTGCCGCTCCTGTTTTCGCCCGCAATCGACAAACCTAAATGAACCAATATTCCATTTGACCGTAGGTTCTTTTTGTTTGCATATGCCTCCACAAAGCGGATATCACTATGCAGGTGCGGTAAAACATAACGATATAGCTGTCTGAAAACCTGTTTCCCCTGATAACTCTTGATTATCTGTATTTCTTCCATCATAAATGTATCCTCATTGGTATAATACTGAAAGTAACCAATGATGCTGTTGATATCCGAGTCTGAGATAAGAATAATTTGCCGATTGCTTTTTCCCAACCCTTCACCAACGGCTTGATGCCATGCTCTGTAGTCCTCTTCTATCGTATTTCCCGTCGGTGCTATCTCCGACATATTATCGTCAAGTATTCCGAACAGTACTTTGGATATTTGATCAAACTCACATTTCCGAAGATATGAAAATGCAATCAAGCTTAATCTCTCCTGCCTGCTAAATTCCTGCTTTTCGGCCATCAAGGCATATGTACCGTCTGTCAGACAGTATACCAGGGAAACCAGTCTTTCACAAGCAGCATCAGGCAGCCCGCATTGCCGATATAAACACGCCTATGAACAAGTAGCCTTCTATAAGATAGTTTCCTTATGGAATTTTTCAGGGATGGGTGGGGGAAGGGGAATTTTTGCAAAAAGTTCCCTTCTCGCCATATTACCGATGCCTCCCTTCGCCCTCCCAGCTCCAGGGCAAAAAAGCATTGACGTTTTTTACGCCCGGGCCTATGATGGTGCCAATGCGGTCAAGGGAGGTCTTTGCTTGATGGAGAACATACGGGCGGAGGGTGTTACGAAATCCTTCGGCGGAAAACCCGTTTTGAAGGACGTCACGCTTTCGGCGTACGCGGGGGAAATATTATGCCTTCTGGGCCCCTCCGGCGCGGGGAAGACGACGCTGATCCGGCTGGTAACGGGCGCGCTGCGCCCGGACAGCGGCATGATAAGCGTGGCCGGGGAAAAGCTTCCCAGCAGAATAGCCCAGCGGATGATCGGCTTTATGCCCCAGGAGGACGCGGTGTACGGCGACATTTCGGGGCTGGACAACCTGCTGTTTTTCGGCCGGCTGTTCCATATGAAAAAGCAGACCCTTATGGAACGAGCGGAAGAGGTGCTGAACCTGACGGGCCTTGACCCCGACCGGCACAAGCTGGTGGCGCACTATTCCGGCGGCATGAAAAAACGGCTGTCCCTGGCCATCGCGCTTTTGCACGACCCGGACATCCTGCTTTTGGATGAGCCCACCGTGGGCATCGATCCGGTGCTGCGCAAGACCATCTGGGACAGGTTCGAAGCCTTGCGGCAGGCCGGGAAGACCATCGTTGTCTCCACCCACGTGATGGACGAGGCCGCCCGCTGCCAGCGCGCCGCGCTGATCTATGGCGGGAGGCTGATCGAAAACGATACTACGGAAAGCCTGACCGCCAAAACAAAGGGCGGAAGCCTGGAAGAACTGTTCTTCGCCATCGGGGAAGGGGGCGCCAAAGCATGAAAGGGATCATTATCAGAATCGTCAAGCAAATGGTCAACGACAAGCGCACCCTGGCGCTGATCCTTGTGGCGCCCCTGATCATCATCTGCCTGATGTATTTGCTGCTGGGGGAAAACACCTATCAGCCCATCATCGGCGTGGCCTCCGGCATCCCTCAGGCCGTGTCCGACGCGCTTATCAAGCAGGATGTCCAGGTCACCGCAGTAGCAGCGGGGGAGGATACCCAGGCGCTTTTGAAAAACAAGACGGTGGACGCCGTACTATCCCTAGATTTGAAGGGCATCCACGTGCTGATGCTGGAAGCGGACAGCATGAAGACGGCCAAGGTCACCGAAGCCATGAAGGAGGCCATGACCTCTATGCTCCCCATCGGCAAGCTGGAGGTATCCTTCCTGTACGGCAGCATGGAAACAAGCGCCTTTGACAGCCTGGGCTACGTGCTGCTGGGCGTATTATCCTTCTTCTTTGTGTTTATCATTTCGGGGATCACCTTTGTCAGGGAGCGGGAGGGCGGCACGCTGGAGCGGCTGATGGCAACGCCGGTGCACCGCTTTGAGGTGGTGGGCGGCTACACGGCGGGCTTCGGGCTGTTTGCGGCGGCCCAGGGGATCGTGATCACGCTGTTCACCAAATATGTGCTGGGGCTTCCCTTTGAAGGATCCGTGCTGCTGGCTATGCTGCTGATGGTCCTGCTGTCCTTCACGGCGGTTTCCCTGGGAGCGCTGGTATCCATCTTTGCCAACAACGAGTTTCAGGTGATGCAGTTCATCCCCATCATCATCATCCCGCAAATCTTTTTCTCAGGGCTGCTATCCATCGATACCCTGCCCTACGGCCTGGGCAAGCTGGCGTACATCATGCCGGTGTACTACGGCTGCGCGGGGCTGAAAAACGTGATGGTGATGGGCCTTGGGGTGGGGGATACGGCGTTTTATCTTGTGATGCTGCTGGCCATCCTTGCGCTGCTATCCATACTGAACATCTTTGCCCTGAAGCGGTACAGGAGCCTGTAATTTTCAGCGGGAGGCGCGGATGGACAGCGTGAGCAGAAAGCCGAAGAAAGCGCTTTCCACCAGCAGAATCTGCGTGTCCATGGTGCTTATAAAGGCCAGGGGGTCCGTTTTGAGGGCCCCTGCCTGTTGGAGACATTGGTAGAGCAGCAAAAGAAAGATCAGCGCGGTGGGCGCCCAGTAGAGCCGGGAAAACTCCTCCCGTTTCCGTCCGCCCATCAGGGGTACCAGCAGCGCCAGCGCGGCGCCTGTCAAAGCGCCCTTGAGGGTAAACTGCCAAAAAATTTGCTGCGCAAGGAGGCTCCCCAGCAGCGGATAGGTAACGGCCAGCAGCAGGCAAATGAGCAGCGGCAGCAAAATCACCAGCAGCTTGCGCAAAAGCATGGGTATCCCTCCTTATTGGTTCTCCTCGGATTCCTTCAGAAATTTCAGGTCCGATGGGGACAGCTCCGCCTTGTTAAGCAGGTCCGGGCGACACTTTTTTGTCACCAGCAGGGACTGCTGCCGGCGCCAGGCGGCAATTTTGGCATGGTCGCCGTTCAGAAGAACTTCCGGCACCTCCATGCCCATAAACACCCTTGGCCGGGTATATTGGGGGTACTCCAAAAGACCCTCGGAGAAGGATTCCTCCTCCGGGCTTTCCTCGCTGCCCAGCACGCCGGGGATCAGCCTGGCCACGCAGTCGATAAGCACCATGGCTGCGAGTTCCCCGCCGGTCAGGATATAATCGCCGATGGAAATCTCCTCGTCGATGCAAATGTCCAGCGCCCGCTGGTCCACGCCCTCGTAATGGCCGCAGAGCAGGACGAGTTCCTTTTCTAAGGCAAGCTCCCGGGCCTTTTCTTGGGTGAAGGGGATGCCCCTGGGGCCCAGATAGATGCGCTTCCCCGCAAAGGGCGGCCGCGTGGCCTGGGCCATGGCGTCATGGATGGGCTGGGCCATCATCACCATGCCGGCGCCGCCGCCGAAAGGGTAATCGTCGGTGTTTTGGTGCTTCTTATCGGAAAATGGGCGGATGTCCACGCAGGAGATGTCCATCAGGCCGCTTTCCCGGGCACGGCCCAGGATGCTTGCGGAAAGCACGCTGTCAAACATCTGCGGGAAAATGGTCAAAACGCTAATCTTCAAAGAAGGCCACCTCTGCAAGCTTGTCCGCGTCCAATACGATCCTGCGCGCCTTTACGCTGACCTCCGGGATGGCGGCCTTGAGGGCCGGCATCATCATGCGGCCCCTTTTTGTATCAAACACGTACACGTCGGTGCCGCCGGGCTGCAGCACATCGGTGAGGGTCCCGATCTCGTTTCCCAAGGTGTCCACGGCCAGGCAGCCGATCAGGTCGCAGATGAAGGTTTCATCCTCCGCAAGCTTCACGGCGCGGGCCCTATCCACATACAGCTTTATGCCGCGCATAGCCTCCGCCTTGTCCCTGTCGTTTACGCCGGGAAAGGTTAAATAGGCGTACCCTCCGGCCACTCGGACGGAGGCAAGGGGCGTTTCGCTGTATCCGTCCCCAGCCTTCAAAAACACGCTGGAAAGGGACAAAAAGCGGTTGGGATCGCCGGTGTGGGGCAGCACCTTGACTTCCCCGGCGATACCCTGGGGCTTGATGATTTCTCCGATGAGCAGGTATTCGCTGAGCACTTTTCAAAACCCTCCGGAAATGCGAAAGCGGCCCGCCGCAGCAAGCGGACGCGCCGCGCCAACGCACGGCATGCCCGCCCGCAAAGGGGCCGCTTGGCGGTTATTGGATCTCCACAAACACAGGCTTGCTGTTTTTGGCCGTGGCGGCCTTGACCACCGCACGGATGGCCTTGGCGATGCGGCCCTGCTTGCCGATGACCTTGCCCATGTCCTCCGGGGCAACGTTCAGCTCCAGGATGATGGCCTCGGGGCCTTCGGTCTCGTTCACCGTAACGGCGTCCGGGTTGTCCACCAGGGATTTGGCGACGAATAATACCAGGTCTCGCATGGCGCTCCTTTCCGGAACGGCTTAGCCTTCGATGGCGCCGCTCTTCTTGAGCAGGATGCGCGCCGTCTCCGTGGGCTGTGCGCCGTTCCCCAGCCAATATTTGGCCCGTTCGGTGTCGATCTTGATTTCAGCGGGGGACTTCATGGGGTCGTAGATGCCGATCTCCTCGATGAAGCGGCCATCCCGGGGGCTGCGGATGTCGGCGACGACGACGCGGTAGAAGGGCTTTTTCTTCATGCCCATCCTCTTGAGGCGGATTTTCACAGACATTGGGGTTTCCTCCTTGCCAAATTGGGTTTTTGTATATGGAAATCATATAAGTATGATGACCAACGGGGGGATGGTACTAACAGGGATATTTGGCGGACGAGAGAGACATGGCGTCTGCGGACGCGACCAAAGGGCTTTCCGGTCGTCCGGCCATCTCAATAGTCACATGCCGCGCTATCGCTTGCATTGTTCCTTTTCGCTGGCTTCCTGCGCCCTGCCTTTTTCCGCCACTGGCGGTGGCAGGTCTTCGGAACCTTTGGAAACCTTCGGATGCCATCTCTCAAGAGATCAACTAGAATGGAAGTCGCGGGCGGCCCTTGCCGCCGTGCTTCATGTTCATCATCTGCTTCATCATCTGCCGCGCCTGGTCGAACTGGCGGATCAGCGCGTTCACGTCCTGCACGGTGGTGCCGCTGCCGGCGGCGATGCGCTTGCGGCGGCTGGCGTTGAGAATATCCGGGTTGCGGCGCTCCCTGGGGGTCATGCTGCGGATGATGGCCTCCGGCTTTTTCAGCGCGTTGTCGTCAATCTGCACATCTTTCATTTTGGCGCCCACGCCGGGAAGCATACCCAGCACGTTTTGCAGCGGGCCCATTTTTTTCATCTGCTGCATGTTTTCCAAAAAGTCTTCCAAGGTCAGGTCCTTCGTCTTGGTCTTGCGGGCCAGCTTGTCGACTTCCTTCTCGTCGAAAGCCTCCTGAGCCTTTTCGATGAGGGTCATCACATCGCCCATGCCCAGGATGCGGGAGGCCATGCGCTCGGGGTGGAAGGGCTCGATATCGGCCAGCTTTTCGCCGATGCCCGCAAACTTGATGGGCTTGCCGGTGACAGCCCGAACGGACAGCGCCGCGCCGCCGCGGGTGTCGCCGTCCAGCTTGGTAAGGATCACGCCGCCCAATTCCAGCTTTTCGTTGAAAGCCTTGGCCACGTTCACCGCGTCCTGGCCGGTCATGGCGTCCACCACCAGCAGGATTTCCTGGGGCTTGACCGCGGCGCGGATGTTGGCCAGTTCGTCCATGAGGCCCTCGTCAATGTGCAGCCGGCCGGCGGTATCGATGATGAGCACGTCCCGGCCATAGTAGCGGGCCTGCTCCACGGCTTCCTTGGCGGTCTTTACGGGGTCCTGGGTGCCCTTTTCATAGACTGGCACCTTGACCTGTTCGCCCACCACCTGCAATTGCTTGATGGCGGCGGGGCGGTAGATATCGCAGGCGGCCAGCATGGGTTTTTTGCCCTGTTTGGTAAGGTACCCCGCCAGCTTGGCGGCCATGGTGGTTTTGCCCGCGCCCTGCAGGCCGCAGAGCATGTAGATGGTGGGCACGCTGGAGGACCAGGTGAGCCGGGCGTTTGTGCCGCCCATGAGGGAAGTTAATTCCTCCTGGACGATTTTCACCACCTGCTGGCCGGGGGTGAGGCTTTCCAGGATGTCCGTACCCACGCAGCGGTCGGTGACCTTTTTGATGAAGTCCTTGGCCACGGCGTAGTTGACGTCGGCTTCCAGCAGGGCCATGCGCACTTCCCGCATGGCGTCCTTCACCATCTGCTCGTTCAGCTTGCCGCGCCCGGTGAGCTTTTTGAACGCGCCTTGCAGTTTTTCCGACAAGCCCTCAAAGGCCATGGTGTTCCTCCTCATGATTCGCTATGTGGGATTCGAACCTGCGGGCATTTGATTCGCAATCAAACAGTCTGGCGAGCTGTCGCCGCAGTTGGGTGCTTGAGGCCGCTTAATGGCTTCCCCTCGAGGGGAAGCTGCCGACGAAGGAGGCTGATGAGGTGTACCTCCGGCCTTTATATGTTTGCGAAAAGCCACCTCATCCGGCGCTATGCGCCACCTTCCCCTCATGGGGAAGGCTTATTCTTCGTCCGCCCGGAGCAGTTCGGCGATTTTTTGCTTTGCGGCATCAAGGTTTTTTGAACCTGCGGCGGCTTGAACCCCATTCAAGCACGCCAGTATTTCTTCCAGGCCGTCCTGCATATTGCGGAACCTTTTGAGCATGCCCAGTTTTTCTTCCCACTGGTTCAATTGCTGGGTGGCTCGGTGCAGGATATCGTGGACGCCCTGGCGGCTGACGCCCGCCTGCTGGGCGATTTCGGCCAGGGACAGGTCTTCCTCGCAGCTTAGGTGCAGGAGTTCCCGCTGGCGCTGCGTGAGCAGCGGGCCGTAGAAGGCCAGCAGCCAGCCGGTTTCGATCTTTTCATCGATTTTGGTTTGGATACCGGCGCTTTTTGATTCCATGGGATGCACCTCCGCCGGTTGTGATGTAAAGGAGTTTCCCTTGACACCTTGATTAGTATACGGATTTTGAGGGAAATGTCAAGGGGGCAGGAAGAATATTTGCGGAGGGCGGAGAGGTGAGGGGTAGGTAATGATGCGGGTTTATAAACGCAAAGCAGTTTTCAAGGCCAAGGGGGATGAGGACGCAGGG
>JAEWVC010000004.1 GCA_023459275.1 Bacillota bacterium | reverse complement strand
GTCCCTGGACCCTGCCAAAGGGATATAACCCCTTTGGAAACCCCATATTAGGTATCATTTTGAGAAAATCTGCAGAAAACCGTCGCCGGGCAGGCACGGTTTTTTTTGTTATTTTTTTGAATGGCATGGAAGACCGGGGTAAAGCGCATTGTTTTATCATGTAACCTGAACTGGGGATTGTAAAGGGGCTTTGTCCCTTTACCAGGGTCCAGGGACAGCGTCCCTGGAAAAAGCATTGCGAAAGTATGTTCGCCGTGCTATACTGTTCGGGTATCAAACGACGGGAGGAAAACCATGGAGGCATCCAAAGTATACTTTTCGGATTTGCGTGCGGGGGAAGGCCGGAGCCTGCTGGACAAGCTGCGCCGCCTGGTGCTGAAGGCAGGCATGGGAGAGATTGATTTCAGAAAGAAGTACGCGGCCATCAAGCTGCATTTCGGGGAGCCGGGAAACCTGTCCTTTGTGCGGCCCAACTATGCCAAGGTGCTGGCGGACCTGGTGAAGGAGAAGGGCGGCACGCCTTTTTTGACCGACTGCAACACGCTGTACGTGGGCCGGCGGAAAAACGCGCTGGACCATATCGGCGCGGCCTATGAAAACGGGTTCTCTCCCTTTTCCACGGGCTGCCACGTTTTAATCGGCGACGGGCTGAAGGGCACGGACGAGGCGCTTGTAAAGATCCCCGGCGAATATGTGAAGGAAGCAAAAATCGGCCGGGCCATCATGGACGCCGATGTATTTTTGAGCCTCACCCACTTCAAGGGCCACGAGGGCACGGGGTTCGGCGGGGTGATGAAAAACATCGGCATGGGCTGCGGGTCCCGGGCGGGCAAAATGGAAATGCATTCCTCCGGCAAGCCGGAGGTAGACCAATCTCTGTGCATAGGGTGCGGAAAATGCCGCCGGGAGTGCGCCCATGACGCCATCACCATCACCAACAAAAAAGCCAAGATCAATTGGGAGAAGTGCGTGGGCTGCGGCCGGTGCATCGGTGCCTGCCCGGAGGACGCCATCCATCCCACGGGCGACCACTCCAACGATATCCTGAACAAGAAAATCGCGGAGTACACCCTGGCGGTTTTGCAGGACAGGCCGCATTTCCATGTGAGCCTGGTGATGGACATCTCCCCCCGGTGCGACTGCCATGACTATAACGACGCGCCCATCCTGCCGGACGTGGGCATGTTTGCCTCCTTTGACCCGGTGGCGCTGGACCAGGCCTGCGTGGACGCCTGCCTGCATCTTCCGCCCCTGCCCAACAGCAGGCTTACGGAGATGAAGCAGGTCAGCGAGGACCCCTTCATCAACAGCCATCCGGACACCAACTGGGTGACCCAGCTGACCCACGGCGAAGCGTTGGGGATCGGTACCCGGGCCTATGAACTGATCGAGGTGTAAGTTTTGCGCAATACGCTGTTTGTAAAGGGCGCCAGGGAGCACAACCTGAAAAATGTCGATCTGGAGATCCCAAGGGACAAGCTGGTGGTGTTCACGGGGCTGTCAGGGTCGGGCAAAAGCTCCCTGGCCTTTGACACCATCTATGCCGAAGGGCAGCGGCGGTATGTGGAATCCCTGTCCGCCTATGCCAGGCAGTTCCTGGGCCAGATGGAGAAGCCGGACATCGATTATATCGAGGGTCTGTCCCCGGCCATCTCCATCGACCAGAAGACCACCAGCCGCAACCCCCGGTCCACCGTGGGCACCGTGACCGAAATTCACGATTACCTGCGTCTTTTGTACGCCCGGGTCGGCACGCCCCACTGCCCAAATTGCGGCAAGGAGATCAACCAGCAGACCATCGACCAGATGGTAGACCAGATTCTGGCCTACCCGGAGGGCACGCGGCTGCAGGTGCTGGCTCCGGTGGTGCGCGGGCGCAAGGGGGAGCACACACGGCTTCTGGAGGAGGCCCGCAAGGGCGGGTTTGTGCGCGTGCGCATCGACGGCGAAATGTACGAGCTGGACGATACCCCGCCCCTGGACAAACAAAAGAAACACGCCATTGAGATCGTTATCGACCGGCTGATCATACGGCCCGGCAAGGAAATGTCCAAGCGCCTCACCGACAGCATGGAGACGGCGGCAGCCCAAGCCGGCGGGCTGATCCTGGTGGATCTGTTTGAGCAGGGAGAGCTGCTTTTCTCCCAAAACTACGCCTGCGCCGACTGCGGCATCTCCATCGAGGAGCTGGCGCCGCGCCTGTTCTCCTTCAACAGCCCCTTCGGCGCCTGCCCCACCTGCTCCGGCCTTGGCACGCTGATGAAGATCAGCAGGGACATTGTGATGCCGGATACAAGCCTTTCCCTGAACCAGGGCGCCATCAACGCCATGGGCTGGAACGTGAAGGACCCCTCCAGCATTGCCAGCATGTTCTTTGCGGCCCTTGGCAAAAAATATGGCTTTGACCTGGATACCCCGGTACGCGACCTGCCCGACAAGACCGTGGATATGCTTTTGTACGGCACCGGCCGGGAAAAGATTACCGTGCATTATGCCGGGCAGAATGGCGCCGGCCACTTCGACGCGCCCTACGAGGGCATCATCCCCTCCCTGGAGCGGCGCTACCGGGAAACCTCCAGCGAGGGCATGAAGGCCGCCTACGAGGAATACATGGTGGCGGACGAATGCCCCGACTGCCACGGAAAAAGGCTCAAGCCGGAGGCGCTGGCCGTCACTGTGGGCAGGGAGAACATCGCCAAAGTCAGTGATCTTAGCGTGCTGGACGCCAGGGCGTTTTTTCAGGGCCTTGTGCTTACGGAAAAGCAATCCATGATCGCGGCCCAGATTCTGAAGGAGATCAACGCGCGCCTGGGCTTTTTGGTGGATGTGGGCCTGGACTACCTCACCCTGTCCCGGGCGGCGGGAAGCCTGTCCGGCGGCGAGGCCCAGCGCATCCGCCTGGCCACGCAAATCGGCTCCTCCCTGGTGGGGGTGCTGTATATCCTGGATGAACCCTCCATCGGGCTGCACCAAAGGGACAACGCAAGGCTGCTTGGCACGCTGAAAAACCTGCGGGACCTGGGCAACACCCTGATCGTGGTGGAGCATGACGAGGAAACCATGTACGCCGCGGACTACATTGTGGACATCGGCCCCGGCGCAGGCGCCCACGGCGGGCACATTGTGGCAAAGGGCACGGTGGAGGAGATCATTGCGAACCCCGATTCCCTGACCGGCCAATATTTGAGCGGCAAAAAAAGCATTCCCGTCCCGGAGGCCCGGAGGAAACCCACGGGCTTTCTGACCGTGCGGGGCGCCCGGGAGCACAACCTGAAGAACATCGACGTATCCATCCCCCTGGGGGTTTTGACCTGCGTCACCGGCGTGTCGGGCAGCGGCAAATCCAGCCTGGTGAACGAGATCGTCTACAAGCACCTGGCCAGGCAATTAAACCGGGCCAAAACAAGGCCCGGGGCTTTTGACGCCATGGAAGGCCTGAACCAACTGGACAAGATCATCGACATCGACCAGTCCCCCATTGGCCGCACCCCCAGGAGCAACCCCGCCACCTACACGGGGCTGTTTGACCATATCCGCAAGGTGTTCGCCTTAACGCCTGACGCCAAGGCCAGAGGCTACAAGGAAAACCGCTTTTCCTTCAACGTCAAGGGAGGGCGGTGCGAGGCCTGCTCTGGCGATGGGCTCATCAAGATCGAAATGCACTTCCTGCCGGACATCTATGTCCCCTGCGAGGTGTGCAAAGGCAAGCGCTACAACCGGGAAACCCTAGAGGTGCACTACCGGGGCAAGTCCATCCACGATGTGCTGGAGATGACCGTAGAGGAAGGGTTGTTCTATTTTGAGAACCATCCCCAAATTTTGCGCAAGCTGGAAACCCTCTATGACGTGGGTTTGGGCTACATGAAGCTGGGCCAGTCCAGCACCACCCTCTCCGGGGGCGAGGCCCAGCGGGTGAAACTGGCCACGGAACTGAGCAAGCGCGCCACCGGCAAAACCATCTATGTGCTGGACGAGCCCACCACCGGGCTGCACATGGCCGATGTGGACCGGCTGGTGCACGTGCTGCAAAGGCTTACCGACGCGGGCAACAGCGTGATCGTCATCGAGCATAACCTGGACATCATCAAAACCGCCGACTACATCATCGACCTGGGCCCGGAGGGCGGCCACCGGGGCGGGCAGATCATCGCCCAGGGCACGCCGGAGGAAGTGGTGCAGGTGGAAAGCAGCTATACCGGCCAGTATTTGAAGCACATGCTGGAAAGGAAGTAAACAGGGGCGCTGCCCCTGGACCCCGCCAAAGGGATATATCCCTTTGGAATCCCTGCCTATAGGAAAAGGATGGAAAGCGTACACATCAGCCAGTGTGCCATGTCTGAAATCAGCAGGCGTCGAAAAACAAATTGGCGAAAACCATATAACACAAGTGATTTGCAAACGCTATTGACGGCAGGGCGTATCCGGCTTATGATGGGTGCAGATTGGACACGGCAGCAACAAAAGCGCAAACAAGGAGGCCCAACCATGCAAAACATCCTACATGGCCAATGGATTTCCGCCGGCCGGGAAAAAATAGCAAACGCGCCCTTGTTCCGTAAATCCTTCGCCTGCCAGAGCGTGCACCAGGCGAAGCTTTTTATTACATCGCTGGGCGTCTACGAAGCCCATCTGAACGGGGAAAGAATTGGAGATTTCATCATGGCCCCGGGCTGGACGAATTACAGCAGCCGGCTGCAGGTACAGGAATATGATGTTACGGCGCTTCTGCGCGGACAGAATACCCTGACTGTTGCGGTGGGCGACGGCTGGTATGCCAGTCCCCTTGGCTGGCAGGGCCAGCAAAAGGGCGGAAAGCCTGTTGCTTTGCTGGCCACCCTGCGCCTTACCTATGAAAACGGAACGGGTGAGGATATTGTAACGGATGAAAGCTGGGAATGGGGTATTTCTCAAATTGCATCCAGCACCATCTATGACGGCGAGGCTGTGGACGGGCGCATACAGCCGGAAAACTGGGCCCCGGCCCTCTGCCTGCCCCTGCCCAAAGACATCCTGATCCCCCAGGAGGGGGAAGAGGTCACGGAGCACGAGCGGCTGTCGCCCATCGCCGTAATCACCACGCCCAAGGGCGAAAGGGTGCTGGATTTCGGCCAGAACATGACGGGGTATGTGGAATTTACGGTCCGCGGGCCCGCGGGCGAAAAGATCCTGCTCCGCCACGCGGAGGTATTGGACAGGGACGGAAACTTCTATACCGCGAACCTGCGCAGCGCCAAGGCGGAGTTTTCCTATACCCTCTCCGGCAAGACGGACACCGTAAAGCCCCGGTTTACCTTCTTTGGGTTCCGCTACGTGCAATTGATCGGCTGGCCGGAGGAAGTCAATTCCGAAAACTTTACCGCCATTGTTGTCCATTCCGATATGAAACGCACCGGGCGGTTTGAATGCGGCAGCGACCTTTTGAACAAGCTGTACCACAATATCGTATGGGGCCAAAAGGGGAATTTTCTGGATGTGCCCACCGACTGCCCGCAGCGTGACGAACGCCTGGGCTGGACGGGGGATGCCCAGGCATTCATACGGGCGGCCTCCTACAATTACGATGTAAACCGTTTTTTCCAAAAATGGCTGCACGATTTGAAGTCCGAGCAGTTTTTCGGCGGCTGTGTGCCGGCGGTGATCCCCAACGTACTCACCGGCAAGGCGAGGCACACCGGCTTTATCCCCTATGGCGAAAAGGAAGCCCAGGGCCCCAGTGACGGCTCCGCCGCCTGGGGGGACGCGGCCTGCATCTGCCCCTGGCAGATGTATGTGAGCTACGGGGACAAAACGCTGCTGGCGGAGCAGTTTGACAGCATGCGGGCCTGGGTGGAATACATCCGCCGCCAGGGCACGGAGGAAGCCCTGTGGAACACGGGCCGCCATTACGGCGACTGGCTGGGGCTGGACGCGCCTAGCGGAAGCTACAAGGGCTCTACCGACGAGGGGCTCATCGCCACGGCCATGTATGCCAACTCCGTTTCTTTGCTGGTCAAGGCAGGAAGGGTGCTGGACAGGGAGGTAAGCGAATATGAGGAGCTGTATGGGCGCATTGTGTCCGCCTTCAGGCAGACGTATATGCCGGGCGGGAAGCTGGCCTGCCTGACCCAGACGGCCCATGTGCTGGCCCTGCACTTCCATCTTTGTCAAAACCCCGGAGAGGTTGCCGCCGCCCTGGCCAAAATGATCACGGATAACGGCACGCACCTGACCACGGGGTTTGTGGGCACACCCTATTTGCTGCACGTATTATCCGAAAACGGCTATACCGAGCTGGCCTATTCCCTGCTTTTGCAGGAAAGCTTCCCCTCCTGGCTGTTCTCGGTGCGGATGGGCGCCACCACCATTTGGGAGCATTGGGACGGCCTGCGGGAGGACGGGTCCATGTGGAGCACGGACATGAACTCCTTCAACCATTACGCCTACGGCGCCGTGGGGGACTGGCTGTTTGGCGCGGCCGCGGGCATTAAGCCCCTGGAGGACGCGCCGGGCTACCGCCGCATCCGCATCGCGCCCAAGCCGGACAGGCGCCTGGGCTTTGTAAACGCTTCCCTGGAAACAAAAAACGGCCTCATCCGCAGTACGTGGCGGGATGAGGGCGGTCAGTTCCGGTACGAAATCGAAATCCCACAAGGTACGGAGGCGGAGATCACCATCGGCCGGGAAACCCATACCGTAACAGGCGGCGTGTACCGCTACTGACGCGGTTTCAAGAAAAAGCATCAAGGGGCTGCCGGTATGGCAGCCCCTCTCGCTATGGATTCGCATTACGGCTGTTTGCCGATGTAGGCCAGGATGCCGCCGTCCACGTACAGCACGTGGCCGTTGACAAAATCGGAAGCGGCGGAGGCCAGGAACACGGCGGGGCCCACCAAATCCGCGGTGGTTCCCCAGCGGTTGGCCGGGGTCTTGGCCAGGATAAACTTGTTGAAGGGGTGCTCCGGCGTGCGCAGGGGCGCGGTTTGGGGTGTTTCAATGTAGCCCGGGCCCAGGCCGTTGCACTGGATGTTGAAGGCGCCGTACTCGCTGGCGATGTTCCTGGTGAGCATTTTCAGCCCGCCCTTGGCCGCGGCGTAGGCGGAAACCGTTTCACGGCCCAGCTCCGACATCATGGAGCAAATATTGATGATCTTGCCGCCGCCCTTTTTGATCATGGCGGGGATCACCGCCTTGGATACAATGAAGGGGGCGTTCAGGTCCACGTCGATAACCTTGCGGAAATCCTCGGCGGACATTTCCACCATGGGGATGCGCTTGATGATCCCGGCGTTGTTCACCAGGATATCAATAACGCCCACTTCCTTTTCGATCCGGGCCGCCAGCTCCTGTACGGCGGCCTCGTCCGTCACGTCGCACACGTAGCCGTGGGCTTCGATGCCTTCGGCCCTGTAGGCCGCGATGCCCTTGTCCACCAGGTCCTGATTGATGTCGTTGAATACAACGGTAGCGCCGCAGGACGCAAATCCTGAGGCGATGGCAAAGCCGATGCCATAGGATCCGCCGGTAACCAGGGCAACCTTGCCCGTCAAATCAAACATATCAAGGCTCATGCTGCTTCCTCCTTCTACTGCTTGCAAACATCCGCTTCAGCGCAGGTCGGTGGTCAGGATGGCGTCCATGTCGTTGAAGGCCAGGTTTTCCCCGCCCATGGCCCAGATGAAGGAATAGCTGGCGGTGCCGGCCCCGGCGTGGATACTCCAGGAGGGGCTGATAACAGCCTGCTCGTTCTGCATTACGATATGGCGGGTTTGGTTCCCCTCGCCCATGAAGTGGAATACCACGTTGTCCTTGGGGATCTCAAAATAATAATAGACCTCCATGCGCCGCTCGTGGGTGTGGACGGGCATAGTGTTCCACACGCTGCCGGGCTCCAGGGTGGTAAGGCCCATGGAAAGCTGGCAGGTTTTCAGTACGTCCGGGTGGATGAACTGGTTGATCACCCGCTTGTTGCTGGTTTCCAGGCTGCCCAGGGGCTTCTTGGCGGCCTCGGCGATGGTGATGCGCTTTGTCTCATAGGAGGTGTGGGCCGGGGCGCTCACCATGTAGAACTTTGCCGGGTTATCCTTATCAAGGGATTCAAACACGACTTCCTTCGCGCCCCTGGTAATATACAGGCAGTCCTTATAGCCCAGCCCGTACACCGTGCCGTCCACCGTTACCGCGCCCTCGCCGCCCAGGTTGAAAAGCCCCATTTCCCTGCGTTCCAGGAAAAAATTCGTCCCGAACCGCTTCCACACGTCGATGCCCTTGTCAACGGGCACCTTTTCGGAAACAGGCATCACCCCCAGGGTGACCATCCTGTCCACATGGCTGTATACGGCCGTCACCTCGTCGGGCACAAACAGTTTTTCGATCAAAAACTCCTTGCGCATCTCCTCGGTGGTGTACCGTTTGAAATCCCGCTGGTTGGCGGAATACCGGATATCCAATTGCGACCCCTCCTTCGTTTTTTCGGCTGGTATGCCAGTTTTATGTATAGTATACCATTTAATAATGCGAAAATCCTTGTATTTATTGCTTGAAATGTTGGCTTTCTGATATAATGGACTTGGAGGGGACACCAATGAAGGAACTTTACTCCTGCCATGAGGCCATTGACCGCTGCATCGCAACCCGGCGGTTTGCCATCGCGCATTTATTGCAGGAAGAAAAGACCATGGCCATGCACATCCATGACTGCTATGAGCTGTACTACTCCATCTCCGGGGGCAAGCAGTTTCTGATCGACAGCACCTGCTACCAAATGGGGCCGGGGGACCTCTTCCTGATCAACAATTACGAAAGCCACTGCGTTTCCAGGCTGGATGATGACAGGCACGAGCGGATCGTGATCTCCATCCATCCGGAGTATGTGAAGGCCCTCTCCAGCCCGGATACCGATCTTAACCAATGCTTCCGGCGGCGGGAGGGGCACCCTTTGCGCAAGCTGTCCCTGGCTCCGGAAAACCAAAGCCGCTTCCTGTACCTTAACCACAAACTGCAGGAGGTCAAGGGCTACGGCGCCGACCTGATGGAAAACGCCCTTTTTACCGAATTGCTGGTGCTGGTCAACCGCCTGTACGGCGCCGGAGAGGAAAAAGCCCCGGAATACCGCTACCACCCCGTGGTGGAAAAGATCATCGCCTACATCAATGCCCATATTGGGGAAAGGATCACCCTGTCCGTGCTGGCCGGCAGCATGTTTTTGAGCCAGGCCTATATCTGCCGCATCTTCAAGGCGGAAACGGGCACCAGCATCAACAAGTATATCACCGCCCGGCGCATCAGCATCGCCAAGGCCCGGTTGGGCACGGGGCTCAGCGTGGCCGAGGCCTGCGAGCAGAGCGGCTTCAACGATTACACCAACTTCGTCACCCTTTTCACCCGCATGGTGGGCATCACCCCCAAGCAGTACGCGCTGCAAAACGCGAGATAGGAGCGGCAGGGGCGGGGAAGATGGCGGGGAAGGACCTTTTTGAAAAAAGGTCCTTCCCCGTGCCCCATCCCGAAAAACTTCATTTTTGGACAGATATTGGAGGCGTGTGTGTGCCGTCAGAAGAAAGGCTGATCGTCAGGGAATCCTTTGCCATGTTCTTTGGCGGAGGGAAGATATTTTTCGTGCAGCTGGATGGGCTTGGCGCGCATAAGGAACTGGTCATGGAGAAGTTTTACAGGGATATGGAAACGCTTTTGAAGCCCTCCATGCCCTCCCAGATGGGCCTGCACCTGAAAGATACGGCAATAGACCGGGACATGGTGGCCCGCATGATCGGTGCCATGGGCGCCCCAGGCCAGCACATGCAGAAGGTGGCCGTGGTGGGGCTGCCCTGGCGCGGCAGGCGCCTTTTTAAGCGCCTTCAGCGGTCCGCGGACCCGCAGCCCCGGTACGCTCTCGCGTTTTTTGAAGATTACGAGCAAGCCAAGCTTTGGCTAGTTAGATAAAGTTTTCTGGGTGGGGTCCGGGGAGGGGTTCTTTTTCAAAAGAACCCCTCCCCGCGTATCCCCTCACCCCAGCGCCACGTCCAGGATCATCATGACCAGGAATCCCGCGATAACGCCGATGGTGCCCCAGTTGGAATGCTCCCCCTCATGGGAGCCGGGGATCAGTTCATCCGCCACCACATAGATCATGGCCCCGGCCGCGAAGGAGAGCATCCAGGGCATCAGGGGCACCACGCCGCCGGCGATCCATACGGTAAGCACGCCGAAGATGGGTTCCACCACGCCGGACAGCGCGCCGAAATAAAACGCGCGGCCGCGGCCCATCCCCTCCTGCCGAAGAGGCAGGGAAATGGCGGCGCCTTCCGGAAAATTTTGTATACCAATGCCCAGAGCCAGCGCGATGGCCGCCAGATAGGATACGCTGCCCTCCCTTGCCGCCAGGGCAAAGGCCAGGCCCACCGCCATGCCCTCGGGAATGTTATGCAGCGTCACCGCGGAAAAAAGAAGCGATGTGCGTTTCATGCCGGAAGGCCGGCCCTCGGCCTGGTCGCTGCCCGCGTGCAGATGGGGTGTCAGCGTATCCAGCGCCAGCAGGAAAAGGCCGCCGATCAAAAAGCCGCCCGCGGCGGGGATCCAGGCGATCTGCCCCCTTCCCTCCGCCGCCTCAATGGCTGGGATCAGCAGTGACCACACGGACGCCGCGATCATCACCCCGGAGGCAAAGCCCAGAAAAAACTTGTTCAGATGGCCGCTGATGCTCCTCTTAAAGAAAAATACAAGCGCCGCGCCCAGGCAGGTCATTAAAAAAGTAAAGCCCGTGCCCAGCATCGCACCCGCGGTGGGGCCGATGGATTGCATAAAACATCCTCCCGATCCGCATTATTTGCCCGTGTTCTCCAGCAATTCCAATACCACCTTCAGCGATGGTGCCGCGTTAAGGTACGCGTAGCGCCCGCCCGGCCATCCGCCTTTTTGCAAAAGCTCCATGCCCATGCCTTCAAGGGCCGCTATCTTTTCGTCCGTGCCCTTGACCCAGAAGGCGATGTGGTGGACGCCCTCGCCCTTTTCATCCAAATCGTGCCGCCAGGTGCTGGGATGCATGTCCGGCTGGATCAGCTCGATCTCCAGCGTCTCCCCCACCTTGAAAAAAGCCTGCTTGCAGCGGGCGGGGGTGGGCTGTCCCAGATACTCCGTCCGCCCGATCTCCTGCACAGAGCTTTCGGAAACGGTATACGCCATGCCAAGCAGCGCGGCATAGGCATCCGCCGTCTTTTGAAGGTCATGGCACAGGATGCCGATCTGGGCGCAAACCGTGGTTCCCAATACGCTGTTTCCCATTATGTATTCCTCCCATACATCATTTGCTGTCCGATATTCTTCCTTGCGGCATGCGGTTTCGGGAAATCAAAGCCCCTCATTCGTGGAGATTGTACCATGCCCGCTGCTCAAAGGGCATCCTGTCGTTTTGCTTTCCTGTTTCTTCCGGAACCCCGATGGGCAGGATCACCGACACGTTCATGTGCTGCTCCTTGGGCAAATGCAAAAGCGCCGCGATCCTTTCGGCAAGGCCGTTGTGGCGGAGCACGCCGTCCAGCCACACCGTGGCATAGCCAAGGCCCGTCACGGCCAGCAGCATATTTTGCACCGAGGCGGAGTAGTCCTGCACGTCAAAATACATGTCCGAGTAGGCGGGCACGTGGCGGGCGATAACAACGATGATGGCCTTGGCAGTCTGAACGGCCTTTTTGGGCACCAGTTCCCCTATCCTTTTGAGCAGGAACGGGTCATCCACCATGACAAAGGAAGTGGTCTGCGTGTTGCAGCCCGAGGGGGCCATGATCCCCGCCTCCACGATCTTTTTTAGGTCCTCCCTGAGCACGGGAACATCCCTGAATGCGCCCCGGTAGCTGTGCCGTGCGGCGATCGCCTCAAACAAATCCATAGCTCTACCCCTTTGCGAACCGTTTTTCCTATCATATCATGAAAGGAAGGATTCGCCAATAGGCCCGCTTGTCCATTCCCGAAGGTCCGGGACGGCCGGAAAGCCCTGCCCCTCGCAGGGGCGTAGGGCGGGGTTGCTGCGTAGGAACAAGCACTATAGCCTCAACCCTGCCCCTCGCAGGGGCGTAGGGCGGGG
>JAEWVC010000003.1 GCA_023459275.1 Bacillota bacterium | reverse complement strand
AAAGCGCCCCCTCCGGCTCCATCTGGCTCAATCGTCGCACTGCTCACATCCCAGAAGCTCAATAGTCGGCCTGGTGCGCTGCCGCTTCCGGCCCTCCTTTTCGCTTCCCGCTTCCACCTGCCCTATTGCCCCCACAGGGGGCGGCCAGGCTTTAGCGCCATTCGCAGTGCTTGTTTCGCCGGCCTCCCTCTGAAAATCTTCATTTGGGACTATTTACTATTGCTTGCTATAAACGCAACATTGTGACAGACGGTTGGTGTCCAATGCCTCCCTGCGGCAGACATGATATCTTAACCCATCCCTTTTCCTTCCCCTTATAAAGTTTTTGGGGTAGGGCGCGGGGAGGGAGATTTTTTTAAAAATCCCCCTCCCCGCAAATATTTCCCGTCTCCCGTTTCCTCCATTACCCCTTGACGGCGCCGATCATGACGCCTTTGACAAAATACTTCTGCACAAAGGGATAGATCAGCAAAACAGGCACCGTGGAGATGACGATGGCTGCATACTTGATGGTTTCCGCAAACTCGTTGATGCGGTCCTCCTCGGACACGGCGGAGTTGAGAATGTTGGAATTGGCAATCAGCACGCTGCGCAGTACATTTTGTATAGGCAGGTTGGCGTTGTCCCTGATATAGATGGAAGCGGAAAACCAGCTGTTCCAATGGGCGACGCCATAATACAGAAGCAGCACCGCGATGGTGGGCATGATCAAGGGCAGCACGATTTGGAAAAGCACCCGCAGGTCGCTGGCCCCGTCGATATAGGCCGATTCCGACAAGCTGTCGGGGACGGCCTCAATGGCGGTTTTGCAGATAATTGAATTGTATATGCTGATAGAGCCCGGCAGGATCAGCGCCCAGAGGCTGTTATACAGGTTGAGGGATTGAATATTCAATAAATTCGGGACCATGCCGCCGTTAAAAAACATGGTCAGCATAATCAGTGCCATGAGCGGCTTTTTGAACATGATGTTTTTACCGGCCAGAAAATACCCGCAAAACAGCGTAAGCAGAATGTTCAGCGGAAGAGACACGGCCATGATGAACAAGATATTTTTGTAGCCGCTGGCCAAAAGGGGATGGGTGAAAGCCAGACGGTACGCAGAGGGATTCCAGCCCAGCGGGTGGAGCATAAAACCGGGATTCTGCAGCAGCTTGACGTTTTCGCTCAAGGATGCGCAGAACACATAATAAACCGGGTACGCCGTAACAAAGCAGAGCAGGATCAGAAACAGGGCGTTGAAGATGCTGAACATCTTTTCGCCTAATGTGCCATATTGAAGCGCGCTTTTATGTTTTGCCATGTTCTACCCTCCTTTAAAACAGCGCCGAGTCGCTATGTTTTTTGATGATCATGTTGGCCGCCACCAGAAACGCCACATTGACAACCGAATTGAACAGGCCTACGGCGGTGGCGTAGCTGTAATCCGCCTGCAGGATGCCGCGCCTGTACACATAGGTGGAGATGACATCCGCCACTTCATAGGTTGTTTCAGAATATAAAAGCAGGACCTTTTCAAACCCTACGTTGAGCACACTGCCCATGCGCAGGATAAACAGCACTGTAATTGTCGGCATCAAGCCGGGCAGGGTGATGTGCAGCACCTGCTTGAAGCGGCCCGCCCCATCGATGCGTGCGGCCTCGTACTGCTCCTGGTCAATGCTTGATAGCGCGGCCAGATAGATGATGGAATTCCATCCGACAAATTGCCACAGGTCGGAGATAATATAGATGGGATAAAAATACTGCGGGTTGGCAAGCAGGTTTTGCCGTACTCCGCCCAGGGACACAAGGACATCGGAAAAGATGCCGTTGGTTTGGCAATATACGCGCACAAGCGCGCAGGTGACCACCATGGATACAAAGTATGGCATATACGTAACGGTCTGTACCGTGCGCTTAAAACCGCTCCGGCGCACCTCGTTGAGCAGCAGCGCCAGGATGATGGGCAGCGGGAACCCAAAGAGTATATTGAGCAGGCTGATGGAGAGCGTGTTGCGCAACAGACGCCCGAAATATACGTCTCCGAAAAAGTTTTTGAAATTCTGCAGTCCGACCCATTTGCTTCCAGCGATTCCCAACCGGGGCCTGAAATTTTTAAATGCGATGATCAGGCCGTACATGGGCTTGTATGCAAACAGCACCAATATGATAAACACCGGTATGAGCAAAAGATACTTGTACTTGTTCAGTTTGAAATCCCTGGTGAGCCTGTGCAAAAAGCCGCGCTTGTGCGCCGGCTGTACTGCGAATGCGGGAGCCTTCGCCATATACATCGTTCCTTCCGTTTACAGTATCGAAATGGGGGATCGCCTCAGATCGAGGCGATCCCCGTCCCTTTGCAGCGGGCTGTCAGGGTTCCCGCGCGAAATCAGCGGGCCATGAAGCGGTCATACGAAGCCTGGCGGATCTCCAGCGCGCGCTGCAGACCCATTTTGTCCAGTTCCTTCAGATAGCTGTCCCAGTCGGCCTTTGTGGCTTCACCGGTGATGAACTTGGCGGACATTTCCGGTACATAGGTGCCCAGGGAGGCTTCGATATTGATCAATTCATCGCTTTCATCTGCAGTCAGGGTTACGCCCGCAGGCATCTTGCCCTTGCCGGCAATTGCCTCATTGGGGTAGAACCACAGGTCGTTGGCGGCAACAGATTCGGCAGTATTCTTCATATACAGAAGCTTGGTCGCCTGGATGCAGCTTCCGCTCCAGGTGGAGCCGCCGTACTTGGAAATGGCGTCGTTGAGCCCATCCGGATCCTCGGTTACAAGGGGGAGATAGGCGGGCTCGCCATTGGCATCGTAGTCCCAGGAAACACCCTGCTTGCCGAAGTTCCAGTAGAGGTTGCCCTCGGGGGAATAGGCATAGTCAAGCACGCGCATGGCGGTTTCGATCTTGTCTTCCGGGCAGTCGCCGGAGATGACGGAGACGACGGAGCCAATGCCCTGGCCGCCAAATACCATGCTGATGGAACCGTCATCGGCAGTGGGATATTGCAGACCCACCCAGTTGGCGCCGTTGCCGGCTTGATCGGCTTCCTTACGCCAGTTGGACATCTGGCCCATGGAGGTGTAGGAAATGCCCATGACGCCGTTCAAAGCCTTTGTTTTGGCTTCGGTATCCTTGGTGGTGAAAACATCCTGGTCAATCAGGCCCGCAGCCCACCACTCGTTGAGCTTGAGCATGTAGTTCAGCCAGTTCTCCTGCGCCATGTCGAACTGCACTTTGCCGTTGTCATCGATATAGTAGCGGTAGCCGCTGCCCGCCTGGCCCGCCATGCCGTGGGCGCCGAAGGCACCGGCGATGCCGCTGTCACGGAAGCGGGGATCCCAGGCAAAGGAGAAGGTGGCGCCATACTTGTCGTGGAAAACCTTGATGACATTGTCCCAGTCCGAAATAGTTTTGGGAGCGGTGAGGCCGCACTCGTCCAGCCAATCCTGGCGGATGACCGGGCCTTCATATGTGTCGTTCCAGCCGCCGTCCTCGCGGAAGAAGCCGAAACCGTAATACTGTCCGGCATCCGTCTTCATCGCCTTGTCATAGGCGGGATTGCTCTTTAGGAACGCGTAATAGTTCGGCGCCCACTTTTCCATGTAAGGCGTCAGATCGAGAATCGCGCCTTCCTCAATGTAGCGGGCCGCGTCGGTCATCAGCTGACCGAAAATAATATCCGGCAGTGTTGTGCCGGCCATGACCAGGTTCAGCGCCTGGCGGGCGTCGGTGCCGGCGGTGGGGACAGACCATTCGATGTTCACGCCGGTCATTTCGCTAAGCCCCTTGTGGAAGGGGGAATCTTCAGGGCTGGCATAGGCGTCGTTGATCCCGCCGAAACCTTCGGAAGCAAACCAGGTCAGGGTGACGCTGCCGTCCATTGGGTACGTAAAATCATCCGCCAAAGCGGAGACAAAGGAAATGGTCATGAGCGCCGAGAGAAGCAGGCAAAGCAATTTTTTCATGTCTGTTCATACTCCTTTTCATTTTTTTGTTAAGGTTGTTCTCTTAAGCACCGGAACTCCACAAATGATCGGTTCCTCCTTTCCGTAACTTGAATCACCGGATTCATTTTGCAGGTTTATCGACAGCATCAAAGATGCCTGTCATACGCCGTAAGTGCCCTTTACATCCTCTGTAACACTCTCGCCCGTTTTGTGTCGGGATGCAGCCCGGCGTTTGTTTAGTTCCTGCAGGAAGCGTTTTTCATCCAGGGGCAAGACTACGGTTTGATTGAGCCATCCGGATAAATGCATGGCATTGGAGAGCATCAATCCGTTCAGCCCTTCCCGCCCGTCAGCCAAAAGCGGGGTACCGTACAAAATATTTGACGCAAAGGAATTCAAGATGCCTGCATGCTGCGGGTTATCCCCATCCATTACCAGGGGAACGCGCTTAACAGGAGGCTTGGCAAAGCCCAGGTTCGAGGTGGCGCACCATTCCCGCTCGTCCACTTCCAGTTTGTCAAATGTAAGCGTGTCATTCTCGCACACAAGTTTCCCAAGCGTGCCCGTGATCTCCAGGCGGTTGGTGCCCGGCGCATCTCCGGTGGTGGTCACGAACACGCCTGTGGCGCCGTTTGGATAGGCCAGATAAGCGGTCACATCGTCCTCCACCTCAATGTCGTGCCACTTGCCTTCCAGGCAGAACGCGGTCACGCTTTCCGGCATGCCGCACAGCCATTGCAAAAGATCCAATTGGTGGGGGCATTGGTTAAGCAGCACGCCGCCGCCTTCGCCCGCCCAGGTGGCGCGCCAGGCCCCGGAATCATAATAGAACTGCGTCCTGTACCAATCGGTGATCAGCCAGGAGACGCGCTTCAAGGTGCCAAGCTGCCCGCTATGGATCAGCTCGTGCATCTTCCTGTACAGGCAATTGGTGCGCTGGTTGAACATCATGGCAAAGGTCAAACCGGGATGCCTGTCCGCCTCCGCAATCATTTCCCGCACTTGCAGGGTATAAACACCCGCGGGTTTTTCGCACAGCACATGCAGCCCGTTTTGAAACGCGGCGACAGCCAGCACCGGGTGCTGGTAATGGGGCGTGGCGATGACCACCGCATCGCAGGCACCGCTTTTGATCAAGTCAGCGCCCTCGGCGAAAATTTGTGTATTCCCGGGCAGATTTTCTTTGGCCCACTCCCTCCGGGAAGGGGACCTGTCAGCCACAGCAGTCAGCGCGATTTCCGGTGTTTCTCCATGAAGGATACGCATACAGTGAGCCGAACCAATATTGCCGATGCCGATAATTCCCAGCCTGACCATGCCCATGTCAATAACCTAACCCTTTCAAATAATCATAACTGCGTTTCAGACACGCAAAGGGGCTTTCACCGTAGCAATTATCCTGCTCCACCAGAAGGTACCGCGTCTTGCCAAGCTTTTCAAGCTGTTTGAGTATTTTGGAAAAATCCATGTTCCCGTCGCCCACGGCGGCCATCCGCTGTTCGAACCCCTTGACGGCCATATCCTTTAAATGCACGCATGGGATGCGGTCCTCAAGCCTGTCGATCGCGGCGTAGACATCGGCTCCGGCAGCCTGCACCCAATAGGTGTCCAGTGTGACGCCCATCAAAGAGGCAGGCATGGCATCAAGCAGCACATCCAGTATCCTGCGCCCGTCGGGCAGTTTCTCCCATTCAAAATTGTGGTTGTGGTACATCAAAAGCTTGCCGGCGTCCCGCATCTTTTTGGCGGGCATGGTAAAGTCCGCCGCAAATCTGTCGATCCAGTCGGCGCTGCGGTATCTTTCTGGCATGGATCCTACGCCGATATAGTCACAGCCCAAAATGTCGTGATCGCGGATCACCCCTTCAGGGTCCGTAATCATCCGTTCAGGGTTCGTATGCGTCAGCACGATGGACAAACCGGCTTCGTCGCATATTTTTCTTGCGGTCTCCGGCGCTATAGGACCGATGGCCGATAATTGGACGGCAGTATAACCGATCTTGGCGATCCGCTCCATGGCAATACGAAAATCTTTTTCAGTTTGTGTGTAGGCGCGGACAGTATAACCCTGTGCTCCGATTATCATATATAATCACCTCTGTTTTTTATAAGTCTATCCTGTTTTTCGTGCAATGTACATTGCGTTTTTTGATGGATATATTGCGTTGTGCACCATTACGGAGTAGAATATACATAGCTTGCATGAAGGGCAGTGATGCATCTGCAAAGGTATTTTTTGGATCATGTGAATGTTGCCCATAACACCACGTATGACATGAAGGTGATATACAAGCTGCATTGCCATCCTCTCTATGAAATTTACTATTTCATCAGCGGATCGGTTGACTATCTGGTAAACGGTATCCCGTTTTTTCCCAAGCCCAAAAGCGTGCTTTTAATGGCGCCCGGCACTTTTCACGAGTGCCGGGTAAAGACGGCCGAGAAGTATGAGCGGATCACGCTGCATTTTGATCCGCAACTCATCTCTGAGGATATCAGGACGCAGCTTTTGCAGCCTTTCCAGTCAGCCGGCATCTATCTGGAGAACATGGATTTCATACTTTATGAGCTGATGGCGCTGAAAGAGTGCTATGCATATCCGGAGAAGCTTGCACGCCAGGCGGCCAGCGCACGGTTGATCGCCCTGCTTTGCCAGATCCTGAACATGCACAGCATTATGCGGCCGCTGGAAGTGTCTGACACAGAGCTTACGCTGCCGCAAAAGATCATACAGCATATCAATATCAATTTTTCCCAGAAGATAACGCTTGATATGTTGTCACAACAGTTTTTCATGAGCAAAAATCAGATCAGCCGTGTCTTTATGAAAGCCACGGGCCGGTCGGTCATGGATTACGTGCGGTATAAGCGCCTGATGTATGCCGAGCATATGCGGGACCTTGGGACACCTGCGGCGGAGGCGGCCTACAACGCGGGCTTTGAAAACTATTCTACATATTACAGGCTCAGACAAAAATGGAAAGGATAAGAGAAGATATGGAAAAGAACTATGCGGCACCCGAAAACGTCGATGCGTATATTGCCGGGTTCCCGCCCGAAATCCAGACAGTCATGGAAGACATCCGTAAAACCATACGGAAAGCTGCTCCTGCAGCTACGGAGAAAATCAGCTGGGGGATGGCCACCTTTTTTTACCATGGGAATCTTGTGCATTTTGCCGGGAACAAAAACCACTTGGGCTTTTATCCGGGCGCAAACGGCGTTGCGAATTTTGCGGAGGAGTTGAAGGAGTACAAAACCTCCAAGGGAGCGATTCAGTTTCCGTACAACAAGCCGCTGCCTCATGAGCTGATCTTCAGGATCGTGACATTCCGCATGGCGGAAAACGAGGCACTTGCGAAAGGGAAAAGCAAAAAATAGCCGGCCGGTGCCCTTGGAACGCCCTTTTGCACAATGGCCAAACTTGCCACGGTTTTTGATGAGAGGACCGGGCCATACTGCATCGTATAGGCCCGGAGATGTCCTGGGGATCAAAAAAACGGGCGGGATGAGGGATCCGCTTGCAGAGCCGGTATGGTATCGAAAAATTCGGCAGGCTGAAAACGGTGCTGCTGCACCGCCCGGAAGCATCCCTGAAAAAGGTGACGGAAGAAAACCGGGGATTCTTTTTGTTTGACAGGGTTCCGGATGTGGATAGATACCTTGAGGAGCATCAAAGCTATGGCGAACTGCTTGCCAGCCAGGGGGTCAAGGTGCTGGAGCTTGGCGGCCATGTGCGGCGCAACCTGTAGCTTTTGGAAAGGCTTCCCAATCTTGCCTACCTACACGATACGGCGGTGATAACCTCCCACGGGGCCATCGTATCAAAAATGTCATCAAGAGGCCGCTGCCACGAGGAAATTGTGGTGGGGGAGGCGCTGGCCGATTTGCAGATCCCGTTGCTGTATGAACCGCAAGAGGGAGAGGACTTTGAAGGCTGCCTTCTTCTGTCGCCCCAAACGGTCTTTGTAGCCGACACCGAACGCCACGGCAGGCGCGCCATCCGGCAGTTTATTGATTTTATCCTGGGGTATTTTGAGGAGGTTCTCTATGCCAGAATTCCCCAGGAAAGAAGGTTCATGCATCCAGACATGGTCCTGGGCCGCATTACGGAGCATTTGATGCTCTATTATCCGCCGGCTTTTTTGGAAACATACCGCGTAACCAGGGGGAAAAGCGAATCCATTCCCATAGAAGCCTTCATGAAGGAGCGCAAAATAAACCTGATCCCCATTGCCGACAAGGAACAGCGGCAATGGGGATGCTCGTTTGTCCCGCTTGAGCAGGGGGTGATCGTCCATTACGACCTGGCCCTGGCCCAAGCTACGGTGAACCTCTTGGAGCGCGAAGGCGTAAAATGCATTTTCTTCCATCCCGATGCGCTGCTGGCGGGCGGGGGAAGCTTGCGGTGCCTGACCCTGCGGGTTTGGCGGGACGGAAGGACTTGCGTCTGATTATCTGCGGATGGCGTTGATGATGGCAAGCAGCACAGCCGATCCCACCACCGCCACAATGAGGCTCCACAGGTTCAGACCCGTTACACCCTTCCCGCCCAGCAGGTTGAAGATGAACCCGCCGATGGAAGAGCCGATGATGCCGACGATGATATTGGCGAAAAGCCCCATCCGTTTGTTGTTTCCCGTAAACATGCTGGCGATCCAGCCGGCCAGTGCGCCCAGGATAAGCCAACCTATGATTCCCATACAATGAGCCTCCTTTTTTTATGGCGTATGCCATTGCTTACCGTGAACATGTTTTTATATAAGCATAAAAATGGCGTTTGAACCGGGCTGTACCTATTCCTTACGGTTTTTTGGGGAAGCGCCCTACCCCTTTCCCGGGCCTACCCCCTTTGTCACCACCTTGTCCAGGGAAAAGAGCAGCGCCGGAAGCAGTGTGAGCACCATCACCACCGATATCGCGGCCCCCCTGGCCAGCAAAAGGCCGATGGAGGAAATGTAATAGACCGTGCTGACCCTGCCGATGATGTAACCGGCCGCGGTCATAATGCTGCCGGAGGTCAAAATGGTGGGCAGCGACTGGATAAGCGCAGCTCCAAGGCTTTCCTTGGGCGAAAGGTCCGCCTGGTGCCAACGGTAGTTGTTGGTGAGCAGGATGGCATAATCGATGGTCGCGCCCATTTGAATGGCCATGCAGATCAGGTAGGAGACAAAAAAGATCGGTTGGCCCGCCGCTTTGGAGATGGCCATGTTGATAAAGATGGCCCCCTGGATGACAGCCGTCAGGAGCAGCGAGGTAAGAAGGGAGCGGAAGGAAACGGCCACGATGATTAATATGGCCGCCAGGGTGATAAGACTCACCCGCAGAAGGTCGCCCTGAAATGCGTTCCCGATATCGTAGGCGGACATAGCCATGCCTACAATGCCAAAATCCTGCCCATAAACCGCCTCTGAGGCGGAAAGCAGCCCCTCCACGGCACGATCGGAGGCGTCCCCGCCCACAGGCACATCCATCGTTACGATCATTCGCGCATAATCCGGCCCGTTGAAAGCGCCGTTAAGCAGCGCGAGGCTGTTTTGCAGCTGGGCAAGCTCAGCGTTATCCTGCATCACGCCGGAGGCCAGGCCGATCAGCCTGTCCGCCCTGGCCTTATCCCCCAGACCGTTCACGCGGAAGAAAAGGCTGGCCAGGGTGGAATTAACATTCAGCAGGGAGGCCACATCCTCCGGTGTGTAATATTTCAGCGCCTCTTGCCCTGTGGTGACCATGGCTTGTATGTCCGTCACCGCAGGCTGGCCGTACACATCAACAGCGCGGATCTTTTCAACCAGCGTGGTTTGGCGCTCATACGCCTCGTCCGAGCCGTCTGACGGCACCAGTATGGCCAGTTTGTTGCCGCTGCCGAATACCGCGTCGATTTTTGCGGAATTGGGATTCATGCCGCTGTCGGTAAACAGGTACGTATTCCTGGTTTGAAGGGCGAAAGAAACAAGGATGACCGGCACCAAAAGCAGCGGGAGCCACAGGCGTCCGCGGGATACAAACGCCGCCAGGTACTTTCCGCCTATTGGCAGGGGCTTGTGTTTTGTCTTGACAAGCGCGCCTTTAAACAGCAGGATCAGCGCGGGCATGAGGGTGAATACCGTAAGCATGCTGATGATAATGCCCTTGGCCAGCACAATGCCGATGTCAAAACCGATGGTAAAGCTCATAAACAGCAGCGCCAGCATGCCCGCCACGGTGGTGAAGGCGCTGGAAACGATGGGCATGAAGGACTGCTTCATGGCGGCCGCCACCGCCTGCGCATCCTGCATTCCGCCGTCTCTGAACCTGTTGTAGCTGTGCAGCAGGAAGATGGCGTAATCCATGGCCAGGGCAAGCTGCAAAATGGCGCACACAGCGTAGGTCACGAAGGAGATCGTGCCGAAAATCCAGTTGGTGCCCATATTGACCACGATGGATACCGCCAGCACCAGTAAAATCAAAAAGGGCTCAAAATAGGCGTGGGAGGTGAGGAAAAGGATCAAAAGCACCACGGCTACGGCAATGGCCAAGGCAACCGTGATCTCTTCCGATATGCTCTTGTTCAATTGCCAGGTATCCACGTCGGAGCCGGCCATGACGGCATTTGGAAACGCGGTCATCAGCTTTTGAGCGGTTCCCATTTCATCCGTGTCGCGCAGCATCACGGTTACCAGCCGGTAGGTTGTCCCGGAAACGGTCTGATCGCCGGTTTCCTCATCATGGGCGGCCAATGTGACCTCCTCCATGGCGTTCAGGGTGTCAAGGGCGGATGACAGGTCCGCGTCCGGCAGGTTTTTAAACATGATGCGAAGCTGCCCGCTTTTGCCGAATTCCTTTTCCATCAGCGTAAGCGAACGCTTGGTCATGGTGGCTTCGCTCAGATACCGGGTAAAGTCAAAATTGATATGCACCCATCGGAACATCATAAAACAGGCCGGGATCAGGATGATATAGAGGATCAAAAAGAATACGCGGCGGCGTATGATCAGCCGTGCAGCCCTTTCCATCATGCTGCGGCACCTCCATGGACCGGACAGGCATATTTGGCAGTCTATTGAATCCTGTACCGTTACATAGTATACTTATTTCGGAAATAACGCGCAATATCTTTGTATGCCCGGGACAAAGAATCATTTGGAGCGGCCCTATGCAAAAGATCAGAGGCAAGGTGTTTGAGATCATATCCAAGGGCGATGCAGATCATAAGCTGAGCCTTCTTCTTAGATATGAATAGCGTTTTCACATAAAAAGGCAGGCTTTTCAAAAGCCTGCCTTTCGTATCTGCTTCCTTCCGTTTTCAGTTGGAAATATTCCTGCTTTCCTCCACAGCTTCCGCCACGTCCGCCACCTGGCCGTCACCCATGGCCGTGTTGGACCGCCTGTTGATCTTGCGCTGGTTGATCACGGAAAAGATCAGCGAGGCAATGGACAGCACGATAAACGCCACGCAGATGGGGTGTGAGAAGATGGACATGAAATTGCCCTTGGCAATCTGCATGAAACGGCGGAAATTGCTTTCGGACATGGGGCCCAGGATCAGGGCCAGCAGGATGGGGGATAGGGGAAAATCATACTTTTGCAAAAGGTAGCCCAGCGCGCCGAACGCCAGGGCCACACCCACGTCGAACAAGTTTTGATTGATGGCGTAGGCGCCCACCATGCTCACCACCAGGATGCAGGGCATAAGCACCTTTTTATTGACGGAAATAATCTTTGCAAAGAAGCGGACACCCAGCATGCCCACCACCAGCATGGCCAGGTTGGCCAGCATCAGCGCCGCGAACACCCCGTATACGGTGGGCAGTTCGTTGACATACATCATGGGGCCGGGGGTGATGCCTTTCATGATGAAAGCGCCCAACAGCACGGCGGTCACACTGTCGCCCGGTACGCCCAGGGACAGAAGTGGGATCATAGCGCCGCCGGAGCAGCCGTTGTTGGCGCTTTCCGTTGCCGCAATGCCCTCCGGAATGCCGGTGCCAAATTTTTCAGGATGCCTGCTGGTGCCTTTGGAGACGCCGTAGGACACAAAAGCGCCGATGTCGCCGCCCGCCCCGGGGATGGCGCCGATGAACGCGCCGATCAGCCCGCCGGAGAGTATGTTTTTCCAAATGCGCCTGATATCGGAAAAAGAAGGCAGTACGCGCTTGATCTTGAGGGTTGCCTGCACGGGGCTTAGTTCCCCGCGGGCCATTTTTTCAATGCTGGCGAATACTTCGGCAATGGCAAACAGGCCGATCAGCGTGGGAATGAAGGGCAGCCCCTCGTACAGGCCATAGACCCCCTTGGGAATAAAGCGGAGGTAGCCGCAGGTTTTGTCCATGCCTACGGTGCAAAGCAACAACCCCAGAAAGGCGCTCATCAGACCTTTGGTGATGGAGGTGCCGGAGATGGAAATGATCACCGACAGGCCGAACATGGCCAGCATAAACATTTCCGCAGGGCCGAAGGCCAGCGCGGCAGAAGCGATGAGGGGCGAGAGGAAGGTCATCAAAAGCGCGCCGATCACCCCGCCGATAAAGGAGGCAAACATGGCAATGGACATTGCCCGCCCCGCCTCACCCCTTTGGCCCATGGGATAGCCGTCCAGCACCGTGGCCGCAGCCGCGGGCGTGCCGGGGGTGTGGATCAGGATCGCCGAGATGGAACCGCCGTACATCCCGCCGCAATAGATGCCCAGCAGCAGGCCAATGGAGGGGATCAGGTCCATCCCGAAAGAAAAGGGGATCAGCAGCGCCACGCCCATGGTGGCGGTCAGCCCGGGGATCGCGCCCAGCAACACGCCGCCGGCCGCGCCTACAAACAGCATCAGGATCACCTGGGGGTTCAGCATCACCTGGGCATAGCTGGTGAATAGAAGGTTCCAGTCCAACCATCATCCCTCCTTCCGGCGGCCGTCAATAAAACAGCGCCTCAAGCGGCCCCAGGGGCAGCTCAATGATGAGCACCTTCCAGAAAAGGAGCCATACCACCACAGCCACCAGGACCGACACAGCAGCCATGACCGCATAATTCCTATAATCGGAAATCAGCATCAGCAGGAACAGCAACACCGGTGCCAGGATCAGGAAGCCGGCCGTTTCCCACAGAAGGTAGAAGGCCACCACCATCAGCGCGGCGATGAGCATCCTTTGGATGCCCCGGTCCCGAAGCGACAGGGTAGGCGCTCCTTCCTTTGTTTTTTTGATCAGGTTTTGGATCAGCAGCGCCACGGAGCAGATGATCAGTCCGGCCGCCATGATGCGCGGAAAAACCTCCGGCCCCACAGGTACATTCACGAATTGCTTGAATTTTGTGGTCAGGTAGATGGCGTAGCTTGCAAACGCGATGCCCAGCGTGGCGCAGACAATGTTGGCAAAGCGCACCGTCAGCTTTTTTTGCATCCCTCCGCCCCCTTTCGTCAGGAAATACACGCAGCAATGGCGGCTTTTAAGCCGCCATTGCTGTGCTTTCGGGGTCTGATTATTGGGTCAGGCCCAGGGCTTTCATGGTGGATTCCACGTCGGTGTAGTTTTGTTTCAGGAACGCGCCAAAATCCACTTCATTCTGGTAGCTGATGGTTAGGGAAGCGTTTTGCATGTACGTTACGAAATCCGGGTCTTCCACCGCCTTGGCAAAAGCATCCGCAAGGACCGCCTTGACGGCGGGATCCACGCCCTTGGGCAGCGCAAGCCCGCGCCAGGTACCGTATACGACGTCATAGCCCTGCTCCTGGAAGGTGGGTACATCCGGGAACAGCGGCGCGCGCTTGGTGTCCATCACGCCCAGCACCTTCAGGTTGCCGGCCTCCACTTGGCTGCGAACCTCGCCAAGGGATACGCTGACCGCCTCGATATGGCCGCCGGCAAGCGCGGTAACGGCTGCCGCGGCGCCCTCAAAGGCCACATGTTCCACCTGGATATCGGCCGCCTGGGCCAGCAGGCCCGCGCCGATGTGCCATACGGAGGCCGGGGCGGAGTTTCCGATGTTCACCGCGCCCGGATGCTCCTTGCAGTAGGCCACAAAGGAGGGGACGTCGGTAATGCTGTTGGCCGCGGCCCAGGCGGTGTTCACCGTCAGCGCGGCGGCATCTGTATTCACACGGCAAAGCAGATCGTAATCCTCATAGGTAAGATCGCCGGTGCCTTGGGGGACGTAGGTGGACAGCTCAAAGGTGATCATGCCGAAGGTGTAGCCGTCGGGTTTGGCGGTAGCGATGGCGCTGTGGCCAATCAGCCCGCCGCCGCCGGTCTTGTTTTCCACCGTGAGCGTCTGGCCCAGGATTTTTTCCGCAGCAATGCAAAGGGCCCGCAGACAGGAATCCGTGCCGCCGCCCGCGCTCCAGGGGCAAATGACGTTAATGCCTTTGCTGGGATAGTCGGCAGCCATGGCGGAACCAAGGGAAGCAAGCACCAGCATGGAAACCAAAAGGACCGATACCAGTTTCTTCATGAGTTTCCCTCCAATATTCAGTTTTGTAAGCGTCTACCGTTTCTTTTCGTTATTTTAACATCATAGTGATGATCTGTCAAACCAATTTCTATGATAAAAAGCAATTTTGTGGTAATATATCAATATCTCTCATCCTTATGTACGGGACGCGGCTTTACAGGCCGGGAAGGGAGCTGTATATGCTGGATTTGCAGGAAAAAGCCGGCATGGGCGGAAAAATAGCGGAGGGCGAGCCGATGGAGGAGCTGAAACGCAAGCTCGCATCGCTGTCGCAAAAGATCCGGGAGCTGAAAATTCCGGTGGTGGTGTTGCTGGAAGGCTGGGGTGCGGCCGGAAAAGGGACGCTGATGGCAAACCTGATTTCCGAGCTGGACCCCAGGGGATACAAGGTATACAGTATGACCTCCGCCACCAAGGAAGAAAAGCGGTACGCCTGGATGCGCCGGTATTGGCTGCGGTTGCCGCAATATGGCCGGATGGCGTTTTTTGACCAGAGCTGGTATCAGGAGATTGCCGATGGTCTGCTTACGGATAAGCTATCGGAAAAAGAACGGCTCACAAAGATTGGTGACATTTTGGATTTTGAACGCCAGCTGGCAGCGGATGGGTACGTGCTTGCGAAGTTCTTTTTGCATATCGGGAAAAAGGAGCAGCGCAGGCGCTTTGAGCGGCTGGCAGTGCGAAAGGCCACCCGCTGGCGGGTGACAAAGGCCGACCTGAATCAAAATGAAAACTATGCCAAATGCAGCCGTATTTTTGACCGGCTGTTGGATGATACCCACCAACCGGGGGCGGAGTGGGCGGTTTTGGACGCCTCCGACGAAGGAGATATGACGCGAAGGGCATATGAAACGCTGATTGCCGCCTTGGAGGAGGCGGCGGCCCGGAAGGAAGCCGCCGGTTCTTTCCCGAAAAGCGCAGGCGCGCCGGATGACCAGGAGGAGGAAGTGCTGCCCATACCGTTTCTGCGGGAGGTGGACCTCTCCCCAACGCTTGAGTGCGGGGAATACGAAAAGCAGCTCAAGGAATGCCAGGAGCGCCTTGCCATGCTTCACAACAGGCTGTATTTAAAGAAAATCCCGGTGATCCTTGCTTACGAGGGCTGGGATGCCGCCGGAAAAGGCGGGAACATCAAACGGCTTGCCCGTGACCTGGACCCCCGGGGATACGAGGTTGTCCCCATTGCCGCCCCCAGCCAGGCGGAGAAGGAGCACCCCTTCCTGTGGCGGTTTTGGGAAAGCCTTCCCAAGGACGGCCATATTGCCGTTTTTGACAGAAGCTGGTATGGCAGGGTGATGGTGGAGCGCATCGAGGGCTTCTGCAGCGAGGAGCAGTGGATGCGCGCTTATGGGGAAATCAACCGTTTTGAGCGGCAACTTTATGATTGGGGCGCCGTTGTTCATAAGTTCTGGCTCCATATCGACAAGGATGTGCAGCTTCAGCGCTTTCAGGAGCGGGAAAATACCCCCGAAAAACAATACAAGATCACGGAGGAGGACTGGCGCAACCGGGAAAAATGGGATGCCTATGAAACGGCGGTGGATGAGATGCTGCAAAAAACAAACACCGCCCACGCGCCCTGGACCATCGTGGAATCCAACGACAAATATTTCGCCAGGATCAAGGTTTTGAAAACCGTGATCCGGATCATTGAGGAAAGGCTATAGCCTTACGGCATGAAAAGCAGCCCCTCCGCACATCCGCCCCAGGGGGCGGGAAATGGCGGAGGGGCTGCTTTATTGCATGCCGCAAATATACAAAAAAAGCGCCTTGACGGCGTTGTAGATATCGGATATCCTTGGGACAGATACTAAGAAAAACACCCCTGGTGCGCTGCATCAATGTTACATATATCATAGGGTAAAAATGCCATCCTGTCAAGCATTTCTATGAAAAAAAGAGCATGGCCGCGTTTGCGGAACCCGGTTTGCCGGAAAAGCACCAAGCCCCAGGCTTTGCCTTTTGCTGTTTTCCGCCGCCTCCCATATACTGTATCCTCCGCCAAGGGCGAAGGAGGGATACGATGGAACAAATCGTACTTCGGGACATCTGCAAGCAATTCAGGGTGCTGCAGCGGCCAAGCGGCAAATGGGGGATGCTCAAGGGCGCGTTTGTGCGGGAGGTCAAACATGTGCAGGCGCTTAAAAACGTCAGCCTGACCATCGCAAAGGGGGAGCTGGTGGGGTACATCGGCCCCAACGGCGCGGGAAAGTCCACCACCGTCAAAGTGATGAGCGGCATCCTGGTGCCGGACAGCGGGGAATGCCGCATCATGGGCCGCGTGCCCTGGAAGGAGCGGGTGGCCCACGTGTCGCGCATCGGCGTGGTGTTCGGCCAGCGCACCCAGCTGTGGTGGGATGTACCCGTGATGGATTCCTTCAGCCTGTTAAAGGATATCTACGCCATTCCCGGGGGGGAATATGAAAAACGCTTGGAGGAGCTTACACAGGCGCTGGACATCGGCGGGCTTTTGAGAACTCCCGTGCGGCAGCTTTCCCTGGGCCAGCGCATGCGCTGCGAACTGGCGGCCTCCCTGCTGCACAGCCCGGATATCCTGTTTCTGGATGAGCCCACCATCGGCCTGGACGCCGTATCAAAGCTGGCGCTACGCGCCTTTTTGAAGAAGGAGAACCGGGAGCGCGGCACCACCATGGTGATCACCACCCACGACATGGACGATATCGAGGCGCTGTGCAAAAGGGTACTGGTGATCGGCCACGGAACCATCCTTTTTGACGGAACACTGGATATCCTCAAAAGCCGGTACGCCTCGGGGGAGCGGCAGGACATCAACGAAACCATCGCCGCCATGTACAGGGACATGGAATTGTAGGCGGCCTATGAAGAAAAAAATGCATGCCAAAGCCATGCTTTCCATCTTCCGTATCCAGTTGGCCCAAAGCCTGCAGTACCGCCTGGCGGGGCTGGCCTCAGCCAGCATCAGCATCTTCTGGGCATTGATCGAAATCACCGTTTTCACGGTGTTCTACCATCACGCGCAGAACAGCGCATTGCGCATGAACGGCCTTGCCCTGTCCCAAGTCATATCCTATGTCTGGATCGCCCAGGTGATGGTACCCCTGCAGCCCATGAGCGTTGACGGGGAACTGCTTTCCCAGATCACCAGCGGCAACGTGGGCATCGCGCTGTGCAGGCCGCTTTCCCTGTACAGCCACTGGTTTGCCCATACCGCCGCGGGACGGCTGGGAGCGGTCCCTATCCGCGGCATCCTGACGGAGCTGGCGGGGGCTTTGGCCCCGGCTTCCATCCGCCTGAGCGCTCCAGCTTCCCCGGAGGGATTTTTGGTGTTTTTGCTCTCCGCAATCGGTGCGCTTCTGCTTTGCACTTCCTATGGCATGCTGGTCACCGCCGTGCGGCTGAACATCACCTGGGGGGAAGGGCCCACCTATATGCTGCTGCTGATAAGCGGCGTGCTTTCCGGCGGGTACCTGCCCCTGCAGCTCTGGCCGGATTTTCTTCAAAAGCTGCTGCTGTACCAGCCTTTCGCGGGGTATCTGGACATCCCGGCACGGCTGTATGTGGGCTCCATGGGAGCGGCGCAAGGGGTCCAGGCAGTCCTGATCCAATGCCTGTGGATCGCGGCCTTCGTCCTGGCCGGGACAAAGCTGATGGACCACAAGCTTGACACCTTGATCATACAGGGGGGATGAAAGATGCTTCGGGAATGCAGGGTCTATTTCGCCACGCTGCGCATGCATCTCAAAGCCGGCCTGGAATATAAAGGCTGGTGGCTGATGGTATTCCAGGTGCTGCTGGTAGTAATCACCGATCCCATCGCCACCATCTTCCTTTTCTCCCGGTTCGGCGCCATCGGGCCCTGGACGCTGGAAAGGATACTGCTCATCTACGCCATGGCCGTTACCGCCTTCGGGATCGCGGAAAGCCTGTGCCGGGGGTTCGACTACTTCCCCTGGAAGATGGTCCGCTCCGGAGATTTTGACAGGCTGCTTTTGCGGCCCTGTTCCCTGTTCACCCAGGCCGCCATCTCCTTTTTCCATATTCACAGGCTGTCCAGGGTGGCGGCGGGACTGTTTATGATCTTCTGGGCGCTTCATAGGCAGGGAATTTCGCTGGGCCCGGCCGGATGGGTCTTGCTGCTGTCCGCCCTGGCCGGCGGTACGCTGATGTATACTGGGGTGTTTGTCATGAGCTCCGGCATCGCTTTCTTCACCGTCAGGGCGCTGGACTGGATCTTCATCTTTACCAACGCCAGCTACCAGGTAACCCGCTGCCCGGTGGAATACATGCCCAAAGCCCTATACAATGTATTTACCTTTTTCCTGCCGCTGATGCTGGTCAGCTACTATCCCGCCTCCGTTCTATGCCATTGGGGGGAAATCTCTTTTCTTGGCTGGCTGGCGCTGCCCGCGGGCGGGCTGTTTTTAGGCTTTTCCATGCTGGTGTGGCGGTTTGGCGTGCGGCATTACAAGAGCACGGGAAGCTGAACGGGACAGCAAATGAGAATCCAGAATTTACAAAATTATTTTGCTACGCGGTGAGGATCATCTTTCCTGCCGCGTCTAATGTATGTAACGCGTTACAGCCATGCGAATAGGCGGTGAAGGGATGATAGAGAAAACGGAGTTCGTTGCCTGGATAGAAGGGAAGCATGAAATGCTTTACCGGGTCGCCCGCACGATCCTTCGAAACGACGAGGATTGCAAGGACGCCCTGCAAAGCGCCGTGCTCAAGGCATGGGAAAACCGGCGGAAGCTTAGGGATGCAAAGCTGTTCGGTACATGGCTCACACGCATTCTGATCAACGAGTGCCATGCATTGAGGCGAAAAAACAGCAAATACCTGCTCCAAGATGAAGTGGCGGATACAGCTGTATCCCGTGCTCCTGACCCAGCTTTGCAGCAAGCATTGGAAGGTTTGCCGGAAAGGTTGCGCCTTCCTCTTACGCTTCACTATCTGGGTGGCTATACCTATGAGGAGATCGCCGGCATGCTGCGCCTGCCCCAAAGCACTGTACGGAGCCGGCTGAGCAAAGCCCGCGGCGCCCTGCGCATGGCATTGGAGGCTGATAAGGAGGCATGGCTTCATGAAGCGCAATGAGTTGGAAAAAGCGTTCGGACCTGTTCCGGAGGAATGCTACCGGGCGCTGATGACTGCGGCCCGTAGCGTAAACGAGAAGGAGATCATTATGAAGAAAAAAGTATCATTTGTTTTGGTAGTGGTGCTTGTACTGGCACTGGCAGCCGGAGTGGCGCTTGCGCTTACTACGTTGAGGGATACCGGCCGGCAGATTGTTGAAACCGAACAGGAGGCGGGCTACTTTGAAAACTGGCCTGCGGAGAAGAAGGCAGCGCTGGTAAAAGCGCTGGCTGAACAGGGATATGTGGAAAAGACGGAAGCGGTCAAGAAGCTGCTTTCAGGCGAAGTGAAGGACGCGGAGGCCGGAAAGATCTCGGATGAGGCCCTGCGCACGTTTACGGGGCGGGAGGTTTCGGAAATAAGCTTTATGGAAATCATGACCGCCGCCTGGGGGCCCTTTGAGCAATGGCCGAAGGAGGAACAGGCCTGGTATTCCCAGCTGATGACGGACATGGGCCTGCAAAAAGAAGACCACACCTTGTATGTTCTGCCAGAAGGCCCGGTGGATGAAGCGAAGGCCATCGCCATCGCCCGCCGGGAGATTGCCAAGGGGTATGGGGTTGAAGAAAGCGTGCTGGACGCATACGATGTGACCACCTCCTTCCAGGTGCCGGAGGACTCGGTGGCGACCGGCGATAAGCAGGCCTATTGGGCCGTTGACTATTGGGCGCCGGAAAGCATGCCTGAGGGGACACACCTATTTTACAATTTCTGGGTGTATATCCACCCGGAGACGGGGGAACTGCGGGAATCGGTGGAAAGCATGCTTGAAAGCAAGCGCGCCTACGAGGAAGAAGCCTTAAGAAGGCGCAGCGATCCCCTGATGATCAGGATGAGGGAGTTTGGAGAAGCCCACGGCGCCCGCCAGCAGGCAAGCAGCCTGGAAGCCAAGGCCTTCTGGTCCCAAACGCTGGCGGAGGATATCCTCAAGCGGTATGCCCAAGAACCTGGCTTCCTTAACGTGATGGATGTGGCTTTTTCCTCCTTCACATACGGTTTGCCGGATGGGAAGGCGCTGCCCCAGGAAAAAGCGCTGGACATGGCCGGCAAAGCCCTTATCAGCCAGATGGGACGGAAGGAGGAGGAACTGCACTTTTTCCTGGACAATCCGGATGTGTTCTATGACATCACGGATACGGATAAGCCCCTTTGGAAGTTCTTTTTCCACGCTCCCCGGATTTACAGCAACGATGAGGCCATGGCCTACTATGGCGAAACGGTCCGCGTGCCCAACTACAAGGTGGAGCTGGACGCCCGCACGGGGGAAATCATTGCCGTGTACGCGGTGGATTTGAAGGATATAGATACATTGGAGGACTGGAAGAGCACCATGTGATCCGTCATGATGATACGCATGAAGGTTTTCAAGAATCAAGAAAATGGGGGCTTGATAACCGCCTCCGGGGCCCGCTTTGCAAGCGGGTCCTTTCCGTACGCCGCAAAACCCTTGGGCGAACACAGGAAATCCGCGGCAACGATGAAAAAACGTTTCGAAAGCAGTATTACTCCTTCAAAAGCACCTTCAGGCCTTTTGATTCAAATACTTCTCTGGCCATGGCCAGGTCCTCACTCCTTGGCGGCTGGGTATCCGCAAGGGCGTAAGGGAGGCGCAATTCCTTCCATTTGTACTCGCCCATTTTGTGAAAGGGCAGCAATTCCACGAGGTCGATACAGGAAAAATGGGCAAGGTAATCCGCCAGGTCTCCCAGCATTTTCTTGTCCAGCGTATAGCCCGGCACCAGCACATGGCGCAGCCAGACCGGCTTGTGACGCGTCTCGCAGTACGCCAGGGTGGCCAACGTATCCTTGTTGCTGCGGCCCGTAAGCTGTGTGCATAGTTCATCATCCAGCGCTTTGATGTCCAGTAGGACCAGGTCCGCAGCATCCAATACGGGCTTGGATACTTTCAGGGGGATAGCCCCCGCCGTATCCAAGGCCGTATGGATGCCTTTTCCGGCACATTTTTTTAGGATGTCCAGCGCGAATTCCGGCTGCAAAAGCGGCTCCCCGCCGGAGAGGGTCACGCCCCCGGAGCGTATAAAATTCCGGTAGGTGAGGATATCGGCCATCACTTCCTCCGAATCCATCAGTTTGCCGCCGCCCATCTGCCAGGTGTCAGGGTTGTGGCAGTATTGGCAGCGCAGCCCGCAGCCCTGTAAAAACAGCACGTAGCGGATGCCCGGACCGTCCAGGGTGCCAAAGCTTTCCACCGAATGGATGCGTCCCAAAACGCCCATGGGATCAGCCCCTTTGGGTTTAAAATCTTTCGTGGAAGGTGCGGTGCAGCACGTCCAATTGCTGCTCCCTGGTGAGTTTGATAAAGTTCACCGCATATCCGCTGACCCGAATGGTGAGCTGCGGATACTTTTCGGGATGGTCCATGGCGTCCATCAGCACTTCCTTGTTCAGCACGTTCACGTTGATGTGGTGGCCCTCGTCCAGGAAGAATCCGTCCATGAGGCCCACCAGGTTTGCTGCCTTCTGTTCTTCTGTCTTGCCAAGGGCGCCTGGGACGATGCTGAAGGTGTAGGAGATGCCGTCCTCCGCCTGGTCGTAGGGCAGTTTGGCCACGCTCTTCATGCTAGCCACACAGCCCTTTGCGTCCCGCCCGTGCATGGGGTTGGCACCGGGAGCAAAGGGTTCGCCATACTTGCGCCCGTCCGGGGTGGAGCCCGTCTTTTTTCCGTAGACCACGTTGGAGGTGATGGTGAGCACCGACAAGGTGGGGATGGATTCCCTGTACGTGCGGTGGATGCGCAGCTTGCTCATGAAGCTTTTCACCACATCGATGGCGATGCTGTCCGCAGTATCGTCGTTGTTGCCGTACTTGGGGAAATCGCCCTCGATTTCAAAATCCACCGCCAGCCCGTTTTCGTTGCGGACGGGCTTGACTTTTGCGTACTTGATGGCGGACAGGCTGTCCGCCACCACGCTTAATCCCGCGATGCCCCCGGCCATGGTGCGCACCACCTCCTCGTCGTGCAGCGCCATCTCCAGCCGCTCGTAGCAGTATTTATCGTGCATGTAGTGGATCACGTTCAGGGTGTTGATGTACAGCTTGGCCAGCCAGTCCAGCATCATGCCAAACTTGCGCAGCGTTTCATCATAGTCAAGGGTTTCCGATGTGATGGGGGAGAACTCCGGCCCCACCTGCAGGCCGCTCACCTCATCCTTTCCTCCGTTGATGGCGTACAGAAGCGCCTTGGCAAGGTTTGCGCGGGCACCGAAAAACTGCATCTGCTTGCCTATGCGCATGGCGGATACGCAGCAGGCGATGCCGTAGTCGTCGCCGTATTTGGGCCGCATCAGTTCGTCGCTCTCATATTGGATGGAGGAAGTTTCAATGGAAGCCTTCGCGCAGAAGCGTTTGAAATTTTCCGGAAGGCGGTGGCTCCACAGCACCGTAAGATTGGGTTCGGGAGCGGGGCCGAGGTTGACAAGGGTGTGCAGGAAACGGTAGCTCATCTTCGTCACCATGTGCCGGCCATCCTCGCACATGCCGCCCAGCGCTTCCGTGACCCAGGTGGGGTCGCCGCTGAAAAGCTGGTCATAGGAGGGCGTGCGCAGGAAACGGACAATGCGCAGCTTCATGATGAAGTGGTCCACAAACTCCTGGATCTCCTCCTCGGTGTACCGGCCGCTTTTCAGGTCTTTTTCGGAGTAGATGTCCAGGAAGGTGGAAACGCGCCCCAGGCTCATGGCCGCGCCGTTCTGCTCCTTTACGGCGGCCAGATAGCCGAAATACAGCCATTGGATGGCTTCCTTCGTATCCTCGGCAGGGCGGGAGATATCAAAGCCGTAGGCAGCCGCCATCTCCGCCAGTTCCTGCAACGCGCGGATCTGTTCGCTCATCTCTTCCCGCTGGCGGATGGCAGGGCTGTCCATGGCGTCAAACACATACGCCTGCTTGGCCCGTTTCTTTTGATCGATCAAAAAAGCCGTGCCGTACAGGGGCACCCTTCGGTAATCCCCGATGATCCGGCCCCGGCCGTAGGCGTCGGGCAGGCCTGTGATGATGCCGCTGTGTCGCGCACGCTTCATTTCATCGGTGTATACGTCGAATACGCCGTCATTGTGGGTCTTTCGGAATTTGAAAATATTCGCGATATCTTCCGGCAGTTTGCGCCCATAGGCCTCCAGTTCGTTGTACACCAGACGGATGCCGCCAAAGGGCATGATGGCCCGCTTCAGTGGCGCGTCTGTTTGCAGCCCCACGATCTTTTCCAGTTCTTGATGGATATAGCCCGGCTTGTGGGAGGTAATGGTGGAGATGGTGTTTTCGTCAATGTCATACACGCCGCCCCGGTGATGCTCCTCCCGCATAAGCGCGGACAGCTCCTGCCAAAGCTGTTTGGTGGCCTCTGTGGGCGGAGCAAGGAAATTTTCGTCTCCGTCATAGGGTGTATAGTTGCTTACAATGAAACCGCGGGTGTTGATTTCCTGCCCAAAGGTACTCATGATCATCCCTGCCTCTTTTTCTGCGGACAAACTTTCCGCTCCTATATTGTACCGCATGAAAAGGGAATATGCCGTGATGAAAATCACAATTTTCTCTGCCCTTGACAGAAGATGATCAACGTCCGTATAGTATATCTTAGGAAAGGAGGGCCTTATGAACTGCAACCTGAACTGCCGGGACTGCCTTCGGGAGCTGTGCATGCACAAGGTGCCCCTTTTCGCGTCGCTCCCGTACGAGGAGCTCAAAGACGCGGCGGAGCAAATGACCTGCTGCGGCTATGAAAAGGGGCAGCTGCTGCTAACCCAGGGCGATGTGCCCCAGGGCCTCACCGTAATCCTTTCGGGGAGCGCGAAGGTTTATACCCTCACACAGGATGGGCAGGAGAAGGTGCTTTCCGTGCTGACCGAAAACGACTATTTCGGGGAGCTGTTCCTTTTTGGAAACAGCATGGCATCCTATTCCGTCCGGGCGCTGAGCAAGGTCCGAGCCTGCTGCTTTGCAAAGGAGCATTTCCAGCGGATGCTTCTTCGCTTCCCCCAAATGGCGGTGCGCCTGGTTGAAGAACTGGGCACGAGGGTGGCCAGGCTGGAGGAGACGCTTCAAAATGCCGCGGGTGGCCGGGCGGAGGCAAGGGTCGCCGCGCTCTTGCTGGAGTACGCGCAAAAATACACCGTGATGACAGCGGTTGGGCCTGAGATCGTGCTGCCGCTGAGCCGGGAAGGCATGGCCAACTATGTGGGCGTCGCCCGGGAAACCATGAGCAGGAAGCTGAAACAAATGGAAGAAGACGGCCTGATCGCTGCAAACGGGAACAAACGCCTGCGGCTTTTAAAGCCTGGCAGGCTTCATCAAATGGCTATGGGGAAAGAGAAAGAATAGTTGCTTTCCGGTTTGGAATAGGGTGAATTCCCTACAAAAAATGCCCCTTGTATAAACAAGGGGCATTTTCATCTGCAAGGCGCCATAAGATGAACCGTTCCTTTGGTTGCAGCGCTCCGGCAGATAGCCTTCCCGATGGGCGGGGACGCGTGCATCAGCCTTTTTTCAGTTCTTCAAGGCAGTTTTTGCACACCAGTTTCCCCTTGTACAGGATGACATCGCGGGCATCATTGCAAAAGATACAGGCAGGATGATATTTCTTGAGGATGATCTGATCACCGTCAACAAAAATCTCCAGCGTGTCCTTGATTGCGATGTCCATTGTCCTGCGCAGCTCAATGGGAATGACAATTCGACCCAGTTCGTCAAGCTTGCGGACGACACCTGTGGACTTCATGGAATCCCTCCTTTCCCGGAAGCCCTGGATTAATTTAGGACTAACAATATTTTATCTGATTTGTATGATACTGTCAATAGTGATTTTTGGATTATTCACAGTTTGTCCACAAATAGCGAAAAGAGGCGAATTGTTTTGATGAATGCCTTATGGGGGGGAATGTTAGTTCTCGCCTTGCTTTTCGGGCTCTTCGGAGGGATTGTTGAACAAATGAATGATTCAATGATTCAGGGCGCGCTGGAAGCGGTGTCGCTGATGCTCCGAATGGCCGGCGGATTTGCCGTATGGTGTGGCCTCATGGAAGTATTAAAGCGCATTGGAGCCGTGGAAACCATCACAAAAGTCCTTCGGCCGGCGCTGAAATTCCTTTTTCCGGATGTTAGGGGAGAAGAGACGCTGCGCAGCATTACCATGAATTTGTCCGCCAATATGCTGGGTTTGGGCAATGCGGCCACGCCCATGGGCGTCAAGGCCATGGGGGAACTGGCGCGGGAAAACGGGGGCGGTGAGACCGCCAGCAGGGCCATGTGCATGTTCCTGGTGCTGAATGCTGCCAGCGTGCAGCTTTTTCCGGGCACCGTGGTCACGCTGCGGATGGTCATGGGGTCTGCAAACCCCGGCGCCGTGATCCTGCCCACGCTTTTCGCCACCGCCGCCTCCGCGGCGACGGGCATCACCCTTTGCTTGCTGCTTCAAAGGCGCGGGGAAGAGAGACGGGAGGGAAAGCATGGATAAATGGCTGCTGCCCTGCCTGATCCTGCTGATTGTGGGAGGCGGCCTGATAAAAGGAGTACCTGTTTACGACGCTTTTGTGGCGGGCGCGAAGGAGGGGCTCAAAACGGCCGTCACCATCCTGCCCTATATGATCGCCATGCTCTCCGTTATTTTTTTGATGCAGAAGTCCGGGCTGCTTTCAAGTGTCACTAAGCTTTTGAGCCCCGTATTCGATGCCCTTGGCATCCCACAGCCCGTGGCGCCGCTGATGCTTTTGCGCCCCTTCAGCGGTTCGGCCTCCCTGGCGATGCTTCAAAACATCCTTTCCGACCAGGGGACGGATTCCAGGGCCGGACTGGTGGCCTCCACCCTGATGGGCTCCACCGAGACGATCTTTTACACCTGCGGGATCTACCTGGGGGCGGCCGGCGTCAAAAAAAGCCGGTATGCCATCCCGGCGGCCCTGGCCGCCTGGCTTACAGGCAGCATCGTGGCGGGGCTATTTTACCGGTAAGCGCGGAGGATTGACTTTTCTTGCGCACTTCATTATAATAGGCGTATTCCAAACGCATGCGAGGAAGGGAAGAGTACCGCGCCCGAAGCGTCAAGAGAGCCGCGCAAGGTGAGAGGCGGCCGGAGAGGGAGCGGGAACATGGGCCCGGAGCATCGCGGCCGAACATTTTCAGGCCGCGTCGGGTTGCGCCGATATCCGCCAAGGAAGCGATAAATCAGGGTGGCACCGCGGGTCAATCCCGCCCCTTTTTCATGGGGGCGGTTTTTTTGACGCAAAAAGGAGGAAAACCCATGGACCGGGAGGACAAGAAGACTTTTTATATCACTACGCCCATCTATTATCCCAGCGACAACCTGCACATCGGGCATGCCTATTGCTCCGTTGCGGCGGACACCATGGCCAGGTTCAAGAAGCTTACGGGCTTCGATACCTATTTCCTGACGGGCACCGACGAGCACGGCCAGAAGATTGAGCGCAAGGCCCAGCAAAAGGGCGTAACGCCACAGCAATATGTGGACGAAATTGTCGCCGGCATCAAAAAGCTGTGGGCGCTGATGGATGTAGCGTATGACGATTTCATCCGTACCAGTGAGGAGCGCCACGCGCTGAGCGTGCAGAAGATGTTCCGCCAGTTGTATGACCAGGGCGACATTTACAAAAGTGAGTACGAGGGCTGGTACTGCACGCCCTGTGAATCCTTTTGGACCGAGCTGCAACTGAAGGACGGC
>JAEWVC010000002.1 GCA_023459275.1 Bacillota bacterium | reverse complement strand
CTGTGGGGGCGATAGGCGAGGCGAAGGAGGCCGGCGAAACGAGCAATGCGAACGGCAGTGAGCAGTGCGACGATTGAGCCGGATGGGAGGGGAGGTGCAGGAGGCTCCGAAGCCGAGCGCCGCCTGTGGCGGATAAAGCGAGGCGGAGGAGGCTTGCGAAACGAGCCGCATGAGCGACAGCGAAATGCGGCGACGATTGAGCAAGTTGGTGAAGGGGGGGACATCGAAATCCCCCCTACTCCCTCCTGCGTCATAATCACACCGGCCTGGCACAACCATGTCTTGTAAAGAATGACTTCGGCTACAACCCACCCCAAACCAACAAGGAGGTACCTTCCCATGCCCTTCACCTACCACATGCCCGCCCGCATCCTCTTCGGCAGCGGCAAGTTAAGCGAGCTCCACGCCCAACCCCTGCCCGGCAAAAAAGCCCTGATCGTCATTTCCGCCGGCAACTCCATGAAGCGCCTGGGCATCCTTAACAAACTCACCGCCCAGCTTGACATGGCAAACGTCGCCCACGTGCTTTTCCCCAAAATCCTGCCCAACCCCATCAAAGAGCACGTGATGGAGGGCGCGGCCCTGGCCAGGGAAACAGGCTGTGATTTCGTCATCGGCCTGGGCGGGGGCAGCAGCATGGATTCCGCCAAGTCCATCGCCGTCATGGCGGCCAACCCCGGGGATTACTGGGATTATATCTCCGGCGGCTCCGGCAAAGGGCTGCCTGTGCCCAACGACCCCCTGCCCATGGTGGCCATCACCACTACCGCCGGCACGGGCACCGAGGCGGACCCCTGGACCGTGATCACCAACGGGGACGAAAAAATCGGCTTCGGATATGAAAAAACCTTCCCCTGCCTGTCCATTGTGGACCCGGAGCTCATGGTTTCCGTGCCCCCGGCCCTCACCGCCTATCAGGGCTTTGACGCGCTGTTCCACAGCACGGAGGGCTACGTCAACCGCACCGCCAACGAAATGAGCGATCTGTACGCGCTTCAGGCCATCCGCCTGGTGGGCCGCAGCCTGGCCGCCGCGGTGAAAAACGGCCAGGACATCAAAGCCCGGGAGGATATCGCCCTGGCCAACACCCTTTCCGGGTTTGTGGAGTCCACCTCCGGCTGCATCAGCGAGCACTCCATCGAGCATGCCCTGAGCGGCTTCAAGCCGGAGTTGCCCCACGGCGCGGGGCTGATTATTGTAAGCGCCGCCTATTACACCCACCTGGCCAAATCCGGCTGCTGCGGCCAGCGGATGGTGGACATGGCCAAGGCCTTGGGCAAAGAGGACGCCAAAACGCCCATGGATTTTGTGGCCGCGCTCGTTGCGCTTCAAAAGGACTGCGGCGTGGACGCTTTGAAGCTCTCCGCTTACGGCATCCAAAAGGAAGACCTGCCCCGCCTGGCCGCCCACGCCCGGAAGATCATGGGCGGGCTGTTCGACGTGGACCCCTGCGAAATCAACCAGCAGGACGTGGAAGCGATCCTTGCGGCCTCCTACCGGTAAGTACGTTTTTCAGGGAGGAATGCGGGAAGAGAGCTTTTTGAAAAAAGCTCCCTTCCCGCTACTTTTATGCGCCTTTCCCGCTCCTTTCACCGCATTGACAAAAACGCAATTCCCTGTACAATAATGGAAGTGAAAAACAAAGGAGGCGCTTTCCTTGAGCATCGCCAAAAAGCCCTTCGGCGTCCTTACGGACGGGCGGAGCGTGGAGCAATACACCCTTACCAATAAACTGGGCGCCAGCGTCAGCGTCATCACCTTCGGCGGCATCCTCACCTCCATTCAGGTGCCGGACAGCAAGGGGCATCTTGGCGAGGTGACCCTGGGCTTTGACGAGCTTCCCCCCTATCTTACCAAAAACGGCAGCCTGGGTGCGCTGATCGGCAGGTACGGCAACCGCATCGCCAAGGGTCAGTTCGCCCTGGACGGAAAAACCTACCAGCTTGCCGTCAACAACGGCAAAAACCACCTGCACGGCGGAAACGTGGGCTTCGGTGTGCGGCTGTGGGAGGCGGAGCCCAAGGAAAATAAGGGCGCGGACCAATTGCTCCTGCGCCTTGTGAGCCCCGACGGCGAGGAAAACTATCCCGGAAAGCTAACGGTGGAGGTCACCTATACCTTTGACGATGCCTGCGCCCTTTCCATCCATTACAGGGCCGTCACGGACAAGCCCACCGTTTTAAACCTTACCAACCACGCCTACTTCAACCTGGCGGGGGCCGATGGCCGCACCGTTTTGAACCATGAGCTCACGCTCTTCGGCGACGCCATCACCGAAACGGACGAGGGCCTGATCCCCACCGGCAAGCTGCTGCCGGTTGATGGCACCGCCTTCGATTTCCGCACCCCCCGGGTCATCGGCGAAGGGCTGAAGGCCGGCGAAACCGACATTGCTTTACAGTATGGCAAGGGGTATGACCACAACTACGTGCTGGGGAACCCCTTTGTGACCAAGAAGTGCGCCCTTTTGAAGGACCCCGTCTCCGGCCGGGTCATGGAGGTCACCACCGACCAGCCCGCCGTGCAGTTCTATACCGCCAACCAGCAGGGCATCCCCGGCAGGAACGGCGCTTACTATGGCCCCCAATGCGCCCTGTGCCTGGAAACCCAGCATTACCCGGATTCCCCCAACCACGCAAACTTCCCCAGCACCGTGCTGCGCCCCGGCGAGATTTTTGAAAGCCTCACCACCTACGCCTTCCGGGCGGAGTAACGCGGCATAGAAACTGTATGAAAATGGCGGGGGGGGGACTTTTTGTAAAAAGTCCCCCTCCCGCACCTTCCCCTCAAAAACTTTATCAGGGAATCTTTATCAAATATCTTTTCCACGGATATGTCATTTTCATCCAGCCCAAGTGCCCAAACAAAAACCGCTCCAGACAACCGACAACCTCGGGAGGCATGGAGGGCCTGCGGGCCCTCCATGTAAAATCACGGGCACCGGCTTTGCCGGTGCCCGTGGATTTTTCCAAAGGGCGAGCTTGCCCGCCCGGCGAAAAATCAAACCCGCCAGTCCGGATTCCGCCCGGAAATTTCCGCAGAAATTTTAGGAATCCGGCCCTTGGTTTACGTATGAACTGAAAGTTCATACGTAAACCATTTTTATGCCTCTTTCCGCCAGACCACCACGCCGGTGCCCGGCTCCACCTCCCCCTCCGCAAGGGCGGAGTTCAGCTTCAGAAGCTGTTCCCTGTTGATGCGGTAGCGCTTGGCAATATCCCACAGCGTATCCCCGGGCTGGGCAAAATACAGGCTGATGCCTCCGGTGGGCACGGCTGCCTCCTGGCTTTTCACATCGGTAATGATCTGATTATCCGCCCTGCGGCAGCCGTCCACGGCAAGGCGCAGGATGTATTTCATTTCCACCCGGTCGCTGGTGATGCCGGCCACGTCGATATTCCCGGCCTCCAGCGTCAGCCAGTCGTCAGGCTCCGCCTCGCAGGCGAAGACCGCCTTGAAAGGCTCCTCCTGGTTGACGGCCACAGGCACGCCGGAATCATCCGTCATATAGATCAGCGTTACCTCCAGCAACCCTTCGGTATTCAGCCGGCCCCCGGTTTGGTTCCATCCCGTCATGATAGGCCTTGCGAACCCGGCCAGCACGGTGCGGGCGGGCGGGCTTCCCTCCGGAAGCATAATCATCACCTTGCCGCTCTCCGCGGTCTGGAAGGCGGCGTTGCCCACCCTGTAGGAAAGGGGCCGTATGGTAAGCGCCAGCGCATCCCCGGCGGTGGTGTAGGCATCCTTCCACACCGTGGCCGTCTCCTTCTTGTCCGCCGCGGCGTTTACGCCCAGCAGCACCTCCGCCCGGAGGATGCGGCCTGCGTCCCCGCCGTCCTGGGACAGTACCGCCACATCCCTGACCGCCACGCGCCCCGTGAGCTGATCGCCCCGCTGCCCGCCCAGGTCCACCGCCTGCTCAAAGGGCAGCGTATGCCGCGTGACCACCAGGGGCCTTGCCGGCTGGCTGGTAGCGTGGTACACCTCCAACTGTACCGTGCCGGACACGTTGGCCTTGCCTTCGCCCCCGGTCACCTCCTGCACGGCGGCCTGGGCGGTTCCGTACAGCGTTTCCCTAATATCCAGGGCGCCGCTTAGATCAAACTCGTCCCTAAGCAGCGTTTCCGCGGCCCCTTCCCCCACCGTGCGCCGGATGGCCAGCGTCTGGCTCAGCCCTTCCAGCCCCGGCACATCCGTAACGCCGGTGACTACACTCACCGGAGCGGTGGAAAGCACCCGCGCGTTCAGCGCCAGAATGCCCTTCAGGGACAGCCGCCCGTTGTAGGCCGCGGCCTCCGCGTGCTCTACCTGGCCGCCCGCCTGGGCGATCATCCTGGGAGCGGCATCCTTGACCTCAATGGCATGGTTGAATTCGGTGGAGGCCTCCAGCGCGGAAATCTTCGTGGGGTCTCCCTGGGTATACAGCACATGGAAGACCACTTTCCCCTCGATGGCGACACGGTCGGACAGTGCCTCCGCGCCGGTGATCACCATCATGGCGCCGGTTTGGAGTACCTTGGCCTCCTCCCGAAGGCCGCCCGGCAGCGTGATCTCCCCCTCCACCGACGCCTGGCCATTCCCGCTGCCCACCAGCCTTTCCAGCTCCACGTTTTCGCGCAATATCCGCAATTCCATAAATTTGTCCCTCCCAGATTGCATCAATCTGGTGATGCATATGCGTGGAGGGACAAAAGTAGAACAATGAGGATAGCGCCCGGCAAAACCGCAGGGCTTTCCATGGGGACAAAGAAAAGCCCGGCGGCATATGCCACTGGGCCCATCAAGCCGTTATAAACCCTTCGGGCAGCGCCGCGCGAAAGCCTAACGGCCCATAAGCGGCGCAGCCTTAGATCTTCGGCTGCCTGCAGTACCGTTTTATTGCTCCATACCTGAGCATAACAGCGTTTTTCTTGAATTCCTCCTCTTATTTCTTTTTCACCGCGCCATTCCCCCTTGTGCTCCCGTCCCCTGCCGGCCTAAATCATTCGTCCGTATCCAGGTCCACAATTATCCCGAACACCTGAGGCGGGATGGATTTGGTCATCACGCCGCTGTAATACACGCTCACCGCGTCCCCTTCTTCCAGGTATTCCGGGATCTGCGTCTCTTCGCCGATATTCACGCGGATGGTTCCCGCGTCGCCCTCCAGCAGGAAGTAGCCGTCACCGATCATATCGACGGTGCCCCGGGCAACAACATACACGTCCACCTTCAGCCCGTCCACCTGACCGGGCTCGGACATGGTCATCGCCCCGTTTGTGTATACCGTCAAGTAGTCCCCCTCCGCCGGCAAGGCTGTCCCTTCCGGCAGGCGCACCAGCACCTGGCCGGCCTCCTCCGAGTCGATCAGTGCCGTCCCGGCCTCAGCATCCGCCGAAAGCACCACACCCTCCACGATATAGCAGCCGATCCTGTCAGCCGTTACTTGGGGCGGGATGGATTTGGTCATGGCCCCGCCGTACCACACAAACACGTACTGGCCAACGGCAGGTTCGTCGATCCCCTCCAGGGTGGCGTCCAGATCCGCCTGCACCAGCACCTGGCCATGAACGGTATCCTCCATCAAAAAGCTGCCGTCCTCCATCACCTGCGTGATCACGCCCTGCAGCGGTGGCAGGGGCACCGTTTCCGCAAGCACTCCCACCGCCGTCATCAAAACCACAGCCGTGGCCAGCACAAATGTCAATATCTTTTTCATGCATATCTCCTTTTCTGGCTGCCCGTTTTTTTCTTGTTTACACTCCTTTGGACTCCCCGGGCCGGAAAAAGTTCCCGTGGGACGAAAAACCCAAAAGCTAACCTTTTCCCGCCAATTATATCACATTTCCCCCACGCCGCATATTGCCTAAAAACGGAAACCGACCGCGGAAAACCGCTTTTTCCCGGCCCGGTGCGTTTTCCGCCTGCCTTCCCGACCCGCTTTCTGCAGGTTTCCCCAGACACTTTCTCAGGCCCCTCTCCCGGGCACTTTCCCGATCACCTTTACCAGGGCGCTTTCCATCGCACCTTCTCATACCTTTCTCCCGGATACTTTCCAAAGCGCTTGCGCCAGCGCCTTTCATGGACGCTTTTCCCCCCGAAAAATGCTAGACAAACCGCCCATGGTCTGTTATAATGATGCACGCTGGATTCGCCAATATAGCTCAGCTGGTAGAGCAGCGGTTTCGTAAACCGCAGGTCAAGGGTTCGAGTCCCTTTATTGGCTCCACTTTTTGTCGAGGTGTAGCGCAGTTTGGTAGCGCGTTTGGTTCGGGACCAAAAGGTCGCAGGTTCAAATCCTGTCACCTCGACCAAAAAGCAGCCCTGAAATCGGTTGATTTCAGGGCTGTTTTTATCCATGCTAAACAAGCGGCGAGAAAACCGCCGCTTTCTATGCAACTATTTTGCAGCCGTTTTAAAAGGGCCTAAAGGCTGCAAAGCACAAGATGTGGTAGTTTTGGATGAATGATGCACCCTATCTTGCATATTTCGATATCATCATAAAGCGCAGGATAAATCCGCTTTGGGATCTGCCCTGCGCTTTTGAAAAGGGGCAAAGGAGATTCTTTGTCTTGCGCGTCCCTTCATTATATTTCCAGAACTCAATCGGGAATTAACGATAGGGTCACAGTGACGTTGCCGCTGCCAAGCACCTTTTTCAGCGCTTCACCTGTTACGCCTTGAATCTTTCCCAGTTTGGTGAAGTTCCAGGAGTTGGGCGCGTAATAGATCACAAACGCACTCCCCTGGTACAATATCAAGTCGCCGGCCTCTGTGGTAATCTGCTGGTCATTGGTTGGCAGGCTTGCGCCCAGGGAGCCTACCTTTTCCATGCTGCCATAGTCTCTCATCTGAATGGTCATGCTGCCCTTTTCCAGCATGTCCTTGAGCGCCATTGCCGAGGAGTTCTCTTCCAGGATAGCGGTCAGTACCTGATCTCCGGCCTGAAGCTGAATCCTGTCAGCCTTCGCTTTGTTCATTTCGTTCTCCTTGTCCGAAAGCCGAACCGTGATCTCCACCTCACCTGACAGGGAGGAGACAAAATCCATGTCTTCCTCATCCACTTTCCCGATGACCATCACACCCGGCATTTGCGAAAAATGCTCTTCATGGTCGCACAGGATGGTAAACCACCCTCCAAACCACCCGATTTCACCGATTTTCCATGCGCTTTGTCCTTCGGCCGTGCCGGATGGCAGGGGTTCGCTCACAGCACCGCACAGATCATCGGCTTCCCTGCTGACCGTGACGGTATAGGGAAGCAAATCCAGCAATGCTTTTGCGGTCACGGTATTGTTCAGTGTCGCGCGCACATCGGTGCCGTTCATGGAAAGGATCACAGGCGTGCCGATATCCAGATCTATTTGGGCATCTGCGCCGCTTGACGCCAATGTGCTGCCGGTCCCCGCGAATGCAAGTAGCAGAACAAGTACGGCGGTGATCCATCGTAGCATTCATTGACAGCTCCTTCACATTATGACTTCACAGCCTGCATCAGAAAATTATTTCAGCTTTCCGCCATACACGGGGAAAAAGCTGGCCGCACCGTAATCCTTGATGTGCTCTGCGCTTTTAAGCAACGCCATGTCCGCATCAGCAATGACAAAATCCAAAGACGCATTGCTTTCCATATGTTCTTTGTTGGCGGTCTTGGGCAGCGGCAGCGTGCCTAATTGCAGGCAGTAGCGTATGCCCAGCTGCGGAATGGTTACGCCATACTTTGCGGCCATCAAAGCAACATCCTTGTTTTTGAACATTTCGCCATGGGCAACGGGAGAGTATGCTTCCACCAGAATGTTCTTGCTTACAGAGTAGTTGATCAGGGAAAAAGGCGTATTGCTGATATGGGCAAGCACCTGATTTACCATGGGAGCAACTGTGCAATGGGCAAGGATGTTGTCAAGATCGGCCTCTTCAAAATTGGAAACGCCAATCGCCCGAAGCTTGCCTGCCTTGTACGCGTCTTCCAGCGCCCTCCAGGCTTCCCGGTTGCCTTCGAAATAGCGGTCCTCTTCCCGGAACTCCATCCAGGGCTGGGGGCTGTGGATAATCATCATATCGATATAATCAAGGCCCATCGTTTTCAATGATTGATCAATGGATGCGACCGCAGCGTCATACGATTTTATTTCCGCAGCCAGCTTGGTTGTGACAAACAGCTCTTCCCGGGCAACACCACAGGTGCGCACGCCTTCGCCGACGCCACCCTCGTTTTGGTAAGCCTGCGCCGTATCGATATGGCGGTAGCCAACGCTCACAGCATCAATAACAGCCTGCGCAGCTTTGTCGTCGGCAATAAACCAGGTGCCAAGGCCCAGCTTGGGAATCTTCACGCCATTGGACAGCGTATAGGTTTCATTCAAAATCATTTTCAGATCCTCCCAAATCGTTGATTGTTTCAACCGGGTTTTTCCTCATGCCCTGATAATGTTTCATCCAGAGCCCAATACAATCATTCGGTCAAGCTGTTATATACCTGTTCGTCCACAGGCTCCAGCCATTCGTTTTTGCTTTCCTCGCCGGGAACTTCCACAGAGATGTGGCTGAACCAGCTGTCTGCCTTGGCGCCATGCCAATGCTTGATCCCCGCGGGAATGACAATCACCTTACCCTGCGCAAGGCTAACCGGCTCTTTGCCTTCTTCCTGATACCAGCCTTCGCCCGCCGTGCAGACCAAAATCTGCCCGCCGCCGCTTTTCGCCTGGTGGATATGCCAATTGTTGCGGCAGCCGGGCTCAAACGTTACGTTCGCCAGGAAAATCGGGCTCTGGCCTGGAATCGTCAACGGGTTCAAAAAGGAAGCGCCCACAAAATATTTGGCAAACATGGTATTGGGCACACCGGTGCCAAACATATTGGCGGCATCAAATGCTTCTTTGTCCAGGTACTTCATATGCTTCACCTCTTAATACTTAATCCCACCAGGTCAAACAGGAACTTGCGCAGAAACACGGGGGGATAGTTAAAGTATTTCTTGTTCTTGTCCAGCGCCTCAATCTTTTTCATATCCTGGGGGCTGAGTTCAAAATCAAAGATGTCCAGATTCTCTTTGATGTGAACAGGATTGGTTGATTTCGGAAAAACAATGTAACCGGTTTGAATGTGCCAGCGCAAAATCACCTGCACTGTTGTTTTGTGATATTTGCTGGCCAATTCCAGAAAGACCGGATGCTTGATCAGCCCCTGATCACCGTGCCCTATGGGATACCACGCTTCAATCCTGATCCCTTGCTTATCCAGGAAAGCACGCAGTTCCTTCTGCTGGGCATAGGGATGCGCTTCCACCTGATTGACTACGGGCTTTATTTTTGCTGAAGCCAGCAATTTTTTGACATTCTCAATCGAAAAATTGCTGATCCCAATGGACCGCACAACACCTTCTTTGACTGCCTCCTCCAGCGCTTTCCAGGAGCCCACAAAATCACCCACCTGCTGATGGAGCAGCAGCAAATCAATATACGGGGTGTTCAGCGCTGTAAGTGAACGCAAAATGGCAGCCTTTGTCCTTTGGTAACCAAAGTCGTTTGTCCATATCTTTGTGGTTATGAAAATCTCTTCTCTTGGAATGCCGGATTCCCTGACGGCTTCCCCAACCGCTTTCTCATTTCTGTACAGTTGAGCGGTATCAATGTGCCGGTAACCCAGTTGTAAAGCTTCCAGAACGCTTTTTTTGCACTGGTCATGGTCAGGGATCATGAACACACCAAAACCCAATTGCGGAATGTCATAACCGTTATTGAGCTTGACAGACGTATACACCTTACTTTGCCTCCTCTTTTGGTTTGGTCATTTCGCTGATCGCCGCAAGCGCGTTCAAGGTTCTGGGAAAGCCAATATAGGGCAGGCATTGTGCCGCGGCGGATACCAATACCGTTTTCCCATTTCCGGCCATCAGGTTGCCGCCAACATGCGCTTTTGCCTGGCTGTCGCAGCCGCCAAGCGAAATAATGCAAACAAACGTCAGAAGCTCTCTTGTCTTCAAATCCAAAGCGCCCCTTGTATAGGTGTCGCCAAAGCAGAAGGCGGACAGATAATCCTGCATAAAGCGCTGATCCTCCGGCGCGTTTGCGCGCATCAGGTCGATCACGGGGCCAAATAACGCTTTTTGCGCGCTGATTCCGCTTTCCAAGCGGGTTTCTTCCGTCACCGTACTTTGCTTACCGAGAGGTAACTTAACGCCTGCTTCATCGAAGGCCTTTTTTAGCACATGAAGCCCTTTCTCCGCTTTGGCAAAACCAATATACGGCGCCGCCTGGTGAAACACTTCCTGCAGTTCTTCGGGAGTCACTTCATTCCTGAGCGCTGCGTGAAGCATCCCCAAAAGCTCCTCCCCCTGAACAGTCACCAAAGCCGCGATGGAAACAAGCAGGCGCTGCTTTATGCTCAGTTCGCTATGCGCCCACACTTCCCCGTATACGAAGCGGCTTTTCACCGTTCCAAATTCCGGAAAGGCGATATCAAAATCACTTTGATGCATGTCAAGCTGATGCATAGTCTGCTTGGCCAGTTCTTCACGGTTCACCCTCACACCTCCATTTTGGCAGATACAAGAGGATACATTCTGTTACCGGCCTCGGTGAATCAGCCCCGTACCATCCACAGAAATTGTCCTCACAGTAAGTATAACCTTAAAGTAAAGTTGAATGTCAATAGGCAAATGCAAATTCTACTGTATTTTTTCTTCAGCCATCGCTGCTGCCGTTATTGACTTCCGTGCAAACCCATGATAACATTTAACTTGAGTTTAAGGTCAATGTTTATTTTCGCAACGTATTTATTATAGAGGAGAGCTCAAGAAACGTATGAACACTTATACCATCAAGGACGCGGCGAAGATCATGAACGTGCCTACCAGCACCATTCGGTATTATGATAAAGAAGGGCTTTTGCCTTTCATGGAACGTTTGGAATCAGGCTACCGTATTTTTTCCGAAAGCGATCTTGCCATGCTTCGGACCATTGATTGCCTGAAAAAAACGGGCATGCCCATCAAAGAAATCCGCCAATTTGTGGATTGGGTCCAACAGGGCGATGCCTCCCTTGAAAAGCGTTATGAAATGTTTTTGGAACGCAAGAAAACAGTAGAAGCGCAGATAGCAGAACTGCAATCAACCTTGGATATCGTCAATTTCAAATGCTGGTATTACAAATCCGCCCTTGAAGCCGGAAGCGAAATGCCGGTGCAGGAGCAGGTGAAAAAGCAAATGCTTATGCAAGGCGGTGTATGTAAAGGAAATAAGCTAATAAAGCATGAAGGCTGAGATGAATCCCCATGGCACAAATATCAGCCAAGCATCACAGAAACAAGCCTCTTTCTGCATAAAGGCCCCTTTTGCCCTGCAATCATAAAATGAAATAACCCAATACCGCATACAACAGTAAGGTAACGGGATACATCTTTTCATGTCCGGACAATCCCCGTCACCTTGGCCGGATACTGGAAGCAGGCGCTCAGGCCCGCCCGGTCTGCCCGCCAGGACCGCACGGTCTTGGGAATATTTCCTGCCCCGGGGCTCCTCAAACCGGTCCGGCCCGGCCGGCGCGGCAGGGGGCGGCGGCAATCAGGCTTGCAATTCGCATGTCCGCCGCGCCCCGCGATAAGCGATTGCATAAATGGAAGAACTGCGCTATAATACCGGTATAGGAATTTCGACAAAGGAGGCGCTGCTCCATGATTCAGGTCATACACGGAAGAAAGGGATCGGGCAAAACAAAGCGCATCATCGATTTGGCCAATCATTCCATCAAGGAGTCCAAAAGCGATGTGCTATTTGTCGATGACGACAACCGGTACATGTTTGACCTGCGTCACGAGGTCCGCTTTATCAACGCCGGGGAATACGCCATCGTCAGCCAGGAAATGTTTCTGGGGTTCCTTAGCGGGCTGCTGGCGCAAAACTTCGACGTGGGCATCATCTTTATCGATGCCTTCCTGAAGCTGGTCAAGGTGGAACTTAAAGAATCCCAATGGTTCTTTACCCGGCTGGAGGAATTGGGCGAACGCCACGGCGTGGATTTCGTTCTCTCCGTCAGCGAGGCCACCGAAAGCCTGCCGGACTTCGTAAGCAAGTACATTATCTGAGTTGTTCAAGCATCGCAACGGGGCGGTGGCCAAAGCCGCCGCCCCTTTTTTGATAGAACAAAAGCCGGAGCGTGAAGGTATGTCATTTTTAAGCACCAGGGGCGGCGCGTGCGTCACCGCTTCCCAGGCGATCCTGTATGGCCTGGCCAAGGATGGCGGGCTGTACGTTCCCGCCATGTTTCCTTCCTTTTCCCTGGAGGAGATTTCAGCCATGGGCCACCTGCCCTATGCAGGGCGCGCGGCGAAGGTATTGAAGGCCTTTTTGGAGGACTATTCCCCCGCCGAAATTGATGAGGCCACAAAAGCCGCCTACGGCGGCGGCAAGTTCAGCCATTCGCAGGTGGCGCCTGTGGTTTCCCTGGACGGCAACACCTACATTCTGGAGCTGTTCCACGGCCCCACCCTGGCCTTCAAAGATATGGCGCTGCAGCTATTGCCCCACCTGACCACCCTGGCGGCCAAAAAAAACGGGGAAACAAGGGAGATCAGCATCCTGGTGGCCACCAGCGGCGACACGGGCAAGGCGGCGCTGGAAGGGTTCAAGGATGTTGCGGGCACAAGCTGCACGGTGTTCTTCCCCCGGGACGGCGTAAGCCCTGTGCAGGAGCTGCAAATGACCACCACCGGAGGCAGCAACACCCTGGTCATCAGCGTACAGGGCAACTTTGACGATGCGCAGACGGGCGTGAAGCAGCTTTTTTCCAGCACGGATTTCCAAAAGGAAATGGACGGGCTGAACAAGGTGCTCTCCTCCGCCAACAGCATCAACTTCGGCCGGCTGGTACCGCAAATCGCGTACTATTTTTCCAGTTATACGGACCTTGTGCACGCGGGGGCCGTCCACCTGGGGGACCCCGTGCATTTCGTGGTGCCCACCGGCAATTTCGGCAACATCCTGGCCGCTTATTATGCCCGGCTGATGGGTCTGCCCGTGGGCAGGCTGATCTGCGCCAGCAACAGCAACAATGTGCTCACCGATTTTCTGGAAACCGGCGTGTATACCGCCAAGCGCGCGTTTTACAAGACCACGTCCCCCTCCATGGACATTTTGATCTCCTCCAACCTGGAGCGGCTTTTGTATGAGCTGGCGGACAGGGACGCGGAGCAGGTGTCCCTGTGGATGCAAAAGCTCCGGGAAGAGGGCGGCTATGATATCGGGACGGCACGGCGCAATCAGGTCAGGCGGCTGATGGAGGGCGGCTACGCCGACGACGTGGCCACCGCCCGGGAAATATCCCGGGTGTGGCAGTACCACCGCTACCTGCTGGACCCCCATACCGCCGTGGCCAGCCATGTGCTGAATGTGTACAGGGCAAGGACGGGGGACCCCACCCCCGCGGTGATCGTGGCCACCGCCAACCCCTACAAGTTTACCGCGGACGTGTGCGAGGCTGTGACAGGGCAGGAGTCCGTTCTGGGCCTGGACGCCTTTGACTGCGCGCTGGCTTTGGAAGAGGAAACGGACATCCCCATGCCCCGGCAGGTGGCCATGCTCCGCACGCTGCCGGTGAAGCATACCATCACCTGCCGCAAGGAGGATATGGCCAAGGCCGTGCTGGCGGCCTTTTCGCAAAAGCAGGGCTAGGCTGAACGTGCCGCCCAAAAACCATACGAACATGCGGCTCCGTTTTCGGGGCCGCATTTTTAAAAGGGCATACCTTCGCAAGGACGGTCAAGAAATCCTCCGCCCCATGCCGTATACTGGCACAGGAGGCGGCAGGCGCGCAGAAGCAAGGAGGCGGTTTCCCCGTGGAAAGGCAGGACCAGGTGGAGGCGGTGCAGCGGATGCAGGACATGATGGAGCATCACCTTACCGAGCCTGTCACCATGCTGAAACTGGCCCGGGCGGCGGGGTATTCCCCCTTTCACAGCGCCAGGCTGTTCAAGGAGCTCACCGGCCGGAGCCCCTTTGAATATCTTCGGCAGCTTCGGCTTACCCGGGCGGCGCTCACCCTTCGGGACGGGGATGCCCGGGTGCTGGACGTGGCGCTGGATTTTCTGTTTGACAGCCAGGAGGGCTTCACCAGGGCGTTTTCCAAAAATTTCGGCATCACCCCCGCCCGGTATCAGAAGACCGCGCCCCCCATCCCGCTGTTTCTGCCGTCCTCCGTGCGGGATTCCTACGCCTTCAGGACGAGAGGAGAGCAAAAAATGGATAAGGAACAAAAACCGGGCTTCGTGTTCGTGCAGGTGATGGAGCGCCCGGCGCGCAAAGCGGTGGTGCGGCGCGGCATACGGGCGGAGCATTACTTTGCTTACTGTGAAGAAGTGGGCTGCGAGGTGTGGGGCGTGCTGACCAGCGTGAAGGAAGCGCTGTACGAGCCCATCGGCATGTGGCTGCCCGAAAGATTCATCAGGGAGGGCACATCCAAATACGTGCAGGGCGTGGAGGTGCCCATGGACTACAGGGGCAGCCTGCCCGAAGGGTTTGAGCTGATGGAGCTTCCCCCCTGCAAAATGATGGTGTTTCAGGGCCCGCCTTATGAGGACGCGGACTTCTGCCAGGCCATCGACGCCCTTTCGGACGCCATGGACAGCTACGACCCCGCGCTGCACGGCTACGAATGGGCGGATAATGACGGGCCCAGGTTTCAACTGGCGCCCCAGGGATACAGGGGGTACATCGAGGCCAGGCCGGTGCGGCCAATCAGCAGATAGGTTTGGAATGGCAAAAAGCGCCTCCCTCCCCGGCGGTGCCGGGGAGGGAGGCGCTTTATGCTATTTCGTGCCTGTCAAGCGCGGTATCGGGACACGGCCTAGAAAAACAATGCCCGCATAAAGTCCTGCCGGGTATGCAGCACCCGGATGACCTCCACTGTCCGGCCATCGCACAAATAGAAAATCCGGTAATTCTCAACAGCCAAAAAGCGGTACTCCGTATGCACGGCAAGCAGCGCGTCCAGGGGCTTCCCGCGTTCCGGCATACCGCCAAGCGATGCCATCCCCTGCTTAAGCGCCTGCATTATCCTGCGCGCCGCCTCAGGATTCCCCAATTCATCGCGGATATAATCCCGTGTCGCCAGGAGGTCTTTCCTTGCCAGCTTGGAAACAACAACATCCGCCATTTCAGTCTGTAAGGCCGGAAAAGGCCTCCTCCAGGGTAAGCCCGCCCTCCCCGCGGAGCGAGGATACACCTCTGGCCAACTCGGACAGCAGCTTGATGGTGGCGGTCTGCTTTTCATAGTCTGCAATACTCAGCACTACGTACCTGCCGCGTCCGTTTTTCGTCAGATAGACCGGCGCGCCTTCATCACATTGGCCAAGTACCTCACCGTAATTTTTCAGATCGGAGATTGGGATGATGTTCGGCATAGAATCTCCCCCTTCTCCATGAGTATACCATTATTTCACCCGAAATACAACGTAAAATTATTCGCCGAATTCCGGTGATATATCTGCGGAACGCTCACTCTTCCCTCCCCCTGGGCGGATGGCTGGGGTACAGACCGTACATGGAACCCGGGGGCAGGCCGCCCGGCCAGGGCTCCAGGACATCCAGGGGGACCGGCTCCCCGCCCAGCAAGGGCGCCTCCCCCATGCCGGGGACTTCCCTATCCGGCGCCGTCATCAGGCCGGGCGCCATAGATTCGTCCTCCACGTTGGGCGCATCCTTTGCCAGAGGCCCGTCCCCGCCGTGAAGGGCGCGGATGTACTCCGGGTAGCTTCCCTGAAAGAGCAGCTTCAAATCATCCTTGGGCGGCCCCTCCAACAGCTTACCGTTGCTTTGGAACCTTCCGCCGTGGGCCGGGCAGTCCCAGGTCTTTTCCGCGCTGTTGAAATGCAGCTCCGTGCCCAGGTGGGTGCAGGTGGTGTCCACCACAAAAACGCCGCCGTCCTCCCCCCGGAAGGCCCCAGCCCGCTTTCCGTGGAAGCGGATGGCCCGTCCTTCCCCTTTTTCAAGCCCGCCGGCCTCCTCCGTTCCCTCAAACTTGGATTTGATCAGTTCCCCCGCGGAAGCCAGCACCTCCCCCGCGGTTTTTTTCAGGGAGCTTGTGATGTCCGGCCTGCCAAGCCCGTACAGTGCCTCATACTTGCAATGGCCCGTGTCGATCATCTCGGCGAGCATCATCCCCGCCAGGGTGCCGCTTAAAAGCCCCCATTTGTTGAAGCCCGCCGCCACAAAAATATTGCTGCCAACCGATAGCCGCCCGATGTAGGGCACCTGGTCCGGCGTCTCATAGTCCTGGGCGGACCACTGCGCCAGCACCCGGCATTCCCCCGCGAAGCTTTGCCCGAAATCCCTCAGGCGGTCATAGGGCGAGCCCTCCCGTTCCTCCATCCTGCCGGGGGCATGGCATTCCCCCACCAGAATCAGCACCCGCCGGCCGTTTTCCATGTGGGAGCGGATGGAGCGCACCGGTTCCCCGGTGTTGATGAAGGCCCCCTCCGGCCAGTTCCCCGCGGGCAGGAGCGCCACGGCATGGTCCCGCCTGGCGTAGAGCCTGGCGTAAAACACATTAGGCCCGTCAAACAGGGGATATTGCGTGGCCTGGATCAGGTAGTGGCAGCGGACGGTTGCGCCGTTTTCCATGGTCACCAGGGTCATATCCCCCTCCTCCACGGAAACGGCCTTGGTATGGGTGTACAGGTGCGCCCCGCCGCCCGCCGCCGCGTCCGCAAGCCCCTGGACGTAGCGCACGGGATGGAGCACCGCCTGGCCGGGGTACGACAATAGCGCCTTGGCCTTTGGAGGAAAGGAGGGCTTGACGCTCCATTCCGCCAGGATGTCCATCCGCTTTGCGGCCTCGTATTCTTGAAGCAGGACATCCTTTTCCTCCGGCGTCAGGGCGTACAGGCAGGCCTCCGTTTCCGCCATCTGACAGGCGATGCCGTACTTGCCCACCGTCTGGGCGGCAAAGCGCAGCGCCTCTGCCTGGGAGGCCGCAAACTCCCGGGCCACGCCGATGCCGTACTTCTTCATCAGGTTTTGATAGATCACGCCGTGCTGCAGCGTCATTTTCCCGGTGGTTGAGCCCGTGGTGCCGGCGCACAGCGTATCCGCCTCCACAAGCACCGGCTTGATTCCCCTTTGGGTCAGGCAATAGGCGGCGCTCAGCCCCGCGATGCCCCCGCCCACGATGAGCACGCCGGTTTCCAGATCCTTTTCAAGCCGCGGGTATTCCTTTGTTTTTTGGGTTTGATGCCAGTAGGAAAGCTGCTCCATGGGACCGCTCCTTTTGCTGGATGCTGGCAGTAGCTTGCCCGGAAACAGGAAGGAATAGCCGCAGGCGGGGTGCGGCAAAACCGGCGGCCAGAGAAAGCGCGCAAATGATGGATCAACCAAAATGGCGGAGCGCCATTTTGCGCCCCGCCGTTTTGCACCGGATTTCTTCAGCCCTTCAGGTATCCCGTTTCGCGCATGAAGCCAAACCTAATAAGCGTTTGCGCCGCGAAGGCAACGTAAGGCCGGGGGATGGCGTCCCCGCAGTGCCGCATGGGCATAGGCGCCTGATCCCACTTTGCGCCGTAGGCCAAACAGTGCTCTAAGCACTTGTTGGCATTGGCGAACACATTCCCGCCGGTAAGGTCACCCGCATTGGCAAACATATCGCCGATCATTTCCTCCACCTTGCCGGACAAATCCTTGGCCAGCGCGGCATCCCCGTTCTCGGCTGCGCGCATCATTTCCCTCAGGAGGGAGGCAAAGCAGTTGGCGCTGCTGAGCAAAAAGCCGGGATAGCGGGCGCCGTCCCCCGCGTACCAGCCATAATAGCCGCCTTCCATGCCGCGCACAAAGAAAACGCCATGAAAGTCAAGGCCGGATAAAAGCGCGTGGTCCGCGCCGCTGGTATCCTTGAACAGATAAAAGTTGGGATATTCCCCGGCCAGGAAACTTAGCGTTTCCGGGGCGATCTCATTTTCCGTCACCTGGGGCAGCTGATAAATGGCTGTGGGCAGGCCCAACTCAAGGATTTTTTTAAGTTCCGCGCGGATGGTATCCTGGGAAAGCTCCGCGCCCTTCGGCGCGCAGACGGTGAAGCCCACCACGCCGCAGGCCTGCATGGCCTGGGCCGCATCCTCCGTATGGGCATAGGCCTTGAGCCATTCCACCCACCTGCCCAGCTCCCGGTAGGTTTCCCCAATCCCGGGCTGCAGCACGCCCAGCAGCATGCGGACGCCATACTGCTTCGCCCAGCCCACATAGGTCTGAAGCAGCGCTTCCTTTTCCTGCCTATCAAGCTCCCAGCCGTCGCCGGTGGAGCCGAAAAGCAGGAACGAGTGTACATCAGGAAGCATGAACTGAAGGTGGCTTTCCATGCGCTTAAGATCCATCCGCCCATCCTGCTTATAGTGCATGATCATCGGGCACCAAAGGGAAGGAATCCCTTCCGGAAACAGCCCGGACACGATTTCCCGGCGCCTTGCGGCAATTTCGCGCTGCATCTGCGTTCCTCCTTTTAGCCTACACGGTATTTCGCAATGTATTCCGGATTGATCTCACAGCCCATGCCGGGTACGCTGGGGATCAAAAGCTCGCCGTCCTTCATGGCAAGGGGGGTCTTGTAGAACTGCTCCTCGGCTTTCAGGCTTCCGCATTCGATATAAATGGCGCTTTCCAGCGCACACAATACGTTTACATTGCCGGGGCCGCCGCCGTGGCTGGCCAGGCGGATGCCTGCCACGTCGCATACCGCGCCAATATCCAGCCATTCCGTTACGCCGCCCGCGCGCCGGTTGTCCGGCTGGATCACATCGGCACAGCCGGCCTTGATCACATCATAGAACTGATGCCTGGTGTAATAATTTTCGCCGGACGCAATGGCAATGTCCAGCTGCGCGCAAAGGCGGGCATAGGCGTCGCGCTCGCAGGGCTGAATCGGCTCCTCAAACCAGAACACACCCAGCTTTTCGTAAGCCCGGCCTCTGCGGAGCGCCTCGGCCTCGTCAAAAATGCAGTTGGCATCCACCATGATGCGGAAGTCCTCCCCCAGTTCGGAGCGGATAGCGGAAATACGCGCCAAGTCATCCTTGAGGGGATCGCGCCCCACCTTCAGCTTGACCGCGCGGAAGCCTTCCTCCGCCGCCGCGGTGCACTGCCCGATAAACTCCTTCATCCCCCCCTGATAATACCAGCCTACCATGGCGTAAGCGGGGATGGATTTGCGGCGCGCGCCGATCAAATGCGCCACGGGCAGGCCGGCCGCCTTGCCGCGGATATCCCAAAGCGCGTTGTCAACCGCGGCAATGGCAAAGTTGGCCACCCCGACCGTGCCGTAATATTCCGTGGCGACATACATTTCTTTCCGGAGCTCGCGCACAAAGTTCGGATCACGGCCTATGAGCAGCGGCACCAATACCGTATCGATAATAAGCTTTACGGTGGCCATGCCGCTTTCGATGCGTCCGAAATAGGTGTGCGCCTCGCCCACGATCCCATCATCCGTGCAGACCCTGGTCACCAGCTGCCCGCCGACATCGTATACATGCAGCGAATCGGCGACGGGGGCATCCACCTTTTTTTGGAGAATAATCGTTTCAACGCTGGAAATTTTCATATGCTACTCCTTTATGCAAATCATATATTTACATGCATCCGGCGAAGCAGATCCTGGACCTGGCCAACATCCACGTCCCGCGGCGCAACACCGGTCTTTGCCGCCACCGCTGCCGCCGCCCCGGCCGCCTGGCCCATCCCCATGCATTCCCCCATGCCGCGCCCGGAGGCAAAACCCAAATGCGTGGCCGAAGCGCATCTTCCCGCCGCCAGCAGCCCATTGACCGTTTTGGGCACAAGGCAGCGGTAGGGATAGGCGTGGCCGGAGACCATCTGGGCCGTATAGTAGCCTACCGCGTCAATAAATCCGTACCGCCTGGAGACGATATCCGAAAACTCGGGGGCGCTGAGGGCGTCGCTGTGCGTGATCAGGTATTCCCCCACGATGCGCCTAGTGTCCCTGGGGGCCACACGGCAGCCCACCCGCATGAGATGGCAGTCCTGAAGCCCGGGCATTTTCATCTGCCGCGCAAACGTAACAAAATCCAAGGCGGCCTGTATGCCTGTGCGCTCGGCATACGTGGCGTCCCGGGGATTGGTCATATCAAGCTTTTCCCATCCGTCCAGCCCGCCGTTGTTTACGTTGATCACATTGGGCAAGGAGGATTCATCAAAATCATACCACCGGCAGACCAGATATCCCGCATCCTTCGCCTTGGCAAGCATTTCCTCATACCGGTCGGCGCAGGAAAGCTTGAACCGGTAGAAGGCGTCGATCTCCACGTTGGACAGGGCAAAGAGCAGCGCGGGCGGCAAAAAGATGCCGTCGGTCTCGCGGCCCTTTTGCATGGGCACGCCCGCGTAGCCGGCCACATCCCCATCGCCGGAGCAATCAACGACGCAGGTGCCCAGAAGCGTCTGCGTCCCATCCTTTGTGCCAAGGACGACCCCCTTTACCGTATCGCCTTCCTTGACCACGCCCACCACCGGGCTGTACAGACGGTAGTGGCAGCCATGCTCCTCCAGCAGGGTGAGCACCGCCAGGCGCAGATAATCCGGGTGGATCTGCAGCCCGCCGCGCATATCGGTGGCGGGATGGCGCCGGGCGGAGTAAGCCTGGGCGCCAAATTTCATGACGGCCTCCACAAACAGGTCATGTACCCCGCCCCGTTTCCCTCCGTTTGGCGTAACGCCGTTGAGGGTAATGCGGTTCACCGGCATCCACATGGCTGCCGCGGCAACGCCCCCCATCACGCTGGACGCCTCCACCAGACAAGTTCTGGCCCCGGACAGCGAGGCGGCCACAGCCGCGCCGATGCCCGCGGGGCCGCCGCCCACAACGATGACATCGTATTGCGCGTCCGGGCGAAGGATGAATTCCCAGTGGTTTTGCATGTTCTTCCTTACCCCTTTACCGCGCCGCCGGTCATGCCGCTGACAAAGTGGCGCTGGAATATGAAGAAAACAAGGATGATAGGCACGGTGGTGACGGTGCAGGCGGCCATCAGCTGCCCGTATTCGGTGGAGCTTTCCGAAGCGAATTCCTGAAGGCCGGTGGCAAAAGGCCTGGTGGCGGAATCGGTAAGCACGCCGGAGAACAGCACGTTATTCCAGGCCAGCAGGAATACGAACAGCGCCGTTGCCACAATGCCGGGGATTACCAGCGGAAGAACCACCTTGATCATGGCCTGCACCTGGGAACAGCCGTCGATCATGGCCGCTTCTTCCAGATCCCCGGGGATGCTGTCAAAGTAGCTTTTCATCATCCAGATCGAATAGGGGATGCCGAAGGTGGCGAAGGCGATGATCAGCCCATGATACGTCTTGGTCATGGGAAAGCCCGTAAGCTTGGTAATGTTGACGTATACAAGATAAATGGGCAGCAGCATGGTGATTCCGGGAAACAGCTGGGTGGCCAGGGTAGACATGGTGAACAGCTTTTTGCCGCGGAAGGTAAAGCGGCTCAGGCCATAGGCGGCGGGAACGGAAAGGAGCAGCGAAAGCAGCACCGTTGCCACACAAACAATCAGGCTGTTATTGATGTAGTGCAAAAGCGGTATCGCCTGCCACATGCGGAAATAATTTCCGGTATACACGTCCTTGGGCCAGATGGGCGTATCAATACCCATAATGGAGAAATTGTCCTTGAGCGAAAGGGAGACCATTACAAAAATAGGCAGCAGCGCGAAGGTCAGATAGGCCGCGATGGCCAGGGCGCGAAGGGTGCCTGCCGCCGCGCGCTTTGCCTGTTTTTTGGTCATCCAATTTTTCTGCATGGAATCCGCCTCCTTCGCACTAACGCAGCTTTTTGCTTTCCAGCGTGGTGCGTATGTAGAATATGGCGCAGACCATCATGATCATCAGCACAACGGTGGACATGGCAGCGCCGGCGCCCAAATCCCAGGATTGGAAAGAGGTTTGATAGATCAGCACGGAGATGAGGTTGGCTTTGCCTGCCGGCGTGCTTCTGCCATACATCACATAGGGCAGGGTGAATTCGCCGCTGCCGCGTATAAAGGAAAGCAGCACGAGAATGGAGGATATCCCGGCGATGTTCGGAAAGGTGACATAGCGAAACCGCTGGAACACGTTTCCCCCATCGATCTTGCATGCTTCATACTGTTCGGCGGGTATGGTCTGCAGCCCGGCAAGCAGGGAAATCATCGTAAAGGGCAGGGCCGACCATACGTGCGCCGTGATCAGGCTGCCCAAGGCATACTTGTCCGACAGCCACATCACGTTTTCTTCAATCAAATGGAAATGGCGCAGTATCTTGTTGAGGACGCCATAATCGCTCATGAATATCAGCCGCCAGATGAAGGCGCTGACCACGGAAGGAACGATCCACGGCACAATCATCAGCGCGCGGGCGGCGCCGCGGCCCCTGAACTTCTGGTTGAACAGCAGGGCCGCGCCAAGGCCCAGCATATAGCTCAATACAGAGCAGATAAAGGTATATTCCAGCGTGCCCAGCATGGAAACGCCAAACTGGTTGCCGGCGGTTGTTCCGGCCTTGAAAATATTGAAGAAATTCTTGAGGCCCACGAACTGGACCTGATTCAGGTTTCTGATATTGGTCACACCGAGGTTGGTGAACGACATGCCGATGGAAAAGAAGCCGGGCAAAAACTGCATGAGCAACATTGCCAGCAAGGCCGGTAAAATGTAAAAGAATACAACTTTTCTTTTTTTCCTCATGTTTTAACCCCTTTTTGAAATTGCGTACCCCTTTGCCAACGGCTTGTCGGCATGCGCCGGACAGAAGAGGGCTGCCGCAGTTGTGGCGGCTGCGGCAGCACCAAGGCCCTTCCGTTCTGATTATTGGTCGATGGCGCTTTTGATCTCCGTAGCCAGCGTATCCAGCCGGGCCTTGATGTCCTCGTCCGTCAGCTTTGTCCCGGAAACGTAATCGGAGTAGATCTTCTTCAGCGCCGCGGTAGTCGTGGACTGCATCGTGGATACCTTGGGATGCTGCGGCAGAAGCATGTTGCTGGTGGAAGCCACATTTTTGAAGGTTTTGTACGCATCATTGATGCTGAACGCGGGGTCTTCCAGCAGGTCGTGGCGGAAGGGCACCCAGCCCAGCAGGGCGTTGGAGCGTACGATGGATTCGGGCCCGGCCATATAGGAGAGCACTTCCAGCGTGGCGTCCAGGTTCTTGGTGTAAGCCATGACGCCGAATTCGCTGAGGGTTACCACGCCTGTGGGCAGGCCGGCAGACCCCACCGGGTGCATAACCGTGCCGTAATTCTTGCCCAGGGGGCTGGCTTCGATGGATTGCCACCAGCTGGCGTTGCCATAGCCGATGGCCGCTTCCTGGTTGATGAAGGCAACCAGGGCGTCGTCCACGGTGCTTTCCACAAAGGAGGGCTTGATGTAGCCGTTATCGTACAGGTCCAGCACATCGCGCACACACTGCACGCCGGTCTCATCGTTGAAACGCACTTCGTTGGTGCCTTCGTCAATCAGTGTCCCGCCGTTGGTGATAACGTTGGACCAGAAATAGTTGCCCGTGTCACCGCCGGAACCGCACAGCGCAAAGGCGGGTTTGCCGGTAAACTCGGTGAGCGCCTTCACATCGGCCAGGAATTCCGCGTATGTCCAGCTGTCTTCGGGATAGGCCAGGCCGGCGGCGTCGAAAATCGTCTTGTTGTAATATACTTCGCGCCCGCCGCCGCCCCAGGGGATGGCAATGATCTGGCCCTGGTAGGTCATGTAGTGCTGGCCGGCGTTCACGTATGCATCCAGGCCGCCGAATTTGTCCATGTAGGAAGTCAGGTCCACCAGCGCGCCGGTGGCCGCGATGACCGGCGGAACGCCGGAACCCATCTGGATGATGTCCGGGCCCTCCCCGCTGGCAACGGACATGAGGTGCTTGTTCAAATAGTCGCCCCAGGATACCATTTCAACATTCATAACGATCCCGGTCTCCTCCAGGATCTTGGCCTGAAGATCGCTGACCCAGGCGTCGTACTTGTCGCGCACCGCGTCGGCGGGGGTGTTCAGGCTCACCGTCACCGTAACGCCGGCATAGGGCTTATCACTGCCCTGGGCAAGCGCCGGAAGACATGCCATGAGCGCAAGGGAAACGGCCAGAAGGGTGCACATGAGTTTCCTTGTCATATTCCTTTTCTCCTTTTTCCACGCTTTTTTCGCGCAGTTTTCTTAGGCCTATCGTATCAAAAAAAGCTGTCAGGGTTCAAGGAAAAAACGTTTCAATTTTAAACAATTTTAGAATGTGAATCAAAATTTCAAAACTAGTGTGTTTCATTTTAAACCACTATTCCAAATATAATCCGAATACCGTATCGAAAACAGCCAGTATTCTTCCAATCTTGTATCAAATATGGTATGATGTGATGTGATATTGAACATTCCGCTTGGAGGGATGCATATGCCAATCAAAATACTGGGCATCGCGCCGTATGAAGGGCTCAGGGAACTGCTTATCAGCGAAACGCGGGACCGTGACGGTGTGCAGATGACTGTCATACTGGGTGATATATCCGATGGGGAGGACCTGATCCAGAGGGTTCAGGCGGTGTACAGGCAATATGACGTGATCATTTCCCGGGGCGGAACGGGCAGGGCCATCCGAGCCTGCGTGGACATTCCGGTGATTGAAATTTCCACCGGCAGCGGAGATATCATGCGCGTTGTGCACCTGCTCCGGGGATACGAGGGCAAGTCCGCCTTTGTAGGCTACGGCTACACGGAAAGCACCACCAGGGGCATCTGCGAGATTATGGGCATGAATATAGAAAGCTACACGGTCAAAACGCAGACGGAGCTGGAAGAATGCCTGCGCACGCTGCAAAGCCAGCAGTACCACCTGGCCATCGGCGGCGTGGCGACCGTGAAGCAGGCGCAGGCTATCGGCATGAACGCCATCCTGATCCCATCCGGCATCGAGAGCGTGCGCGCCACCATCGAAGAGGCGCTCCGTCTTTGCAGGGCCACGCGGGAAGCCTCCTTCAAAAGCACGCTTCTTGATATGGCCCTGGCCGGTGGGGAGCAGGCCCTTTCCGTCTGGGACGGGGAGGGCAGGCAGGCGGCGGCGTTTGGCACGGAGCGCTATGCCTTTACACCCGCGCAAGCTGAGAAATACCTGAAAATGGCCAGGACGCACAAACGGTTCACGGCTGTTTCCCAAGGCTCTGCGCCGCACTTTATGGTATCGGGCAACACCTTTGAATTGGATGGAAAATCCTATACCTCCCTGTCCATAAAACCCCTGAGCCTGCCGGCCGAAACGGCGGACGCCTGGCTGACCATTAAAAATCCCAATGAGTTTTCCGGTTCGGCCTTCAATGTGCTTCACAGCCAGGTGCCGCAAATGCAGGAGATGCTGTCCCGCGCGCAGGGGTATGCCCAAAGCGGCGCGCCGGTCCTTGTGTATGGCGAAGGGGGCACGGGGAAAAGCGCCCTGGTCTACAATGTGCACGCCATGTCACCTTCCAGCAATTGCGCGCTGATTTGCATTGATGCCGCGCTGGGCAGCAAAAAGCGCTGGACGGCGCTGCTGGAAAGCGAAGATTCGCCTTTGTATGAGCGTGGGTATGCCTGTTTCATCAAGAACGCGCAGGAAATTCCCGAGCAGTTTGCCAAGCGGCTTGCGGAGCTCTTGCAGGGAGGCCTCTTCAGGTATATGTCCAGCCTGTATTTCACCTGGGAAACAGGCTGCCTGGAGGCTTGCATCCAACAGCCGCTATACCGCTACATCGTCTACGAAATGCACGGCTTGACACTGGGCGTCCCGCCCCTTCGCAAGCGCAGGAAGGACATTCCGGATTTTTGCCGCATCCTGATCGGGGAGGCGAACACCGTGTATGACAAACAGGTCTTTGAGATCGAGGATGCCGCGCTGGACCTTTTGATGGAATTCCCATGGCCGCAGAACTTTGACCAGCTTCGCTCGCTGATCAAGCAGGCGGTGGTGCTCAGCGAAGGTTACCGTATCAGCGAAGCGACGGTGCGCACCCTCCTTGACGAAACCAGCGCCGATCTGTCAGGCGCCCAGCACGGCACGCTGCATTTGGACAGGACGCTGGCCGAGATCACGGATGAGGTCATTGACATGGTGCTCCGGGAAGAAAACTATAACAGCACAAGGGCCGCCAAACGCCTGGGCATCTCCAGAAGCTCCCTTTGGCGCAAGAGCCGGCTGCACAATACAGCTTGCGGAGAATAATTCCTTTTTCCCCACGGCGGGCGGGCGGATACGGGAACACAAGGGATGTCCGTTCCAATTTGTGCTTCCGTGCTTCCGTCTGCCCGATTTCATCATGAACCGCGCCTTTTTGGGAAACCATAGACCGGCGCCTTATGGCGGCGCCGGGAGGAAAAATGCTGCTTTTGACAGGCGGGGAGGTCTACGCACCTAATCCCATGGGACAAGCGGACCTGCTGCTGTCTCCGGAAAAAATACTGAAAATCGCTCCGCGCATCCCCGCCGCGGCGGAATATGACGTGGAGGTTTTGGATTGCTCCGGCCTGCTCCTGTGCCCCGCCTTTGTGGACCAGCACGTACATTTTCTGGGCGGGGGCGGCGAGGAGGGGCCGGAAAGCCGCACGGCGGAGATGGACGCCCGGGAGCTAACCGCGGCGGGGACCGGCACCGCGGCGGGCCTTCTGGGCGCGGACGGCGTGACCAGGAGCGTGGCCGGGCTTGCTGCAAAGGCCCGGGGGCTTGCGGCGCAGGGCCTTTCCACCGTGATCTACACCGGCAGTTACGGCCTGCCCGCCACCACCCTCACCGGGCGGGTGCAGACCGATATTATGTTCATCGACAAAGCGGTGGGCGCGGGGGAGATCGCCATTTCGGACGCGCGCTCCTCCCACCCCGGTTTGCAGGCCCTGCTTGCGCTGGCCTGGGAAACCCATTTGGGGGGTATGCTGGGGGGCAAGGCGGGCATCCTGCACCTGCACGTGGGGGACGGCAAGGCGGGGCTCTCGCCCCTTATCACCCTGCTGGAGCACAGCGACTTTCCCATGGAAATGTTCGTGCCCACCCACTTAAACCGCAGCCGGAGGCTGATGGAGGAAGGGCTTCGCTACGCAAAACAGGGCGGTTTTATCGACCTGACCGCCGGGGAGAAGGAAAATCCCGGCCTGCCGGTCTTTTCGGCTTTGCAGTTTTTGCTGAAAAACGGCGCGGACCCTAAAAATATCACCTGTTCCTCCGACGCGGGGGGCAGCAATCCCCAAGCCCCCGGAGGCCGGGGGCAGGCCGCCAGCCTTCACAGCGATTTTGCGGCCTGCGTGCTTACGGCGGGCATCCCCCTGCCCATTGCCCTTTCCCTGGTGACAAAAAACCCCGCTTCCCGGCTGAAGCTTTTTCCGAAAAAAGGCTGCCTGGCCCCGGGGAGTGACGCGGATATCCTGGCCCTTGACAGAAAAAGCCTGGCCGTTGTCCGGCTGATCCTTGGGGGCCGCGTGATGTTTCAGGACGGAAGCTGCCTGCCCCAAGGAAAACCCGCATCCTGAAAGCGGTATGTTCGGGAGGCGCCGGGGGAACGATGCTTAAGGAGGGAAAGCCCACGGACGGGAAGGTGCACGGGAACCTGATCATCATCGGCGGCGCGGAGGACAAGCAGGGGGCCAAGGAAATTTTGAAAGAGGCGGCCCTTGCCTGCGGAGGGGAAAACGGCCGGATGGCAGTGGTCACCACCGCCAGCCAGGAGCCAATACCATCGGGGGAAAACTACTGCGCCCTCTTCTCGGGCCTTGGCGTAAAGGAGGTCCGCCCCGCGGACATCAAAACCCGCCGGGAGGCCAATGATCCCGCCATCACCGAAATGCTGCAAAACGCCACCGGCATTTTTTTTACCGGGGGCGACCAGTTGCGCATCACCAGCGTGCTGGGGGGCACCGGGGCCGAAACGGCCATCCGGGAGGCTTTCCTCGGCGGCGCGCTGGTGGCCGGCACCAGCGCCGGGGCCTCCGTGGTGTGCAGCACCATGATCACCGATGGGCTGAGCAACGAGGCCGCCCGCAAATGCACGCTGAAAATGGCTCCGGGGCTGGGGCTGATCAGCCAGGTGATCGTGGACCAGCACTTTGCCCAGCGGGGGCGGCTGGGCAGGCTGCTTTGCGGCGTGGCGGAAAACCCCCATTCCCTGGGCGTGGGCATTGATGAGAATACCGCCATCCGTGTTTTTCCCGACGCCCGGTTCCGGGTTTTGGGGGACGGCGCGGTAACGGTGATCGACGGCAGAGGCATCACCCACGCCAACGTATCGGAACTCAAGCCCGACGAGATCCTGGCCATCGCCCATGTGACCATCCACGTGCTGCCCAGAGGCTACGGCTACGATATGGAAAACCATCAAATCCTTCTGCCGTCCTGAAGGCAGAAATTACTTTTAGCTGGAGGCGCTTTGCCGTGGAGATCAAGGATATCCGCATCTTCCGGGGCCGCAACGTATACGCCATGAAGCCCGTGATCAAGCTGACGGTGGAACTGACCCCGGCGCAGCACGGCCCCACCAGCCAGGTGGAGGGCTTTAACGCCAAGCTTATGGCCCTGTTTCCGGGGCTTGCCGCCCACCGCTGCGGCGTAGGCGAGGAAGGCGGGTTTGTGAAGCGCCTTCAGGAGGGCACCTACCCCTGCCATGTGGCGGAGCATGTGATCCTGGAGCTTCAAAGCATGCTGGGCTACAATGTTAAGTACGGCATCACCCGCCAGGAGGGCGAGGAGCCCGTGTACCACATCGTATACCGCTATGAAAACGAGCAGGTGGGCGTGGCCTGCGGCAAGGCCGTGGTGGAGCTTACCGACGCGCTGCTAGGCGGCAAAAGCCCGGCCTTTGCCCCGGTGTTGAAGGAATTGCGCCTGCTCAAAAGCCGCACGGATCTTGGCATCAGCACCAGGGCCATCTATGAGGAGGCGCGCAAACGCGGCATCCCCGTGACCCGCCTGGGCAGCGACAGCCAGCTTCAGTTAGGCTACGGCAAGTACGCCCGCCGCATGGAGGCCGCGCTCACCGACAAGCCCAGCTGCATCGCGGTGAACACCGCCGGGGACAAGCACCTTACCAAGGAGCTGCTCCGGCTTAACGGCATCCCCGTGCCCAGGGGCGAGCTGGCCTATTCCATAGGCAGCGCCCTTCGGCACGCGGCGGAGATCGGCTATCCCGTGGTGATAAAGCCCTACGACAGCAACCACGGCAACGGCGTCACCCTGAACATTACCGGCCGGGAGGGCGTGCGGGAAGCCTTCAAAGCGGCCATGGAATACAGCTCCGCCGCGGTGGTGGAAAAGCATGTCACCGGGGACGACTACCGGGTGCTGGTGGTGGGGAGCAGGGTGTCCGCCGTGGCCCTCCGGCGCCCGCCCTGCGTAACGGGCGACGGGGTTTTAACCGTCCGTCAGCTTGCGGAAAAGGAAAATGAAAACCCCCTGCGGGGCGAGGACCACGACAAACCGCTTACGAAAATCGCCCTGGATGAGGCGGCCGAAAAAACGCTGGCGGAGGCCGGGCTCACCTTCGATTTTGTGCCCGAAAAAGGCCGGACCGTGCCGCTTCGCAAAAACGCCAACCTCAGCACCGGGGGCACCGCCGTCTCCTGTCTTGACAAATTGCATCCCGAAAACGCCAAGCTGGCGGTGCGCGCCGCCAGGGCGCTGGGCCTGGACATTGCCGGGGTGGACATTTTGACCCCGGACATCTCCGTTCCCCTGTGGGAAAACGGCGGCGCGGTGGTGGAAGTGAACGCCGGGCCGGGGCTGCGCATGCATCTTATGCCCAGCGAAGGCCCCGCGGCCAATGTGGCCGGGGATATTTTGGACATGCTCTTCCCCGCGGGCACGCCCTACACCATTCCCATCTGCGCGGTGACGGGCACCAACGGCAAAACCACCGTGGTGCGGCTCATCGCCCACGCCCTGGCCCTCACCGGGCTCAGGGTGGGCATGACCGCCACCAGCGGCGTATACCTGGGGGACGAATGCCTGCTGCCCGGGGACAATACCGGCGCGGTGAGCGCCTCCATCGTTTTAAACCACCCGGAGGCGGAGGCCGCGGTGCTGGAAACCGCCCGGGGCGGCATCGTCCGGCGCGGGCTGGGATACGACCTGGCGGACGTGGGGGTGATCACCAACGTGAGCGAAGACCACCTGGGCCAGGACGGCATTGAAACCATGGAGGACCTGGCCCACGTAAAAGCCCTGGTGGTGGAGGCGGTAAAGCCCTGGGGCTGCGCGGTGCTCAACGCCGGGGACGCCATGACCCCCTATTTTTTGCGGCGCGTGCGCTGCAACGTGCTGCTGTTTGCCATGGATCACGAAAACCCCCTGCTCAAGGAGCATTTGCGGCAGGGGGGCAACGCCGTATGGCACCATTTGGGCGGGCTGTACGCCCAGTACCTGGGGCAGACTACCATCCTGGCCAAGGCGGACCAGGTGCCCATTACCATGAAGGGGGCCGCCGCCTGCAACATCGAAAACGCCCTGGCCGCCGCCGCCGCACTGCTGGCCCTGGGCATCCCGGAAAGCCAGATCTCCAGGGGGCTTGCGGACTTCCGCCCCGACGGGGAGGACAACCCAGGCCGGTTCAATATTTTTTCCCTGGGCAATGTCCGGGTGATGTTGGACTACGGCCACAACATCGCGGGGTACGGCCAGGTGATTTCCTTCCTTGAAAAGCAGGGCGCCAAACGCCTGGTGGGCGTCATCGGCGTGCCCGGCGACCGGCAGGACGAGGCCATCAAAAAAGTGGGCGCGCTCTGCGGCGCGCACTTTCACAGGCTGATCATCAAGGAGGACCGGGACCTGCGGGGCAGAAAACCCGGCGAGACCGCCGCGCTCCTGCGGGAAGCCGCCCTTTCCGCCGGGAACCCCAACCTTGCGCTGGAAACCTGCCTCGCGGAGGAGGACGCCCTGGACAAGGCCATCGCAACCGCCCAGCCCGGCGACTTCATCGCCGCCTTCTATGAGGAGTACGACCCCCTCAAGGCGCTGATCACCGGCAAGCACCACGGCCGGGAGGTAAGGGGGTAAGGGAGCCGGGATGGGGAGATGGGGAGATGGGGGACGGTATAGCGGGGAGGGCCTTCTTTTGAAAAAGAAGGCCCGCCCCGCACCCTACCCAAGAAAACTTTTTTGGACATTGATATAAAGGCGGGATTACTATATCAGGGGTGCTTTGTTGCCGGGGGGAATGCGGACAGGATAATAAGCACCGGCGGATGTTTCAAAGCGCGGGATGCCGATGGGCGGCATCCATGGGTACGCGGCTGCACAGTATGCCGGGGCCGCAGGGGCGCGCGGGGATACCGCCGGCGCGGCACGCGGTCCCCGTAGGGCGGGGGCTTGCCCCCGCCGAAAGTCCCTGTGCCATGCAGCTTGTCGAACGGCGTTGCGCGCGGCGGGGCCCCGGAACCGAGCGCCGGCTGTGCCGGAGGTAGCGAGGTGAAGAAGGCCGGCAAAACAAGCCATGCGAGCGGCAACGAGCAGAGCGACGATTGAGCAGGATGGAAT
>JAEWVC010000001.1 GCA_023459275.1 Bacillota bacterium | reverse complement strand
GGCCTCTTTTGAAAAAAGAGGCCCTTCCCGCACCCATCCCCAGAAAACTTCATCGATGGGGATATATGTCTAAGGCCAACGCAGGGGCTTTAGTCTATGCGTAAGCTATGGATACATGCTGAACATTGCTGGACAATCGGCCTTTCTGGGCGTATGATACGTGTATCCTGCGCTTGGGAGGGCTTCTATGTACACCATTCGGCTTCTTGACGCGGCCGGCAGGGAAAAGCAGTCCGCCGCCGGCCCCAATTACGTCCGCTTCCTGTGCACGCTCCCCTATGAGCCGGGTGATGTGCTTGCCTTCGAGGGGGACGCCCTGCATTGCGTCGTCCAGGCGGACCAGGCTCTGCCCGAATCCCTGGTATACCTGCCGCAAAAGCGTTTCACCTACACCATCCCCGTGGGGGATCTGGCTCTGGCCTATCCGCCCCAGGCCTTTACCGGGGAAATGCACCTTCTTCAAATCCGTCCCGCCAGCCCGGAGGAGGTGGGGGCACGCCGCAATTTGGCCTTCAACCCCCTGGACCAGCGGTTCTATGATAGCTGCTTTCCCCATGCCGCCGCCAACGTGGAAACCAGGGACGACCCTACCTTCTTTGCCCGCAACGTGATCGACGGGTTAAAGGTCAACCATCGCCACGGCAATTGGCCCTTCCATTCCTGGGGTATCGGCGGCCGGGCTGACGCGGAAATCACCCTTTCTTTCGGCCGTCCTGTGCGCATAGACCAGGTGGGCATCACCCTTCGGGCAGACTTCCCCCACGACAGCTGGTGGAAAAAAGGGACATTGGTCTTATCGGATGGGCAGGAGATGCCGCTCTCCTTCATAAAGACGGCGGACACCCAATTCTTTTCTGTCGGGGAGCACACGGTGGAATGGGTGCGCCTGAAGGATCTGGTCAAAGCCGCAACGATCTCCCCTTTTCCGGCGCTCACCGAATGGGAGGTATTTGGCCGGGAAGCCGGGCTGTAGAAGGCGGTTCACTTCTCGCGTAAAATTCTCTTGTGAAGCTTTTGAAGGATGGCTGCGGACAGCGGCTGTCCCGAAAATGTGTACCCAGCGCGACAGATATCCATGATGCGGGCCTCGCCCCGGGTGTGAAAACCGGGGAAAGAACCTTCTTCTGCCACGGCTTCGCCGGGCCGCCTCCCCAAGCAGGCCGTCCGCAGCCTCCTCTCCCCTGCCGTTTTCACAAACATATTCCGGGTCCGCCAGTTTTCAGGATTGACAATCCTGCCTGTTCCGGGTATGATAATATCAAGAAAAATGTGCTCGAGCACGCTGCCTTTGATCCGAAATGTGCCCGGGCACGCGAGCAGAATATGCAGCAAAGCTGAAAAGGAGCGCGCGTATGAGCGAGATTTTCAAAAACCTTCCGAAGGTACCCTATGAAGGCCCTTCCTCCAAAAATTCCCTGTCCTTCAAATTCTATGATGCCGGCCGCATCGTGTTGGGAAAGCCCATGAAGGAGCATCTGCGCTTTGCCATGGCCTGGTGGCATAACCTCTGCGCCACCGGCACGGATATGTTTGGCCCCGGCACGGCGGACAAGGCCTTTGGCGCGGAAAAAACGGGCACCATGGCCCACGCCAAAGCAAAGGTGGATGCCGGCTTTGAGTTCATGCAAAAGCTGGGCATCGAATACTTCTGCTTCCATGACGCCGATATCGTTCCCGAAGCGGACACCCTGGAGGAAACCAACGCGCGGCTGGACGAGATTTCCGATTACATTTTGGAAAAGATGAAGGCTACCGGCCTCAAGCTTCTGTGGGGCACGGCCAACCTGTTCAGCCATCCCCGCTACATGAACGGGGCGGGTTCCAGCAACAGCGCGGATGTGTTCTGCCACGCGGCGGCCCAGATCAAGAAGGCCATCGATATTACCGTCAAACTGGGCGGCCTGGGCTACGTTTTCTGGGGCGGCCGGGAAGGCTATGAAACGCTGCTCAACACCGACATGAAGTTCGAACAGGAGAACATTGCCGCGCTTATGAAGATGGCCGTTGCATATGGCCGCGGCATCGGCTTCAAGGGGGACTTCTTCATCGAGCCCAAGCCCAAGGAACCCATGAAGCACCAGTACGATTTCGATGCTGCCACGGCCATCGGCTTTGTCCGCCAGTACGGGCTGGACAAGGATTTTAAGATGAACATCGAGGCCAACCATGCCACCCTGGCCGGCCACACCTTCCAGCACGATCTGCGGGTAGCCGCCATGAACGGCATGCTGGGCAGCATCGACGCCAACCAGGGCGATTTGCTGCTGGGCTGGGACACCGACCAATTCCCCTCCAACGTGTATGACACCACCCTGTGCATGTACGAGGTACTCAAGGCCGGCGGGCTTAAAAACGGCGGCTTCAACTTTGACGCCAAGGACCGCCGTTCCAGCTATACCATGGAGGATATGTTCCTGGGCTTCATCCTGGGCATGGATTCCTTTGCCCTGGGGCTTTTGAAAGCCGCCGCCATCATCGGGGACGGGCGCATCGACGGCTTTGTAAAGGAGCGGTACGCAAGCTATCAGGCCGGCATCGGCAAAAAGATCCGGGACGGCGAGGCCACCCTGGAAGAAGCGGCCGCTTATGCCGTCAAGCAGGGTGACGCGGCGCTGCCCGGCTCCGGCAGGCAGGAATACCTGGAGAGCGTCATCAATCAGATTCTGTTCAGTTGAAGGAAGGGGCACTGCCCGTGAACAATCAAGCGGTTTGGGAACAGGCATCCAAGCTGGTGGGCCAGATGACGCTTGCGGAAAAGGCCTCCCAGCTTCGCTATGACGCCCCCGCCATCCCCCGTTTGGGGATCCCCGCCTACAACTGGTGGAACGAGGCGCTTCACGGCGTGGCCAGGGCCGGCACCGCCACGGTGTTTCCCCAGGCCATCGGCCTGGCGGCCATGTTCGATACGGAAGGCCTCCGCGAGATTGCGGACATCATCGCCACTGAAGGCCGCGCCAAATACAATGCCCAGAGCGCCCATGATGACCGCGATATTTACAAGGGGCTCACCTTCTGGTCCCCCAACATCAACATCTTCCGTGACCCCCGCTGGGGCCGCGGCCATGAGACTTACGGGGAGGATCCCTGCCTCACCGCGCGCCTGGGCGTAGCCTTTGTCAAGGGCCTGCAGGGGGACGGGAACTACTTGAAGGCTGCCGCCTGCGCCAAGCATTTCGCCGTGCATTCCGGCCCGGAAGCCCTTCGCCACCAGTTTGATGCCGTGGCTTCCCCCAAGGACATGCGGGAAACGTATCTGCCTGCCTTTGAAGCTCTGGTGAAGGAAGCCAAGGTGGAGGCCGTCATGGGCGCCTACAACCGCGTGAACGGGGAACCGGCCTGCGGCTCCAAGACGCTTTTGAAGGATATCCTTCGGGACGAGTGGGGCTTTGAGGGCCATGTCGTCAGCGACTGCTGGGCCATCCGCGACTTTCATACCAACCACCACGTTACCGATACCGCCCCGGAAAGCGCCGCGCTGGCCATCCAAAACGGCTGCGACGTCAACTGCGGGAACACCTACTTGCATATGATGCAGGCTTATCAGGAAGGCATGGTCACGGAGGAACAGATCACGTTGGCCGCCACACGCCTGATGGCCACCCGCATCAGGCTGGGCCTGTTTGACGGGGACTGCGAATACAACAGCATCTCCTTCCTGGAAAGCGATACCGACGCCCATGCGCAAAAAGCCCTGGAGGCAGCACGCAAGAGCATGGTACTGCTTAAGAACGACGGCCTGCTGCCCCTGGACCTAAACAAGCTTTCCACCATTGCCGTCATCGGCCCCAATGCCGACAGCCAGGCTTGCCTGGAAGGCAACTACAGCGGCACCTCTTCCCGTTATGTCACTTTCCTGGAAGGCATCCGGGAGGCGGCAAAGGGCAAAGCCCGGGTGCTGTATTCCCAGGGCTGCCATTTGCACAGGGACCGGTTAAGTACCCTTGCCCTGCCACAGGACCGGATAGCCGAAGCCGCCGCCGTGGCCGAAGCGGCCGACGCAGTCATTCTTTGTCTGGGGCTGGACGCCACCATCGAGGGCGAGGAAGGCGACACAGGCAACCAGTATTTCTCCGGCGACAAAGCCGATCTGGAGCTGCCCCTTTCCCAAAGAGAACTCCTGGAGGCCGTGCTTAAGGCAGGCAAGCCTGTGGTCACGCTGGTGGCCGCGGGCAGCGCCCTGCGGGTGGAAGGCGGCAACGCCATTCTGCTTGCCTGGTATCCCGGGCAGGCCGGCGGCACGGCCGCCGCCGACATCCTATTCGGAAAGGTTTCGCCCTCCGGGCGGCTGCCGGTCACCTTCTACCATTCCGCCGGTGAGCTGCCGGATTTTTCAGATTACCGCATGGCAGGCCGCACCTACCGGTACTTTGCGGGAACGCCCCTGTATCCCTTCGGCTACGGTCTGTCCTATACCCGGTTCGTATACGAAAGCGTGAAAATGGAGGGGGAAACCCTCTATGTAACGCTTCGCAACGCGGGGGGGACGGATGCGGACGAGGTGGTGCAGGCTTATATTCACGCGGATACTTCCCCCTTTGCCACGCTCAATCCCAAGCTGTGCGCCTTTGACAGGGTGCATATGGCGGCTGGCGAACAAAAAACGGTTTCTCTCCAACTGCCTAAGGAATCCTTTACCGTGGTCAATGATGCGGGCCAGCAAATTTCCGGCGGAAGCAGCTTCACCCTCTCCGTGGGCGGAAGTCAAAATGATGCCAGAAGCCTTGCGCTGACAGGCTCCGCGGCGTTGGTGCTTCAGATCAACCGCTGATCTTGAGCACAGATCCCCATTTGATGCGCCGGTTCTCCAGGTTTTTGCAACCGTGGGGTTTGTTTGCTGATGTTCGAAATCGTATTCGAAACAGAAAGATGCAAAATATGTCCGATTGCGAGCCAAATAGCACATATAATCCTGCCTTCCGAAAATATATTTTCGTAAATCCTTCTTGCCGCTTGCTCTTTTTTGCCGTTATCCTGTATAATGGGTACATAGAAACCGGTTTAGCGTGGCTGTACCCATTCATAAGGATAAGGAGTGCGCACATTCGGTGACGATCAAGGAGGTATCCGCGCGTTGCGGTTTGTCGGTCTCTACGGTGAGCAAGGCGCTGAACAACTACAGCGATGTCAGCGAAGTTACCCGGGAACTGGTGCTTAAAACGGCCCAGGAGGTGGGATACCATCCCAATTCCCTGGCCAGGGCGCTGAAGACCAACCGCACGTATAACCTGGGGGTACTCTTTTCGGATGATAACCACAGCGGACTGACCCATAATTATTTTTCCGCGGTGCTGGAAAGCTTCAAAAGCGAGTCGGAACTGAAGGGGTACGATATCACCTTCATCAACCATAACATTGGCCGCACCAAGATGACGTATCTGGAGCACTGCCGCTACCGCAACGTGGACGGGGTATGCCTGGCCTGCGTCGATTTTTTCGCGCCGGAGATCATTGAATTGATCGCTTCCGATCTGCCGCTGGTGACCATAGACCATGTGTTCAACAACCGTACCTGCATCCTGTCGGACAATTTGAGCGGCATGCAGGAACTGGTGCGGTATGTCCACAGCCGGGGGCACCGCCGCATCGCTTTCGTCCACGGCATGCGCTCCGCGGTATCCGAAAGCCGGATCACTGGTTTTTACCGCACCATGCGGGAACTCAAGCTGCCCACGCCCCAGGAGTACATCGTGGAATGCGCCTACCACAACCCCCCCAGCGCCAATAGGGCCGTCAGCCAGATCCTGCAGCTGGCGCAGCGGCCCACCTGCATCCTGATGTCCGACGATTATGCCGCGCTGGGCGGTATTGAGGCCATCCGTTCCGCGGGCCTGCGCATCCCGGAGGATATTTCCATTACCGGGTATGACGGTATCCCGCTGATGCAGATGACCACGCCCAAGCTGACCACCATCCGGCAGGATACAAAGCGAATCGGGGCGGAAGCCGCCTCCAGCCTCATCGAACGCATTGAGCATCCCCATACCGCCGGCTCCGGCATCGTGATGGTGGAGGGCGCGCTGCTTCCCGGTGAAACTGTACGCACCCTTTCCCAGGATGCGGTTTGACCCGCTTTTTGCATTGCTATTTCCCCTGCCTTTTCTCCTCCTCCTTGAAAAGGCATCTCCAAAAAGGGCTGCCGCGCGGGTATTCCCGCGCGGCAGCCCGCTGATTTTGTATCCTACAGGCTTTCCAGGATCATGATTTCGTTCTGCACCAGGCAGTAGTCCGGGGCGGGTTGCGCTCCGCCCACCAGGTAATCATAGGCGGCCCGCACCGCGCGGTACCCTTGGGTGAAGGGGTGCTGGCAGATCACGGCCCGGACGATGCCTTTCTTCATCATGTCCACGGTTTCGGGAACGCTGTCAAAGCCCACCACCGCCACGCGGTTTTCCAGCCGCAGGTCAATCAGCGCACGGCATACCCCGGCCATACCGGCGCCCACCACATAGAGCGCGTTGATGCCCGGATTTTTTTCCATCATATCCCTGGTGGAAGCATACGCGATATCGTTGTCATCCTGGGCTGTGGCATAACCCGCCACCAGGATATGCTCGGGGGTCTCCTTCAGCCGCTTGAGAAATCCTTCCAGCCGCTGGCGGTGGCCCAGGATATTCTCCGCGCCCTTCACAATGCCCAAACTTGCGCGTCCCCCCATCAGGAGGGAAACCATCCCGGCCGCCATCCTTCCGCCCTTTTCGTAGTCGCTGCCGATATAGCAAAGGCGTGCGCTGTCGGGGATATCCGTGTTCACGGTCACGGTGGATATGTTTTGATCCTTCAGCTCCCCGATCTTTTTTGCGATGGCGGGGTCGAAGATGGGGTGCAGGATCAGCGCGTCGACCCCCTCCCCCTTAAGCGACTCGATTTGGTGAAGCTGTTCCGAAGGCACATAGCCGTGCAGCCTGCGCATCCGCACCAGCACCCCGAAATCCTTCAATTCCTGCTGCGCCTGCTCGATCCCCCGGATCACGTCGTCAAAAAACGGATTCCCCTCCGAGGAAAGCACCACGCCGATGGTCAGGGGACGCTTGCGCACCGCCAGGGCTTTCCCCGCGATGTTGGGGGTATATCCAAGCTGCGCAATGGTGGTTTCAATCAGTTCCCGGGTACCGGGGTGCACCTTGCCCCGCTTGTTCAGCACCCGGTCCACCGTTCCCCTGGATACGCCGCACAGGTCGGCGATCTGCTTGATGGTTACGGACAAAAGCCCGCCCCCCTCCCGTTTTTTCCATCATAAACGGATGCTTCCTGCCTGTCAATCCAAACCTTGGCTTACGCCATGAATTGTATCCATTCAAGGTCCAGTTGACAGCCGGGCAGAAAGACCAGCGATACGTCCTTTAGGCCCGTAATCTTCTCCCCCAGGGAAAATACGCCGCTTTCATAGGTTTCCGCCCGTCCCACGTTTACCATTTTCTTGATTTCACCCTCCGTCCCCGCAAACACAAGCTGGACCGCGTTCTCTGCAAGGCCGGAGCGCCAGGCAAGCGCAAGGCGGCCGGCGCCTCCTTCGCCGAAATCCATATGGCGGTAGGTCAGCGTCACGTTGTTGCCGATCCCCTCCACCCGGTCTCCTTCCCGCCGGTAGGCATCGCCGTAGAGCGCGTCGCATTCCCCGGCGGTCAGCCTTTGATAGGCCTTCTGATATTTCCTGAACTGAAAGCCCTTGATGTGCACCTTTTGCCGAAACACCAGGCACAGCGTCGTCACGCCCTTCAAACGCCTGGGGAGCGTATACACCGCCGCCTGGTAGGTGTTCCAAACGGAACCCAGATCATAGCGCAGGTCACATATTTTCGTTCCGCTTTCTAGGGGCATCCCTTCCCAGGCCTCGAAAAAGAAGGGGTCCTTCTCCAGGGGAAACAGGGGCAGCGTGATCTCGTCGGAACCGTATGCTCCAAAATCCAGGTCCCGGAAACCCACGTGGGTTTCCCCGTCCCGCAGCGTGGCCACGCCGCGTTCGTTGCCGTTGGCCAGCGCCACATTGCTGGCGTTTGACAGCCCCCCGGACACAAAGCCGTAGGGGTTCAAAAAGGGCTTTCCGAAGCCGGACAGGGTAAAGCCCAGCGCGGAGATGAAGGCCGCATGGCCCCGCCCGTTTTTAGGAGAGCAGCGGACGTACACCTCCCCGTCGCCCTTGGGCAACAAGACCGCGCTTTTCCCGTCCTCCGAAATTTGAAGCCCGGCCAGCGGACTGTCGATGCCCCCGGCATCCGTCACCCGCCAGTGCAGGTCCCTGTAGGAAGCGTTTTCGGGAAGCAGCCGGGCGGTGACCAGGTATCCTTCCTTCGTCAGCTCAATCTTGCGGACGGGGATGTCCTTTTCGCAGAATTTTACCGCAAGGGCCGGCTTTTTACCGGATTCTGCCCGCACGATGGCCAGCAGTTTGCCGCCGAACATCCGCCGATTGTCCGTTTGATACTGCTCAAAATCCGCGGCGTCACCGTTGTCCAGCCCCAGCAAAACCCCGCCTTCCACGGACACATACACCCGCCTGTTGGCGTTTTCCACGGTGTTTCCGTCCTTGTCCAGCGCGGTGATGGTGTAAAAGCGCAGCTCCCCATATACTTCTTCCTCCGTATGGAGGGAGGCGGCCTCCGAAAAGGAACGCCGCTCCGCCATGGCGGCCACCGAACCGTTTTCGTCATAAGCCTTCGCCGTCAGGACGCCCGGCCGGTAAGGCACCCGCCAATCCGCCGTAAGCCTTCCTTGAACGGCGCGCCTGCCCAGGCTTTCCCCGTTGAGGAACAATTCAACAAAGGGCGCGTTGGTGGCGGCCCGCACGTCGATCATCTGCCCCGGGGAAAAATCCCAGTACGGGTACAGGTGCACCATGGGCGCCTTTTCAAAGTCCGTCCAACCGGCCCGGATCACATAATAGGAGTCCTTGGGAAACCCCGCCGTGTCCGCGTGGCCCAGATAGGCGTTCTTTGTGTGATAGGGCGTAGGCTCCCCCAGATAATCCTGCCCGGCCCAGATAAACTGCCCCAGGGAGTAGGGGGTGCTAAGGTCGGACAAAACGCAGTCCTCCACACGCTTCGCGCCCCAGCTTGTGGTGCTGTTGCCAAGGGAGGAGCATTGCAGATCGTCGTCCGCCAGCACGGATCTGCTCAAAGGGAAGTGGTATACGCCGCGGCTTTGCACAGTGGAGCAGGTCTCCCCGCCGTAGAGTATCCAGTCCGGGTGGGACGCGTGGTGGGCCGCGTAGTATGTTTCGCCGTAGTTGTAGCCAATCAGCTTGAGGACATCGGCGCACCTTTGTGTGTTTTCCCAGGGCATATAGTTGGAACAGAAGGTGACGGCGGCGTTGTCGCTGGGGTCGTACTTTTTCACAAGATCCACAAGCATACGCAGCGTTTTTTCGCCGTCCGCGGGATCAAGGTGGGTATCCTGTATCTCGTTGCCAATGCTCCACAGGATCAGGGAAGGGTGGTTCCTGTCCCGCAGGAGCCAGGAGGCAGCGTCCCTTTCCGCCCATTCGTCAAAGAAACGGGCATAATCGTAGGTGTTTTTCGGCCTGCGCCAGATATCCGAAAACTCGGACATCACCAGAATGCCCATTTCATCCGCAAGCTCCATCAGCGCCTTGGCGGGGGGATTATGGGCGGTGCGCACCGCGTTGGCGCCCATGTTTTGCATGAGGGCAAGCTGCCTGCGCAAGGCGTCCCTGTGGACGGCACCCCCCAGCGCTCCCAGGTCACTGTGGAGGCATACGCCCTTGATCTTTACAGGCCGGCCATTGAGGAAAAAGCCGTTGTCTGGCGTGAAGGCGATGGTGCGGAAACCGATGCGGGTATCCACAGCGTCCGTGACCTGCCCGTTTACAATCAATTCCGACCGAAGGGTGTACAGCCTGGGGTGATCCGTGTCCCAGGGCAGGATATCCCCCTCCGCGTTAAGCAGCGTATGGCGCATTTCGTAGGGCCGGCCGCCCGTTTCCACCCGGGCCGAAACATCATATTGCCAGCGGCCGTCCCGGAAAAAAGTGGAGATATAGACGCCGTCGGGCACGATGTGGCACGCGTTTTTGACGGTCAAAAACACGTCCCGGTAGATGCCGGCGCCGGTATACCACCTGGCGCTGGGGGCTTTGTAATCCACCCGCACCAGCAGCTCGTTGCTTTCCTCCCGGCGGATGAAGCCGGTGATGTCCAGGGTGAAGGCGGTGCAGCCATACTTCCATTCCCCGGCCATCTTGCCGTTCACAAAAACGGCGGTGTCCATATAGACCCCGTCAAACCGCAAAAACAGGCGCTGCCCCTCCAAAAGGAACCGCACGTCCAGCGCCCGCCGGTAATAGCCCACGCCGCTTTGATACAGATGCTCCGTATCGGCGATCAGCCAGTCGTGGGGGAGATAAACCGGCGTGAAATTTGCCGGTTCCCCCTTGGCAAACTCCCAGCCGTCTTGGAACGGGATCATGACATGCCCTCCTTCTTTCCGGGAAGCCATTACCACCTGGCTTGTGGACAGAAACAGGGGAGGAGGGCCATGCCGCCCCTCCCCCCCAATGGATCAAAGGAAAGGTTATTCCTTGCCGTAGAATTTTTCCAAAGCGGCGGTGCGCTCGTCGATGATGGCCTGGCCGCCGGAGGCAAGGTAGTCCGCCATGCCGCCGTCATACACGGTGTCAAATTGATCCGCCGCAGCGGTCACGGCCTGGTTCAGGAACGCGTCGCGTTTTTCTTTCAGCGCGGTGCCCACACCCTCCTCGGCGGAGATGGTGCCGCAGTTAAAGTTCGCAACGATGCGGCCGTCAAGCTGTGTGGCCATGAATGCGGTGTCAATGAAGCGCGGATCCACCGTGGCATACCCCAGGGCCATGGCCTGGACCGTCTTGTCCTTATCGCCCAGATCAAGGCCATTGATGGTAATGGTGTAGTCGATGTTGTACAGGGAGTTCATGATCTTTTCACCCTGCACGGACAACGTCTTGATGACGCCGTTCTCCAGGGTTTCATGCGTTACGCCCTCTTCGCCGATCTGCAGGAACATGCGGTTTTCCAGCGTGGAAATCCAATCCAGATACATCAGCGAGGCTACGGGCTCATCGTTGGTGGCAGGGAGGAATACCTTGCGGTCAATGGGATTGGACAGGAACTTCAAATACTTGCCCGCGTCATTCTGGAAGCAGGAAACCGCGATGTATCCGGCATCGGGGCCCACGTTGCGCAGGAGGTTCGCGTGGATGCTGTCCTCGCCGTTACGGTAGGGGTAATCCCAGTTGTGGATGAAGGCGCCCACATAGCCGGCCTTCATCAGGTTATCTTCGGTGGGGTCGCCGGAGCCGTACAGTGCGAAATCCTTCCAAACCAGGCCATCGTTGTACCACTTGTTCAGCACGCGGACGCCTTCCTTGTAGTTGGGGTAGAGCAGATGGCGGTCGTCAAAGCCCAGCACGTACAATTCCCTGTCGGTGGCCGCGTCCGGCACAAACGAAGCAAAGAGATGATCGTTGCGCCAGCCGATGTCAAAGCTGGTGGAATAGGGGATCATCTTGTCGGCGTCAGCGCCCAGAAGCAGTTCGGCGTTGTCCTTGAAGGCAACCAGCATCGCCTCGAACTCCTCCAGGGTGGTGGGAGCGGCAAGATTCAGCTTTTTCAGCCAGTCCTCACGGACGAAGGTGTTGATGCGCGTGGAGGACGCGAGAACGGCCTCGATAGCCCACACCTGGTCGGTCTCGGGATTCTGGTCCCAATAGAGGTTCCTGTCGCCCAGCAGGTCCCACAGGTTGGGGAGCATGTCCTTGTTCTCCGCCAGCAGGGGGTTCAGGTCCAGCACGCCGCCCATGGTGGCGTAGGTCTGGATGGTGGGATAGCTGTAGGTTACGCATACGTCGGGGGCATCGCCGGCAGCCAGCAGGTTGTTGAGTACCTCGCCCTCCGTCCAGCGGGGGACGGGCACGAAGGTGACATCCACGTTGTGGTCGCGGAGCATGCCTTCCTTGATGAAGTTCGTGTAGAAGTTGTCCTCCGGCTTGGAGCCGCCGTCGTTGGCGCGGTCATAGATCTCCACGGTGATATGCCGCGTCGTGGTGAACTTTCCATCGACGATTTCGGACTGTTCGGCGAAAGCCGCGGACAGCGATACGCCGAGGATGCTGGTAAGCAGCATGGCCGCCACCAAAATACCCAGGATCCGTTTCATAGGTACGCCTCCTTTTATTTTATGGGTCACCATTTCGGGTGCTTCCCAAAATGACATCGTGGACCGCGGCGCAGGCTCTGTCAGCCTTTCACCGCGCCGATGGTCACACCGGTGATGAAGTAGCGCTGCAGCCAGGGATAGATCAGCAGAATGGGCACGGTGGCAAACATGACGGTGGCCATTTTCAGCGTTTCGGCAATACCCGTGGGGAAGAACCCCTCCTGGGTGGCCACTTCAATGCTGGTGGTGTTTTGCAGGATGTTGTACAGCAGAAGCTGGATGGGATAATACTCCCGCCGCTTGGACATGAACATCAGCGCGTCCGAAAAGCCGTTCCAGCGGCCCACGGCATAGAACAGGGCCAGCGTTGCCAGCACCGAAGTGGAAAGGGGCAGATAGATGCGGATCAGGATGCGGATAGGCCCGGCGCCATCCATCTCGGCGGATTCCCGAAGGCTTTCGGGAATGCCGAAGAAGAAGCTGCGCAGGATGATCATATTGAACACGCTCAGGCAGTTGGGAAAGATCAGCACATAGGGCGTGTCCAGCATTTTCAGGGTTTTCAGCAGCAGATAGTTGGGGATCAGCCCGGCGCTGAAAAACATGGTCAGGATGATGAAGCTGTTGATGAAGCGCTTGCCTTTGAGCTTGTCATAGGTCAGGGGATAGGCGCACATGATGGTCATGGCCATGGAAACCAGCGTGCAGATCAGCGTCAAAATGGCAGTCCACTGCAGCGACCAGGTATATTTCACATCTTTGAGCACCGTTTTGTATGCGTCAAGATTCCATCCCTTGGGCCAAAGCAGCACCTCGTTGCGGATCAACGCATCGGAAGAGCTTAGGGAACGGGCCAGCACGTTCAAAAGCGGCACGAGGCAAATGAAGATCAGCAGCACGCATACCGCGGCGATAACCCGGTCGCCTATTTTCGTGCTTTTTGACTTGATCATCCTTCATCCCCCCCTTACCAGAGGCCGCGCTCGTCAAAGCGCTTGGCCAGGCTGTTGGCTGACAGCAGGAAAATCAGGCCGACGACAGACTGGAACAGCCCAACCGCCGTTGTCAGGGAGAACTGCAGGCCCTTGATGCCCTTTGTGTATACAAAGATGGAAAGCACGTTGGACACGTTCATTACGATCTGGTTTCGCAGCGCGTAAGGCCTGTCGAACTCGCTGCCGATCATATGGCCGACGCTCAGGATCAGCAGGATGATGATGGTGGGACGAAGCCCCGGAAGCGTGATGTGCCAGATTTTCCGGAGGCGGCTTACCCCGTCCACCGCGGCGGCCTCGTACAGTTCGGGGTTGATGGCGGTGATGGCGGCAAGATAGATGATGGTATTCCAGCCGGCCTCCTTCCAAACACCCAGGACCACATAGGTCCCCACCCAATGGCTGTTGTCGTTCAGGAAGGGGACCGGGCCCAAACCGATCTTGCCCAGCAGGATGTTCACCAGGCCGTCGTTAGGCGCCAGGAGCCGTAGCGCCAGCCCGGAAATAATGATCCAGGACAGGAAGTGGGGCAGGTACACCACCGTCTGAGTCAAACGCTTGAAGCGCTTGAAAGACAATTCGTTCAAAAGCAGCGCCAGCAGGATGGGGGCAGGGAATCCGATGACCAGGTCCAGCGCGTTGAGCATAATGGTATTGCGGATGGCGTAGAGGAAGTCCCGGTCCTTGAAGGCTTTGATGAAAAATTCAAAGCCGCTGTTTTTTGCCCAGTCCACAAGCCATGGGGGCCGCAGGATATTGTTCTGCTTGAAGGCGCCAAGAATATACGCCATAGGAATATAGCGGAAGATGGCAAAGAAGGCGATGGGCAGCAGCAACAGCAGATACAGCGTCCAATAGCGCTTCAAATACTTTCCGATACCGGCTCCGGTCCGCGGCCTGTTTGCCATTTGAATGCCGGCGTTCGGCTGGCCATACTTCATAGGATCGACCTCCCTGCAGCGGTCTTCCGCCATCCTCCATTGCGGCGGGCCTACGGATAGATCCTTCGCCCCTGGTCATCCGGGATGCCTGTCTTGCGGTAAAAATAGGTGTTGACCACGTCCCGCCACTCCCGGGCGTTTTGAAGCTGCTTTTGCAGCTTCCCCGATACGGAGGCGTATGCGGCCGGGGGAAGGAGTTCCTTCAAGGAATCCCAGGTATTTATAAGGCCCCGGACTTCCTCCGCCCCCTCAAAGTGGGTGTCATAGATGTACTGGATCAGCGTTTTCCCGCTTTTCAGCCGGTATCCGTATTCCACCCGGTGGAAAAACAGCAGCAGCTCTTCCGGACAGGTGTTTCTGTCGTTGTACACCGCCGCCAGCGACGGGTGGTACTGGGCCGTGAGGCCGGTGCCCTTGTCGGTCCTGTCCACGCCGATGGCGCGATGATCCGCCCGGTGGTAGGTCCCCCATTTCATGTATTCGTAGCCGTCCACGCTGGGCCCGTAGTGGTTGCCCACGGATACCATCCAGCCGATGCCCAGGGGCGCATTGTACTTTTCGAATACCCGCCTGGAGGCCAGCATCATCCGGCTGAGCGTGCCGACAAGCGGGGGATCACAGCCCAAAGTGAGCTTGATCCATTCCTCCGTCACCTTGCGCGCCGTGAGCCCGGGATCCCACGCCATCCGGCCGAAAGCATACAAATTTGCCTGCGCCAGCGTGTGCCCCGTCCAGTTTCCGTCATCCCCCGCATTGGAAACGCCTGTTACGGCGCCGATCCTTCCGCCCAGCAGACCGCGGACCAGGACAGAATCGGAAACCGGGGAATTGAATATTTCTTCCCACTGCACCGCCAGCGTGTACAGGTCGGTCTGCTGGCCCGTGTATTCCTGGGTGATCTGAAGCTCTATCGCCTGCCTGGTACGCGCCATGGCACCCAGCAGCGGCGAGATGGGCTCCCGTACCTGGAAGTCTGTGGGCCCGTATTTGATCTGCAGCACCACATTGTCAAGGAACGCGCCGTCCAGGGGCATAAACGTTTCGTATGCCGCCTTGGGCCGGTCGGTAGCCGTATCGCGCCAGTCCTGCATGCAATTATAAATGAAGCAGCGCCAGTACACGGTTCCGCCATAGGGGGCCACCGCCCGGGCAATGGCGTTGGCGCCGTCGGCCTGCGTCCGCCCCAAGGCGGCCGGGCCGCCCCGGAACTCCGAATCAGCCTTCACCAGGAACCCGTCAAAATCGGGGATCAGCCCGTAGACCCGCTCCGCCGCTGCCTGCCACCAGGCTTCCACCCGCGGGTCCAGGGGATCCGCTGTTTCGAGGTCCCCCAGCAGCAACGGGCTTTCAAAATGGACGGAAAGGAGAAGCCGTATGCCGAAGGGACGGAAGATGCCGGCCAGCCGGGCGACGTCCGGAAGCATTTCCCGGGTGATCAGCCTGGCGCTTTGCTCCCCCACATTCACATTGTTGACGGCGATTCGGTTGATGCCCACCGAAGCCAGCAAACGGGCGTAATCCCGGATGCGCGCCTCGCTGTAACACAGCCTTCCCTCCCGGAAGAACAGGGATTTTCCGCTGTATCCCCGCTCGACGCTGCCGTCCATGTTGTCCCAGTGGTTCAAAATCCGCCGCTTTACTGCGGGCGCGGATTCGCAGTGAATCTCCGCCGGCCTTTCCCCGGCGGCAAGACGCATCAGCAGCGCGTACGCCCCGTACAGCATGCCGTTTTCATCCGCCGCCCTGATCACCAAACGTTCCTTTGACCCGGCCAGCGCGTATGCCTCGGGCATCATACCGCCGTCCTGTTCAAATTCGAATGCGAAAGAGGCATCATTGCCCAGAACAGCGCCGCCAAACAGCCGCTTAAGCCCCGTACGGAGTTCCTCCATGGGGAATACGGCACTCTCCGGGCCCGAAAGCCTCACGGGCTGCAGGCGATATGCCCCGCCCCGCTGGAGCCATGCATCATATTCCTGATACCCCTGTTCCGTTTCCAAAGCATCACGCCTCCATGCGGCTTTTGGCCCGCGGACAATGCACATGCAACTTGCACAAATACCGGGCAATATTCTGCACGTTTCTATACGCAAAATATAGCATTTGTATGCTGAAATGAAAATGGGCCTGTTGAAGAATATTTGTCCTATTTAAAGAATGGAAAAAATAGAATTTTCTTTCAGGACAACTTTGAGGCGAAAAAAGCAAAAACCGGGTAAAGACGGCCATACTTCCCGGGGAAAATCTTTTCTTTTCATGGTTTTTAAACGATATAAAAGCAGGTGAGCGGTATCATTTGGCCGTATGTGACCCGATTATCACAACTTGTCCATAATAAAGAATAATATGGCGACCGCCAGGCTGCTACGCCTTTGCTTTTTTAATGTAAGAGGGGGGATAGCCTTTGATCTTCTTGAACATCTTGCTGAAATAATAGATGTCCGAATACCCGCACCGGAGGGCTGCCTCGTGGATGGGGACCTTTTCATGGACGATGATATCTTCCGCCACATTGATCTTGATCCGGTTGATAAAATTCCGCAGGGTATTTCCCGTGTGCTTTTGCACCAGCGTATTCAGGTACACGGGATGAAGCGCCGTAAGGCCCGTGAGCTCTGTGGTCATGATCCGCCGATTCAGGTGGGACAGGACAAAATCCGCCACCATCTGCACCCTGGCATCCCCATAGGCGGTCTTTTCGGCTTTGATGGTCATCATGATCAGGCTGAGGATGCTTAAAAATGTGGAAGCTGCCATCAGCGGATAGGTGGGCTCTTTCAGTGCCCAGACGCGGGCCAGCGTGGCATAGCTGTACAGAAGTTCCTTGTTGATGCCGATATCAATGCACAGCGGCAGGGCGGGGGCGGTGGGCTTGCATTGGAAATCGTACATATTATAGTTGAGCGCGTACAACCGCAGGGGGTCCTTTTCATCGGTATAGGCTTCCCGCCAATGGCCGCTGGGAATGCTCAGCAGACAGCCGGGATATACGTCGATACGCTCTCCATCCACAAAGTAGCTGCCCTTCCCGGCATATACATACGTCAGATCGTTGAAATCGATCAACTGCCGCAGGATCACCCAATTGGGCGTACAGATGCGGTGAACAAAAAAATGCAGCGAAGGCATATACTCAAAATCTGCCATAATTCCCCTCCTTTTTCCTAAAGCCGCAGACCGCCCGGCACAGGCGTTATATTCCGCGCTTTTCATCCGCACAGCACTTTTCCGTGCCCTTGTCCCATTCGCAGGTCTGACCGCCTCCGCGATCCGTGAAAAACAGCGCTCTTTCCTTGGGGGAAGGCTTCCTCCGTATACTGCTTTGATCCTTCACACGCCAAGGGAGGCGGTGAAAAAAACGCAGGCTGAAAAACGCTTCTATATATACCATACTGTAACAGATGGACTGTTCCTTCGCAATAGCATGGCAAAAAATCCTGCGCGCGCAGGTTAAGCCGCAGCAATGTACAAGTTTCCTGATGCCTGCCCCCTATTGACTTAGAGTAAGCTTGAAGGTTTATCATGGGAACAGACGTACCACGCCTGTAAGAGTTTCTCCGGGCGGCTGGCGCGCGAGATATAAAAGGAGGGAAACCGCAATGAGAACGATACGCCTGGGCGTTTCTGATCTTCAGGTGCCTGTGATCGCGGTAGGCTGCATGCGGATCAACAGGCTGGACAAGCGGGAGGCGGAAAGCTTTGTCCAAACGGCGCTGGATGAAGGCCTGAACTTTTTTGACCATGCCGACATTTATGGCGACGGCGCCTGCGAGGAGAAATTTTCCGACGCCATCCATATGAACGCCGCCCTCCGGGACAGGATCATCCTGCAGTCCAAGTGCGGCATCCGCAAGGGGGTTGCCTTCGACTTTTCCAAGAAGCATATTCTGAAGTCCGTGGACGGCAGCCTGAAACGGCTGAAGACCGACCACCTGGACGTGCTGCTGCTGCACCGTCCCGACGCGCTGGTGGAGCCCGAGGAGGTGGCCGAGGCCTTCGATGAACTGCAAAGCAGCGGCAAGGTGCGCCATTTCGGCGTATCCAACCAAAATCCCATGCAGATCAAGCTGCTGAAAAAGTTTGTGAAGCAGCCCATCCTGGCCAACCAGCTTCAGCTGAGCATCACCAACGCGAACATGATCTCCCAGGGCTTGCATGTGAACATGCTGGACGATGCCGCCGTGAACAGGGACGGCAGCGTGCTGGACTATTGCCGCCTGAACGACATCACCATCCAGCCCTGGTCGCCCTTCCAGTTCGGCTTCTTCCAGGGTGTGTTCCTGAACAACGACGCATTCCCCAAGCTGAACGCCATGATCAATGAGATTGCCGAAAAGTATGGCGTAACCAATACCACCATCGCCATGGCATGGCTTTTGCGCCATCCGGCGAATATGCAGCCCGTGACGGGCACCATGAATGAACAGCGCCTGAAGGATTGCGCCCGGGCCGCCGATATCCGGCTTACCCGGGAGGAATGGTATCAAATCTATTTGGCTGCGGGAAACATTTTGCCGTAAAAAGAACCAAAGCGCCCGGACGGCTGACAGGCTGCCCGGGCGTTTTTCAATTGCCGGGAAGAGCTTGCGCTTCATGCGATAGCCGTGTATGCACCGCCCGGGCGGTTGACATCAAAATGGAAAAGAATTATCATGGCTGCAAATGCGCTTTGTACCCGGAGGGGAAAGCGGCATGGCAGCCCAAAGACAGCCATCTGCCGCGATCCCCTGGCGGTTTTTTAACCGGCGGGGACAATGCGCCCGGTATCCGCGGCGTTTGATTCTGCCATTGCGTGAGGTGCGGCCATGGGAGCGTATTTATTGGGCATCGATATTGGGACCTCCGCCTTGAAGGCGGCCTTGTTTGACGAGAAAGGCACGGCGGTCCTGAATGCCTGCGAACCGTATGAGGTGCGGTATCCCGGGGAGGGATGGGCTGAGCAGGACCCGCAGGCGTGGTGGACCGCTTCGGTGAAAGCCATCCGCGCCCTTCTTTTGGACGGCGCCGTGGACCCGGGGAAGATCGCCGGGGTGGGGGTGGCCGGCCAGAGCTGGTCCGCCGTGGCGCTTAACGGGCGGGGGGAAGTGCTTTGCCCCACGCCCATCTGGACGGATACCAGGGCCGCGGGCATCTGCCGGGATATTGAGCGGGAGATCCCGGAGGAAGAGATCTTCGCCCTGTGCGGGAACAGCCTCCGGCCCGGCTACACGCTGCCCAAGATCCTGTGGTACAAGCGCCATCTGCCGGACGTTTACCGCCGGGCGGAGGTGATCCTGCAGTCCAACGGCTTCCTTGTCCACCGGCTGACGGGCATCCTGTCCTGCGATCTGTCCCAGGGGTACGGGCTCCATTGCTTCGACATGCGCCGCGGGCGCTGGGATGAGGAAATGTGCGGGCGCTTTGGCCTGAAACGGGAGCTGCTCCCGGCATTGTACCCCTGCCATCAGACCGTGGGCGGGGTAAACAGGGAGGCGGCGGAGGCTACGGGGCTTTTGCAGGGTACGCCGGTGGCGGCCGGCGGGCTGGACGCGGCCTGCGGCACGCTGGGAGCGGGTGTGATAGGCCCCGGCCAGACCCAGGAACAGGGGGGTCAGGCAGGCGGTATGAGCATTTGCCTGAATGAATACGCCGCGGAGAAAAGCCTGATCCTGGGGATGCATGTTGTCCCCGGCCGGTGGCTGCTGCAGGGCGGCACCACGGGGGGCGGAGGCGCGCTGAAATGGCTGCGGGAAAACATCTGCCCGGAGCTTGATTTCCAACAGATGGACGCCCTCGCGGAAACGGTCCCGCCGGGGAGCGGCGGCGTGCTCTTTCTGCCCTATATGGCCGGGGAGCGCAGCCCCATCTGGAACCCTGCGGCCTGCGGCGTATTTTTTGGGCTTTCCTACGCCAAATCACGCGCGCATATGATCAGGGCGGCAATGGAGGGTACGGCCTACGCGCTGAAGCATAACCTGGAGACGGCCCAGGCGGCCGGGGCCCGGGTGGAAACGCTCCGGGCCATGGGCGGCAGTGCCAACAGCCGCGTATGGACACAGATCAAAGCGGACGTCCTGGGCAGGCGGATGGAGGTGCCCGCCTGCGGCGACGCCACGGCGCTGGGCGCGGCGCTCCTGGCGGGGGTCGGAACCCATGTTTATGAAAGCTTTGAACAGGCGGTGCATCAAACCGTATCCGTCAAACGCGCGCACGCGCCGGACGCGGGAACGCGGGAAGCATATGACGCGGGATATGAAAGGTATAGGGAGCTGTACCTGCGGCTTGCGCCGATGATGGGATAAAGGGAATCATACTATTTCCAAACATTATTTCGTCGTTGCGGCGGCTCTTTTCGCGCGGGAGGTTGGTTTCCTGCCGGAAACCAAGTCGCTGCGCGACCGCTTGTTCAACAGTATTTGAACAGGCGCCGACTGTGTCGCCCTCCGCTTCGCGTAGCGCTGCTACGCCTCGCGCCGTCTCCTTGTCCTGCATCGAAAATACCTCGCCGCGTTGGACGAAATAATATTTTACAATAGTATCACGCCGCGGCGTACCGAACGATATTGAAAAGGCAGATCACAAAGATCACGGCCAAAAGCCCGAAGAAGAGGCGCTCCGTCTGTGTAACGGACAGGCGCCTGTGGATTTTTGTCCCAACCATGCCGCCCAGGATGCCGGCGGTAACCATCAGGATAAGCACGGGCCATTCGAAGGCGGGCACCTTGTGAAGGGCAACGGTCTGGACAAAGCTTGTGAACTGGGAAAGCAGGATGATGATCAGGGAGTTCACGGCGGCCTTTTTTGTATCCATGGAGAAGAAATAATACAGCACCACCAGGTTCATGGGTCCGCCGCCGATGCCCAGGAAGCTGGACAGCAGTCCCAGCGCCAGGCCGATGAGGATGCAGGCAGCGGGGTTTTGCAAATCCTTTGTGGGGATTTTTGCTTTCACCAGCATGTAGGCTGCCGTTCCCAAAAGGAGCAGCGCCAGCAGCACGGACTGTATAATACCCAGCACCGCGTCATGGCCCACGGCTGTTTTGATGAGGTCAAAGATGGCTTTCCCCGCGATGCCGCCCACCGCTCCGCCGATCCCCAGAAACAGGCTGCGCCTGCCGTCCACATGGGAGGAATGCCGGTTGCGGTATACGGAGATAATGGCCATGCTCAGCACGGTCAGGCCGGACAGAAAGGATACGGTGCTTACCGTCATCACATCCAACGAATCCAGAACGGGCTTGATCACCACGCCGCCCCCGATCCCGCAGATACTGCCTACGGTGGAAGCGATCAGGCAGATAAAGAAAATGAAAACAAACTGCATGCGCACACATCCTGCTTCTGCAAATTATTGCTCTACCAATTATATCTTGCGCGTCGCGGCGGATCTTTTCACGCATGGCCGCGCCGCTGAACCTTGAAATAGCGCTGCTATTCCTTCGGTTCCGCTCCTTGCTCTGCGCAAAAATCTTCCGCCGCTTTGGCGCAATCTTTATTTGGCAGAGCAATAACCTATGGATAACATACCTTAACAGGATACCCTCATTCCCCCGTGCGGTCAACCCTTTTTGCGCGTGGCGGGCTGCCTTTCTCCCAAAGAACCCGGTTTCCCGGCCTGTGCCGGTTTGCGCGTACCTGGTCCCGCTTCCATGTTTGCCCCCTATTGAAAGTTTTTGCGGATGGGGTGCGGGGAAGGAGCTTTTTGCAAAAAGCTTCTTCCCCGTAACTCTCTCCGTACCCCCCTCCGTGCCCGGCTTGTCCGGCGGGGGGATTTCCAGTATAATAAAGCGTCGGACTGCCGGGGAAGGAAGCGAGCGCAAGGATGCCTGTGGTGGCTTATTGCAAAAAATGCAAACAGGAAGTGGAGCAGGGAGCTATCTGCCCGCTGTGCGGGCAAAAGCTGCCGCAAAGCAGCCTGCGCCTGAGCTGGACCTATGAATTGGTGCCCGTCAGGGATTTTCTGTGCTGGAACAGCATCCTTCGGGTGGCGCTCCCGGCGCTATTGCTGCTTTTGGTCCTGGCCGTGGGTGTAGAATGGGCCGCCAGGGGGTTTCTGGCCGTTCAGACGCTTTTGACCCAGGGGCTTTTGCCGCTGATCCTTGCTGTCGCGGCGGTGATGCTGCTGGCGGCTTTGGCGGCGCTTTGGATCCGGGGCAGGGAAGAGGTACAATGCGTGCTGGACCACCAGGGGGTGCATGTGCGGGTCTACCAGTCAAGACCCGGGCTGGTGAAGCGGCTTTTCCGCCTGCTGCCGGACGCCGTGGAAGCTGATCCTCTGGGCCGGCCCGTGTGGAAGCTGGAGGAGAAGGATATCCCCTGGGCGATGGTAAAGCGTGTGGGGCTCTGGGCGGATAGGGACAAGATTCTCTTGTACAACCCCCGCTTCTGGCTGTGTATGACGGTGCATGCGCTGCCGGATACCTACCTGGACGCGGCAGCGTTTATCTATGACCATGTGAAAAAGCGCCCCGGCGTCATGGCGCCGCCGCCCGTGCCGGAGGAGATACAGGGCCCGCATTTGTAAATATTACGTAAATATTAAGATATTTATTGACATTGGAACAAATGTGTCATAAAATGGGTTCGCTAATAGATGAAATAAGGTGGAGGGTTGCCCATGCGCGGTTCATACAGGAAGAATGCGGCAAGAAAATGGAGTACTTTTTTTCTTGCTATCCTTCTGGCGCTGGGCGCGTGCCTTCCTGCCGGTCTTGCGGCCACCTATCCCTATACCTCCTACACCAACGACAAGGTGAACATGCGCCGCAGCGCGTCCGGAAGCTCCATCGTACTGGAGCGGCTGGAGAAGGGGCAGGAGGTTACGGTGCTGGGGGAATCCGGAAATTATTACAAGGTTTCGTTTAACAGCCGCACAGGGTACATCATAAAGCAGTATATCGGCGAACCGGAGGCCACCGCGACGGTACTGGCCAAGGCATCGGCCACCGCCACCCCGACGGCGGCTACGGTATCCGGGTATCCTTACCAAACCACCACCCGTGACAGCGTGAACATGCGCAGGTCCCCGTCCTCCTCCTCCGTGATCCTGGAAAGGATTCCGGAGGGCGGCGCCCTGACGGTGGAAGGGGTCAGCGGCTCCTACGTGAAGGCCACCTACAACGGTACCCGGGGCTATGTGATGGCGGAGTTCGTGAACGTGAAAAATGTGGCCGGCACCACGGCGACGCCTGCCCCCACCGCTGCGGAGGAAGTGAACAGCGCTTATCTTTCGCTTTCCAGCGGCGATAGCGGCACGGAGGTCAAAGCTCTGCAGCAAGCGCTTACGGAGCTGGATTTCCTGGCCGGCACGGCGGACGGCAAGTTTGGAAGCAAGACGGAAACCGCGGTGGAAGATTTTCAAAAGAAAAACGGCATGACGGAAACAGGCGTGGCGGACGGCGGCTTTCAAACCCTTTTGTATGAAGGGAAGCCGAAAAACGCCAGCGGCAAGGCGACGGCGGTAATGACGCTGCCGCCTTTGGACGGCGTGACCATACGGGAAGGCAACATGGGCGACGCCGTGACAAAGCTGCAGGAGCGGCTGAAGGAGCTGGGGTACTTTGCGGGCGCCGTCAGCGGCACCTGCACCAGCGAGACCATCACCGCGGTCAAGGCTTTTCAAAGAAAGAACGGGCTGACGGCGGATGGATTGGCCGGCAGTTCGACCCAGGCGAAGCTGTACAGCAATGACGCGCTGGCCAGCAACGCTGTGGCAACGCCCACCTCCGCCCCCATTCCCACCCCGCCGGGGGAAACGGTCCGCCAGGGGGACGAGGGGCAGGCCGTTAAGACGGTGCAGCAGCGGCTGAAGGATCTGGGATACCTTGCGGGTACGGTGGACGGCAAGTTTGGTGCGCTCAGCGTGCAGGCGCTGATCGCTTTCCAGAAAAGGCATGGATTGACCCAGGACGGCGTGGCGGGTTCGGCCACCCAGACGGTGCTGTTCAGCAGCGCGGCGCTGAGCGCGTCAGCCGCGGCCACGGTCACGCCCCTGCCCACAGCCACGCCGCTGACCCCGGACAATGTGATCGTCATGCAGCGGGGAACCAGGGGCCAGGAAGTATTGAAGCTGCAAAAGCGGCTGACGGAACTGGGATACTATACCGCCAAAATGGACGGCGATTATGAGGCGGCGGACATCGCCGCGGTGAAGGCTTTCCAAAAAGCCAACGGCCTGAAGGCGGACGGTATCGCGGGGTATGAAACGCAGGTGCTTTTGTACAGCGATGACGCGGTGCCCGGTCTGCTTTCTTCCGCGACGCCCACGCCGGAGCCTACGCCTACACCCTCCCTGAGCACGCTTCGCCAGGGGGACACGGGCAATGAGGTGAAATCCCTCCAGCAGCGGCTGATCCAATTGGGATATCTTGACGGCACGGCTGACGGTACCTTCGGCAGCGGAACAGCGGCGGCGCTGACCGCTTTCCAGAAGGCCAATGGACTGAACAAAGATGGCGTGGCAGGACCCACTACGCTTGCCAAGCTGTATTCCAGCGCGGCGGCAGCGGCAGCTACCGCCACACCCGCACCTGCCACCCTCAAGCAAGGAGACTCCAGCGACGCGGTGAAGGAGATGCAGGCACTCCTTATTGACCTGGGGTACTTGAGCGGCACGGCTGACGGAAAATTTGGCGCCCAGACGTTCCTGGCGCTCAAAGCTTTCCAGCAGCGGAACGGACTTTTGACGGACGGCGTAGCTGGCGCCAAGACGCTGACGCTGCTGAACAGCAACAGTGCCAAGGCAGCCCCCACCGTGCCCGGCGCCACGGCCACCCCCAAGCCTGACGCCCCTACGCTGAGCACGGTCCCCAAGGCCTCCCAGGTACGCTATGCCAACTGGTATTCGGAGATCCGCGCCCGCTGCAAGCTGTACCCCTATGCCACGGTCTATGATTACAATACGGGTCTTAGCTGGAAGGTGCATATGTTCAGCCTGGGTGCCCACGCCGACTGCGAACCCATGACCGCCGCGGACACGGCCATCATGGTACAGGCCTTCGGCGGAAAATACACCTGGACGCCCAAGCCCGTGTGGGTGGTTATGAGCGATGGCCGGGTATATATGGCTTCCACCCATGATACGCCCCACAGCGTCCAGCACAATACCAGCAACAATTTCCCCGGGCATTTGTGCATCCACTTCCCCCGCACCGAAGCCCAGGTGGCTGCCATCGGGCCCTATGCAACTTCCCATCAAAACGCTATCGATCTTGGCTGGGCGGCCACCCAGGCGATGATCAAATAGCCGAATCTTTCAGCAAAGGCCCCTGCCACACTCGGCAGGGGCCTTTTTTATGGCCTGAAAAGGGACTACCGGCTGTATCCTACCACCTCAAAGGGCGAGGGCGGCAGTTTTTCCCCATAGGCCACGCGCATGGCGCAGCGGGCCAGGCGGTCGCCCACCGCCTGCTTGTTGAGCGGATGCAGGTCGTTGTGCTCCCCAAGGTCAAAGGCCGCCGCCATGGCGGTGTTCGGGATATTAAGCGCCTTGCGCTGCTCTGCCCGGAGCGCGTCCCAGTCCGGGCCGCCCTCCCAGTGGGCCAGTTCCACCGAGAGGAAGGGAAAATCATACCCCCACACCTTCCGCCAGCTTTGTACAAGGGAGGCAAATCTCTCGGCATACCGCAGCGGCGCGGACGCGTCGCTCTCCCCCTGGTACCAGAGGGCGCCCTTGATCCTATATTGGGTAAGCGGCGCGATCATGCCGTTGTACAGGGCGGTAGGCTTGTAGTGGAAGAAGACCTCCGGCGCCGGGGGAAGGGCAACGCCGCCCTTGCAAAAGCGCCAGGGGCCGCTTATGTCAAAGGAGCCTTCCCCGGTGGAAAGCAGGTACTGCTTCCCCGGCGTAAAACTGCCGCCCTCCTTTGCGATGACCCGCACCGTGATGACGCAGCGCCCTTTTTCCAGCGCCGGGACCTCATACACCCTGGGCGGATACCGGTAGGTGGTGGTACCCAAGGGAGCGCCATTTACGTACACCGTATCCCAATCCTTGACCGTGCCCAGAAAAAGCACCGCAGGCTGGCCGTGCAATTCCGGCGGAATGTCCAGCGTCTTTCGCAGCCAGAAGGAGCCTGTGCCGGAAAAGGGCGTCAAAAGCGGGCGCTCCTCCCAGTGTTGATCGTCATAGCCAGGATCGGGCCATCCTTCCCGGAGGCCGGGATCGCTGCTGTCCACGGCGCCAAAAAACGCGCGCTGGCTTGCCTCATTTTCTGATTTCACCTTTGCCACATAGCCGTCGTCCGCGCACCTGTCCGCTTCCGCAAGCAGAGTAGGGAAATCCTTCAGTGCGGCCCTGCCCATCCAGGCGTGGACGGGCGTGCCGCCGATGGCGGAAAGGATGAGCCCTACGGGCACCGTGTAGCGCTCAAACAGCCTTTTGGCGAAGAAATACCCTACCCCGGAGAAATCGCCCACGGTTTCCGGGGAAAGCCCGGCCCACCGGCCGCCCTCCAAAGCGGGCCCGGGGCCATGGAAGCTTTCGCGCTGGGGCACGGCGAACTGCCGGATGTACGGGCAGGAGGCTTCCATCTCCTCCGGGTACATGTATTTCAGCCGCCGCATGGGAAGCTGCATGTTGCTTTGCCCGGAGCACAGCCATACGTCGCCGATGTACACATCATGGAGGATGATCTCATTGACGGCCATCTCATAGGGGCCGCCGGGGGCAAGGGGGGGCAGTGTTACCGTCCAGCCGCCCTTGGCATCGGGAAAGGCACGGTATTCCCGGTTCAGAAAGGCGACGGTCACGGGGCCGCCGGATGTGCCCCAAATCTTGACGGGGGCGCCCCGCTGGAGCACCATGCCGTCGGAAAACAGGGGGGAGAGCGATAGGCACATGGCATATACCCTTCTTTCCCGGGAGAATTTATGCTTATTGTAATCTCCGCGGGCGCGATGCGCAAGCCGGTATAAAACGTTTTTTGCCATGGCCGCCTTGGCAAGGCGGCGGGCCCCACAGGCATCGGCGGAAGAAAAAACCGGCCTCCCCGGATGATTCCGGGGAAAGGACCGGTTTTTCATGTACAGCCGCGGCAAGGGATGCCCGCCTGGTGTTTCAGGCGGCGTCCTTGGCCTCCTCGCCGGTCAGGACCTGGATGCGGCCCTGGCCATAGGCGTCGGCGTAATCCGCGCCCACAGCGCCGTTCAGGTAGTCCTGGACATAGGTGATAAGGACCTGATTGTCCAGGATCACGGGCTGCACCACCACCGTGTTGTCGCGGAACATGTTGATGCCGTCGCCCCCGTCCAGGAGCATGTAGTTGTGGGAAGCCAGGGTATAAGATTTGCCGGGATCAATGGGTTCCCCGCCCACCAGCACATCCTTGACGCGGCGCTGGCCGGAAACCTCAACAAAGTTCTTTTTGTCATCCGTTACCACCGCAGAGGGGATGGAGGTGTCAATGGTGTAGCTCAGGCCCGAAACCTGCAGGAAGCCGCCGTTCTCTTCCGGCAGCAGCCGCGCGGCCATTTCCAGCGCGTCCAGGATCTCCTGGCCGGTAGCTTCCACAACGCAGCCCACGTTGTTGAAGGGATGCACCGAGATCACTTCACCGAAGGTGATGTCCCCGGCATCAATATCGGCACGGACGCCGCCGCCGTTGACAAAGGCGATATCCGCCGGGCCGTATGCCTCCCCGGGCTTGCCGTTGCCCAGCACATAGCGGTATGCGTCGGCGCACAGGTCGCCCAGGTTCGTCTCCCGGGTGCGCACCATGCGGTTGCCGGTCTGGGGGTCTAAAACGGTCAGCGCTACTTCGGTGTACCCGACCTTTTCGGCCAGATCCGCGGCAAACTCGCTCTCGATCTGCGCGATGAAAGCCAGGGTGTCCGGATTCTGTTCCGTATAGCCGCTGATCAGCTGGGTGGTGATGCAGCCGTCGGCCTTGAGGGTCATGCGGCCGATATTGGCAAGCTTGGTGCCGGTCTGGGTAAGCACCACTTGTTTGGAACCGTCCTTGTTCGGGACCAGTTCACTTTCCATGACGCTGTGGGAATGCCCGTCGATAAAGGCGTCAATGCCCGTGGTGTGGACGATCACATCGGTGGAGCGCCAGGGGCTGGACTGGGCGTCGATGCCCAGATGGCCCACGGCAATCACCGTGTCCGCGCCTTCGGCCCTGGCCGCGTCCACAGCCGCCTGTACAGCCGTGTACAGGTCCTGGCCGCTGCCCGACTCGCAGAAGCCATAGACATACGCCCCGCTCTCATCCTGGAAGTAGGCGGGTGTGGACTTGGTGAAGGATTCGGGAGTCGTGATGCCCACATAGGCCACCTTCCGCTCTCCGTAAGCCAGGATGGCATAGGGCGCGAAAACCAGCTTGTTCTCTTTGAGGTCCGTAAAGTTGCAGGTGACCACCCGGGCTTTCATCTGCCCCATAAGCTCCTGCATGCGCGCCATGCCATAGTCAAACTCGTGGTTGCCCGGTACGAAAAGCGAGTACCCCATCTGGTTCATGATATCCACCAGATAGGAGCCCTTGGACAACGTCCCGATGGCGTCACCCTGCAGCGCATCCCCGGCATCCAGCAGCGTGACATTTTCCAAACCTACCAGGGAGGCCATCTCGTCCCGGTAGGCCGCCACGCCGGCATAGCCGGTGTTGGTAAGCTTTCCGTCCTTGTCCGTCTTTGCGTCCACCGCACAGTGCACATCATTGGTGTACAGGATGACGATGTCGCCCGGCACGGGCTCTTCCCCGTTTGCGGTCTGCGCAAGAGCGGGCAGCATGCTTGCTGAAAGAATCAGGACAAGCAGGAATGCGGCGAATTTTCTCAAGGTTTTCATAAACTCCCTCCCCAAACAATCGTAAGCCGGAGTTCCTCCGGTCCATCCGCCGGAGCATAGAGAAATCATATCACAAACCTGTTCAAAAATGGCGTGCCTTGTGTAAAAAGCATGCCAGGGTTGGTGAAGAATACCAGGCATCATCCCGTTGACATTGCCGATAAGATGAAACGCCCGGGCCGATTGGCCCGGGCGTTGAAAAATGTATAAGATCATGACATGCACGCATGGATAGGATGTGATGTGAAAAGACGGATGGAACAGGAACCCTGTAAAGACTGTCCCGGACGTGTTACTCCACGTCCTGCAGCGCATCGTAGCCTTCCTCGCCGGTGCGGACCTTGATGACGTTCTCCACATCGTACACGAAGATCTTGCCATCGCCGATGTGGCCGGTGTAGAGTACCTTCTTGGCGGTTTCGATCAGCGTGCGGACAGGTACCTTGCAGATCACGATGTCCACCTGGATCTTGGGCAGCAGGTCGAATTCCACCGCGACGCCGCGGTAATACTCCGGCTTTCCTTTCTGCATGCCGCAGCCCAGCACCTGGGTAACCGTCATGCCAGTGATGCCGATATCCTCCATGGCCACTTTCAAAGCATCAAACTTGCTCTGCTTGGTGATGATGGTGACCTTGGTCATCTTCATATCGGAGGCCGCGGGCTCCTTGGGGGTCTTGACCACCACGGGTACAGCGTCATCCATGGGCACCGGCATATGATGCTCGGGGCCGGTTATGGAAGGCATGTTGGTGGGGAGCAGCGCGCCCACGGCGGGGGCGGGCATGAAATCGGCATAGGCGGAAGCCAGGCCGTGCTCCTCGATATCCAGGCCCACAACTTCTTCCTCGGGCGAAACCCGCAGGCCGATGGTCTTTTTCAGAATGAAGAACAGTGCGCCCATAACGATGAGCACATAGGCCGCCACGGAGAATACGCCCACCGCCTGAGTGCCCAGCATGGACCAGCCGCCGCCGTACAGAAGGCCGCCGTCCACGGCGAACACGCCAACCAGCAGGGTGCCAAGGCCGCCGCAGATGCCGTGCACGCCGATGGCGCCCACCGGATCATCGATCTTGAGCACTTTGTCGATGAATTCAATGCCGAAGACCACGGCGAAGGCGGCGATGAAGCCGATGAAGAAGGAACCTACCGGGGTCACCGCGTCGCAGCCCGCGGTGATGGCCACCAGGCCGGCCAGCGCGCCGTTCAGTGTCATGGATACATCAGGCTTCTTGTAGCGGATCCAGGTGATGATCAGGGTGGTCACGGTGGCAGCCGCCGCGGCCAGGTTGGTGGTAACAAAGATGTTGCTCATGGAGGTCAGGACATCATCGCCTGTGGCGGACACCGTGGAGCCGGGGTTGAAACCAAACCAGCCGAACCACAGGATGAACACGCCCAGCGCACCCAAGGTGATGCTGTGGCCCAGGATGGCCTTGGGCTTGCCGTCCTTGCCGTATTTGCCGATGCGGGGCCCCAGCAAGGCCGCGCCTACGAAGGCGGAAAGGCCGCCCACCATGTGCACCACGGTGGAACCGGCGAAGTCATGGAATCCCATCTGCGCAAGCCAGCCGCCGCCCCAGGCCCAGTGGCCGGAGATGGGGTAAATCACCAGGCTGATGGCGCCGCTGTAGATGCAGTAGGTGATGAACTTGGTGCGTTCCGCCATGGCGCCGGAAACGATGGTTGCGGCGGTGGCGCAGAACACCGTCTGGAAGATGACGTAGGCCATGGTGGGGTATCCGCCGCTGTAGTCACCGCGGATGAACAGATCGATGGAACCGATGATGCCGCCATGATCCGCGCCGAACATCAGGCCAAAACCCAGCACCCAGAAAACGATGGTGCCGATGGCGAAGTCCAGCAGGTTTTTCATGATGATGTTGCCCGCGTTCTTGGCCCTGGTAAAGCCTGTCTCCACCATGGCAAAGCCTGCCTGCATGAAGAACACCAGGGCGGCTGCCAGCAGGACCCATATGGTGTCCACCGAGGAGAACTTCTGGGCTACTGCCGCGACGACGTTCGTTGCTTCTTCCATTTCCCATTCCTCCTTGAATTTTTCAGGCGCGCAATAAGGAAAAAAATATAGCAAAAGGCGCGCAGGCGGAGATTTTCCGCTTGCACGCCTTTGTGCGCCGGATGATCTAAAATATTCAGGTCAGATGTTGAACAGCAGTTCCCCGTAGGAGGGAAGGGGCCAGTAATCCTTGGCCACGATGGTTTCCAGCTCATCGGCCACGGCCCGGAGCTCCGCCATGGCGGGCACCAATGCGTCGCGGCCGTGGGTGGCGTGGGCAAGGAGGTCCGCCGCGCCGTTTTCCGCCATGGCGTCGGCCAGGGCTTCGATCTTTTTGGCGAAGGAATCCGTAAGGCCCGACAGCTTGGAAAGAAGCGCCTCCTCACAGGAAAGGGAGAGGGAGGGAAGCAATGCCTTCTTGCTGACGGCGGTATCGGCCACAGCCTTGGAATAGGCAAGCACCGCGGGCAGGATGTCCTTGCGGGCGATGTCCAGCATGGTGAAGGCCTCAATGCTCAGCACCTTGCAGTAGCCTTCCAGCAGGATCTCGTAGCGGCTGTGCATCTCCGTCTCGCTGAACACCTTGTGGGAGGTAAAGAGCTTGATGTTCTTTTCCTTCACAAAGTAGGGCAGCGCCTGCACGGTGGAGGTCAGGTTGAGCAGCCCGCGGGATTCGGCCTCCGTCACCCATTCGGCAGCGTAGTTGTTGCCGTTGAAGATGATGCGCTTGTGATCCTTGAATACCTTCACGATCAGTTCATGGAGCGTGGCGGTAAAGTCTTTCGCGCCTTCCAGCACCTCGGCAAACTGCTTCAGTTCATCGGCCACGATGGTGTTCAGAACGATGTTGGGGCCGCTGATGGAGAAGGAGGAACCCAGCATGCGGAATTCGAACTTGTTGCCGGTGAAGGCGAAGGGGGAGGTGCGGTTGCGGTCGGTGGAATCCTTGGGCAGCGGAGGGAGGACATCCACGCCGATGGTCATCTCGCTCTTTTTGCGGCTGTTGTAGGGGCTGCCCGTGGTCAGAGACTCCACGATGTCGGTGAGCTCTTCGCCCAGGAACACGGATACAATGGCCGGCGGCGCTTCATTGGCGCCCAGGCGGTGGTCATTGTTGGCGCTGGCGACGGATACCCGCAGCACATCCTGGTGCTCATCCACCGCCTTCAAAACCGCGGCCAGGAACAGCAGGAACTGGGCGTTTTCGTAAGGCGTCTGGCCCGGCTCCAGCAAATTCATGCCGGTGTTGGTGGCCATGGACCAGTTGTTGTGCTTGCCCGAACCGTTGACCCCGGCAAAGGGCTTCTCATGCAGAAGGCACGTAAGGCCAAACCGGCCGGCAACCTTTTTCATTATCTCCATACAGAGCTGGTTATGGTCGGCCGCCACGTTGGTGATGGAGAAGATGGGCGCCAGCTCGTGCTGGGCGGGGGCCACCTCGTTATGCTCGGTCTTGGCCAGTACGCCAAGCTTCCAAAGCTCCTCGTTCAGCGCGTCCATAAACGCCTGGATGCGGGGCTTGATGGCGCCGAAATAATGGTCTTCCAGCTCCTGGCCCTTGGGCGGCTTGGCGCCAAAGAGCGTCCTGCCGGTATAGACAAGATCGCGGCGCTTGTCGTAGAGGTCCTTGTCGATGAGAAAGTATTCCTGCTCCGGGCCCACGGTGGAAAACACGTGGTTCACGTCCTCGTGGCCGAAAAGCTTCAAAATACGGACCGCCTGCTTGCTAAGCACCTCCATGGAGCGCAGCAGCGGGGTCTTTTTGTCCAGCGCCTCGCCGCCGTAGGAGCAGAAGGCGGTGGGAATGCACAGCACCTTATCCTTGATGAAAGCGTAGGAAGTGGGGTCCCAGGCGGTATAGCCCCTGGCCTCAAAGGTGGCCCGCAGCCCGCCGGAGGGGAAGGAGGAAGCATCCGGCTCGCCCTTGATGAGCTCCTTGCCGCTGAACTCCAGGATCACGCCGCCGCCCTTGACAGGGGAAATGAAGCTGTCGTGCTTCTCAGCGGTGATGCCCGTCATGGGTTGGAACCAGTGGGTATAGTGGGTGACGCCCTTTTCCACGGCCCAATCCTTCATGGCGTTGGCCACAACGCTGGCCACCTGCGGGTCAAGGGGCTTGCCTTCGTCTATGGTCTTTTGCAAGGCGCGGTATGTTTCCTTGGGCAATCGTGCCCGCATGATAGCGTCATTGAATACCATGCTGCCGAAAAGCTCTGTAAGATTTGCCATGGGTATTGCCTCCTACACGTTTTGTGGCCTGCCAAGGGAAAATCTTTCAAAATATAGACAAGGGTGCTGCGAGAAAACTCACAGCGCCCTTGCTGTATGGGGGAGAGTATACCCTTTTCCCTGTGGATTGTCAATCCTTTTTTGAAACGGGAGCAATGTTTTTTTCCTGTTCCCATGCGAAATGGCAGGGATAAAAATGAATTTGTAGAATTGAATATTGCATGAAAGGCAAAATCCTGCCCTTCCGCCCGCAGGGATTTTATCTTTACACGGTTTGATTTTGGCCGGATTGGAGGCTTTTCGCGGAAATGCCATTTGAATCATTTGACATTCGATTATGCAAAATGTAAAATGGGGCATCCGGTGCCCGGAAGGGCGCCGGGGAGTGGAAAAGCCGCTTCAAGCTATGCTATAATACAGACCAATCATTTCTGTCCTGCCCTACGGCACAAGGAGGCACGACCATGGAAATTACCAAGCAGGAAGTTATCCGCTTCGTAGAGGAAAACGACGTCAAGTTCATCCGCCTGGCCTTTTGCGACCTGTACGGCAGGCTGAAAAACATATCCATCCAGCCGGGGGAGCTGAACCGGGCGTTCGGGGGGGGCATCCCCTTTGACGCGTCGGCGGTGCGCGGCTTTTCCGACGCGCAGGGGGATCTGTACCTTTCGCCGGACCCGGCCACGCTGTCGGTGCTGCCCTGGCGGCCGCAAAGCGGCCGGGTCATCCGGCTGTTCTGCGATCTGACGTATCCGGACGGCCGGCCCTATGAGGGCTATGGCCGCAGGATTTTAAGGCGTGCGGTGCAAAAAGCCTCGGACATGGGGTACACCATGCACGTGGCGGCCAAGTGCGAGTTTTACCTGTTCGAAGCGGACGAAAAGGGGCATATCACCAAAATGCCCCAGGACAGCGCCGGTTACCTGGATGTAGCGCCCTATGACAGGGGCGAGAACGTCCGCCGGGAGATCTGCCTTGCGCTGGAGGCCATGCATATCCAGCCCGAATCCTCCCACCACGAGCAGGGCCCGGGGCAGAATGAGATCGATTTCCGCCACGCCGACGCGCTGACCGCGGCGGACCAGCTGGTGGCCTTCAAGGATGTGGTGCGCGCCATCGCCGCCCAGAACGGGCTGAGCGCTTCCTTCCTGCCCAAGCCCTTGCAGGACAAGAACGGCAACGGCCAGCACGTAAACCTGTTTTTGTTCAAGGATGGCCAGAACGTTTTCGCCCGCGGGGGGGAATCGCTGGAGGGCGAAGCCCGCTATGCCGTAGGCGGCATCCTGCGCAGGATCCGGGAGATCAGCCTGTTTTGCAATCCCCTGCCCAACAGCTATCAGCGCCTGGGCGCCCATGGCGCGCCGGGCTTTGTGAGCTGGTCCCAGGGCAACCGCTCCCACCTGATCCGCATTCCCGATTTGCGGGGGCAGGATGCCAGGATGGAGCTTCGGTCCCCCGACCCGGCCACCAACCCGTACCTCCTTTTCGCGCTGGTCCTGGAGGCCGCGCTGGAGGGCATCGCATCAGAGGCGGAGCCCGGCCCCGCCCTTACGGGAAGCATTGACCGGGCGAATCCGTCGCCGGCTTTGCAGCGCCTGCCCGCCGATCTGGGGGAAGCGCTGGCGCTGGCCAAGGAAAGCGTGTTCCTCAAAGGCGTGCTGCCCCAGCAGACGCTGAATGCCTACATCCGGGAAAAGGAACGGGTATGGCTGAACTGGCAGGAGGATCCCCAGCAGGTATTCCAAAGCCATTTTGAAACCATCTAGCATCACCGGGGCGGAGTGGAAGCCGTTTGCGGACGCAGGTGCGGAAAAGAGGGGATGGCATTGGAAGGAATGACGCTGCTGGTAGGCAGTTCGGAAAAAAGCCTGGAGCTGTTGCAGTCGCTTTTGCAGGGAGCGGCCGGGTTCAGCCGGTGCGTGACCGCAAAAAACGGCGCGGAGGCCCGGCGGATCCTGGCGCTGGAGGAGTACACGCTGGTGGTCATCAACACGCCGCTCACCGATGAGCCGGGGATCGACCTGGCTATCAAGGCTGCCCAAAGCACCCTGGCGGGAGTCATCCTGCTGATCAAGGCGGACATGGCGGAGGTGGTGGCCCAGAAGGTGGAGGAGAGCGGCGTGCTGGTGGTGGCCAAGCCGGTTCTCCGCCAGCTCTTTGACCAGGCGCTCAGGCTCAGCATGACGGCCCGCAACAGAATGCTGATGCTGCAAAACCAGAATGAAAAGCTGCAAAAGAAGATTGAGGAGATGCGCATGGTGGACCGGGCCAAGTGCGCCCTGATCCAATACCTGCGCATGACGGAGCAGCAGGCCCACCGCCACATCGAAAAACAGGCCATGGACACCCGGCAGACCAAGATGCAGGTGGCAAAGGATATCGTCAATACGTATGAAATGCTGTAATGTTTCGACAAAGTGGCGTTGCCACTTTGTCGAACTTTTCCCTCGCTACACTGCACGATGGCTGCGCCACCGTGCGGCCGTTTGCTCGGGTAAGGTAGGAATTTCTACGAAATTCCAGCGAAAATCACCGCACATGCCGCTGATTTTCGATTGGAAATTGGAGGGCCTCGGGTTCATCCGGCTCAATTGTCGCCGTGGTTCACTACCGTTCCCACGGCTCGTTTCGCCGGCCTCCTCCGGTTTCGCTTCATCCGCCGCAGGCGGCGCTCATCTGCGGAGCCTCCAATACCTCCCCTGGGCTTTTTAACAGTCTGAACGCGGCTGCGCCGCGCAAACCTGTTTGCAGAGCAATAAATGGGGATTCCAAAGGGGCCTTGCCCCTTTGGCAGGGTCCAGGGACAGCGTCCCTGGTATATTACCGCCGCGGCGGCCAGCCCTGGGGAGCCCGTTCCGCCCTGGGCGGCCTGGGCGGTCTTGGCACCTTGGGCGGCGGGGTAAACACCTGCATGGGGAAGGGATGGTTTTCCACCACGGGCACCTTGCGGCCCGTGAGTTTTTCAATAGCGCGCAGTTTGTCCTTCTCCTCGATATCGCAGAAGGAAAGGGCGGTGCCGGCACGCCCGGCGCGGCCTGTGCGGCCGATGCGGTGGACGTATGTTTCCGGCACGTCCGGCAGGTCGAAATTGATCACATGGGACAGCTCATCAATATCGATGCCCCGGGCCGCGATGTCGGTGGCCACCAGCACGCGGATGGTTTTGTTTTTGAACCCGTCCAGCGCCTGCTGGCGGGAGGTCTGCGATTTGTCGCCATGGATGGCCCTGGCGTTCACGCCGCCCCGGACCAGTTCCCTTTCGACGCGGTCCGCGCCGTGTTTGGTGCGGGTGAATACCAGCGCGGAAGCGATGGCGCTGTCCTTTAGCAGGTGCAACAGCAGGGCACGCTTATTAACCTTGTCCACAAAGTATACGGACTGGCGGATCAGGTCCACCATGGGCGCGGCTGGGGCAACGTCCACGCGGACGGGGTCCCGCAGCAGGGAATCGGAAAGCTCGGCGATCTCCTTGGGCATGGTGGCGGAGAAAAGAAGCGTCTGCTTTTCCCGGGGCGTCTTTTGCAGGATTTTTTTCACGTCATGGATGAAGCCCATATCCAGCATGCGGTCGGCTTCGTCCAGAGTGAGGATCTCCACATGGCCAAGGTCCGCCAGCCCCTGGCCGATAAGGTCGTTGAGCCTGCCCGGCGTGGCCACCAGAATGTCCACGCCCCGGCGCAGGCTTTGCTCCTGGGGTCCCTGGGCCACGCCGCCGAAGACCACCGCGGCACGCAGGCCGGTATAGCGCCCGTAGGCCAGAAAACTTTCATAAATCTGCAGGGCCAGCTCCCTGGTGGGCGTAAGGATCAGCGCCCGGACGGGCCTGCGCACCTGCACGGGCAGCGGCCTGGCCCCAAGCCGCTGCAGGATGGGCACGGCAAAGGCGGCCGTCTTGCCGGTGCCCGTCTGGGCGCAGCCCAGCAGATCCCGGCCCGAAAGGGCGGGGGGAATGGCCTTGGTCTGGATGGGCGTGGGCTCCACATAGTTTTCCTGGGCCAGCGCCCGCAGAATTGCCGGGTGAATGGATAATTGTTGAAATTGCATGGGTACTCCTTTGTTATTGCTGGGGCGGTCTGCCCCGGATGGGGCGCAGGCGCCCCCACAAAAAAACCGCGGCTTCCACATAGCGGAAATCGCGGTCCGATAGCGGTACAGGGCGCGTTTCAACGGAATTGAATACTGCGCAGGAATAGCTTAGTACAAAACGGTCGTTTTGTCAACCAGAAGAAAACGGTTATGATGATCTTGTGTCTTCCATACAAATCTGATACACTTTGTCCCAGAATCATGAAAGCATAACCGCATAGACAGGAGGCCGGCGCATGCCTTATTCATTGAGCCTTGAAAGGATCAGCTTGGAGGGATACAAGGCCCTTCTGAAAGCCCAAAACCTCCTTCCGGGCCGCAGGATCCTCTGGCAGGATATCGACGCGAACTTTGCGCGGATCGCAAGCCAGGGCGTTGAAAATGTCGCGCAGCTGGAAAAGGAACTTTCCTCCCCGGCAAAGCTCGCGGCTTTTGCGCAAAAATGCGGCGTTGACGAAGCGTATTTGAATATTCTGCGCAGGGAAGCGGGCAGTTTCAAGCAAAAGCCCGTGCCTCTTGCGGATTTTCCCGGCATGGACCGCGGCCGCATCCAGTCCCTTTGCGAGAAAGGGATCAGGACATCAAAGGACTATTGGGAAAAGCACGGTGAGCAGGACGAATTGTACGGCCTTTGCGACCTGGTCAGGATCAACGGCGTCGGCCCAACGGCGGCGAAGGCCCTGTATGAGGCGGGATATGCGTCATTCGCCGATGTGGCCAAGGCCGGCGCGGCGGAAATGCTGCGCCGCATATCCCAAGTGAATGAGGACAGGCAATACTACAAGGCCGTTTTGACCGTCAAGGATATGCAATTCTTAATTGATTTTGCGCGGACAGCGGCGGCGTATGGGGATGCGTAGGCAGGCTGCCCCAATGGGGGACGCGTGCAAAGGGCGGGGAGGGCACTTTTTGAAAAAAGCTGTCCATCCGGCTCAATCGTCGCAC